>JAQXDI010000042.1 GCA_029251465.1 Ascidiaceihabitans sp.
ACTTGAAGTTCGACGTTGAACTGATCGCTCCAGTCGCCATGGAGCAAGGCCTGCGCTTTGCGATCCGCGAAGGCGGCCGCACAGTCGGCGCCGGCGTGGTGTCCAAAATCACTGAGTAAATTGCGAGGGCGTAAGCCCACGCAATTGGTGGGCGTCACCTGCGGCTGTGTCTTTCCTAAGGAAAAAGCACGAGAGTAGAGACGCAGCACTCAAGTGTTATAATCAACAAAGGCCGCAGCACACCGCTGCGGCCTTTTGCTTTGCTGAAACATCACACCTGTTTGACCCAAAGCCTCTGACATTAGCTTTTGATTGCGATAGGCTCACCTCATGAGAGCATTCCTAACCATTCCCGCCGTCGTATTTTCCCTGTTTCTGCTGTTGCCGAACCTTGTCTTGGCCGCAGATGCTGACCGTTTTGCGGGCACTTACGTTGGCCAGGCCGAAACCGTTTTGGACGGCGAAACCAAGGGTCGCGATCTAAGAGCGTCAATTGAGTTGACCGATGATGGTTTCAACCTGAGTTGGACGTCAATTTCTTACCAAGCTGATGGGGACGTCAAGAAAAGCACGTACAAAGTCGAATTTGTACCGAGCCAACGGGATCATATCTTTGGCTCTGCGATGAAAACAAATATGTTTGGCAAACAAACCCGGCTGGACCCGCTGAAAGGCGAACCTTTCATTTGGTCGCGGTTTGAGGGCGATACGTTTTCTGTTTTTTCCCTATTTATCAATGAAATGGGTGACTACGAATTACAAGAATATCACCGGACGCTTCGTGATGGCGGATTGGATTTGCTGTTTAGGCGGGTCAGCAATGGCGTGCCACAAAAAGAGATCACCGCGTTTATGGCGCGCCAGTGACAGGATAATCCTGCCTAAGGTGGTCGCCCTAGAACTCTCACAGGACTAACACATGTTACCACCGCCTGAGACTCTGTATCCAGTGACATTGCCAGACGGGTCATCATACGCGGGAACGGTGTTTCTGGCGAACGCCTTGCGCCATCCAAATATCCACGTCGGCGATTACACATATTTCAGCACGTTCGAACCAGCGCAGGATCCGGCAGACTACGCAGCCCGCCTTGCGCCGTATCTGTTTGAAGGGGCCAAGGATTGCATTCGTATCGGCACGTTTTGCCAAATTGCCCACGGCACCCGGATTATCACGACTGGGGCCAATCACGCGATGACTGGCTTTTCCACCTATCCGTTTCCGATTTTTGAAGCGGACCGGATCGGTGCGTACAGCGAAAGTTTTCCCAAAGGGCGGGATGTCGTGATCGGGCATGATTGTTGGCTGTCTGACAGCTGCACGATTTTGCCTGGCGCGCAGTTGGGGAATGGTGTGATCGTCGGTGCGGGGGCCGTCGTTGGCGGTGTGGTGCCTGATTACACCGTGGTGGTCGGGAACCCGGCAAGGGTGCTGCGACTGCGCTTTGATCCTGCCACGATTACCAAGTTGAATGCGCTGGCATGGTGGCATTGGCCACGTGAGGTTTTGACGCAGCACGAAGCCCTGATTGTCGGGCGTGATGTGCAGGCGTTGCTCGACGTTGGCAAATCCATTCGCCCCTAATTCTTGGATCAAACCGGACCACCTGGCGATTTTTCTTTCGCCCATTCCGCTTTGCTGCGACTGCACGGTAAAGGCGAATTTTCTGTGAAAAATCAAAGCTGGCATTCTATGCTGCATGTGCAAAATTCTGGTTCGGTATACGAAGGTATTCCGTTAAGTCATTAAAATTGCTTGATAAAATTAGAATCCTCTGCAATTTTAAAGTTCAGATGATTGTAGGAGCTGATGATATGGACCAAGTAAACCTATCCGCATGGGAAGGCCGCACACAGACGCGCACGGGGAGTGTTTCTCAGGCGCAGGCCGCTCAGCTTCATGCGACGCTGGGCAATGCGCGCACACTGGCTCCGACACAGGGCGAACCGCTGCCTGCCTTGTGGCATTGGTGCGCATTTCCGATGAGCACGCCTATGTCCGAGCTGTCCAAAGACGGGCATCCGGGTCTTGGTGGATTCTTGCCGCCTGTGCTTTTGGATCGTCGGATGTGGGCCGGTGGATCGCTGCGTTTTGGCGCGCCGTTGCGTGTCGGCGAACGGCTAGAGGCGCGTTCGTCCATTCGGTCCGTTACCAAAAAACCAGGGGCCAGCGGGCCGATGGTTTTTGTCACGGTGGATCACGCGATTTACGGTGAAAAAGGTCTGGCAATCAGTGAACGTCAAGACATCGTGTATCTGGAAATCCCGCAGGAATTTTCGCCACCGCGCAAGCGTGACATGCCGCGTGATCCGGTTCTGAACCGGACAGTGGACATGCCGGAAACGCTGTTATTTCGCTATTCTGCGCTGACCTTCAACGCGCATCGCATCCACTACGATCTGCCATATGCGCAAGAGGTCGAGAATTATCCGGGGCTGGTGGTGCATGGCCCGTTGCAAGCGACGTTGCTGATGCAAGAAGCCGTTAAGCACCGTGGCCGCACGCCTGATCATTTTGATTTTCGCGGTGTGCATCCTGCCTTTGCAGGAACGCCTTTGCAGATTGCGGGAACCGAAGAAGTCGCAGGCGGTCTGTCTTTGGTGACCGGCACAGACACGCATCAGTGCATGCAAGCCACCGCCATGTGGGAGGAAACCGTATGAGCGCGCTGCTCAGCGGCATGCGCGTGGTCGAAGGCTCGGCCTTTGTCGCCGTGCCTTTGGCGGGGATGACCTTGGCGCAAATGGGCGCAGAGGTGATCCGTTTTGACCGCATCGGAGGTGGCTTGGACTATGGGCGCTGGCCTGTCGCCCCATCCGGTCAAAGCCTGTTTTGGGCGGGCATGAACAAAGGCAAGAAATCCATTGCGGTGGATATGAAAACCGAACGTGGGCGCGACCTGATCACCCAAGTGATCACCGCACCGGGCGAGGACGCGGGGCTGTTTCTAACCAACCTTCGGGTGCGCGGCTGGATGGATTACGAAACGCTGAGCCAACACCGCAAGGACTTGATCCAAGTGACGTTAACGGGCGACCGTCATGGCCGCCCACAGGTCGACTACACGGTGAACCCAGCGTTGGGTATTCCGCACATCACCGGGGCCGAGGGCAGCGCCGATCCCGTCGCCAATGCGCTGCCTGCTTGGGATTTGGTTGCTGGAAACTTGTGTGTTTCGGCGCTGCTGGGTGCCGAACGCCACCGCTTGCGGCATGGCGCGGGCCAAGACGTTGAACTGGCGCTCAAGGACGTTGCTGCAGCCACGTTGGGGCACCTGGGAATGATCGGGGATGCGTCGATCAACAGCGACGATCGCGGTAAATCAGGCAACGCGCTGTATGGCGCATACGGGCAGGATTTTGTGTGTGCGGACGGTCGCCGCGTCATGATCATCGGCCTTACGGATCGCCAATGGCGTGGCATTGTCAAAGCGACAGACACCAAAGATGCGATGGCGCGTCTGGCACAAGAGCACAACGTAAACCTGATGAACGAAGGCGTGCGCTGGCGCTTGCGTCACGACATCACAGCGATCCTCAAACCGTGGTTCGCCGCGCGCGCGGTTGCTGATTTCGCCGCTGATTTCGACACCGCGGGTTTGACATGGTCAGAGTTTCGCACAACCCGCCAAGCATTGGCTGAGGATGCAGATCTAAGCACGGCCAACCCGATGTTTAGGAATGTTGTCCAACCGGGACTTGGCACGTTTCCTGTCCCATCCAGCCCGATCCAGTTTTCTGCGTATGACCGTCAACCGCCCAAAGCTGCACCTGCATTGGGTTTGCACACCGAAGAAATCCTTGGCGATGTTGTCGGTTTGCCGGATGTGGAAATTGCGCAACTGTTTGACAGTGGTGTGGTGGAAAGCCCGGCGTGGTCGGCAAGACGCGGTGCTGCCTAAACATGTGATTTTGTCTCTTGCAAACTGCCCGTTCGGCGCGTAGATCACACCTCGCGTAGGGGTATAGCTCAGTTGGTAGAGCGACGGTCTCCAAAACCGTAGGCCCACAGTTCGAGTCTGTGTGCCCCTGCCACGATTTCTGATCCGTCAATGTACCCTGGTGTACCAAGGTGTGATCGATCTGCCTGTCATTGACATCAACGCTATGCGACCGACAGACAGGCGCATTTCGCCCAGTGATTCAAGTTCTGGGATGTGCTGCCTTGCACCAAGGCCCCGACACTGCCCAGACCGCGCCGCCCCGTGACAATCAAATCAGCGCCGCATTGCTCGGCGCAGGCGATGATCTGTTTTGCCGGATCACCGTCGCCCGTGTGGGTTTTGGTGATGTCACGGCCAAGCCCTTTGGCGATTTCACGGCCAGAGTTCAGGACTTTTTCACAGGCTTCCTGAACCTCTAGATGTGACGGCATCGTGGTCACCGCGTGGTAGCCCGCGACCGCACCCATCGCAAATGCAACCGTGTGCGGTTGGGGCGTGTGAACAAGGTACAGCTCTGAATCGTATTTCCCGGCCAGATCGCAGGCCAAGCGCAGTGCGTTTTCCGACAGTTCTGAACCATCAATGCCGACGACAATCTTCTTGAACATTTGGTTTCCTTCCAAGGATTAGAAAAGACAAATGATACCGGAGCGCAGCGTTTCAGCCTTGATTTGCATCAAGTTCCAATAGCCTCTGCGTTCGGCAGTGTCGGCTGGCTGTTTACGTCTGACCCGCGATCGCTAGGGGGCGTACCCCAAAGCTCTAGCTGTCTGGCAGTTCCGGTGCGCGTCCGACACGTTCGGCCAGACGTGTCACGGTGAGCCCCTGAACGATGATTGAAAAGACGACAACGATGTAGGTCGACGTGAGGATCAGTGGCTTCCAGTCGCCCTCGGGCAGCGATAAGGCCAGTGCGACGGAAATGCCGCCCTTCAGGCCACCCCACGTCATGATCGTGATCACGCCATCGCTAAAGTCGCGGAACGGTTTCAGCATCAACACTGGCACGGATACGGCGACCAATCGGGCAAACAGCGCCAGTGCGATCGCCATGCAGCCGGTGACCAGAAAATCGAAATCAAAGGCGACGGCAAACACCTCAAAGCCGATCATCAGGAACAGCACTGCGTTGAGAATTTCATCGATCAGTTTCCAGAAGGCTTCGACGTATTTGCGGGTTTCTTCGGACATGCCGTGACGCGCGCCGATGTCGCCGATCAGCAGGCCTGCGCAGACCGCCATGATCGGGGCCGAGACGTGCAGGAACACGGCCAGCTCGTAGCCACCAAAGGCGAGCCCCAGCGTGATCAGCACCTCGAGCGAATAGTCATCTATGCGGCGCATGACGCGGAACGTCAGCCAGCCAAGAACGATGCCCAAAATGGCACCACCGAGGGCTTCTTGGAAGAACAGTTTTGCAGCGTCACCCAAGCCTGCGGCGTGGTGATCGTCGCCCGTTGGAAAGGCGAGACCGACAAGCACAAGGAACACCACGTAGCCGACGCCGTCGTTAAACAGGCTTTCGCCTGCGATCTTGGTTTCCAGCGATTTCTGCAAGTCGGCCTGACGCAGCACGCCCAGAACGGCCACAGGATCGGTCGGGGAAATCAGCGCGCCAAAGACCAGCGCGATCATGATCGGCATGCCGGTCAGCCAATGAAACCCAAAGCCGACGATAGTGGTCGATAGCCCAACGCCGATCGTCGCCATCAGCAGAATAACCAGCCACGCCTTGCGCAGATCGGACAGTTTGACGTGCAAGGCACCGGCAAACAGCAGCAGGCCCAACATGCCTTCGAGCAATGCTTCGGAAAATTCCAGTTCCAGCACCTGCGCGCGGATGTTTTCTTCGACCGTTAGGGCAGGGAACAGCGCGTCAGTGGCAATCACCGCAAAGGATGCAATCAGCGCTACCACGAGGATGCCGATGGCTGATGGCAGCTTGAGGAACAGGTAATTGATGGCGCCGAACGCTCCGGCAAGAACGATCAAAAGCGACGCAATTTGAAGAAGTGACATGATGGTCCAGTCTGGAATTTTGTAATCCTTACCACCGTTTGTCATGCGCCGCCATTGTGCAGCGCATGACCATTTTCGTTTGCGTATCTAGCCGGAGATCAGGCTGATCACTGTAAAGATCGCCGCAGACAGCAGTGCGGCGGCGGGCACCGTGATGACCCAGGCGGCAATGATCCTCAGAAAGTGCGAGCGGCGCACCAGTTTGCGACGACGGCGTTCTTCGGTTGGTTGCTCTGGCAAGGTTGGCACATCAATGCGCGCTTTTTTCATGCGGCGCATTGCATCCCATTCGCGAAAGAACCCAACGCCAAAAACCCCACCCACAGCAATGTGGGTCGAGCTAACAGGCAGGCCCAGCCAGCTGGCGACAATCACGGTGATTGCGGCTGATAAGGCAACGCAATAGGCGCGCATCGGGTTCAGTTTGGTGATCTGGCTGCCGACCATGCGGATCAGTTTTGGGCCAAACAGGAACAGGCCGAACGAGATGCCAAGCGCGCCAATCACCATGACCCACAGCGGGATTGAAATAGCATGCGTGAAATCACCCGATTGCGAGGCTTGGACGATGGCAGCAAGTGGTCCGACCGCGTTTGCCACATCGTTGGCCCCATGCGCAAAGCACAGCAATGCGGCCGAAACGACCAGCGGAATGCCGAACAGAATCTTGAGCGATTTGTTGCGGTTTTCCAATCCTTCGGATTGTTTCTTGATCACGGGGATCGTGATGGCCCAGATCGTGATGCCAATGGCCGCACCGATCATCAGCGACGTGGTGATGTCGATCTTGATGATCTTTTTCAGGCCCTTCAAGGCGAGGTAGCTGGCGAATGCGCCAGCCATGATGCCGACCAGAACCGGCACCCATTTGCGGGCTGCTGCGATCTTGTCAGGCTGATAGATGATGCGGGCTTTGATGAACCACAAAAATGCGGCTGCCACGGCACCGCCCAACACAGGCGAGATCACCCAGCTGGCTGCGATCTTGGTCATCGTGGGCCAGTTCACGGCCGCGAAACCGGCAGCCGCGATGCCCGCGCCCATCACGCCCCCCACAACCGAGTGGGTCGTGGACACAGGTGCGCCGACCCACGTGGCGAGGTTCACCCAAAGGGCCGCTGACAAAAGTGCTGCGAGCATCGCCCAGATAAACACTTGGGCCGTTGGCAGGCTGTCCGGTGCGATGATGCCTTTGGCGATGGTTTTGACCACGTCGCCGCCGGCAATCAGTGCGCCAGCGCTTTCAAACACCACGGCAATCGCGATCGCGCTGCCCATCGACAGGGCACCGGCCCCAACGGCGGGGCCCATGTTATTGGCGACATCGTTGGCCCCGATGTTCAGCGCCATGTAGGCCCCGATCCCGGCGGCAACGATCACAACCAGCGTGTTGCTGGATTGCCCGAAAAACACCGCCGCCAAGAGGCTGGCCAGCACGATGAACACCAGCGAAATACCCGGCCCAACCATGGGGCGCGCAGCATAGGCCGTTGCTATTTCCAGATTGGACAGGCGCCCAAGGTCACGGTCGAGCGTCTCTAGATTGCCCGCTTCGAAATCGTTATTGGACATAGTCCCCCCCAAACGACAAATTCATTTGAATGGCGATTAGCAGACTTTTTCGAATGGCTCAATTACCGCAAGTGCCGTGTTATCATCTTCCAGTGAAACCGGCTGTAACCGTGCTCTGTGACCTTCAGGTGTGGCATTACCATCGCATGTAGGTCCTGAAGTCGATGAAACGGGACAGTCGGGCTGGCGTGATGTTCTGCGTGATAGGGCATGTTCCACGCCAGTTTGCGCATGACGAAAGACGTGAATGTGGTGCGTGTGTTGGCAAACATGTCGGCCACCAGTGGGCAGCGCCCATGCTCTGCCATCAGGTACAGACGCAGGAATGGCTGACCGAGCAGCATTGGAATGATCCAGATGTACAGCACCTGCCAAAACCCGCCCGATACACTGACCAGCGCAATCAAGGCATAAATTCCGATCAGAACCCGCGCCTCTCTGCGCACTGTTGCCAGCTTGGCGGTCGGGACGAAATCGTCGTCACAGTGCCCGCGCGCATTGTGCACCAAGGTTTTGAAATGGCTGACATAGGTTGGCAGACCTGAAACATGGGTGATGTACTGACCCCATGTTTCGGGCTTTGGAAAGGCCAGTTCGGGGTCTTTGCCTTGGACCTGCGTGTAGCGGTGGTGTGCGAAGTGGAAATACCGGAACCAGTTGGACGGAAGCACCAGAACGCAGCCGCAAATGGCACCGACAATGCGGTTCAACATCGGTGTTGCAAAAGGCGTCAAATGGCAGGTTTCGTGCAACAAGGTGAACAAGAACACCAACAGAATGCCTTGGATCAACATCAAAACTGGCCACCCCGGAACCTGCCAGACAATCAACGTTCCAATCAACGTTCCAATCAGCGCAATCAGCCCCCAATGCGCGGCCAGATGCATCAGCCCGATGACATCAGATTTGGCATTCAGATCATTGCGTTGCTCTGGCGTGAGCGATTTTAGAAAACTGCGGTGGTCCATATTCGTCCTTTAGGGTCTCAAAATTCATACGTCAGAAACTTGGGTCTTGCCACGGATTTGCCACAGTTCTGGCACGCGATTGGCACATTTGCGTGGGATTGTGTCGGTGAAAGGGCGCGCGTCTGCTGTGCGCCTCGTGTTTACGATTTATGAATGAGTACTGCCATGAGCGCCCAAGCTGTCACCTTGGATGACGACAAAACGTTGTCCGCCATCCGCTCCGTTTTGACCGAACCTGCTGAGGTTGCGGCCCCGGTTCCCAAGATTGAACGGGAAACGCGGATCCGGTCCACAATTGACCCACAGCCAACGGCCGCAGTCGCGGCAGAAGCGCCAGCCGATGCCAAGCCATCCTTGGTGGAACGGGTGCGCGGTATCACGTTTCGTCCATCTCGCAAAATGGTGTTATTGGGTGTCGTGGCGATGCTGGTTGTTTTGCGCCCGCATGTGTTTGTGATCGGCGCAATTGTCGCCCTGTTCATCATCGGCGGCGCGTTCGCTGTGTTTGGCGGCGATGCGGTCTGGGGGGGTGCGATGCGCTGTTTTACGCGGTTTGCCAATATCGCCCCGACGCGGGCTGCGCGCCTTGCCAAGCGTATGGACACGTTCGCCTTGCGCTGGGACGCGTTGTTGGACCGGTTCCCGGATGGATCCGTGGATGGGCTTTACTTGCCCAACTTTCAGGCACAGACCAAAGCCGACGAACACCACGCCGCGGTCATGTCCGAACGACTGGCGCGCATGCAATCAAGCGCTCAGGCCTAAGCATCACGCGCAATGTGGTCTTGAACTTGCCTGAAACCACGGTTACATGGCCTTTCAACGCAGCGCGATAGGGCATCACCATGGCAATTACCAACCCACTTCAGTTTATTCAGCAAGTTCGCTCTGAGGTGTCCAAAGTTGTTTGGCCGACACGCCGCGAAGTCGTGTTGACCACCGTCATGGTCTTTATCATGGCCGCGCTGACAGCGATCTTTTTCGCAACCGTCGATATTTTGATCCGCGGCGGGTTGCGCCAGGTTCTCGAAATCTTCGGCTAAACCCCTCCGTTATTACGCTAAGGCCCTTGAACCGAAACGGTTTGGCGGGTAAATGGCGGCTCTACCCAGTGTGATGGCGTGCGTCGATTCGAGATGTGCGCAGTGGTTCATATTGGGATCCCACGGTGATCGCCTTGGGGAATTTTTGAATTCGGTTGCCGGCGTTTGCCGCGTAACCTTTAGACAAGGGCAGACAGCACATGGCGAAACGGTGGTATTCGGTCAGCGTTCTTTCGAACTTCGAAAAGAAAATTGCTGAAACAATCCGGACGTCAGTCGCCGAGCAAGGTCTGGAGGACGAGATCGACGAAGTTCTGGTCCCGACCGAAGAAGTGATTGAAGTCCGTCGTGGCAAAAAAGTTACGAACGAACGCCGGTTCATGCCGGGCTATGTTCTGGTGCACATGGAAATGTCCGACCGTGGCTATCACCTGATCAACTCGATCAACCGCGTCACAGGTTTCTTGGGTCCGCAAGGTCGCCCGATGCCGATGCGCGATGCCGAAGTGAACCAGATCTTGAACCGTGTACAAGAAGGCGAAGACAGCCCGCGTACGCTTATTCACTTTGAGACAGGTGAAAAAGTTAAGGTCAACGACGGTCCGTTCGAGGATTTCGACGGTATGGTGGAAGAAGTGGACGAAGAGAACCAGCGCCTGAAGGTGACGGTATCGATCTTTGGTCGCGAAACTCCGGTCGAGCTGGAATTTACCCAAGTCACCAAACAGATGTAATATCTGCGGTGGGCCGCGTGTCCACCAACGCTATTTTAGCTAAATGTAATTCAGGAACACGCCTTTCGGGCGTGTTTTTTTGTGATTTACGCTAATTGGCGTCAGGGTCAAAAAAATATGTCCCAGGACGGACGCAGTTGGCACGCCCTTGATTCAAAAGGAAATGAGTCTTTCCAATAGTTTAGCCAAGCGGGTGCAGCCATGGCGATTCTCTGTGGGTGATTTGAACGCAAGAAAAGTCAAACGCACATGTTGACGGCTCCCTTAAATATGCTTCAATTGCGACAATTCAACACGATATATTGCTGTTGATCTGAAGAATTCGAGCCGTTTTTAGGGGGTCAAAAACGATGTCATTAAGATTTTTCAAGGAAAATTTACCTTGGATCGCATCGTCTGCCGCGATTGTATTTGCTGCTTCAGGATATTTCGACCGAGGGTTAAGAACACAAGCCGCACCAGAGACTGTCATTGAACAGGTTCAACCCGTACAGGCTGCTGCCGCGCCTTTGGTTGGAAATGGTGTTGTCGCACAAACATCGCAAGATCAAGTTGTCGCGCGCGCGGACACAGGCATCGGGACCAGCCTGACCTCGCCGATCACTTCGCAAAACCAACCGACATTCACGGACACGCAGCCGACAGCCGTTGCGACCTTGGGTGCCGTGCAGGGGCAATTGTTGGGTCAGCCAGCGGTTCAGCCGCAACCGACACAACAGGTTGCGTCCTTCGAAAGCAATCCGGCCGCGTTCTTTAAAGACGCGCAAGCCAGCCTGAACGCTGCGAATTCGTGCAAAGACGATCTGCGGGCTTTGGCCGCGCAAGCGCGTGTTTATTTCCCAAGCGGTGGTCTGACTGCCGAAGAAGCCGGCCTGTCACAAGCCCGTTTGATCGGCACAGTGATGCAAGGCTGCAAAGGCGTTGGCATTCTGGTCACTGGCCACTCTGATCCATCTGGTGATCCGGCTGTGAATCTGCGCCTTAGCCAAAAACGCGCCGAATTGGTGATCCAACGGATCAGCGCATCTTGCATCGATACGTCGTCGTTTGTGCCGCAAGGGTTTGGCGATCGTCAGCCATCGACCGCAACGGGCTCAAAGACGCGGGCATACTATGATCGCCGCGTTGAATTCTCGGTTGTGGATTTGCAAACCAACGCATCATTCACAACGGCCTCGACCCAATCGACGTTCACACCGTCTTGTGTCGCGCGTTTGGAAAAAGCCGTTCAGAAAACGAAACTGTACTATTCGCCACTTTCCATCGCGGCCCCTGCGGCTGATTTGGACACTGTCCTGCAACTGGCAAAACAAGCATCGGCCTGCCCGCAAGCCCGCTTGCGCATCATTGGCCAGCACACGGACGAAACTTGGGCGAACGAAGACTTTAACACTGGCATCCTGCGCGCCAAAGCGTTGATGTCGATCCTGGTCGGGCAGGGCATCGCCTCGAACCAAGTGATTATTGCAGCACCATTCCGCTCTGTCGGGGTGGAAGGGCAACCACAACTGAGCAAAAGCCGCGTCGATTTCGACGTCATACAAGAGCCGAGTTAAGACCTGTCGAGCAGACTCTTAAAAGAAGCTCATAAAATGGGGTGCGCAAGCGCCTCATTTTTTTTGTCTAAAACCACGTCTTGAATTGTTTCAGGCTTCGGTGTATCCGCCGCGATGGTCGCATCCGTGCGACTGTCCCTGTGGGAGGAAAGCGCAACGCGTTGCGACAACCGAACCACATCACATAAATCTGGCGCAACGCGATGTGTCGGAGTTGAGAAAGGAAATGGCTCATGGCCAAGAAGCTCGTCGGGTCGATGAAGTTGCAAGTTGCAGCTGGTCAAGCAAACCCATCCCCACCCGTAGGCCCAGCATTGGGTCAACGCGGCATCAACATCATGGAATTCTGCAAAGCGTTTAACGCCAAAACTGCAGATCTGGAGCCAGGTGCCCCTTGCCCAACCGTGATCAGCTATTACCAAGACAAATCTTTCACGATGGAAATCAAGACGCCACCTGCGTCCTATTTCCTCAAGAAAGCGGCCAAAGTGAAATCTGGCGCGACCAACCCGTCCCGTGACGTTGTCGGTTCCGTGACTGTCAAACAGGTTCGCGAAATCGCAGAAGCCAAAATGGCCGATCTGAACGCCAACGATATCGAAGCGGCGATGAAGATCATCATGGGCTCTGCCCGTTCTATGGGCATTGAGGTTAAGTAAGATGGCAAAACTAGGTAAACGGACAACCGCTGCCCGCGAAGCATTTGCTGGCAAAACCAATCTGACCGTCGAAGACGCTGTGGCACTGGTGAAAGCCAACGCAACTGCGAAATTTGACGAAACAATCGAAATCGCAATGAACTTGGGCGTTGACCCACGTCACGCGGACCAAATGGTTCGTGGCGTTGTTGGCCTGCCAAACGGCACCGGCAAAACAATGCGCGTTGCTGTTTTTGCCCGCGGCCCAAAAGCCGACGAAGCAACAGCAGCTGGTGCGGACATTGTTGGCGCAGAAGACCTGATGGAAACTGTGCAATCCGGCAAAATCGAATTCGATCGCTGCATTGCAACACCTGACATGATGCCAATCGTTGGTCGTCTGGGTAAAGTTCTGGGTCCACGTAACCTGATGCCAAACCCAAAAGTGGGTACGGTAACAATGGACGTGGCCGATGCGGTCAAAGCGGCCAAAGGCGGCGAAGTACAGTTTAAGGTCGAGAAGGCCGGTGTTGTACACGCAGGTATCGGCAAAGCGTCATTCGACGAAGCCAAGCTGATCGAAAACGTTCGCTCGTTCATCGATGCGGTTGCCAAAGCACGCCCAGCCGGGTCCAAAGGCGCGTACATGAAAAAGATCGTCATCAGCTCTTCAATGGGCCCAGGCGTTTCGATCAACATCGAAAGCGCGACCGGCGAAGCATAAGCTTTTCTGCTGTAAAATTTTGGAAAGAGGCGCTCTTGCGGGAGCGCCTTTTTCTTTTGGAGCGGTGTTCTGATGACGGGCGTACAGTTATTCGTGCATCGCCTCTTGCCCAACTGCGGCTTTGGGACTAAACCACGCCTCGTCTGGTTACGCGATTCTGTCGTGTGATCGGATACTTCGTCCGAGACGGTGGGTTGAGACAGGCCAAAATCTTGTTTCTATAAAGCCTGCCTGAGATGGGAAAAACCAGATTTACTCGAGCGCCTGAATGGGCCTCGCTGCGATCTTGGGCGGACCCGTAAGGACCCGACTGTCAGGGTTTCTCACGAGACTCTGGCTGAACTGAGCCGGGGATACTTCCCCAAAATTGGAGTGAAACTGTGGATAGAGCACAAAAAGAACAATTGGTCGACGAACTCGGCCAAATCTTTGAAAGCTCTGGCGTTGTTGTGGTAAGCCACTACGCCGGTCTGACAGTTGCTGACATGCAGTCTTTGCGCGCGAAAGCGTCCGAAGCAGGGTCTGCTGTTCGTGTTGCCAAAAACAGGCTCGCCAAGATCGCCCTAGACGGAAAGCCGTGCGAAAGCATTGCTGACTTCCTAACGGGCATGACCGTTCTAACCTATTCTGAGGACCCCGTGGCAGCTGCCAAGGTTGCCGAAGACTTTGCTAAAGAAAACGAAAATTTCGTGATCCTTGGTGGGGCAATGGGTGAGAACGCGTTGGACCGGGCTGGTGTTACAGCTGTTTCCAAAATGCCATCGCGCGACGAACTTATCGCGACAATCGTTGGCATGCTGGGCGCACCTGCAAGCAACATCGCTGGGGCCATTGGCGCACCTGCAAGCAACATCGCTTCCATCTTGTCCACTGTTGAGGACAAGGCGGCAGCTTAAGCAATCGTCAAACTGGCGTCTGGTGAATATGCCGACGTTGGAACACACATATCGTTAACGGAAAGAGCTAAAACATGGCTGATCTGAAAAAAATGGCAGAAGACATCGTTGGTCTTACACTGCTTGAAGCACAAGAACTGAAAACTATCCTCAAAGACGAGTACGGCATCGAGCCTGCAGCCGGTGGCGCAGTCATGATGGCGGGTCCTGCAGACGGCGGTGCCGCTGAAGAGGAAAAAACTGAATTCGACGTCGTTCTGAAGAACGCCGGCGCATCCAAAATCAACGTGATCAAAGAAGTTCGCGGCATTACAGGCCTGGGCCTGAAAGAAGCCAAAGACTTGGTTGAAGCTGGCGGCAAAATCAAAGAAGGCGTTGATAAAGCTGAAGCAGAAGACGTTAAAGCCAAGCTGGAAGCAGCTGGCGCAGAAGTCGAACTGGCCTAAGCCACTTCGCCTTTATGGCACTAAGGAAACGGCGGCCCGCAGGGGTCGCCGTTTTTGTTTTGTGGGTGGGGCGATTAATGTAGTCACCTTTCGGTGGCTCAACTGCAATCCCAAGTTAGATACGCTTTTTGGAAGTCTTTTTGCAAAAGCGCCTTCTGACTGATCATTACATTTGCTTCGCCAGCATCCCCAAGGTTGATTTCTTTATTAAAGCGCAAGTGAAACAGTACTTTATCCAAATGCTGGTGCTAAGAATTGTCTTCTCGTACATCAACTTGCACAAATCGAGGATGCCCACCGACCCAATGGGTCCCATACCCTTCGACGATGCGATCTGCCTTTGCTTCCCAGTCGTCTAAAATTTTACTAACAGTATCGTTTTCAGGTAAGCGGTTTTCATAGATTAAACTGTTCTGCTCATGTGGCCAACTCAGCGGATTGCCTGCGGCTTTCCCGAGTTCAAATTGCAGTGGAAGTCCGGTGCATCTTGCCTTCTCAGAGAAATCCGATGTTTGTTTATTACTTTTTCTTAGCTCGTCGGGAATTTGCAGCAAGTCATTGGTTGTGGGTGTTGGCTCCCATCGTATCTCCATTTCGCACCCACCTGTCTCGTCTAATGATTCGAAAGATGAGAATATCTGGAGAATGCCGACCGTAGGAAAATCTTCCATTTGGGTGCATTCAGCGAAGTTTATCTGCGCAACAAAGGTCATGGGAAACCCGTCAAATGCGCCTCTCGGCCACGTTCGGTCTTGACCTATTGCTAACGGGGCACCTCCTATTCGACTTTCTTGGGGCGACTGCGGTCGTCGGTTCTGAACATTTGCTTTTAAGATCGGAAGGGTGGCTTTTTCGATCTCTTGCCAGAAAGATTGCGCTTCATCTTGCGTAATTCTGAGTGCGGCTTCAGGCTCCCGTCTAAGTTTGGGTGCCCAAACAAACCGCTGTAACGCGTGGAGTATGGCGATAGAAACCGCGATGATGATGACAAGTAGTAAGATAGTATTCATACGAACATGATCCAAAGTTGGGATTGCAACCCAAGATTGGTAATTTAGTGAACCAAATTGTCAAAATTGTGGTGTGATGGAGCAGGTGGACCCAAGGTGGGAGTATCCGAAACTCTGTGTATGAGGCTTAGCCCATGCGGTTTCGACGGGTCATTTATTGAACCGTTCTGGGTATAGGATAGCGAACTGATTGCGCGCAGCAACCCATTCTCTGAC
>JAQXDI010000008.1 GCA_029251465.1 Ascidiaceihabitans sp.
TTGCCCCATGGGGAAACCGGGTGACGACCACCTGAGGTCCGACCTTCACCACCACCGTGCGGGTGATCGATCGGGTTCATTACGACACCACGTACAGAAGGACGGATGCCCTTGTGACGCATACGGCCCGCTTTACCGAAGTTCTGGTTGGAGTTGTCAGGGTTAGACACGGCACCAACGGTGGCCATGCATTCTTGACGTACCAAACGCAGTTCGCCCGAAGACAAACGGATCTGAGCGTACCCGCCATCACGACCAACGAACTGGGCGTATGTACCGGCGGCACGTGCGATCTGACCGCCTTTGCCTGGCTTCATTTCGATGTTGTGGATGATCGTACCGATTGGCATGCCTGAGAACGGCATCGCGTTGCCCGGCTTAATGTCTGCCTTGGCAGATGCGATCACTTTGTCCCCAATGGCCAAACGCTGTGGCGCAAGGATGTAGGCCTGTTCGCCGTCTTCGTATTTTACAAGAGCGATAAAGGCTGTCCGGTTAGGGTCATATTCGATGCGTTCGACCGTGGCCGAAACATCCATTTTATTACGCTTGAAATCGACGATACGATAGAGACGCTTGGCGCCCCCGCCTTTACGACGCATCGTAATCCGTCCGGTGTTGTTGCGGCCACCATTCTTGGTGAGACCTTCAGTCAGCGCCTTTACAGGGCGACCTTTCCACAGCTCCGAACGGTCGATCAGTACCAACCCGCGTTGGCCTGGCGTAGTCGGCTTATACGACTTTAGTGCCATGTTGATGTCTTCCGTTTGCTTGTGCAGCAGAACCCGATTGAGGAGCCTGCCGATGGTTATAGGCCCCCGAAGGTCCCCGTTTAGAGTGGCGTGATGAGTCAAGACCCACCTTACCGAAGCGTTCGTAAGGTGTGCGTGTCGCACACCATCCCGAACAACAACTAAGCCCCAGACGAATCTGGGGCTCTGCCGTTGGCTTCGTTTAGGTCAGAGGTGGGATAGGGTCAAGCCGTAAGACCGCAAAACCCGCCAAGTCAGGCCATTGCCGGACGCAATCCACCGATATGCTGTTTTGCGACCCTGTTTGCGACGATCAACGCGATGATCCAGCCACTGATGACAGCCGTCGCAATCCCGAACCAGACGCCCCACACATCAAAGCCCATAACCCCGATAAACACCCAGATGAAAAACGCGACACCAAAGCCTTGGCGATAGATACTGATCCAAAGGGTCCAGATCGGACGTTGCAGGGCCTGCAAGAGCGAGTTGATCGAAAACAGCATCATGTAGATCGGGAACAAAAACCCATCCACGCGCAAATAGCTGATGCCAACGGCAATCACTTCGGGATCATCCGTAAACAAGCGCATCGCAAAGCCCCCTGCAAACCACAGCGTCGGCGTTGCGATCAGCGTCATGGCAAAGCCAAGCTTCCAGCAAAAGAACAGCGCCTCACGTACCCGCGCGAATTGTTCCACACCAAAGTTCTGGCCCGCAATCGGCAGCAACGCCCCCGTCATGCCCAAAACCGGCAGCAGCAAGATCTGTTCGATCCGCAGCGCCACACCATAAGCCGCAATCGCACTGCCCCCGACCCCCTTCAGCGCAAATTGCACGACAAAGCCGGATACAAACATCACCATCATCGCCGTGCTTGCCGGCAGCAATTGCGCAATGATCGCACGATAACTGGTCAAATCAGGCAAGAACTCGGCCCGCAGCACGCCAACCATCATGTCCAACCGGAACACGCGGGACAGGATAAACAGCATCACGCCAGTTTGGCTGAGCACGGTGGCGACAGCGATGCCGTTGAACCCCATCCCGTCCCACAGCCCCGGCACGCCGTACATCATCAGCGGGTTCAGCCCGATGTTGGCGACAAACGCGACCATCATCGCACGCTGCATCGACACGCTGTCGCCATGCGCCTGCAAGATACCGTTGCCACCATACGCGAGGAAAAACCCCGGCAACGCAAAGATCAGAACATTGAAATACCCAAGGGCCGCGTCACGGTAACCGCCCGCTTCGGACACCAGCGCAATCAAGTGCGGACCAATCAGCGCGCCGACAACCATTAGGGTCAGCGTTGCAAGAACACCGAAACTGATGCCCTGTGCGGCCAGCTTGCGCGTCCCCGAACTGTCCTTGCGCCCCTTGGCATTGCTGACCAGCGCGCTGAGGGCGGAGCCCAAACCAAACCCGACGGCCATGAGGATAAAGAACGCTTGGAAACCGATCGCCAGACCCGCCTGCGCATCGGTCGACAACTGCCCCGCGAAATAGACATCGACAACATTGTAGAGGGTCGAGAACAACATCCCCAACGCCGCTGGGATGGCAAGGTTCTTGAAATGCAGCGCCATCGGGCCTGTGGTCAGATCGTCTTTGGCCATGTGGTGCGCCTTTTGGGTCATGTAATGCCGTCACAGCCGCATCAGAAATAGAAAATGGGCCTGCCCTTTCGGACAAGCCCACTTAATTCATTCAAACAACGCCCCCGCAAGGGCGAACCGGCTTATGCCAGTTTGATGTTTGTCGCAGATTCGCGACCGTCGCGGCCTGCTTCGATGTCGAATGTGATTTTTTGGTCGTCTTGCAGACCTGTCAAGCCGGCTTGCTCAACTGCAGAGATGTGTACGAATACATCTTTAGAGCCACCTTCTGGTGCTACAAAACCGAAACCTTTTGTGGAGTTGAACCACTTTACTGTACCTGAAGCCATTTTAGTATTCCTTATAAGTCTGCCCGCGGGATGCGGCAGGGCGGCTAAGTCATTGGAAAGATCGTAGACTGAGCCGTAAGGAGCAGTGATGACGATAGTCGTAACGTTGCAGGCCTGCTTTTGCGCCTATCTGCGCTGAATAGCAAGAGATTATGTTGAGCGTACGCTGATAGGCGACAAAGCGCCGCGATTTGGGCGATGGGGCGCGCGGCGGACTGTGGGATTGCGCTGATACTTTCAAGCATGTCTCTTATGGCAGCTGCATACACTCAGAGTATCGGTACGTCGGCACTCCCTCACCAAAGCGTCAGGCCGCCAGACAGTTCCCCACACAGTGCTGCACAATGCATTGCCGATCTCGCGATTAAAGGCAATCTCTGGGTGCGCTGTGTGCTTTATTCCGAGCTGATGACGCACTCGGCAAAAGCGGCTGTGCGGAGAGGCTGTGTGAAAACTCTCCCGCGGTTCCTAATTTGTGGTACAATTTCGGTACTCGGTATGGAGGTTGTTTATGTCTCATTTCATCGAAGGTTTAGACCGCCGGCAGACGATGTTGTTGCCTGAACATCTTGATGATTACGTCGATGAACATAACCCGGTTCGTGCTATTGATGCTTTTACCGACATGCTAGATTTAGCGGCGCTAGGCTTCAACGCTCATGCTGCCGCCACGGGTCGGCCTGGTTATCATCCGGGGTTGATGATGCGGATCTATCTTTATGGGTATCTCAATCAAGTCCAATCTTCGCGTCGTTTGGAACGGGAATGCGGGCGTAACCTGGAGCTGATTTGGCTGACGGGTCGGTTGAAGCCGGACTTCAAGACGATTGCCGACTTCCGCAAAGATAACGGCCCTGCGATCCGCAAGGTGTGCCAGCAGTTTGTTGCTCTGTGCCGCAATATCGGCCTTCTGGACGGTGACGTCGTCGCTATCGATGGCAGCCGGTTCAAGGCGGTGAATTCCAAGGCCAAGAATTACACGCGTGGCAAGCTGCGCCAGAAGTTGGGTGAAATCGACAAAGCCATTGAGCGATACCTGGGCGAGTTGGATCGTGCCGACGAGGTGTTCGAGCAGACTGGCACTGTCCTTCCGGGGGCGCGGATGGAACGCACCCTGAAGAAGCTCAAGCATTTGCAAAAGGAGGCCACGCGGTACAGATCAATCGAGCAACGCATGGATGAAACGGGCGAAACCCAAGTATCATTGACTGATCCTGACGCCAGATCGATGGCAACGACGGCCCGAATGCCGCGTATTGTTGGCTACAATGTCCAAACCGCTGTCGAGGCTGACAACCACCTGATCATTGCGCATGAGGTCACGATGCTAGGGTTTGACCGCGATGCTCTGTCGATGATGGCCGTAGCGGCGAACGATGTCATGACGACAGATCAGCTCATAGCAATCGCCGATAAGGGCTACTACAAAGGCGAGGAAATTGTTGCGAGCGAAGAGGCTGGCATCTCGGTTGTTGTTCCCAAACCGATGACATCAAATGCCGCAGCGCGCGGTCAGTTCGATAAGGCAGACTTTGCATATGATGCGGAAAAGGATGTTTACCTCTGCCCGGCTGGCGAGGATTTAGTCTACAGATTTACGGGCCAACAAGACGGCAAGGCGCTCAAAACGTACTGGTCGGGCGCTTGCACCGGTTGCGTGCTCAAAGCCAAATGCACGACAAGCAAAGAACGACGCGTCCGACGGTGGGAAAAGGAGGATGTCCTCGATTGGGTCCAAGAACGCTTGGACAAAGATCCAGCCCAATTGGCAGTCCGCAGCATGACCGTCGAGCATCCCTACGGCACCATCAAATCATGGATGGGGGCGACGCACTTCAAAATGCGGACTCTGAAAAAGGTGGCGACAGAAATGGCTTTGCATGTCCTCGCCTACAACATGACCCGCGTCATGAACATCATGGGCATTCCAGCGATGATCGCGGCAATGAAGGCTTGATAGGCCTCATTCGCCTTCAATTTAGCACCGAAACGTCAGGATGTGCCTAGAATTGCCCTGACCCGCCTCCATAACCCAATATGGTAGCTGAAAGACGATCCCGCACCGTAATCCAGCCGAACCCAAAAAGCGCTCCTGTGCGCCATCAGTAACGCAGTTTCCACACAGCCTCCGAACTTACCTGCCACTCGCTGAAGCGCAAATCCAGCAACCCAGCAAGCCCGATGTTTCAATCGTGAAAAGCCGAAGTGCACAAGGCAGTGCCAAATTATCACTGCTTGATCGACAAGGTCTGCTCGAGGCACCAAAATTGTTGCAATTTCAACAACCAATGTGCCTGATTAATGCAGTAAAAAAAGGGAATGCAGAAATGACTAACAAAGTTTTATGGATACTGATGGCTGTAATGTCGATTGTCGCTGGAGTGGTCGCTTTGATGAACCCTGTGTTCGCCAGCGGTCTAGCGACGATGTTCGTAGCTTGGGTGTTTGTAATTTTTGGCGCTTTGCAAGTGATCGCGGGATTTCGCGTTGAAGGTACAGGAACAAAAGTCTGGACAATTTTGCTAGGGTCCCTGGCTGTTTATCTCGGCATTACGATACTCGGGCATCCCTTAAAAGGTATGATGGCTCTGACCACCATGATTGCAATCCTCTGTCTTGGCGGTGGCGCGGCAAAAGTCGTGTTGTCATTTGCTCTGGAAGACCGCCGGTTTTTCTGGCTTGTCCTTTTGTCAGGTATCGCATCGCTGGCTGTTGGCGTAATCATCTTTATGAACTGGCCGGTATCGGCAGTTTCGGCACTTGGCATACTTTTGGGGGTGCAGCTTTTGTCAGATGGGGCATCGTCGCTTGCAATGGCACTCAGCAGCGATGGTGAAGAGACTGCCGTGGCCTAGGAAATCAAACAACCAATTCCATGGACTAAGCCCGCAATTAAAACTGCGGGCTTGGGTTTTTGAAAAAGATATTTAAAACTAATCGCGAGTTTAGACTGGAGTTGGCCTCATGCACTGAGGTCCGCTTCGGGCTCATTCCTGCCCTTCGCGGCATCGCCGCGTTCCGGCCAAACGAGCATGTTTTGATCGACACGAACGGCCCGTGGACGAAGCCGCTGCCGCGGCAATGGCGCTCGTTTTATGCGTCTTTCATTAATCTGAACGCCGTACATTTTGATACCGGGCCAACCTGTCGGAGGATGAGAACTTTCTCAGTCTATTGACAGGAGGTTCCCATGACAGAGGACAATGTGACGGCGCTGCGTGCGCGGATGATGGAAGACATGCGTATTCGAGGGATGGGCGACAAAGCGCAAAAATCCCATATTAGAGCGATTAAGGATTTTGCGAAGTTTCTGAAGCGTTCGCCTGATACTGCAACGCCTGAAGAACTGCGGGCGTATCAGTTGCACATGACAGATACAGGTGTGACTGCATCGACGTTCAACACCCGTATTATAGCGCTGCGTTTCTTCTTCGGAATGACCTGTGGGCGTGAGGATATGAAGCGGTTCATGCAATTTCGGACACAGCCGCGCAAACTGCCGATGGTGTTCAGTGCTGAAGAAATCTCTTCGATTTTAATGGCGACGCCGGGACCGGGCCTCAAATACCGTGCGGCATTGAGCATCTCCTACGGCGCAGGTCTGCGGGCCTCTGAGGTTTGTAATCTGAAGATCAGCGACATCGATAGCGACCGCATGCTGATCCATGTCGATCATGGTAAAGGCGGGAAAGATCGCAAAGTCATGCTCTCTCCGGGGCTGTTGAACTTGTTGCGGGAGTACTGGTTTGAAGCGAGGCCTGAGGGCTGGCTCTTTCCGGGCAAGCCCAAGATAAACCCAATCTCATCGCGGCAGCTGAACCGGGCGTTTACGTCCGCAAAGCATATGGCCGGTATCTCCAAACCCGCGACGTTGCACACGTTGCGCCACAGCGCCGCACAACATCAAACGCAATGGCCCCTTTTTACGCCGCGATCTGGTCCATTTTTACTCTGCGATTGACATAGCCGGTGCCCATTTCTCGGTCAGCGCGGCTACTTGCTGCGCAAATTCAAGCAGTGATGGTAGACTTGGATCAATCAGCTGCTCCGGCGTAACCCCTGTGACCACCAGTGCCTGCGGCGATGGCAAGATATGTGGAGCCAGCTGGCAGCGGATGTTGACCCGCTCCTTTTCCACAAAATTCTCATCCGTCCAGATCGCCGCAAATTGCAGCGGCTGGTCAAACGCGTGTGAAAGACCCGTGGTCTCGAGATCGTAAAAAATAAAATCCATGGTGGAGACGTACACTCCATTGAGCAACAAATCCATTCGCCGCAGCTTTGCCTCTAACCCGCAGCTTAGCAGGCAATTCTTCAATAGACTGAGAGCTGCAACCACTCGGATTGACAGCAAAAGTATCGGGCCGTCTGCCGTCAATGCTCTTTGATGGAGACTGACGAGCATCAAGGCATGTTGATGGCAGCATCAGGCAGTATTCCGTTGCCAAGCCAGCTTGCCGTGCATAGGCTGTTGTCAAAGAGACTTGGCAACAGTTTAGAGGGGATCATGGCTATCAAACAATACGATCTTGCAGGTGCCGTGCGCTACCATGACGGCGCGTTCCCGCCAAAATCACTCGACTATGAACGGGTTCTTGGTCCGCTTGAAGATGCCGCGGCTTCCCTTGCACGTTAAGATGCAAAAATATCGGGCATGGTGAACGGCGAGCTTTTCCTAGCCCCTCTTCGCCGTCAGGACGCTGTGACCTCCTCGCGTATGGAGGGCACGATCTCAACGATCGAGGATCTCTATCGCTTAGAAGCAGAGGAGGATTCTGGTAGCGCTGACCTCTATCGAGACGCACGGAACGACGATGTTGAAACATACCTCTACTCCCGCGCCCTACGGAGCGCGCAGGAGGCACTTGCTGACGGGATGCCGCTAGGCGAGCATCTGATCCGTTCTGCGCATCAACAGCTACTTTCCGTCGGTCGCGGAGCGACCAAGCGCCCTGGCAGCTACAAGATCGAGCAAAATTACATCGGTGATGAGCGCCGCGGAAAGATCTCCTACGTCCCGATCGCTCCTGAACATCTTGAACCTGCGATGGCGGCTTTGATGCAGTTCATAAATGCGGATTCGACGCGCCCTCTCATACGTACAGCGCTCACCCATGTTGAATTCGAGGCGCTGCATCCGTTCGAGGATGGCAATGGTCGGATCGGGCGCATGCTGATTACGCTGATGCTCTGGCGACTTCGTGTGCTCAGTCAGCCCAATTTTTTCGTTTCCGGCTACTTCGAAACTCACAAGGACGAATACATCGAACGGATGCGCGCTGTCTCCGCAGACGGCGACTGGACCGGTTGGGTGATCTTCTTTCTTCAGGCTCTGCATGAGCAGGCCAAGGTGAACATCCAGACTGCTGATGCGATATTCGGTCTACACAACGAAATGCGCGAGCGCTTCCGCGAGTTGCTGAACTCGCAGTTTCATGATCAGGCGCTGGACTTCGTGTTCGCCAGCCCGGTGTTTCGCAATGATCGGTTCGTCGAGAGATCGGGCATTCCGGCGACATCGGCGCGCTTGCTGTCGCGCCGTCTTGTGGATGCGGGACTGTTACGAACACTCCAGCCCGCTGCGGGCCGCAGGGCCGCCCTCTATGCCTTCGATCCTCTGCTGGATCTTTTAAAGGTTTGATTGACTATGCTGAGAATGATTAGTCTCCTGGCTATTCTGCTTTCTGCAACGCCCGCCACAGCAAATGAGCTGAATGGCGTGGCGAGCGTGATCGACGGTGACACGGTTGAAATTCGGGGCACGCGGATCCGTCTGCACGGGATCGATGCGCCTGAAAGCCGCCAGCTCTGCACGCGCCCGTCTGGGCAATCCTGGCGTTGTGGTCAGCAGGCGGCGCTGGCGCTGTCAGACCGGATCGGGCGGCGTAGTGTCAGCTGCGTGGCCCGCGATACCGACCGCTATGGGCGCATAATTGCGGTCTGCTCGCAGGATGGCATCGATCTCAATGCTTGGATGGTCGCCGAAGGCTGGGCAGTAGCTTACCGCCGGTATTCGCTGGACTATGCGTCAGCTGAGACTGAAGCCCAAAGCACTGGGCGCAATATCTGGTCTGGCACCTTTGTCATGCCATGGGACTGGCGTCGCGGCGCTCGTAGCCCATGAAGCCGCAGACCGACAGCGCCACGGAAGTTCTGGCCGGCCTGGTCGAGCGCGTGACGTTTCACAGCCAGGAGAGCGGCTTCTGTGTGCTGCGGGTGAAAGCGCGGGGCCACAGGGATTTGGTGACGACGGTCGGGCATGCGGCGATGATTTCGGCAGGCGAATGGATCACGGCGTCCGGGCTCTGGTTGAACGATCGCAACCATGGCCTGCAGTTCAAAGCGCATTTCCTGAAGACCTCCGCCCCCTCGACGGTGGACGGGATTGAGAAATACCTCGGCTCTGGCATGATCCGCGGTATCGGGCCTGTCTATGCCAAGCGCCTGATAAAGGCCTTCGGAAAAGACGTGTTCGACATCATAGAGGCCACGCCAGCGCGGCTGCGCGAGGTCACTGGCATTGGCCCGAAGCGCGCTGACAAGATCACCGCTGGCTGGGCAGACCAGAAGGTCATCCGCGAGATCATGGTCTTCCTGCACCAGCATGGCGTGGGCACAGCGCGCGCAGTGCGGATCTTCAAGACCTACGGCACGGACGCCGTGCAGGTGATGAGCGAAAACCCCTACCAGCTGGCCAAGGACATCCGGGGGATTGGGTTCCGGACAGCCGACCTCATTGCCGAAAAGCTGGGGATCGAGAAGACTGCGATGATCCGCGTAAGGGCGGGTATTTCTTTTGCGTTGAGTGAAGCCATGGGCAATGGTCATTGCGGTCTGCCCCGGGCAGATTTGATCGGTCTGGCGGAAAAGTTGCTCGAAGTGCCTCAGCCATTGATCGAAAACGCCCTGCTGGAGGAACTGGCCGAGGAAACTGTCACAGCCGATCGCGTGGGCGAAGCGGAGTGCATTTTCCTGACCGGGCTTTATCTCGCAGAGCGTGGGATTGCCGAGCAGATCAAACGCATCCGCGCCGGTGCGCTGCCTTGGCCAGAGATCGACGCGGACAAGGCCCTTCCTTGGATCGAGCAGAAGACCAGCCTCACCTTGGCTGCCAGCCAGGCTGAGGCGATCCGCACCGCCCTGCGCTCAAAGGTCATGGTGATCACCGGCGGTCCCGGCGTCGGCAAGACCACGATTGTGAATTCGATCCTGCGCATTCTCGCTGCGAAGAACGTGAAGCTTCTCCTGTGCGCGCCCACGGGCCGCGCGGCCAAGCGCATGACCGAGGCCACCGGCATGGAGGCCAAGACCATCCACCGGCTGTTGGAGTTCGACCCCAAGGCCTTCGGCTTCAAGCGCAACGACGAGAACCCGCTCGACTGTGATCTGCTGGTCATCGACGAGAGCTCGATGGTCGATGTGCTGTTGATGCAGTCGCTGCTGAAGGCAGTGCCAACTGCCGCGGCGCTGCTCATCGTGGGTGATATCGACCAACTGCCCTCCGTGGGCCCCGGCCAGGTGCTAGCTGACATCATTGGCTCCGGCGCTGTGCCGGTCATGCGGCTGACCGAGGTCTTTCGCCAGGCGGCGCAAAGCAAGATCATCACGACGGCGCATGCGATCAATGCCGGGCACATTCCGGATCTGGGCAAACCGGACGGGGATGCAGATTTTTACTTCGTGACGGCCACGGATCCGGAACAGGCCGTTGCGCGTATCGTCGATCTGGTCGCCAAGCGCATCCCGCGCCGCTTTGGCTTCGACCCGATCAAGGACATCCAGGTGCTTTGCCCAATGAACCGCGGCGGCGTCGGGGCGCGCTCGCTCAACATCGAATTGCAGGCGGCGCTGAACCCGGCAGGCGAGAAAAAGGTCGAACGATTCGGGTGGACCTTCGCGCACGGTGACAAGGTCATGCAGATTGAGAACGATTATGACAAGGACGTCTACAACGGCGACATTGGCATGGTCGAAGACATTGATGTCGACGAGGGGGAGCTCGCCGTGAATTTCGAGGGCCGCACCGTGACCTTCGCATTTGGAGAGCTCGACACATTGGTTCCAGCCTATGCCGCCACGATCCACAAGAGCCAAGGATCAGAATACCCGGCCGTGGTCATCCCAGTGATGACCCAGCACTACGCCATGCTGCAGCGCAACCTGATCTACACCGGCGTCACCCGCGGCAAGAAGCTCGTGGTGCTGGTCGGCCAGAAGAAGGCCGTGGCGATCGCGGTGAAGAACGTGTCAGGGCGGCGGCGATGGTCAAAGCTCGATGAATGGTTGGCATGACCCGCAAAAAGGCGAACGCCCACAGTAGGTGCCATCCAAGGCTTCACCCTTTTGGGCAATTTGAATATCATGGCAAGTATGCGGAAAGGGTTGATCATGGATAAAGAGGAAAAACGTCTGGATCGGCTCAGTGAACTTCTGCATGCGTTGCCAGTCGATAACATGCCGATGACGCTAAGCGAGCTTGATGGTTATGTGACCGGCGTCCTTGCATGCCCGGAAATGATCCCACCTGCTGAATGGCTTCCACAGGTATGGGGCGAAACAGGTGATGCGCATTTCGCGAATCAGAAAGCTGCTGAAGAAACGATCGGTGCCGTCATGACGCATTACAATTCCGTTGCGCAGGCAATGACTCAGTCCCTCTGGATCGAACCACTTTACGAAGTCGATTCGAACACTGACGAAATTCTTTGGGAGCCCTGGGTAGACGGTTACACCCGCGCTATGGGCCTTCGACCGGATACGTGGGAGAATCTTCTGGATCGGGCCGATGAAGAAACCCGTAGCACGATGATCTTCTTGATGGCGCTGCAGGATATTTGCACCGGCAAAAGCAAGTTCACGGAAGAAGATATTGATGAAATCGACATCGAAGCGCCTGATCTGATCCCAAATTGTGTAGCAACGATCCTCCAGCAGGCGCGTCCTGAGCTTGTAAGTACGGTTGCTGCCAACTTTCCCGGCATGCCGCACAAGGCGGCCGCTCGGCCCGGACGGAACGATCCCTGCCCATGCGGATCAGGCCGCAAATACAAGCTGTGCTGTGGACGGAATTAAAACGGCACATCGCGTTAGAGCGGCGATCCTTATACTTCACAGAGTTTGATCTGGCACAAATGGCTGGGCACGACGAGCTTCATGGATATTGGTAGTGCCCGCTTGGGTTTGTAGGGGGGGACTCGTCAAATGTTGACCAAGTGTTGACCAGAAATAAAAAACTTAATTCCCCAGTGTTTTAATAGGGAATTAAGTTTTTGATTTATTGGCGAAATTTGGTTGCGGGAGTAGGATTTGAACCTACGACCTTCAGGTTATGAGCCGTGGCGAACCCTCTACCATCTGGTTCGCAGAACCACGCTATGTTTCGCGTTTTCTGGAGGTTAGGGAAAATTCACGCAATACCGTTTTCGCTTGGCTACGCAGAAATTGGGCCCAGTTCGCTCCCTCCTGCTTCCATATTGCTTCCAGAAACCCTAAAAGTGATTGTCCCGGTAGCAACAGGATCGATCGCCGAACTCAGAGCCATCCTTTGGATTTGAACTCGCTCAAATCAACGCCAGGCGGCGCATACCATCCGCCTGTGGCGTATCTGGCACCTAATTCTTGCGCAACTTCCTTGTTGCCGTAAGGGATTTGCAATGGCGTGTTGGCTGCCGAATTCTGCTCCTCAGGGGCGGACAAATGATTTGTATCCACCAAAACCGTAGTAGTCTTGGACTTTCCCACCCGCTTCGTTGACTTGGTGGATTTTGCCCCTGTTGGCCCGGAACTCTTCGCAACTGTTTTGCGGCGGCCCTTGTTGGGCTTCGCGCTCTGGTTCTTGTCAATCCATACAGACATAGTGGCAGAACTGGCCTTGGCCTCGTCGGGTATGGCTACACCTTGTTCGCGCGCGATTGTCTCAGCGAATGAAAATTGTGCTGAACTTACTGGTTTTGCTCCTGGGTCTCCGTTCGTTTTCCCATCAACGCCTGCGGCTTTCTTGGGGGCATGTTGCTCGAGAAACGCGCGGCAGACCGATCCCGATTTGGTGTAGCCAGCGGGAGGCTTGATACCCTTCTGGCGAGCTAAACCGTCAGCAAAACGCTTCATCGCAGGTGTTGGGGGTCGCCCGTCGGTCGCTCCGCCCGAGGAAGTACCGAGCAAAGGCGACACACCGTCTGGTGGGCTTTCCACGATCTTGCCAATAATACGCCGGGCGACGTCGCAAACCGCATCGATGGCACTAACCATCTCCTGTTTGCCTACGACGACATCGTCGAGCAGGCATTCGAGTTGCGCTGTCACGCCGGGATCGACCAAGGCCGGATCGGTCTGTTGGAGAACACCAAACAGTTTTAACCCGGTGTCTGTGGGCACAATGTTCTTGCCCTGAGCAATCAGAAAACTCTGCCGTTTCAACCCACCGATGACCTCGGCGCGGGTCGCGGGCGTACCGATTCCTTTGGCTTCTTTCAACCTGTCGCGCAAAACCTCATCATCGACAAAGCGCCAAGCCTGTTGCATCGCTTCGATCAGGGTGCCTTCGTTATAGCGCGGCGGTGGTCGGGTTTCCTTCTCCTCGACAGTCGGATCCCGTAGTCGCGCGGTCTCGCCGTTTCGCATCTGCGGAAGCAACTGCGCATCGTTGCCTCTTTCGTCAGCAGGTTGCCATTCCGGGAATGCCGCGCGCCAGCCGAGATCAACAGGTTGGCGGCCGGTGGCCTTGCAAGGAAAGCCAACCACGTCGAGCGTTACAGTTGTCTGACGATAGCGGAAGTCAGGCATGACGGCGGCCAAATACGCCCGTGCGATCACGTCAAACAGCTTTTTCTCGTCGACCGACAGGCGCGGCCAGACTTCCCGCAAGCCCTCAATAGTGTTGACGTTGGGGATGACCGCGTGGTGGCTCGCCCCTTCCAAACCCTTGTCGTAGAAACTGCCGCTTTTACCCTTTCGCATTATCGGTTGTGCTGGCACCGGGATCGTTTTGAACGATTGACCCACTTGCAATCCGGCGACGATCTGCGGCACATCCCCAATCAGCGTCTCGGGTAGATAGCGCACTTCGGCACGGGGATAGGTAATGATCTTCTTGCCCTGGCCGTCATAGAGTTCCTGAGCGATCTCCAGCGTCTCGGCAGCACTCCAGCCGAAGCGAGAGGCGCAGAGTTTTTGGAGTGACGGCAAATCGTGCAGTTTCGGCGGACGTTGACGCTTGTCCTCGACACGCACGCCGAGTGGCCCCTCGAAATTACGCGCGGCCCCGACGACGGTCTCGGCAGCCTCGCGCTTGAGAATTCGATCCCGTGGTGCATGTCGCATCTTGAATTCACCGCCCTCGACTGTGGCGGTGGCGACGATCTCGAAATAGGTCACGGGAACAAAATCGCGGATTTCCAGTTCGCGCTTGCAAACAATCGCTAGGGTTGGCGTTTTCACACGCCCGACCCCAATCACGCCTTTCGCTCCCTTGCCAAGGATGACGGTCGCAGTGCGGGTCAGTGACAGATTGTATATTTGATCGGCCTGACGGCGTGCCACGGCGGCTGCGTAGAGCCGGGCGTAATCTGAATTGGGTTTCGCCCGATCAAATGACTGGCGAATGGTCTGAGCGTCCTGGGCTGTAAACAGCACACGCATGACCTGGCCTCGATACTTGTAATGCTCAAGAATTTCCTGGCCGATGAGTTGCCCTTCACGGTCGCAATCGGTGGCAAGCCAGACATGCTTGGCCGTGCGCAGCGCCTCACGAATGGCTTTGAGCTTGGTCGCCTTGTTACCGCCCTTTGCGGGCCGCGTGCCGTAAAGTTCCTGGGGCCGCAGGAGGACCGCGGACCAGCGCTTCCATTCCGGCACTACATCC
>JAQXDI010000039.1 GCA_029251465.1 Ascidiaceihabitans sp.
TGGGTGCTGGAAACACCTCGGTGCTGCTCATCAATTTGGTACGAAATCTTGGATTAATTTGGTACGAAACTTCTCAAAGAACGCTCAAAATAGCTATAAAAATATGGGTTCTAAGGAATCGGTGGTGCCCAGAAGAGGACTCGAACCTCCACGTCCATAAGGACACTAGCACCTGAAGCTAGCGCGTCTACCATTCCGCCACCTGGGCACAGGTGATGAGCGCTGTTTATGTTTGGCACTTGGACGAGTCAAGCGAGATAATGCGTTGGCTATGGCGGAAATCCAGATTGGTCAAAAGACAGGTGGTGGCGCTCGATTTCACATAAAACCAGACAGAAATTGCTGTACTCTGCCTGATCTAATCAAAAATTTTCACCTCATTTACATTGTTCGGCAACACTGAACGGAGTATGGAAGGCGCAACTTTTCTCTGCAGGAGCATGGGTCATGTCCAAGCTGGTCACTATTTACGGCGGTTCAGGTTTTGTCGGACGCTACATTGCGCGCCGGATGGCCAAGGCTGGATGGCGTGTGCGGGTTGCGGTCCGTCGCCCGAATGAGGCGTTGTTTGTGAAGCCTTACGGCGTTGTTGGTCAGGTCGAACCGGTGCTGTGTAACATTCGTGATGACGCGTCAGTGGCGGCTGTGATGCAGGGTGCGGATGCGGTTGTGAACTGCGTTGGGATCTTGGCGCGCAACGGCAAGAACACGTTTGACTCGGTTCAATCCGAAGGGGCGACACGGGTTGCGCGTATCGCGGCCGAACAAGGTATCGGGTCGATGATCCACATCTCGGCGATCGGTGCGGACGCAGATGCGGCCAGCGATTATGCGCGCACAAAAGCCGAAGGCGAGGCTGGCGTTTTGGCGCATATGCCGAACGCGACGATCCTGCGCCCGTCGATTGTGTTCGGTCCTGAGGATGAATTCTTTAACCGCTTTGCCGGCATGACCCGCATGGGCCCAATCCTGCCCGTGGTTGGGGCCGACACGATGTTCCAGCCTGTCTACGTCGATGACGTGGCACAAGCCGCTGAGCTGGCGCTGACCGGTGCTGCCGATGCAGGCGTTTATGAATTGGGCGGGCCGGATGTGGCAAGCTTTCGTGACCTGATGGAACGCATGTTGAAAATCGTGCGCCGCCGTCGTTTGATTTTGAACATCCCGTTCTTTGCCGCAAGCATTATGGGCTGGTCCCTGGAGTTAGCGAGCAAACTGTCTTTGGGCATCATCCCCGCGATGGTCACCCGCGATCAGGTGCGTAATTTGCGCAACGATAATGTGGTGTCCGAAGGGGCTAAAACCCTAGCGGATCTTGGGGTTGAGCCGGTTTCGATGGCGTCAGTTCTGCCTGATTATCTGTGGCGTTTTCGCCCGTCAGGTCAGTACGATGCAATCAAGGAAAGCGCTAAGAACCTGCGGACCTAAACGTAGGCCCATCCGATCAGGATGATGCCCAAAATCACGCGGTAGATCACGTATGGTGTAAAGCTGACGGTGCGCAACAAGCGCATCATCAGGCTCAGTGCGATCAGGGCTGCTAGAAACGCAAACACCGCGGCAATGGCACCGTCGCGCGCTAGTGCCCAATTGGCCTGATCGATCACGTCCAATCCCAGCAATGTGCCAGAGGCCAAAATGGTCGGAATCGACATTAGCATCGCTAACTTTGCACCACCTTCTCGGCCATAGCCCAGACGTCGGGCTGCCGTGATCGTAATGCCGGATCGGGATGTTCCGGGGATCAGGGCAAGAATTTGGGCGCACCCCATCCACAGCGCGTGTTTCAGTGTCCAGTCGGCGGCCTTACGGTCAGTGGCGCCAGTGCGATCCGCCCAGTACAGGACCAGACCAAAGATCAGCATCATCCAACCAATCACAGCGGTCGAGCGCAGCAATTCGTTGAGGTCGCTGGCCTTAAGGATCAGCCCAGCAATGATAACTGGAATGGTTGCGATGATCAGGCAAAGTGCCAAAAATGCACCCGCCGTGTCGACCTTGCCGCGCAGCAAGCGGGTCGTTCCCGTGGCCGCGATTTTCACGTCTGACCAAAAGAATAGGACGACTGCGAACAACGTGCCGACGTGCACTGCCACATCGATCGCCAACCCCTGATCTGGTGCGCCTGTCAGCGCAGGCAACAAAATCAAATGCCCTGAAGAGCTGACAGGTAGGAACTCAGTTAGCCCTTGGATCACAGCCAGAATAAAAAGATGGAACAGTGTCACAAAAGGGTCCTGCTGTGATTGGTGTGCCTTGATCGTATAAGCGAATGATAATAAATAGAAAGTTCCAATATAGATCCGTATCGGATTTAAATTGAACAAAGATCGACAATAAAATCAGAAGACATCGAAAAATAATTGTATATAGGTCAGTAAGGTTGCCTTTTATTGCGACGCGCAGTGATTTAAAGACGGGTTTCTGAATTATGCGCGCAGAATCTGCGGATGGAGAATGTCATGGCTAAACAACCGATGCTTAAATTTGTAAGGATTGACCGCGACATGCCGCAAAAGCGTGAGGCGGAAACGCGCCGTGAAGACTTTAACGAGATTTACGCCGAATATGCGGATGCCAAAGCCAAAGAGCAATCAAGCCGGTGCAGCCAATGCGGCGTGCCATATTGTCAGACCCATTGCCCGCTTCATAACAACATTCCCGATTGGTTGCGTTTGACTGCCGAAGGGCGCCTACAAGAGGCATACGAAGTCAGCCAAGCGACCAATACGTTCCCCGAAATCTGTGGCCGCATCTGTCCACAGGACCGTCTGTGCGAAGGCAATTGCGTCATCGAAAGTTCGGGCCATGGTACCGTAACCATCGGGTCAGTTGAAAAATACATCACCGACACAGCATGGGAAAAAGGCTGGGTATTGCCGATTTCCCCCACGGTCGAACGCGCTGAAAGCGTCGGCATCATCGGGGCTGGACCGGGCGGTTTGGCTGCGGCCGATGTGCTGCGCCGTGCTGGCGTTCAGGTCACAGTTTACGACCGCTATGACCGTGCGGGTGGTTTGCTGACCTACGGTATCCCGGGGTTCAAACTGGAAAAAGACGTGGTCATGCGCCGCAACGATCAGCTGGCCCAAGGTGGGGTGAAATTCGAACAAAACGTAGACATCGGCACCGACATCAGTTTCGCTGATTTGCGCGCCCGGCACGATGCGGTGATCATCGCCACAGGTGTTTATAAATCAAGGGAAATTTCCGCCCCGAACGCCAATGCTAATGGTGTGCTAAAAGCGCTTGATTTCCTGACGGCGAGCAACCGCAAAAGTTTTGGCGACGCTGTGCCGGAATTTGACGACGGCGCCCTGAACGCGATGGGCAAACGGGTCGTGGTGATTGGCGGCGGTGACACGGCGATGGACTGTGTGCGCACGTCGATCCGCCAAGGTGCGACGTCGGTCAAATGCCTGTATCGCCGTGATCGCACAAACATGCCCGGCAGCCAGCGCGAAGTACAAAACGCCGAAGAAGAAGGCGTCGTGTTCGAATGGTTGAGTGCGCCAAAAGGCTTTGCTGAAACAGGTGGCAATGTCACCGGAGTGATGGTGCAAAAGATGCGCTTGGGCGCACCGGATGCAACGGGCCGCCAAGCACCCGAAGTGATTGAGGGCGCGGATTATGTCGAAGACGCGGACATTGTGATTATGGCGCTGGGCTTTGAGCCCGAAGACTTGCCAACCTTGTGGGGCGAGCCTGATTTGCCAGTGTCCCGTTGGGGCACGATTGTGACCGAATACATCACCGGCAAGACCGCGATGGACGATGTTTACGCGGTAGGCGACATCGTGCGCGGCGCGTCATTGGTGGTTTGGGCAATCAAGGATGGCCGCGACTGTGCCCAAGCGATTTTAGAAGGGCTAAGTGCCGCAAAAACGATGGCAGCCGAGTAGTCAAAGCCTGCAATTCCAAGCCTTAGCAAATTTTTCGGGAACAATCGGTAGGACAAGTATCCTGACCTAAGTGATGAAAGAGACCTAAACGTGAGCGAGACCAAACATATCCAAGGACAGTGCCTTTGCGGCGCGGTAACGGTAAATGCTAGCGTTTCGGAGCCTGCTTTGCGCGCGTGCCATTGTGATATGTGTCGCCGCCATACCAGCTCGATGTTCATGTCGCTGCGAACGGATCCAGGTTCGATCAAGGTTAACGGCACTGCCAAAACCTTTCGATCTTCTGATTGGGCAGAGCGTGGGTTTTGTGAAATTTGCGGGTCCACGCTTTGGTACGGAACGGTTCACGACGGTGCGCTTAACCTGTCCGCAGGACTGTTTGACAACGCAGCAGGGGCCGAGATGAAGATCGAGTTTTTTGCGGACGCTGCCCCAAAAGGCTACGCGCTGGCTGGCGATCACAAGAAACTAACCACGCAAGAGACAATCGCTTTGTTCGCACCCGACGAGGATGCGCAATGACACGCTCGGCCGTTGGAAAATGCCTGTGCGGCGACGTGCGGTTTGAAGCGCAGGACGTGCCCGAGACCTTTGGCGTCTGCCATTGCGAAATGTGCCGCCGGTGGACCGGATCCGCACTGTTAGAGGTCAGCATCCCCGAGCAATCTTTGGTGCGGCATGGCAAAGAACACATCGCCACGCGCCAGACCTCTGAGTGGGCGGAACGTGGGTGGTGCCGAAACTGTGGAACGGGCCTGTTTTACAGGGTCACTATGGCTGGTGAATGGTCAGGCTCTGTCGATATTCCATTGGGTATTTTCGACGATCCCAACGGATTTGTCATGAGCCATGAAATCTACATCGACTTTAAACCGGACAGCTTTGCGTATGCAGGTGAAGGTCGAAAACAACTGACCCGTCAGCAATGTGTGGAAAAATTCAGCCTGCTGGGCAATGACCCGGCGGACGCGTCCCAAGGACGGATAGATCAAGGAGAAACAACATGACCAAATATGATGCAGACTGGGTTGCCGCCGAGGAAGCCAAGCGTGCCTACATGGCGAAAAACGGTCTCTATTCCGAACAAGAAGAGCATTCTTCTTGTGGCGTTGGTCTGGTCGTTTCTGTTGATGGAACCCCTCTGCGTTCAGTGGTTGAAAATGGCATCGCAGCGCTAAAAGCAATCTGGCACCGTGGCGCTGTCGATGCAGATGGCAAGACGGGGGATGGTGCGGGCATCCACGTTCAGATCCCTGTGAAATTCTTTTACGACCAAATCGAACGCACCGGCCACACACCTGACATGGACAAGCTGATCGCGGTTGGTCAGGTGTTCTTGCCACGCACAGATTTCGGCGCGCAAGAAACGTGCCGGACCATCGTCGAGACCGAAGTTTTGCGCATGGGCTACTACATTTATGGTTGGCGCCACGTGCCGGTAAAGGTTGACTGTCTGGGGGAAAAAGCCAATGCGACCCGCCCAGAGATTGAACAGATTCTGATCAGCAATACCAAAGGCGTCGACGAAGAAACCTTCGAGCGCGAACTGTACGTGATCCGCCGTCGCATCGAAAAAGCGTCGACCGCAGCGGGCATTCCGCAGTTGTATCTGGCGTCGCTGTCGTGCCGTTCGATCATCTACAAAGGCATGATGCTCGCCGAGCAAGTGGCCGAATTTTACCCCGACCTGATGGACGAGCGGTTTAAATCCGCCTTTGCGATTTACCACCAGCGTTATTCGACAAACACCTTCCCGCAGTGGTGGTTGGCCCAACCGTTCCGCATGCTCGCGCACAACGGTGAAATCAACACGCTAAAGGGCAACCTGAACTGGATGAAAAGCCACGAAATCCGGCTTGCATCTGGTGCATTTGGGGACATGGCCGAGGATATCAAACCGATTGTGGCATCTGGGTCTTCGGATTCTGCCGCGTTGGATGCAGCCTTTGAAATGTTGGTCCGCGCGGGTCGCAATGCGCCGATGGCCAAGACAATGTTGGTGCCAGAAAGCTGGTCTAAACAGGCCGTCGAACTGCCCCAAACGTGGCGCGACATGTATTCGTACTGCAACTCTGTGATCGAACCTTGGGATGGGCCAGCCGCCCTTGCGATGACAGATGGTCGCTGGGTTTGCGCGGGCCTAGACCGCAACGGCTTGCGTCCAATGCGCTACGTTGTCACCAACGATGGCCTCGTGATTGCGGGTTCCGAAACCGGCATGGTGCCGCTCGATGAATCGCGTGTCCTTGAAAAAGGCGCGCTTGGACCGGGCCAAATTCTGGCCGTCGATATGGTCGAGGGAAAATTGTACCATGACAAAGAAATTAAAGATCAGTTGGCCAGCCAGCAACCGTTTGGCGAGTGGGTCAACAAGATCAAGGACCTCGAAGAACCGCTAAGCCACGTGACCGAAGCACCGTTGTTCACGGGTGATGCGCTGCGTCGTCGCCAGATCGCGGCAGGTTACACAATCGAAGAATTGGAGCAAATTCTTGCGCCAATGGCCGAGGATGGCAAAGAAACGCTGGCTTCGATGGGCGACGATACGCCCTCTGCCGTGTTGTCCAAAATGTACCGCCCGTTGTCGCATTTCTTCCGCCAGAATTTCTCGCAGGTGACAAACCCTCCGATTGATTCCTTGCGTGAATTCCGAGTGATGAGCCTGAAGACGCGGTTCGGGAATCTAAAAAATGTGCTGGACGAAGACAGCAGCCAAACCGAGATTTTGACGCTCGACAGCCCGTTTGTCGGCAATGCCCAATGGGATCAGTTGACCAAAGAATTCAACGCTGATCTTGCGACTATCGACTGCTCGTTTGAAGCAGGTGACGGCAAGCTGAGCACAGCACTTAGCCGTATCCGCAACGAGGTTGAGGACGCCGTGCGTTCCGGTGCCGGTCACATCGTTTTGACGGATCAGTTCAGCGGTGAAGACCGCGTTGCCGTACCGATGATCCTTGCGACGTCTGCCGTGCACAGCCACCTGATCCGCAAAGGTTTGCGCACATTCTGTTCGCTAAACGTGCGCTCGGCGGAATGTGTTGATCCGCACTATTTTGCGGTTCTGATCGGTTGTGGCGCGACCGTTGTGAACGCCTATCTGGCCGAGGATTCGTTGGCGGATCGCATCGAGCGCGGATTGATGGACTGCACCTTGACCGAAGCTGTGGCGCGGTATCGTAATGCAATCGATCAAGGCTTGCTCAAGATTATGGCCAAGATGGGAATTTCGGTTGTTTCGTCCTATCGCGGTGGTCTGAATTTTGAAGCCGTCGGCCTGTCACGTGCCATGTGTGCGGAATATTTCCCGGGCATGACGTCACGAATTTCAGGCATCGGTGTGTCCGGCATTCAGCGCAAAGCCGAAGAAGTTCACGCCAAAGGTTGGGCTGATGCGCATGCACGCGTTCTGCCCATCGGTGGTTTTTACAAAGCCCGCAAAACTGGTGAAACCCACGCGTGGGAAGCGACCTCGATGCACATGATGCAGACGGCGTGCAACCGCGCGTCCTATGCGATGTGGAAACAATATTCGGCCAAAATGCAAAGCAATCCGCCGATCCATTTGCGTGATTTGCTGGACATCAAACCGCTTGGCACTGCGATCCCGATCGAAGAGGTGGAAAGCATCACGTCGATCCGCAAACGCTTTGTCACGCCGGGAATGTCTTTGGGCGCACTTAGCCCTGAGGCGCATAAAACGCTGAACGTGGCGATGAACCGGATTGGCGCAAAGTCGGATTCGGGCGAGGGCGGCGAAGACCCCGCGCACTTCCATCCTGAACCCAACGGCGACAACCCGTCTGCGAAAATCAAGCAGGTCGCGTCGGGCCGTTTTGGCGTGACTGCCGAATATTTGAACCAGTGCGAAGAGCTGGAAATCAAGGTTGCTCAAGGGGCAAAGCCGGGTGAAGGCGGGCAATTGCCGGGGATGAAGGTCACTGATCTGATCGCCCGTTTGCGGCACTCGACCAAGGGTGTGACGCTGATTTCACCACCGCCGCACCACGACATCTATTCTATCGAAGATCTCGCGCAGTTGATCTACGATCTCAAGCAGATCAACCCGCGTTGCAAGGTTACGGTTAAGCTGGTGGCGTCGTCAGGCGTCGGCACGATTGCCGCTGGTGTGGCCAAGGCCAAGGCCGACGTGATCCTGATTTCGGGGCACAATGGCGGCACAGGCGCGTCGCCTGCGACCTCGATCAAATACGCAGGTCTGCCGTGGGAAATGGGCCTGACCGAGGCGCATCAAGTGTTGTCGATGAACAACCTTCGCGAACGCGTGACCCTTCGCACTGACGGTGGTTTGCGCACGGGTCGTGACATTGTCATGGCCGCGATGTTGGGCGCCGAAGAATACGGTATCGGCACGGCGGCGTTGATCGCGATGGGCTGCATCATGGTGCGCCAGTGCCAGTCCAACACCTGCCCTGTCGGCGTATGTACCCAAGACGAAGCACTGCGTGACAAGTTCACGGGCAACGCCGACAAAGTCGTCAATCTGATCGGATTCTATGCCCAAGAAGTCCGCGAATTGCTGGCGTCAATCGGGGCGCGGTCTATGGATGATATCATCGGACGTGCGGATTTGCTGGCGCAGGTTTCGCGTGGGTCGGCGCATCTGGACGACTTGGATTTGAACCCGCTGCTGATCACCGTCGATGGTGCCGCTGCGATCAAATACGACCGTAACAAGCCGCGCAATCCTGTGCCTGATACGCTCGATTCAGAGATCGTGCGCGACGCTGCCCGCTTCCTTGAAGAGGGTGAAAAGATGCAATTGTCTTATGCTGTGCAGAACACGCATCGTTCCGTTGGCACGCGCACCTCTAGCCATATCGTCAAGAATTTCGGGATGCGCAATGCGCTGCAGCCTGACCATCTGACGGTGAAGTTGCAAGGCTCTGCCGGGCAATCGTTGGGCGCGTTTGCGGCACCGGGTCTTAAGCTGGAAGTGTCGGGTGACGCCAACGACTATGTCGGCAAGGGCCTATCTGGCGGCACGATTGTCGTACGTCCACCGATGGTCACACCTATCGCCGCGTCCGAAAACACGATCATCGGCAACACGGTTTTGTACGGCGCAACCGACGGATATTTGTTCGCAACAGGGCGCGCGGGCGAACGGTTTGGTGTGCGCAACTCAGGCGCAAAGGTCGTGATCGAAGGCTGTGGATCAAACGGGTGTGAATACATGACCGGCGGCGTTGCTGTGATCCTTGGCGACATCGGCGCGAACTTTGGCGCGGGCATGACCGGTGGCATGGCGTACCTGTACGACCCCGATGGCAAAGCGGGCGAAATGATGAACATGGAAACGTTGGTGACCTGCCCCGTGACCGTGCAGCATTGGATCGATCAACTCGAGGCATTGCTAGAGCGTCATCTAGAGGAAACCGGCAGCCGAAAAGCGGCCGACATCCTGCAACATTGGGACCTTGAGCAGGGCAACTTTATGCAAGTTTGCCCCAAGGAAATGCTGGTGCATTTGCCCGCACCCCTGTCGCAAGAACAGACGGCAATCCCAGCGGAATAAGAAACAGCGGAGCAACCCGCTTTTTCTTGGGCGTCCAAGGCTTTCCTGATTTAGCCTTGGACGCTATAGCTGCTTAGATGGCCAAAGCAGTGAACACAAAAAAACTCAAGAAACCAAAGGCAAAGCGCAGCTTTTTCAGGCGTGTGATTTGGCAGAGTTTCCGCGCTTTGTGCGCATTGTTTGTGTTTGTGGTGTTTGTCATCGTGCTTGGCGCGGTCGTGAACCCGCCCAGCACGATCTACATGGGTCAAGAATCACGCCGTTTGGGTGGGGTTGACCACGAATGGGTGTCGATCGACGAAATCGCCCCCGTGATGGCGCGCAGTGTTGTCGCCGCCGAGGATGCTAATTTTTGCAACCACTGGGGCTTTGATCTGGCGGCGATCAAACTGGCGATTGCGCAGGGCGGAAATCGCGGCGCGTCAACGATCAGCCAGCAAACGGTCAAAAACGTGTTCCTGTGGCATGGTCGCAATTACACCCGCAAAGCGTTGGAGGCATTTATCACGCCGCTGCTTGAGGCGATCTGGTCCAAGCGCCGGATCGTTGAGGTCTATCTGAATGTCGCTGAATTTGACGAAGGTGTATTTGGGGTCGAAGCCGCCGCACGCCATTATTTTGGCGTTGGGCCAGAGGAGCTTAGCGCGGTGCAGGCCGCCCGATTGGCCGCCGTGCTGCCAAACCCCAAGGAACGATCAGCCAGTAAACCAACGTCTTATCTGCGCAAACGTTCAAGTCAAATCCTAAGCGGTGCGGCCACAATTCGCGCGGACGGTCGTGCTGCGTGTTTCGAGAGTTGAAAAACCCCACACTTGCAGGCATTGAAGAAAGACAGTTTTAAATGACCTTGGATATCTGATGGCCCGCCTGTTTCACGTTCCACTATCCCCGTTTTGCCGCAAGGTGCGCCTGTCTCTGGCAGAAAAGAAGATCGAGGTAGAACTGGTCGAAGAACGCTATTGGGAAGCAGACCCCGATTTCCTGCGCCGCAACCCGGCAGCCAAAGTTCCGGTGTTGCGTCTGGATGGCATTATGATGTCCGAAAGCGCGCCGATTTGCGAATACATCGAAGAAACACGGCCAGAACCATCGCTGCTGCCATCTGACCCCGAAGGCCGGCTGGAAGTGCGCCGTTTGGTCGGCTGGTTCGACGACAAATTCCACAACGAAGTGACCGCAAAATTGCTGTACGAGCGGGTGAACAAAAAGGTCATGGGTCAGGGCTATCCTGACAGCAAAAACGTCAAAGCCGGTGCCAAGGCGATCAAATATCACCTCGACTACATGACGTGGTTGCTGGACCATCGCCGCTGGTTGGCAGGTGACAACATGACCCTGGCTGATTTTGCTGCGGCCGCGCATTTGTCGTCGCTGGACTATATTTCTGACGTGGATTGGAACCGCTCCGAGATCGTTAAAGATTGGTATGCCAAGATCAAATCCCGCCCTGCGTTCCGGTCTATTCTGGCGGATCAAGTGTCAGGCTTTCCACCACCGCGTCACTACAATGATCTTGATTTTTGATCCTCTAAAACCATGAACAGCTTGAAAGAGCAGTTGGTCGCGCGTGCCCTTGAAGAAGGGTTCGTGATGGCGCGTGTCTGCCGCCCGGATGCGGTCCCCGAAATGCCCGAAAGTTTGGCCAATTTTGTTGAGGCTGGCTATCACGGTCAAATGGGCTGGATGGCTGACCGCATGGCATGGCGCGGAGATCCCGCTGCCTTGTGGCCAGAGGCAAAATCAGTCTTGATGCTGGCCGAAAGCTACGCACCTGATCACGACCCACGTGACATTTTGGGGATGCCCGAAAAAGGCGCTATTTCGGTCTATGCACAAAACAAAGACTACCACGATTTGGTCAAGAAACGCCTGAAACGATTGGCCCGTTGGTGGATCGATCTGGCAGGTGGCGAGCTTAAGGTTTTCGTCGACACAGCCCCCGTTCCTGAAAAGGCGTTGGGTGCGGCTGCGGGTTTGGGATGGCAGGGTAAACACACCAATCTGGTGTCGCGGGATTGGGGCAATTGGGCCTTTTTAGGGTCTATTTTTACCACAGTTGAATTAGAACCCGACGCGCCCGAAATTGACCATTGTGGATCGTGTCATGCCTGTCTGGATGTGTGCCCGACTGATGCATTTGTTGCCCCATACCAGATGGATGCACGCCGCTGTATTTCGTATCTTACGATTGAACACAAAGGGCCCATCGCACCTGATTTGCGCGCGCTGATGGGCAATCACATTTACGGCTGCGACGATTGCTTGGCGGCCTGTCCGTGGAACAAATTTGCGGTCACGGCATCCGACATCAGGTACGCTGCGCGCGATGATTTAGCGGCACCTGATTTAGGCGCACTCGCCGCTTTGGATGACGCCACATTCCGCACGAAATTCTCCGGCTCGCCGATCAAGCGCATCGGGCGGGATCGTTTTGTGCGCAATGTGTTGTATGCGATTGGTAATTCCGGGTCAGCGCGCCTGCGTGACGTGGCACAGGCGCTGGTTAATGATCCGGATGAGGCAGTCGCTGACGCTGCGCGTTGGGCGGTGACGCAACTGGACAAGACGTGTGCACATAGCCGTTATCTGGGACAAAACGAAGTAGGAGAAACCTGATGGCGTTGTTGTTAGGCGTGGACACAGGCGGGACGTACACAGATGCGGTTTTGATCCGCGACGAGGTCGAAGTGATTGCTTCGGCCAAGGCTTTGACGACCCGTCAGGATCTTGCGATAGGCGTTGGCGGGGCTGTGCGCGCTGTGCTGGAACAATCCGGAATGGCAGCGTCTGACGTGTCGATGGCGTCCCTGTCCACAACGCTCGCCACCAACGCGCTGGTCGAAGGCCAAGGCGGGCGCGTGGCCCTGATCTACATCGGGTTCAAGGAGAAAGACTTGTCAGGACACGGCCTTGCTGATGCACTAAAGGGCGATCCTTGCATCGTGCTGGCAGGTGGTCACAATCACGCAGGGGGCGAGGCAACACCACTGGATGGACCCGCGCTGATTGCATTTCTGGAACAGCATAAAAACGACGTGAGCGGCTTTGCCGTTGCGAGCCAATTCGCCACGCGCAACCCTGCACACGAACTTCGCGCGATGCATTTGGTGTCTGCGCTGACCGGCCGGCCCGTGTCAGCCTCGCATCAGTTATCTGCTAAACTGAACGGGCCCAAACGCGCGCTGACTGCTGTTTTGAACGCCCGCCTGATCGGGATGATTGACCGGTTGATCGGACGCGCCGAACAAGTGCTGACCGAGATCGGTGTGACAGCGCCGATGATGGTTGTGCGCGGTGACGGCGCGTTGATTTCCGCGGCCCAAGCGCGCGAACGCCCGATTGAGACAATCCTCAGCGGACCTGCTGCGTCCATCGTCGGTGCGCGCTGGATGACGGGCGCGACCCACGCGCTGGTGTCGGATATTGGCGGTACGACCACAGACGTGGCATTGTTGCGCGACGGTCGTCCTGCGATTGACCCAGGCGGCGCGCGCGTCGGCCCCTACCGCACGATGGTCGAAGCTGTTGCGATGCGCACCCACGGTCTCGGTGGCGATAGCGAGGTCCATTTCATCGCGTCAGGCCTGAAGGGCGGCGTAATATTGGGGCCGCGCCGTGTTCTGCCAGTATCCCTGATCGCGTTGGACGCGCCCGAACGCGTGCATGAAACGCTCGACAGTCAGTTGCGCAGCAGCAATCCGGGTGAATACGACGGACGATTTGTACGCAAGGTGCAGGGTCAAAGCGTCGAAGGGCTAGGGCCAAGGGACGAAGCGCTGCTCGAGCGGATCGGTAATCACGTGCAGCCTTTGGGTGATGTGCTGCGATCACGAATGGACCAAGGCGCGCTGAAACGCTTGGTGGAACGTGGGCTTGTGCAAATCGCGGGCGTCACGCCTTCGGATGCAAGCCACGTTTTGGGGCGGGTTGATGTGTGGGACAGTGAGGCTGCTGAAAAGGCGCTGTTGCTGTTCGGACGCAGGCGCACAGGCGCTGGCAATGTGCTAAGCCGTGATGCGAACGAGATCGCGCAAATGATTGTGGACCGCCTTACCCATCAGACAGGATTGGCGCTGCTCGAAGCGGCGTTCGCCGAAGAAGACTTGGACTTTGAGCTGTCCGAAGATGTGCTGGCCCGTCATGTCTTGATGCAAACAGGGTTGCAAAAGCACAAAGGTCTCGTGCGGATAGACACCGGGCTGAACGTGCCTGTGGTCGGGCTTGGTGCCTCTGCTGCCAGCTATTATCCAGCTGTTGGTGTGTTGATGGGAACGCAGGTGATCTTGCCCGAACATGCCGGTGTTGCGAACGCAATTGGCGCGGTTGTTGGGCGGGTCACAATGCGGCGATCAGGGACGGTGACCTCACCTGGCGAGGGTCAATTTCGCGTGCATCTAGACACTGGACCCCAAGATTTTGCAAATGCTGAAACAGCGCTCAACACCCTAGAGGACATTTTGCGCACAGCGGCCATCGCGGATGCGCAGGCTGCAGGTGCAGATGACATTCAGGTGCGTGTTGAACGCGATATTCGCAAAGCCGAAGCGGAGGCACGCGAAGTATTTGTCGAAGCGACCATTACGGTCGAAGCCGCAGGCAGACCACGGGTAGCACAAGACGCACGACCCTGACATTGTCTTGATTTCAAACACTCTGGGGTTTGGGGCAACGCCCGAAGGGTAAGGTGGGTCTCGACCCACCTCGCCAATGCTTTAGTTACTCAGCTGCGCGCTTTGGTAACACCCAACCCGGGCGCACAAAGTGGCAAGTGTATCCGTTAGGAATACGCTCCAGATAGTCCTGATGCTCTGGTTCGGCTTCCCAAAAGTCGCCAACAGGATCAACTTCGGTCACAACTTTTCCCGTCCAAATACCAGACGCGTCGATGTCTGCAATTGTGTCCACGGCGATCTGATACTGCGCCTTGTTGGCGTAGTAGATGGCCGAGCGATAGCCCATGCCGCGGTCATTGCCTTGTTGATTAACCGTGGTCGGGTCGTGGATCTGAAAGAAAAATTCTAACAGCTCGCGGTACGTCATCACGGACGGGTCAAAGACAATCTCGATACCTTCAGCGTGCGTGCCGTGGTCGCGATAGGTCGCGTTTGCCACGTCGCCACCGGTGTAGCCAACGCGGGTTGACGACACGCCCGGCATTTTGCGGATCAAATCCTGCATGCCCCAGAAACATCCACCGGCCAGTACTGCGCGTTCTTGGGTCATGCGACGTCCTCCACTTGATCAATAAATTTCCCGTAGCCTTCGGCATCCATGTCGTCGCGATGGACAAAACGCAAAGATGCAGAGTTGATGCAATAGCGCAGCCCACCACGATCTGCGGGGCCGTCAGGGAACACGTGCCCCAAATGGCTGTCGCCATGTTTGGAGCGGACTTCGGTGCGCATCATGCCTAGCGTCGCATCCTGCAATTCTTCGACAAACTCAATCACCAAAGGTTTGGTAAAGCTGGGCCAGCCGCAGCCGGACTCGTATTTGTCAGCTGATGCAAACAGGGGTTCGCCGGATACGATATCGACGTAGATGCCGGGTTCTTTGTTGCCAAGCAATTTGCCGGTGCCAGGGCGTTCCGTGCCGCTTTCTTGCGTCACGTAGAATTCCTCTGGCGAGAGGGTGGCAATGACATCCGGGTTTTTGGTGTACTGCGTCATGAGCGCCGTCCTTTCAATGTTCCTGCCCATTAGATGGGGCTTAGCCGGGAAAATCAAAGGGGATATTGTGATGACACAATTCGTTGATCATGGGTCGCGGCCATCAGGACGACAGGCGGACCAACCAAATAGCCCGAGCACAGCGATTTTGCGTGCTCGGGCGAATATTCGAAACGCTTGGGGTCTAGCTCAGCGGGTCGTCGTTGTCGTCGTTGCAACTGTATCGTCGTCGTCACCTGCGAGTGCCACAGCCAAACCGACCGCAACAGCTGCGCCAATCGCAACTTGGGTGCCCAATTGACCACCGAGCAAAGCGCCATCCGTCGGTGCAGGTGCCTGCGCTGGCGGAGGTGTTTCTTGTAGAGGAGGGGCTGTTTGTTGCGCGTTCGCAGCTGTCGTCACCATCGCGAAAGCGATTAATGGGGCGATGTGAAATTTGGTTAGTTTAGCCATCTTGGATTCCTCTTGCGTTTCAGAAACTCGAAAGAGGAGTGAGGCCAGCGATTTAGCGGTCTCGCAAGAGAGCAGGAGTAGCGGAGCAAAAACCGGATAAAACCTGCCAAAATTAACGAATCGGACAGGCGGTTTCGGGCTGGTTTTAAAAATGCTTCCCATTTTTTGGGACGCAAATCAGCCGAAGGTGATTTATGAAATAACTATCGGACACAAAAAAAACCGGGCGCAATGTGCACGAAGCGCCCGGTTCGAATTTCAGTCGTATAGCGCGCTTAGGAGCTTACGAGTGTCGTAGACGTTGTGCCGTTGTCTTGCGTTACGCTTACGAGAACCATTGCGCCCACAACGACCATTGCGGTGATTGTGCCGCCAGCAAGTGCGCCGCCCAGAACAAGACCTTGGCCGTCAACTGCTGCCACGCCTTGGCCGCCTGTAACGTCAGAGTTCAGTGGCAGTTGCTGCGCGAAAGCAGGAGCTGCGAAAGCTGCTGTAAGAGCAACTGTAACAAGTACATTTTTCATGATTAATAATCCTTCAGACCGGTAGGCTGATAAATACTGTAAAAAGCATTAGCTTTCAACAGAGTTTACAAACGCCGGTAAAAAATGATGCAATTTTCACAAATTTGGGTGAAAATGGCCTCTCATCCGCAGCCATCGGTGCAGATGACACCTATTTTGAAGTATTTTTACGTGTTCAGCCCCGCAGTTTTGATGTTCGAATCAACCGCTGACGACTTCCCCACCTAAGAAAAAGCTAGAAAAGCGCGCGCTATTTCTTGAGCAAACGGAACGATAGATAACCCAGTCTTGGTCCGCCCCATTGGCGTGATTTGCGAACTGTGCCATCGCGCCCTTCAACCCAGAAATCGTTTACGACGCGGCCTGTCGCGTTTGAACAGACCTCGCGCATGTGGGTCGTGGCGTAGCTGCGTTCGACGATGACCACGCTTTCCGGGCCGACATTGCTGATTTCGCACTGCAGTCGAATGGGTTCAATAGTGTTGTCGTCGCGTCGGATATAAAGAGTTTTCTCGCCAGTTTTGGTGCTGCGTGTTTGCAGTCCGCGTACGGTCACGCGCGCATCAGTTGATCCAAGGTCATTGCCAAGACCCTTGGTGCCAACAAGCACACCGTCACGCAAAACGATGTTTTCGGTGCCAACCGTTTTCCACACGACAATCTTGCCGTTGCCGGAATTTGTGCGCGCCGCAATCGGGATCATGAACGCAGTTGTGTTCGTGCCTTCGACCGTTGTCTCGAGCGAGCTGACAGTGATGGTGTTTAACAGATCGCGCGTCATTACCGGCAATGGGGCAGGTTGCTTGTTACGCTTGCCAAAATTGCCGGCTTTTAGGGCTTCTTTAAGCGCCTGACCTTGGCCAGTTGCCGTTTCAGTACCGCCACTACAGGCAGTGATCAGCGCCAAAGATGCCAGCGCAAGAAGGCGTGTCATGTTCTTCATTCCCAAACCCTCGACCAGTCAGAGACAATACTGCTTTTGTGTCCCTGGCGCACTTGTTCGTACAAGCGGCCGGGTACACTGACCCGTGCGCCACCATCGCGTTGGATTGGGCGGATCGTTGTTGAATTGCTTTGCTGGGATGGCTTGCCCAAGAACCAGTTCAAAGGAACGGTCAGCAAGATGCCCTTGTCAAACGACCCTTCGCCAAAATCGGCAGAGGAAACGTCAGTCAGCGTAAAGAACCCGCCGACCTTCCAGCCATTGTCGAATTCGCGGGATAGGGTGGCTGTTGCACCGTAGTCGCCCGCCAGATAGCGCCCGACATCCAGCTGACCTTGATAGCCGTTGCCGATGTCATAGTAGGCAGACACATGCCCTGTCGCGATTGAATAGTCTCGGAACCCAAAGCGCTGATCAAAGTCACGTTGTTTGACATAGTTCGCTTCGACCCCAAGGGCCAAACGGCTGCCAACAGGCTTCCACAAAAGTTCGCCTGAAACGCCGCCGTACATGGATTCAAAATAACCGGCTGACATGCGGGCGTAGATGTTTTTACCGGGCTTCCACTGGCGGCTGATGTACAAGCGGTTCAGCGTCGTATCTGCGGCGCGGGCGTACAGGATGCCATCGGTGCGCACACGTGGCAGCACAGAGCTCGAGGTTCGGGTTGAATCACCGACGTTGCCACCCAAGCGGTGGCGGACTTCGCCAGAAACCAACCAGCCCGGCGCAAACCGATAGCGGAATTCGGCCCTGATACTGGCGTCCGCGCGTACGGGTTGATCGGGGTCAAAGTAGCTAGGTGCGACGTACGGCCCGATCGAATAGTTCATCTGCGGGTACAAACCCGGCTGCGTAACCCCGCCAGCCAGCGACGGGCTTGCGGCATTGATCCCGGTGACGGCCAGCAATGCTTCGGAGTTGTTCGGCACAAATTCCAGCGTTTCCAGATCGGAACGGCGGATCGTCACAGTGGACAGTGCCAGCCCGTTTTGCATGGTCACGATACGGAAGGTTTCAACAGAGGGCGGCATGGTTTGCGCCAACACCCGCGCGGCACGTCCAATCGCCAAGGATTGCGAATTGTAGCGTTGATTGCTGATGCGCAATTCTGCGCTGTTGGCGGACACGGCCAGCTCTTCGAGCGTGAGCCCCTCTTTGGACAAAGCCGGAACCAGCGCGTCGCGTAATTGTGCGGGTGCGGTTTGGCTGTTTGCCCAATCTGTGCGCCATGCGGCTGGATTGCTGTTGCGGCTAGGGCGCGGCAAAACCGGTGTCGGGGCAGAAACTGTCGTCGGTGTCAGCGCCTGTTTCGGGTTCAGTTGCAGTTGCGCGTTGATGCCGACTTCGGATCCGTACAAATAGTAGCCGCCCAAACGCAGCCGTTCTGAATACTGGTATTCAACCCCAAAGTTGACCCGTGATTTTAGCGAAAACACGCCGCGAGACGTCTCGGGCAGATACGCGTCAGAGGAATATTCAGCCTTTAGGCCAAGCTTGTCGTTCACGAGCCATTCAACGCCACCAAAGGGGGCTACGTCACCACGGAACCACTGATCCACGGACGGGCTGCCGCCTGTTGATCCGGCGGTAAAACTGCCGCGCACTCCAAAGGGAGCACCGATTGAACCGTTAGAGCCCAAGCGCCCCCAGCCCAAGCCGCCGGTCAGTTTGATTGTGCCTGCATTGGCGGTTTCAAATGTTTTGGTCGCAACGATGTATTCGCCTGCGTAGATGCCGGTGCCTGCAAAGTCTTGCAAACCGATCGAAACGGCCGGCAGATATTTGCGTTCGCGCAGCGCCAGATAGCGCACGTCAAAACTGCGATCACGGTAGGTGCTGTACCCGTTCGAATTCCAGTTTTGAATGCCGACATACCGAAAGCTGGCGCTAATTCTCGGGGTGGCCTGAAATGTCAAAGTGGTGCGGGTTGTCCCACCGAAATGGGAAACGCCCAGAGCGACCTGAACGTCGGGCAAGGCCTCGGCGGTTGGGGTGTCAACCAAACCCGGCAAGCCGTAGAAGTTCAGCGAAGGCTGCGGTGACACGGCAAAGGTCGGTGTTTGTTCTTGTGCGGATGCGGATTGTGGCGTGCAAATCAAGCCGATGGCAGAACCCAAAGCGAGAACGCTGGCGGTGCCCATAATAGCGCTGTGACGAAAAGTCAGCATAAAACCCTCGACTGCCTTGCAATACCCTTGCAGCGTTACAGCACGACAAGGATTCTGCATCAATCTTTTGGTATCACAGCAACTTAAATCGCGACATTCAAGTGACAGGTCACAACCAGATGTATTTGCGCGAAAAGCTGCCCTGTCAGGCTTAGGTATCAGCGGTCGTTGATTGGGTTGGGGCGGGTTGGTCAGGAACGCTTGCATAGCCCTCGACCCAGCGCCGTGCCACGTCACAGGCACCCACGTCGTCGCGCTTTCTCAGCGCTTCACGCAGGGCACGTGTTGCTGCGGCGACTTCGATTTCCGACAGGCGTGCTTCGTCAGAGAAGAAGATCTTTTTGTGGACAGTGCCTTCCAGATTGCCAGTCAAAGTCAGCTCTTCGATCATTTTTTCGCCGGGGCGAAGACCGGAAAACACGATTTCGATATCACCCTCTGGATTGGATTTCTCTTTGACAGAATATCCATCATTTTCAACAACTTGGCGTGCGATTTTTTCAATCGACACAGGCTTGCCCATGTCTAGAACGTAGACCTCGCCGCCTGACGCCATAGCACCTGCGCGCAAAACCAGTGTCACGGCCTCTTGGACGGTCATGAAATAGCGCGCCATGTCGGAATGGGTCACCGTGAGAGGGCCGCCGCGCCGCAGTTGATCCTGAAACAGCGGCACAACAGAGCCAGAAGAGCCCAGCACATTGCCAAAACGGACCATCGAAAAGATAGGTCCTTGGCCTGCAGGAACGCGGCTGGCCAAGTCTTGTACGACTTGTTCTGCCAGTCGTTTTGATGCGCCCATGACGTTGGCCGGTCGCACGGCTTTGTCCGATGAAATCAGCACAAAACGTTCGATCTGGGCCTTTGCGGATTCTTGCGCCAAAACCTGCGTGCCCAAGACGTTGTTGGACAAACCGGCCAATGCGTTGCTTTCGACCAAAGGCACGTGTTTGTAGGCGGCCGCGTGCAGCACCACGTGAATGTCATGATCTTGCAGCAATTTACTCACATGCTTTGCGTCGGTGATTGACCCAAGCACCGGTATGATCTCGATGTTGGAATGCTCTGCTTGTTGGCGCATTTCCATGTCGATGTTGAACAAGGCCAATTCCGACAACTCAAAAATCACCAACTTTGTGGGTTGAGCTTTGAGAATCTGACGGCACAATTCTGAACCGATCGATCCACCGCCGCCGGAAATCAAGATATTGCGACCAGCGTAACTGTCTCGTGTCTCGTCAAATGTCTCAGACACTTCATCGCGGTTCAGGAAAAGGCTAGGTTCGATGGGGGTCAATTTGTCGACCAGCGCGTCTTCGCCAATCAGCTGCGAGAACGATGGAACAGCCTGAACTTCTAGCCCCATTTTCTGCAAGCGATGCGCGATTTGTGCCTGTTTGGGTTGCGACAAGGACGGCATTGCCAACAACACGCGGTCGATCTTTTTCTCGGCGCTGATTTCTTTGATTCTTACGGGGGTCAGGATGGGCAGGCTGGACAAGGTCAAGCCATGCAGCGCGGTGTTGTCATCGACAAATGCGACCGCTTCGATTTGCTTGTGATTTCGCAAGGCAGACACCAATTGCGTACCGGTGCTGCCCGCTCCGTAGATCAAAACCCGCAAATGCGCGTCAGAGCGGCGATAGATTGCCAGTACGATCTGCAAAAGAATGGCCCGGCTGAGGACGCAAAACACAAACAAGAACAGTGCAAAGGTCATGTTCGCAGCGACTGGAAATTGCATGTTGGCGGTGGTGGACAGCACCACAGAACTAAAGCCAAGCAAGGTTGCGAATACGGCGGTAATGACGATGGATCCGGTGTCATAGGCGTTCAATTGAATGGAACAAATGCCCAACCAAATCGACAAACCAGCAGCTATGACCAGCAAATATGGCAGAACCACCAAGTAACCCTTGGCGTATACCCAGCCCTCGACAAAGCCGAATTGCGTACCCATCGCCAAGACAAGCGATACAACGATCAGAACTGAATCGATCCCGATGATGATCGCATTCTTCTGTGACTGGGTAAGCGTTTTTACAAAGTCTAACACAACATTTCTGGTCTTTGGTCCGAGGCAAGTCGCCGCAAGAACCATAGCACCAAGTTCAGGCAACGTAGTATTTATTTTTAGTTTAATGGGATTTAGCGCGAATGGCGACTTGAATTCCCTTTTTGCGCGAAAACTTTCTTATTTGCGCCTATTATTTTTGCGCCGGAATAAATTGCCGATGGTTTGAAAGACCAGATCAAAATCATAGCAAGTGGTTTGATTGCGTTGATACATCAGGTCCAGCCGGGCTTTGCGCGGGATGCAGATGCGGGTGTAGACGTCGTCGGTTTGCGCAGGCGTGTCGCACCGCGCCAGCAGTCGATCTTCGTGTTTGTGAAATCTGATCGTGGCAAGGCCGGTAACGCCGGGACGTGATTTTAGAACTTCGGTGTAGATTTCGGGAAACCGTTCCACGTATTCACGCAGGGGCGGACGCGGCCCGACAAAGCTGAGATCGCCCTTTAAGATGTTCCAAAGCTGCGGGAATTCATCCAGCCGTTTCGCACGCAGCTTTTGACCCAGCGGCGTGATGCGGCTGTCTTTGTCACCGCCAGAAACGCCTGCGTCCTTATCCACCACGCTCATCGTGCGGAACTTCCACAGACCAAAAGACTGCGTCGGCGAATGCATCCGCTCGGCGACATAAAACAACGGTCGCCCTTGCTTGATCAGGATGTAGGCGATCAAACACAGGGTGAAAGGCCCGATGATGAACACCAGAAGGCAGGCAAAAAAGATATCAAAGATGCGTTTGCGGATGGTCATAGAGTGATCGCTTCTTTCCATTCGCGCACCATCTGCGCGGGGTCGCTGTCTTGTGCGCTGAACGGCACAAAGGTTTCAAGCAGTCGGGTGTCGAGATTGACATTTGCAAGCGTTTGCGGGCCAGCTGGCCGATAGGAAAACGGGCGATCAGCGGCGGTCAAAAGCGCACCCATTTCAAGCGATCCAGGGGCGGCCAGGTTCAAAATTTTTGGCAAGGCAGGCGTGATCGCCAAACGCAGCAAAGCGCGCGTCAAAGTTGCGGGCCCGATGTAACTGCGGGTCGGCGTCGAGCCATCTGGAAACTGGTCCATCACAGCACCCGGCTGCCATCCGCCGACGGCTGCATCAGCGCCTACGACATTCCCGATCCGCAGGCACGTCGACGGATGGCTGTGTTGTGTCGCCATCTGCTCCATCTGGTGTTTGGCGCGGCCGTAGTCAGAGATCGGATGCACGTCTGCTGCCTCGCTTAGATCGCCATCGTCGGCACCATAAACCGCAGCAGAAGACGTTAGCAAAACATGCCCTGCGTGCGCATCAGAGGCAGCGTTAAGGCACGCTTTGGCAAGGTTGATGTTATCGTCAAAATGGGCGTCCGGTGCAGGGGTCACGCCGGCAAAACAGATCACGCAATCAGCACCGCTTAGCATTGCTTTTAACCCGTCAGGATCGTTCAGAATATCGACGCGCTCACAGCCATTTAAAGGCGTTCGTGATTGCCACCGTACAGGCACGTTTTCCCAGAATGGGCGGATCAAACGCGCCAGCCGTCCAGACGCGCCCAAGACGACAATATTGGGAAAATCAGCGGATTGTTTAGATTGTATTGACGACATGGTTACACGCAGTATCCCGCGCGCGAGCAAAAACCAATATCCGTATACGCGCAGCTGCCAAAAACTGCCGATTTTTAAAAGGATATGGTGATATCGGGATACAGGCTGCTATGCTATTGAACTTAAAGCGAAGTATTGGGCTATGTTTGGTGTTAGCACTGGCCGCATGTTCGAGTTTGCCGCGCGGTGCTGCCGTAGACAACGAAATTCTCGAAGCATGCGTAATTGGGCTACCCTCTGTTCTGAGGTCGAGCTCCCGATAAGATCACAGGATGACTGTGAACAAGGGAGAAAGAAGATGGAATATTTTGCCGGAATAGACGTATCGCTTC
>JAQXDI010000005.1 GCA_029251465.1 Ascidiaceihabitans sp.
TCCTTGAGTTGTTCTGTGCCCATTCCACCGTATTTCTTCTTCCAGCGGTAGTAGGTTTGTTCAGTCACACTGATCTGTCTGATTGCATCAATCCGGGGCATGCCTTGCCCCATCAGAACTTCAACCTGCCGTAACTTCACGACAATCTCTTCGGGCTTAGGTCTCTTAATAGCCATTCTTGGTCCTCCGCTTTCCTAACTATAGGGGCGGACCACTTCAAAGGGGGAGGCTCAAGGGTGCGCAAAAACTACCTGACGCAAACGATTCCGATCAGTGCTGCGCAGCATCTGTTTTTGCAAAACCTGCACGAGGGGCAAACTATTGACGCGTCCCTTTCGAGCCTTGCGACGCACACTGGCACGCCGCGTGAACAGGTGCGGGCTGCGTGGGAAACCCAAGGCGGCACTCGCGATGTTTGGATCAAGGCCGGAATGTTCGTCGTCGCGTGACTTGTGATGGCGGTTTCGCGTGGCGCGACCAAAACGCAACCGTCAGATATCGACAATCTCGAGGGTCGGTTTTGCCCCGCCTAGGTCTTGAAATGCGAGCTGGCGACAAGAGAAAACAAGAATTTGTTGATCCTGCGCGACCCGCGTCAAAGCGGTGAACATTTTGATGATCCGATCGTCGTCCGAATAGACCAATGCGTCGTCCAAAACGATCGGCATATGACGACCCTGACGCGCAAACAGTCGGGCAAAGGCAAGCCGCGTCAGGATCGCGATTTGCTCTTGGGTGCCGCCCGATAGGTCATCCATGCTCTCTTGGGCGTCAGCGCGCACAAGGCCAGAGGGCAGCAAACTGTCACTGTCAAAACTAAGGGCCGCATCGCGGTGCAAGATCGAAAGCAGTGGTTTCAGCTCTTCTTGGACGGGGCCAAAATAGGTGTCGCGTGCCGCGTTGCGTTCGTCGTTCAGCGTGGTTTGCAATCTGGTCAGCGCGGCAGCCTGACGGGCAAAGCGTGCCTCGGTGCTGCGTGCTGTTTCCAATTGACCGACCAGCAGATCACGGTGTTCCTCGATACCGTGCCCGGCCAACGTGCGAATTTGCGACGACAATGCTGCCAGTCGTTCGCCAACCTGCGTGCGTTCGTTTCTGGCCGCGTTGACGGCACCTAATGCGCGGGTCAGTTCAGCCTGTGCCGTGTCCAGATCCGGGGCCGAGTGCACCAGTTTTTTCAATGCGCTTTGGGATGTTTCCAATGCGCCTTGGGCCGTTGCCTGATCGCGCAAAAGCTGTGTGCGGCGCGCATCAAGCGTGTCTGGCGCGCCAATATCTGCGGTGGCGCTCTGCAGTATTTCGTCTGCGCGGGTCGCTGCGGCTTGCAGTTTGGCAGCGGTTTCCCGAACTTGCGCATTGTCTGCGTTGGCTTGGCGCAGCGACAAACGCGCGGTCTCTTCATCGCGTTCGGTTTGGGCCAGATGCACCTCTAATTCCGACGTCGTCGGCATAGGTTGTTCATGCGACTGCGAGGCTGCCAAATTGGCGTCAGCTAGAGCGGCGCGCAAATTGTCCAGCCCGTCAGGGGCCAGCGTATCCAGGCGGGTTTGTTCCAATTCGGCTTTGGCATCCGCTTGGGTTCGTGCGCGCATCAGGCCCCGTGCGTCGTCCAGCGTGGAAATATTTGCACCCGACAAAAGCCTGTTCAGCGCGGCTTGTGCTTTGTTTAGGCGCTCTTTGCTGTCGGCATTGGCGGCTTGGTTGTGAATGACCATTTGCCCGATCCCCGGCAAATCAAGCTGCGTGTCACCGTCCAAGTGAATCGCTTGCTCAGCCGGTAAAATTGATCCGCTCTGCGTGATCCGGGCGTCACCATCGTAGCGCACGAACAGGCGCGTGGCCTGCGCCAAAAGTGCGGCCTCAAGCTGTGTAACTGACGTGTGCGCGGTCTCGACAGATCGAAGCCAGTCGGGCGTGGCACCTGACGCTTTGACAGCGGCGCGGGCGGCATCACGATCGGCCATGGCGATGTGCGCCTTGGATATTTGGGTCGCTAATTGTGTCGCCTGTGCCTTTGCGGCGCGCGCGCGAATTTGGGTGCGCAACGCGTCAAGATGCAGGCGCGATTGCGTGATCGTGGCAGTTGCCTCGGCGTGCCGTTTCTGCGCCGCATCTAACGCATGTTGCTGCTGGCGTGCCTGCACCACGGCGTGATCCGCGTCGGATGCACAGGCTTTGGCGCTGCGATCAGCACTCTGGAGCGCCGTGAGTGCATTCAAAAGCCTATCCAGATCGGACTGCGCATTCGCAGCTTTTAGCCCCGCAAGGTCATAGTCTTGTTGGGCCAAGGCGACAGTGCTGGCATGCGCTTTGGCCGTTTGCAGGGCTGTTTCGGCGGCTTTCTTGGCATCGTCACGCTTGGCCATCGCATCTGGATTATCCAACCTTTTCAGTGCGATATCCGCTTGCTTTCGGGCCTTCAGCGCAGTTTCCAATTCGTGAACTTGCAACGTGACGCCCGACAATTTTGTTTCCAAAGCATCGGCGGTGTCCGCCGCATCCTTCCACGCGCCGGTTTTGCGCCCGGTTTTGGTGGCGATGTCCCCAAGCGTTTCAGCCACACGGCGCATCACACTGTCCATGCGCCGCCCGCCAGTCATCGTGTCGATTTCACCGGCAACAGAAGACAACAGATCGCGGCGCGTTTCAGTCAGTTGCGTCTTTTCTTTGGCGCTATCAGGCTCAAGGCCAACCAGCCCCTGACGGACCCACAACAAGCCGGCAGGCCCTTCGCCGCCGACGCCCAGAAGGGTTGAAATCCAACGCTCTGCTTCGTCTTCTTGGGCGATGATCTTGTGGTCAGCCAGTCGCGTAACCTTGGCTGTTTTTTTGGACAAGAACCGCTTTTCGACGCGAAAGATACCGGCGTCAATTTGCACGTCAGCGGCGACATGAACCGCGCCGCCTGCGTAGGGTTGCAACGATTTCACAGCCTTCGCAGAAGAGCTGAATTTTTCGAAAAACAACGCGTGGAGCGCATCAAAGAACGTGGATTTTCCAAACTCGTTGGCCTCGGATACAACCGTAACGCCGTCGCCAATGCCTGTGATAGAGGCCGATTTGCCGGCGAATTTACGCACGTTGGTCAAATGAAGCGCAATGAGTTTCATTTACGTCTCCAATGCAAACGAGAACAAATGCGACAACGCGGCCTGCGCCGTGGCACGCACTTCGGGCGACAGACGTTCATCTGCGGCTTCGGCGGCTAAGGTTTCGGCCGTTGCCCGCAAGGCACCTTGGTGATCGATCGTATCCAGATCATCGGTGCTGTGCACCATCGCAAGCTGAAACAGATCAGCCTTGTGCCACAAAAAGTCGGGGGCGGTTTTGGCAATTGCCTGTTCAAGTGTCACCCGGACAAGCGGGCCCAGCGATCCTGTGACGGATAAGTCAAACAGGGTTAACGCACGGGAATTCAAGGTTGGCAAAACCCCGGAATGCAAAGCGACACAATCGTCTTGACTGGTCATGTCCAATTGCGCGCGTTGCCAGTGGATCGTACCGGTCGGCAGTGACGTTACAATTGGCGGCGCGGTTTTTCCGGCGATCTTGACCAACAAGGCGGCTGGCGTTTTTGCGTGTTTGAAACCATCCGCTTCGGGCGCGCCAGAGTACCATGTTTCTGGCCCGATTTGCAGTTGACCGTGCCAATCGCCGAGCGCGAGGTAACTCAGGCCCGCGCGCTTGGCACGGTCCGGCGCGATCACCGAAGACGCGCCGTCTTCGCTGGTGTCAAACGTGGTGACCGATCCGTGGGCCAACCCGATACGCAAGGCGTCTGATGTGTCCGCTGTGTCGAACCAATCGGTCAGATCACGACCGGGATGCCGTTCGGCGGGGGGGGCGGGCAGCAGCATCGACGCGTCGGACAGCGCAAATGGCATGGGGTCAAGCAACACCGAGACATTGTCGGGGGCGTCTTGCGCGACTTGGCGCCAGAGCTCTGTTGCATTGGCATGGTCGTGATTGCCGGGCATCAAAACCCAAGTCACATGATCCGCGGCCCGCATCATATTCAACGCCTGGCGAATGACGGATGGGGCAGGCGTGGTTTGATCAAACGTGTCACCAGCAAGCAGAATGTGACTGGCACCGTGTTCATGTGCCAACGCTGCAAGCCGCGGCAAAACGTCAGCGCGGGCTTGGCGCAAACGCGCCTGCACATCTTCAGGATAGCGGCCAAACGCCTTGCCCAAATGCAGATCGGAAGAATGGATAAACGTTATCACGAGAGGGCATGCGTCCTTGGGGTTGGTCAATCAATTCCGTATAGCAAACTGCACGAGGATGCTAAACCAGATGTGCAAGGATCGCTTGCCGCTTTGATCACTCCTCAAAGTAATCGGGCAAAAGTCGCGACACCAGCCCCACCAAAAAGGCCGTGCTGATCCCGAACCCAAGCAGGCCGCAAACGGCACTGAATGTGGCAAACAATCGAATGCCGGGGTCCAACACGATGTCGCCATAGCCTAGCGTCGTGTAGGTTACGGCCGAAAAATACAGCGCGGTAGGCAGTTCCGAAAACGCACCAAACCCGAGCCAAATCGCCGCCCACAGCCAAATCTGAAGGCCGTGGAATGCTAGAATAGCCACCAGCATCATACTGACCAACCCGACGATACGCGGCAAATCCCGCCTGAAAATCGGCAACTTGGCGATGCGTTTTAACAGCGGCAAGACCGCAAACAGCACCAGCACATGTATAATCGCACTCGCCCCAAGCAGAAACGTGCCGAACGTGATTTGAGCAAATAGACTCATCGACAACTGCCTTTCGTACAACCTCAACATGTGATCAGAGTAGAATAACGGAAACCACATAAGGACGCTGCCATGCGCACTTCAATTGCTGCCGCCATCTTTGTTATTGCGGGAACTGCCGGACATGCGCAAGACACTGCGCGCCCCGCCAAGGTTCTGGTGGTTCAGGAAACAGCAAGCACGGTGCAGCGTCGATACCCCGCGATTGTCCAGCCGTCTCAGGAATCCGAAGTGTCGTTCAAAGTGTCGGGCGAAGTGATTGCGCTGCCTATTCGCGCGTCATCGATTGTGGTGGCCGGTGAAGTGATTGCCCAACTCGACAAACGGTCGTTTGTGGCCGCCCTTGGTCAAACCGATCAGGCGTCCACGCCCCCCTTTTTCAACCGCAGGCTGGACGCCGTACGATGTGCTTTGAGGTAGGTGGCATCAATCGAGATGGTCTTGTTGTCGGGAGC
>JAQXDI010000016.1 GCA_029251465.1 Ascidiaceihabitans sp.
CGCTGCATCTGCGCCTCAGTCAGCCAATACAAATTGCTCATCATATCCCCCTACAACTAGGGGTCGTGAATCATAACAACACGACAGGCTCAATCAGTTAATGGGTCCTGACCCTAGGCGGCCACTATGCGGCGGCCTGCCGAGACGGTCCTCTTAGGTTTATCTGACTGATCAAATATTTGCCCTTTAGCTCTGAAATAATGGTTAACGGGCCGAACGTTGCTTGAAAAAATAATGCGTTCAATTTGATTTTTGCCGCAATGCAGCGAAAACCGCTTGAACTTTTCTCTCGAAAATGCCCCTTTGCGCGCAACATTCTGTCTCACCCAATCACGTCGTCATCATAGCAAAGAAAGCCCACGCTTATGCCTTTGGCCCGCCCCCTTCGCTCTGTTCTGTACATTCCTGCCTCTAAGCCGCGTGCGCTGGACAAGGCGCGTGGCTTGCCCGTCGATGCGATCATCTTTGATCTTGAAGACGCTGTTTCGGTGGATGAAAAGGACGCCTCGCGTGATACCCTTGCCACCGCTTTGACCGAAGGTGGCTATGGCGCACGCATGAAGATTATCCGCATCAACGGGTTGGATACGCAGTGGGGCGAGGCGGATGCAAAGGCCGCGGCCGCGATGAACCCTGACGCGATCCTATTGCCCAAAGTGTCTAGCCCAGCTGATCTGGACGCCTTGCAAAAGATCACTGGCGACATCCCGTTGTGGGCGATGATGGAAACGCCTGCTGGCATGTTGAATGCCGCCGCCATCGGCGCGCACCCGATGTTGCAAGGCATGGTCATGGGCACCAATGATCTGGCGAAAGAGCTGCAAACGCGCCATCGCGCTGACCGCCTGCCACTACAAGCCGGTCTTGGTCTGTGTGTGCTGGCCGCCAAAGCCAACGACCAAGTGATCATCGACGGCGTGTATAATGCGTTCAAAGACGACGAGGGTCTGAAAGTCGAATGTGACCAAGGGCGTGACATGGGCTTTGACGGCAAAACCTTGATCCATCCCGCACAGGTCGATGTCACCAATATCGCGTTTTCCCCGTCCGACGCCGAGGTCGATTTGGCCCGCCGTCAGATCGAAGCCTTTGATGCCGTTGAGGCGACAGGTCAGGGCGTAGCCGTCGTGGATGGCAAGATCGTCGAAAACCTTCATGTTGCTACTGCCCGCGATACTCTGGCAAAGGTAGAGGCAATCGCAGCAATCGCCACGGAGTAACCCCATGCTACTGATCATCATCGGCCTGATCCTTTGGACCGGCGCACATTATTGGAAACGTCTGGCACCTGCGCATCGCGCCGGTTTTGGCGATAAAGGCAAACTGGTGGTCACGATCGCAAGTTTCGCGGCCATCGCGCTGATGGTCATCGGCTATCGCAGCGCTGAGTTTATTCCCGTTTGGAACCCTCCCAGCTTTTTCCAACACATCAACAACCTGATGATGTTGGGCGCGTTTTTCCTGATCGGGATGTCGGCGACGACGGGCCGTTTACGCGGAAAAATGCGCCATCCGATGTTGTTGGGTGTCAAGGTCTGGGCCGTCGCGCACCTGTTGGTGAATGGCGATGTCGCATCGATCATTCTGTTCGGTGGGATGCTGGTGTGGGCCGTTGGATCGGTCATTTTGATCAACCGTTCTGTGCCCGTTTGGGATCGCCCGGCACCCGGTGCCGCGTCCAAAGACATCTTGTTGATTGTGATCACGCTGGTGACATTTGCCATCGCCGCAGGAATCCACATCGCCCTTGGCGTCAACCCGTTTGGGTAAGGTAACCTCATGAAACTTTATCGCTTTTTGTCCGAAGAAGACACATCCGCCTTTTGCCACAAAGTCATCGAGGCACTCAACAAAGGGTGGGAACTGTACGGCGCGCCCACCCAAACATGGGATCACGCCGCAGGCATCATGCGCTGTGGGCAGTCGGTCGTAAAAGAGGTCGATGGCACCTACACCGCCGACACCAAACTGGGACAACACTAGATGAAAAAGACGAATTTGGGCCGGTTCTTTGAGGACTATTCCATTGGCCAAGTGATTGATCACGCGGTGCCACGGACTGTGAAAATGGGCGAACGGGCGCTGTATCAAGCGCTTTATCCGGCGCGCCACGCGCTGTATTCGTCTGACCAGTTTGCCCAAGACTGCGGCCTGCCGTTCAGCCCGCTGGACGATATGATCGCGTTTCACGTTATCTTTGGCAAAACCGTGCCCGATGTGTCGCTGAATGCAGTGGCGAATTTGGGCTATGCACAGGGGCGCTGGCTGATGCCGGTTTGGCCGGGGGACACGCTGCGCTCGCGCTCCGAAGTGATCGGGCTAAAGCAGAATTCGAACGGGAAAACGGGCGTGCTGTATGTGCGTACGACGGGTCTGAACCAGCACGACGAAACCGTCATGGAATACGTGCGCTGGGTGATGGTGCGCAAACGCGACGCTGATGCGCCGGCCCCTGAAACGGTTGTGCCGGACTTGCCAAAGGCGCTGGGCGTGGATAAACTTGCGATCCCGAAGGGGCTCGATTTCAGCAACTACAACTTTGCGCTGGCGGGCGAACCGCATCGCTGGCGTGACTACGAAATTGGCGAACAGATCGATCACGTCGACGGTGTCACCATCGAAGAAGCTGAACACATGATGGCCACGCGCCTGTGGCAAAACACCGCCAAGGTGCATTTTGATACCTCAGCGCGCCCCGATGGGTCACGCTTGATCTATGGTGGCCACGTGATTTCGATGGCGCGTGCCTTGTCGTTCAACGGATTGGCGAATGCGCAGATGGTTGTGGGATTGAACGGCGGCGCGCACGCGAACCCGTGTTTGGCCGGTGACACCGTGCGGGCATGGTCCGAAGTGTTGGACAAGGCCGAAACAGCAGCCCCCGGCGTTGGTGCGTTGCGGATGCGATTGGTGGCGACCAAAGGTGGCGCGCCATTCCAGCTGCGCGGCGAGGATGGAAAATACCTGCCAGAGGTGTTGCTGGACTTGGATTATTGGGTGCTGATCCCGACGTGACAGGTGCCAGCGAAAAGTAGCAAAGATTATGCGCAAATTATTTGAACGGATGAACAGCAATCTGGCGGCGCGCGCGTTTCGTGCAGCCCAAGAGGATGTTGAGGCCGCGCAATCCAAGATGCGCGTTTCGTTGATTTTGGCCAATGTGTTTTCCGCGTTGGTCTTGTGCACTCCGTTGTTGGTTGCGGCTGCGTCGGCTGGACTACTTTGGGTCAGTCACGGCACGGTTTTGGGCTGGATTCTGGCGGCAATGCTGATGGGTTTGGCTTGGGTTTTGGTCCCGCGTCGACCACGCAATACTGAACCGACCTATGGTCGCGATGACCTGCCAGAGCTGTTTGAACTGCTGGATCAAGTTTGTGGGAACCTTGACGCACCACAGATCGATGGTGTGCATTTTATGACAGACATGAACGCCTATCTCTTTGAATACAGGCCGCTCTTTGGGAAAATGCGTAACATTCTGGGGATCGGACTGGCCTATTGGTACACGCTTGATCCAGCGGAACGGCTGGCGCTGATCGCACATGAAGTTGGCCACATGGTGAACCGTGATCCGGGGCGCAGTTTGGTGATTGGTTAAGCCATGCAAACCATCGCGGCCTGGGCATTTTGGCTGCAACCAAACAACGAAGAACACTCGATGGTACCGTCGTCTTTTGGTGCGGTTCTGGTCAACACGTTGCTTGAAATACTAGGCCTGTTTTTCGAGCTTTTGTGGACGTTGCTGCATTGGAGCATGATGTATCATTCGCAAATCGCAGAATACGTAGCCGATGCAAAGTCGGCCAGCGTGGCCGGTAAAACGGCCGCACATAAATTGTTGTTCACGGCCATACTGAGTGACGAGGCGGAACGTGCAACACGTGGATTGCGGGTTCATAACCGGCCCAAAGACGGTTGGATTTTTGATCACATCGCAACTGAAATGCGCAATACGTCAGACGAGCGCAAAGCGTTGCGGATGTCCGAGGCCGAAACGCAAAAGTCCTCTGTTGATGATAGTCATCCACCAACCGTTTACCGCATCGCTTTTGTCGATCAATTGCCGGATGCGCCTGCACGCGTTACCTTTTCGCAGCAACAGGCCGAGGCTATTGATGCGTCTTTTGTTCCTTACAAAGATGCATTGGGTGCGCAAATTTTACGTCGCATAGAAGTGTATTGAGGGGTGCCCAAATGATCCGCGCATTGGTTTTTGTATTCGCTTTTTTGGCAGGCAGCGCGCAGGCGCAAAATTCAGATGAATTCATCCGCGCAAACCTGTTGTCGGTCCTGTATCATGAACTGGGTCATGCGATCATTGATCTGGTCCAGTTGCCGGTCTTTGGCCAAGAAGAAGACGCCGCGGACGTCGCTTCGATCCTGTTGATCAACGAGCTGTTCGATGAGGCGACCGCGACCGAAATCGCCTACGATTCAGCGTTTGGGTTCTTGGGCGAGGCGCGCACCATCGAACAAGTCGGGCAAGACCCCGCGTGGTGGGATCTGCATAGCCCGGATTTGCAGCGCTACTACAATCTTGTCTGCTTGTTTGCAGGGGCCAACATCGATGAACGCTCTGATATTGCCGACGAATTGGGCCTGCCAAAGGACCGCTTGGACACCTGCGAAGAAGAATTCACGCTTGCCGACGACAGTTGGGGACCAGTGTTTGATGACCTCGCAGTTGATGCCCCCGGCACGTCCATGATCTACGACGGGGCGACAGACACGCTTGCGGAAAAGCTGGTTGCAGAAGAAGTCGCAGCCCTGAACCGCGATTTTAGTTTGCCCCAAAACCTAGCCATCAGCGTCGCCTCCTGCGGTGAACCGAACGCGTTTTACGATCCGGAAACGGTCGAGATCATCATGTGTGCGGAAATGGTCAACTGGCTACGCGAACTGCCCGTCGATTAAACCCACCTCTAAACCCACGTCAATTTGAAGTGCGGCCTGCGACGTTAGCGGCTAGGCTAACACCTATGAAACCTATTGCCTTTGCCGCCATGCTGCTGTCGCCCGCCCCCGCGGTTGCCTGCGAATTGGCGTTGGTGTTGGCGGTGGATGTGTCGGGTTCGGTGGATAGCAATGAATATGCGATCCAGATGGGCGGGCTGGCCACAGCGCTGCGTGACGGTATCGTTGTTGATGCGCTGATCGACCAGTCAGCACAAATCACATTGGTGCAATGGACCGGGTCATCGCGGCAAAAACAAACAATTCCGTGGACCAGCATGCGCACCTACGCTGATGTCATCAGTCTGGCAGATACGATTGACCAAGATCCACGCATTTGGCGCAATTTCTCGACAGCCATAGGCGAAGCAGTGTCGATGTCGCTGGCGTTGTTCGACCAAGTGCCGCAGTGCGCGCGCAAAGTCATTGATGTGTCGGGTGACGGGGTCTCGAACGAAGGCGCTGAGCCGATCACGCAATTGGCAGCAATCCGCGCAGCAGGTGTGATCGTAAATGCACTTGCCATCGAAACCGACAAGACGGACCTGACGGCCTATTTTTACGAAAACCTGATCTCGGGCGAGGGGGCATTTGTGGTCACCGCACAAGGTTTTGACGACTATCCCGGCCAAATCAGACGCAAACTGCAACGCGAAACGACAAAGCAGGTGACAGGTTTGGCAAGGCGGGTAAATTCGCCATGAATGTGATCACACGACTTGAGGCTGTGATCACAAATTGCCAAAACCGTATCAATCCTATAGAAATTCACAGCAATATTAACCCTGTGCTACGTGACACTGCCGTAAAAATCGCTAGTAAAGGGACAAGTTTTGAAAAGGGACCAGTAGCATGGCTGATGTAAACCGGGGCAATCGCCCGCTTTCACCGCACCTGTCAATCTATCGACCACAACTGACGTCGATGACTTCGATCCTGACGCGGATCACAGGCAACGCACTTTTGATATCGTCACTTTTGGTGATTTGGTGGTTCTTGGCGGCTGCAACGTCGGAAACATATTTCGCGTATGCAGACGGGCTGTTGACCAGCTGGTTTGGCGACATCGTGATGACCTTGTCCGTCCTGGGGCTGTGGTATCACACGCTCGCCGGTGTGCGGCATCTGATTTGGGACAACGGCATTGGCCTCGATATCCCAACAGCAGAAAAGATGGGCTGGGCAGTGATCGCCGGTTCCGTCATTCTGACCATTCTCACAATCATCATTGTTTAAGGGACGCAAAGCATGGCATTTTTGACCGACCGAAAACGCGCCGTTGGCATGGGGTCTGCAAAGACCGGCACCGAACATTTCTGGGCAATGAAGGTCAGCGCCGTCGCGCTGCTGCTGTTGATCCCGATGTTCGTCTTCACCTTTGGGCCGATGCTTGGCAAGCCCTACGCCGAAGTGATTGCCTATTTTGCGCGTCCCTTTCCTGCAATCATCGCAGCCCTGACCATTGGGGTCACCATGATGCACTTTAAAATGGGTGTCCAAACCCTGATCGAGGACTACGTTCATGGAACGGCCCAAAAGGTCAGCATCGTTTTGATGATCTGTCTCTCTTATGCGGCGGCTGCGACTGGCATTTTTGCTATCGCCCGTCTCGCGCTTTAATCGATACAAAGGAGACCTGAAAATGGCTGCTTATGAATACGAAACACATGAATATGACGTGGTTGTTGTCGGGGCAGGGGGCGCAGGTTTGCGCGCCACGCTCGGCATGGCGGAGCAGGGCTTGCGCACCGCGTGCATTACCAAGGTTTTCCCGACCCGCTCCCACACCGTTGCGGCGCAGGGCGGAATCGCTGCCTCGCTCTCCAACATGGGGCCGGACCATTGGCAGTGGCATCTTTACGACACTGTAAAGGGTTCCGATTGGCTCGGTGATACAGACGCGATGGAGTACCTCGCGCGCGAAGCCCCCAAGGCGGTTTACGAGTTGGAACACTACGGCGTGCCGTTTTCGCGCACCGAAGAGGGCAAGATTTACCAGCGTCCGTTTGGTGGCCACACCACTGAATTTGGCGAAGGCCCCGCCGTGCAACGCACCTGTGCTGCTGCTGATCGCACCGGCCACGCCATTCTGCACACGCTTTACGGTCAGTCGCTGAAGAACAACGCGGAATTCTACATCGAATACTTCGCGATCGATTTGATCATGTCCGATGACGGTGTTTGCCAAGGCGTGCTGTGCTGGAAACTGGACGACGGCACCATGCACATGTTCTCTGCCAAAATGGTTGTGCTGGCTACGGGGGGCTATGGCCGCGCTTATTTCTCGGCCACGTCTGCGCACACGTGCACAGGCGACGGCGGCGGCATGACGGCACGTGCTGGTTTGCCATTACAAGACATGGAATTTGTACAATTCCACCCGACAGGGATCTACGGCGCTGGTTGTTTGATCACCGAAGGTGCACGCGGCGAAGGTGGCTATCTGACCAACTCCGAAGGCGAGCGTTTCATGGAACGCTATGCGCCCCAGTACAAAGACCTCGCACCACGCGATTACGTGTCGCGCTGTATGACGATGGAAATCCGTGAAGGGCGCGGTGTGGGCGCAAGCGGCGATCACATCCACCTGAACCTGAACCACCTGCCCAAAGAAACGCTGGACCTGCGTCTGCCGGGTATTTCGGAATCCGCGCGCGTCTTTGCCGGCGTCGATCTGACCAAAGAACCGATCCCGGTTTTGCCAACTGTTCACTACAACATGGGCGGTATTCCGACGAACTATTGGGGTGAGGTTTTGAACCCAACCGCTGATACGCCTGATGCAGTGTCACCGGGCCTGATGGCTGTGGGCGAAGCGGGCTGTGCCTCGGTGCACGGCGCGAACCGTCTGGGGTCAAATTCACTGATCGATTTGGTCGTATTTGGCCGCGCCGCTGCGATCCGCGCAGGCGAAATCGTGGACCCGTCGACACCTGTGCCAACGCCGAACCAAAAATCGGTGGACGCCGCGTTTGAACGTTTCGACAACACACGCCACGCCAAAGGTCACACGCCAACGGCGGCGCTGCGTATGGAAATGCAACAGACGATGCAAAAAGACGCAGCCGTGTTCCGTGCCAATGATACTTTGGCCGAAGGCAAAGCAAAAATGGACGAAGTCGCGGCGAAATGGTCGGACATCGGTGTCACCGACCGCTCACTGGTTTGGAACTCTGATTTGATGGAAACGTTAGAACTGGCCAACCTGATCCCCAACGCGGTCGCCACGATTACCGGGGCCGAGGCGCGCAAAGAAAGCCGTGGTGCCCACGCGCACGAGGATTTCCCGGAGCGCGATGACGAGAACTGGCGCAAGCACTCTCTGACGTGGTTCAACGGCAAAAACGAGGCGCGCCTATCTTATCGCGGCGTGCATCTACAGCCTTTGACCAGCCACAATGACGGCGGTATCGACCCCAAGAAGATCGCTCCAAAAGTGCGTAACTTCTGATGTTAAAACCGGCGCTTTTAACGGTAAGTCTCATGGCCCTTGTGGGCTGTGAAAGTGCAACACAAGCGGTTGATGATGTCGCACGACGCAGTGCGAAGGCGGCCGTGGCTGAGACATTGACCACGCAATTCCCAAGCGTGCCCAACAAGGTTGTGACGCCGTTTTCCGATTGCATCATCGATAATTCCAACACCAGCGAGATTGCTAAATTCGCCAAGGCAGCCGTGGTCGGTGTCGATGAAACCACCGTCACTTTGGTGCGCACGATCTTGTCGCGGCCTGAAACGACGCAGTGCGTGACCAAGGCTGGCGTCGCGGCGCTCGCAGGCTAGACCCGTGCGGCTGATCCTTCATATGGGTGTCCAGAAAACGGGCACCACATCGCTGCAGCACTTTTTGCGGCGCAACAAAGATGCGTTGGCGTCTCGCATGTTGGTGATGGTTCCAAACGCCAAGTCCGTCTGCCGTTTGGTGGGGCGTGCTGCGTGGGATTATTCGCAAGGGATCGTCGACAAGGCTGAACTGATCACAGCTATCGAAACGGCGCGTGACACGATGCAAGCGTCTGATCACGATCTGTGTTTGCTGAGCCACGAAAACCTGTGTGGCGCGATGCCGGGGACGGGCGATCTGCTAGATCTGTACCCGCACCTCCCCGAGATTATGGGCCTGTTGGACACGCATCTTGCGCCGCTTATCCCGGAGTATGTTTTCTATACCCGCGACATTCAGCGCTGGAAATCTTCGGTGCACAACCAAGTCGTGAAATCCAACAACTACACCCACGCGTTAGAACGTTTTCGCGCTGACACGAACGCCCTAACCGATTGGGATGATCTGAAATTGCGCCTGAACGCGGCGGTGGGTGCAGATCGCATCACGTGGATCGCACTAGAAGACGAAACTGACCGCGCCCGCCCTGGCCAACAATTGTTGAAAATTGCTGGCCTCACTGACGCTGATATTGCGGCCCTTGATCCAATTCCGGGTGATCGCAACGAAAGCTTAACGCCCGGCGCGCTCGAATTCATGCGCCTTGCCAACACGCTTCAATTGCCGCGCAATCTGCGCCGCGAATTGGCGAAATCTGTTGTGCAAAACCAACCCGTATTTGATTCTTTGACCGATGTGCTCGTTCAGAGCAGAAAGGAACACTGACATGGTTCAACTGACCTTGCCGAAAAACTCCCGCATGACGCGGGGCAAAACATGGCCAAAACCCGAGGGCGCAACGAACTTGCGCAAATTCAGCATTTATCGCTGGAACCCGGATGACGGCAAGAACCCTCAGCTTGATAGTTATTGGGTTGATATGGACACCTGCGGTCCGATGATTTTGGACGCGCTGATCAAGATCAAAAACGAGATTGATCCGACACTGACCTTCCGTCGTTCGTGCCGCGAAGGCATTTGTGGGTCTTGTGCGATGAACATCGATGGCATCAACACGTTAGCCTGCATCTACGGCATGGACGAAGTCAAAGGTGACGTGAAAATCTATCCGCTGCCACACATGCCAGTGGTTAAGGATTTGATCCCGGACCTGACGCATTTTTACGCCCAACACGCGTCGATCATGCCGTGGTTGGAAACCAAAACCAACCGTCCTGCCAAAGAATGGAAGCAGTCCATCGAAGACCGCGCCAAATTGGACGGCCTGTACGAATGCGTCATGTGTGCGTGCTGCTCAACGTCCTGCCCCAGCTACTGGTGGAACGGCGATCGCTACCTTGGACCAGCCGCATTGCTGCATGCCTACCGCTGGATCATCGATAGCCGCGACGAGGCAACAGGCGAACGCCTCGACGATCTCGAAGACCCGTTCAAACTGTATCGCTGTCACACGATTATGAACTGCGCCAAGACCTGCCCCAAAGGCCTGAACCCAGCCGAGGCGATCGCCAACATCAAAAAGACGATGGTTGAACGCCGCGTCTAAGCTGGTCAGCAATCCAATACATAACGGCGGCCCATGGGTCGCCGTTTTTGTGTGTTGAACCTAAATTCCGGTTGCGCCAATGTCCTTGGACGCAGGTGCCAACAGGACGAAACCCATGCCCTTAATTCTTGTCGCAGTTATTGCGTTTTTTGTCGTGGCGTTTTTAGCCCGCCGCGCACGACCCAATCGCGAATGCCGCTGGCGGGCTGACGCATCCGGTAACCGTGGAACTTTGCGCAAGTGCAATTGTGCCGCCTGCGGAGCCGAGGCGTTTACGTCGTCAACGGGTGTTCCAAAAGACTGCAAATCGCTGCATCGTCCGCCCAGCTTGTAAGGATACAACATGACCCAACCCTCAGATGCAGCTGCGCGCCGCGCCATAAAGCCAATCATTTGCTACCATGTCGATACGCTGCCGGCCCCGGATATGGATCTGTATACGAGGGCGCGGGACACTTTGACCAAGGTCGACGAGGTCATTGCACCTGCCCGCGAGGCGGCAACGTTTCATGTTCCCAAAGGTCATTTTTTCCGCATCACTTCGGTGGAAGGTTCGCAAGTTGGCGACCTCAATCTGTTCAATGCGAATGACCTGAACGAGCGGTTCTATTCCGGCAAAACGCGTGCGTTGCACGGCACACACATCACGACGGGTCAACGCATGTGGTCTAGTTTTCCAGGGCTGCGGCCTATGGCGACGATCACCCATGACACGCTTGGTTGGTACGGAATGGATGAATTTGGCGGTTCGGTGCACGACGTGATTGGCACGCGCTGCGATCCCTATACGCATAATTTGCTGGCCGGTGGGCAGTACCACCATTGCTGCCATTCGAACCTGTCGCGTGCGATGGCGGACCATCTGGATGTGACACCGCAAGAGGCGGAAGCTCATGTTCACGACGTGTTCAACGTGTTTATGTGCACAGGGTTTACCCGCGATACCGGACAATATTTTATGAAGGCATCACCGGTACGCCCCGGTGATTACCTTGAATTTTTCGCAGAGATTGATTTGCTTGGATGCCTCAGTGCCTGCCCAGGCGGGGACTGTTCATCTGAACATTCATCGGACGAGGCCGCGTGTTACCCGCTGCTGGTTGAAGTGTTCAAGCCGGCGGCGGGCAGTTTGGATGGCTGGGTTTCACCCCAGCCCAACGAATATGATCGCAGCCACGGGCGCGGCTAGTTAAACGCGGCTTGCAACGCGATTTCGACCATGTCGCCAAAGCTGCGTTCGCGGTCTGTCGAGGGCAAGGCTTCACCCGTTTGCAAGTGGTCCGACACAGTCAAAACCGCCAATGCGCGACGCCCGTAACGGGCAGCAAGCGTGTAAAGTTCGGCGGCCTCCATTTCGACGCCAAGAATGCCGTGGCGCGTCATTTGTTCGTTCAGATCAGGGCGTTCGTCATAGAACACATCCGACGAATAAATGCCGCCAACATGAGTGTCTGTGCCTTTGGCCTGTGCGGCGTTCACTGCGGCTGCGAGCAGCCCGTAATCGGCACAGGGCGCGTAGTTGAATTCCTTAAAGATACCAGAGGACGGCGAATTTATTGTGCTGGCTGTCATCGCGATGATCACGTCACGGACTTTGACCTGAGGCTGCATGCCGCCACAGCTGCCAATGCGGATCAGCGTTTTTGCATCGTAGTCCTTGATCAGCTCGTTCACATAGATCGACAATGACGGCATGCCCATGCCTGACCCTTGGATGGTCACGCGATTGCCATTCCACGTGCCGGTGAACCCCAGCATGCCTCTGACTTCATTGACCAGTTTGACGTCTGTCAAAAACGTCTCTGCGGCCCATTTGGCGCGATAAGGGTCGCCAGGCAGCAGGACTGTTTCAGCGATTTCGCCTGGTTTTGCACCGATGTGAACTGTCATGAAGGATCCTTTCAGGTTTTTGGCAACCTGCCCCGAGGGGATGAATAGGGCAAGAGACAAGTGGGGAAAACCATACTTGAAGAATGTGGCGAACATTGTTCATGTATTTGTGAACGGCGTTCATAATGTTCGCCGCAACACAAAGGTGTTTGTTATGAAAACTATTCTTGTCGCCGCTCTTTTGGGATCAATTGGTCTAACGGCCTGTGATGTTTCACATCCAGTCGCAGTGGTTGGCCCGGCCAACACAGTTTATCGTGGCACGGCAACGGCCACATTTTTAGAAGGCGGCTGGTTTCAGGTCAGCAATGGCGGAACCAATTGTTCCGGTCGATACACGCCAGCGTCCGAGACGCGCAAAGTGACCTTTCCTGTCAAATGCTCAAACGGGCTGGCAGGGGTAGGCACCGCGCAATATGAAACGCCGCGTTCAGGTGGTGGTGAAATTGTCATGCAAGATGGTAGCCGCTGGCAATTCATCTTTGGACGGGGTGCACTATCCGTCTAGCAGCGTCGGAATGGAAATGGCCCGTCGAATACGCAGGCCATTTCCAAAATCTCTTTGAAGCTAGATTGCCAAATCGTCCGGAGACGTTCCGGCCTCAACGGCATTTTTGAACCAGAATGGCTGACGCCCTTTCCCAGTCCATGTTTGTGCCGGGTCTTCTGGATTTGCAAAGCGGGCTACAGCCGGTTTGCTCTTTTTCTTTTTGGGTTTGGCTGCCACGCTTGGCGCTTTGTCTTTGGCCAAATCTTTCAGTGAAAACCCGAATTCAGCAACAGCTTTTTCTGCGGCTTTCATGGCTTCACGACGATCACGGGCTTTGGCTGTAAGCAGCGCTTTTTTAACATCTGCAGCCAGCTTTTCTAACTCTTTACGTGTCAGGGATTTAAGATCAAATTTCATAGGATTGTCCTCGCAATTCGATTCGAATTGCGAAGGCCATATACGACAATAACCAAAAGGATCAAGAAAAACCCTTGATCTATTTTGTATCAATAACTCTGGGTTATGCTGCTTCTACTTCTGATGGGTCTGCGAGCGTCACAATATCCATCATAATAGTATTCAATTCGAAATCCTTCGGTGTATACACGCGCGCAACACCCATTGCTTTCAGGCGTTCTGCATCTTCGTCGGGAATGATTCCTCCGACAATGACCGGAATTTCACTAAGGTTAGCAGTCCGCATCCGTTGCATCAATTCTTCGACCAGCGGAATATGGCTGCCGGACAGAATTGAAAGACCCACAACATGCGCGCCGTCTTCAATTGCGGCGGTGACCAATTCTTCTGGCGTTAGGCGAATACCTTCGTACGAGATATCCATGCCGCAATCGCGTGCGCGCACAGCAATTTGTTCCGCCCCGTTCGAGTGGCCATCGAGCCCCGGCTTGCCAACCAAAAATTTAAGGCGGCGGCCCAATTTATCGCTGACCGCATCGACGCTATCGCGCAGATCATCCAGGCCCTCGGTTTGGTTGGAACGGCCAGCGGCAACTCCGGTTGGTCCGCGATATTCTCCATGCACAGCGCGCATTTGGGCGGCCCATTCGCCGGTGGTCACGCCCGCTTTGGCCGCAGCAATTGACGGTTCCATCACATTGCGCCCCTCAGCGGCGGCACTGCGCAAATCCGCCAGAGCGGCGTCGACAGCGACCTGATCACGATCCGCGCGCCAGACGTTCAGGCGATCGATTTGCCCTTGTTCTTCGGCAGGGTCGACAACCATGATGCCACCATCGGCGGTCATCAGCGGCGAAGGTTCTGTGCTGGTGTATTTGTTGACGCCAACCACCACCGTTTCACCGGATTCAATTCTGTTCAGGCGCGCAGCGTTCGATCCGACCAATTGCGATTTCATATAGTCGATAGCGTCGATTGCCCCACCCATTCCGTCAAGGTTCGCCAATTCAGCGCGCGCGCCGTTCTTTAATTCTTCTACCTTTGCATCGACCGCAGGGTTGCCATCGAACAGGTCGTCAAATTCCAAAAGATCCGTTTCAAACGCCATGATTTGTTGCATGCGCATGGACCATTGCTGATCCCATGGGCGGGGCAGGCCGAGGGCTTCGTTCCAGGCGGGCAATTGCACGGCCCGCGCGCGTGCTTTTTTAGAAAGCGTCACGGCCAGCATTTCGATGAGAATACGATAAACGTTGTTTTCAGGCTGCTGCTCGGTCAACCCAAGGGAATTGACCTGAACGCCATAGCGGAAACGGCGGTATCTCGCCTCGGTTACGCCATAGCGGGTTTCGCAAATTTCATCCCAAAGATCGACAAAAGCGCGCATTTTGCACATCTCGGTGACGAACCGAATTCCGGCGTTTACGAAAAACGAAATACGCCCGACCAATGCGGGGAAATCCTCAACCGCAACACGCGGGCGCAATTCATCCAAGACGGCAGTAGCTGTCGCCAATGCAAAGGCCAATTCCTGTTCCGGTGTCGCCCCTGCTTCTTGCAAGTGATAGGAACACACGTTCATCGGGTTCCATTTTGGCACGTTTGTGTAGCAATACTCGGCCACGTCCGCGATCATTTTTAGCGATGGTTTTGGCGGGCAAATATACGTGCCGCGCGATAAGTATTCTTTGATCAGGTCGTTTTGAACCGTGCCTTGCAGAGTGGCCACATCCGCACCCTGTTCTTCGGCTACAGCGATGTACAGCGCCAGCAACCAAGGGGCGGTTGCGTTGATCGTCATCGACGTGTTCATTTGCTCAAGCGGAATGTCCGCAAACAAGGCGCGCATGTCGCCAAGGTGGGACACTGGCACGCCGACTTTGCCGACTTCGCCGCGCGACAAAACGTGATCGCTGTCATAGCCGGTTTGTGTGGGCAGATCGAAAGCGACGGACAGGCCGGTTTGGCCTTTGGCAAGGTTCGAGCGATACAACAGGTTCGAAGCCTTGGCGGTTGAGTGCCCCGCGTACGTGCGGATCAGCCAGGGACGGTCTTTTTGTGTTTGTGTCATCGAAAACCTCGTGAATCGCTTCGGCAATAATATTGCGTTGATTGACTGATACTTGGAATTTTATGCTAGTGTCAATTCGCTGCATTGCGGCAATTCAATCTTATCTTCGTATCGCAGCCGCAGCAATCATGGCCCAGCCCAACAGTCCCTGGGAATGTGCTGACAGGGTTCCGTCGCTGCGAAAAGTAAGGAACTGCAGGATATTTGAGGGGTTTGGTGCTGATCGAACGACCCACTGCAAGGGCAGGCCATCGATGATTGCAATGTAATATAGATAGTAGATTTGTGGGCTAAGCCAAACAAACATCCAGAAACCGCCGAGTGCGATCAACACCCGTAACGCCCAATGCGCCTTTAGATAAAACATCGCCCAGACGCTCCCGCCAGACAGGCACAGCGACAGCAGGGCGAGTCCGATTTGACCAAATAGGCTAAGAGTAAAGAAAGAGTCGCCGCCATACATGCCCTCAGAATGCGCAGGCCATGCGGAAAAGAACAGCGTCCCACGCGTAACTTTCTGTTTACCCCCAACACCAGCCCTGTAAGGGTGCGGCGATGATGCAGACTGTTGAACTCCCTATTTGGTTATTCGTGCTGATCCTGCTCTTTGCAGCGGTCACAGCCCTGAGCCACTTTCTTTTGCCATCTGTGCGCTGGTTTTTTCGCCGCCGTTTGGAGCGCGCGGTTAAGAAATTGAACGAACGCCTTGAACGCCCGATCGAGCCATTCAAGCTGGCGCGTCGTTACGACATGATCCAGCGCCTGAGCTATGATCCCGAAGTGACCCGCGCGATTGTTGACTACGCGAGTGAACATGATGTGCCCGAAAACGTCGGCTTTCAAAAAGCGCAGTCTTACGCCCGCGAAATCGTGCCCAGCTTTAGTGCGTTCGCATATTTCGGATTCGGCATTCGGGTCGCGCGCTGGTTGGCCAATGCGCTTTATAATGTGCGGACCGGGCCGAAAAACGACGCGCGTCTGGCCGATTTGCCCAAGGACGCGACCGTTATTTTCATTATGAACCACCGATCCAACATGGATTATCTGTTGGTCACGTATCTGGCTGCACGCGCGTCGGCCCTGTCGTATGCGGTTGGCGAATGGGCGCGGGTGTGGCCGCTGTCCAAACTGATCAAATCGCTCGGCGCGTATTTCATTCGGCGCAAATCGCGCGGTGCGTTGTACCGCAAGGTTCTGGCGCGTTACGTTCAAATGGCCCGCGACGGCGGCGTGACCCAAGCGGTGTTCCCCGAAGGCGGCCTAAGCCTAAATGGCAAACTGATGCCGCCAAAGATGGGCCTGTTGTCTTACATTCTTGAGGAATACGACCCCGAAGCCCGCGAAGTGATCTTTGTTCCCGTTGCAATTAACTACGACCGTGTGTTGGAAGACCGCGTGCTGATTGCTGCGGATCAGCGGGGCGATCGCCGCTTTGGCGGCAAAGTGTCCGTTGTGTTCAAATTCATCGCCCGCAAGATTTGGTTGCGTTTGCGTGGCAAGTTCTTGCGTTTTGGAACGGCGGCCGTTGTGTTCGGTGAACCTGTGTCCTTGCGCACCTATGAAGAACCGCCGAGCGCCCAAGAACTGGCCCAAGATCTGATGGCCCGCATTCAAGACGTCATGCCGGTGTTGTTCGTACCTCTCTTGTCGCGCGCAGTGTTGCAGGCCGAATCTGCTTTGGATGATGCAGCGCTTGCACAGGCCGTGAACAAACAGATCGCCGCCTGCCAAGGCGAGCTGCCATTGACCGCACCAGAGGACTTTGCGGCGACAGTGCGGTTGGCCCGCGAACACATGGAACAGCGCAAGCTGATTACGCACACGGATGCAGGCTGGGAAAAGACCCCGGATCAGATTCCCGTCTTGCAGTACTATTCAAATTCGATTGCGCATTTTTTCGCGCAATAGATGCAGTCGCAGCAAAATTTCCGCACTAGCAAAGTCATAAAGTTACAAAAAACATACCCAAGAGGTTGCAATATTACCTTGTGACCCATATCCCACTGTGAAAGCAGCGCGATTCTGCGTTGCGGCACGTTTGTAACTTTTCAGGAGGCTGGCATGGCTTTGGACAATGGCATCGCGCAATACGACGCAGCCGAAAAAGATCTGTACGAGGTCGGTGAAATGCCGCCGATGGGCTATGTGCCAAAGCAAATGTACGCGTGGACAATCCGCAAAGAACGCCACGGCGAACCGGACACAGCGATGCTGCAAGAGGTCGTCGATGTGCCTACGCTCGACAGCCACGAAGTCTTGGTTTTGGTCATGGCCGCTGGTGTTAACTACAACGGCGTGTGGGCCGCATTGGGTCAACCGATCAGCCCGTTTGACGGTCACAAACAGCCATTCCACATCGCAGGCTCTGATGCGTCGGGCATCGTTTGGGCGGTTGGTGATAAAGTAAAACGCTGGAAAGTCGGCGACGAAGTTGTGATCCACTGCAACCAAGACGACGGCGACGATGAACACTGCAACGGCGGCGATCCGATGTTTTCGACCAGCCAGCGCATCTGGGGTTACGAAACGCCTGACGGGTCTTTTGCACAATTCACCAACGTGCAAGCCCAACAACTGATGCCACGCCCCAAACACCTGACGTGGGAAGAGGCGGCGTGCTACACGCTGACGCTGGCCACTGCCTACCGCATGCTGTTTGGTCACGAACCACACGATCTGAAACCTGGCCAGAACGTACTGGTTTGGGGCGCGTCCGGTGGTCTGGGGTCGTATGCGATCCAGTTGATCAACACAGCTGGTGCCAACGCCATCGGCGTGATTTCCGACGAAAGCAAACGTGACTTTGTCATGGGGCTGGGCGCAAAAGGCGTTCTGAACCGCAAAGATTTCAACTGCTGGGGCCAATTGCCGACAGTAAACACACCGGAATATGCCGCTTGGTTCAAAGAGGCCCGCAAATTTGGCGCGGCGATCTGGGCGATTACCGGCAAAGGCAACAACGTCGACATGGTGTTCGAACACCCGGGCGAGGCGACGTTCCCTGTGTCCACCTTGGTTTGCAAAAAAGGCGGCATGGTCGTGATTTGCGCGGGTACATCAGGTTTCAATCTGACATTTGACGTGCGCTACATGTGGATGCACCAAAAGCGCCTGCAAGGCAGCCACTTTGCCCACCTCGCACAGGCGTCTGCGGCCAACAACCTGATGGTTGAGCGTCGCTTGGATCCGTGCATGTCAGAAGTGTTCGAATGGAGCGCGTTGCCAGATGCGCACATGAAGATGCTGCGCAACGAACATGAACCAGGCAACATGTCAGTCTTGGTTCAGGCACCAAAAACCGGTTTGCGCACGGTCGAGGACGTCGTCGAAGCGGGCAAATAGCCTCTCGCTTAGGTCACCATGCCATAGAAACGCCCGCGAATCAGGTCTCCTGTCGCGGGCGTTTGTCGTATTAACCACCCAAATATGCCTTTTCAATGAGTTGCAAATCTGCACCTCCCTATATCGGGGGAGTTGAAATGAGGGAATATCTTTACCTTTTCGGCTCATGCTAGAGTTGTGTTAAGCTTTCGTTAACTAACAAAGGGTGTATCGTGATATGAGAAGTGACTGGATTTTGGACGTTCTAACGGACCTCAAAACATTTGCCCGTTCTAACGAGTTGATGGCCTTGGCCGAACAGCTTGAGGACACGGCAATTGTGGCGATGGCCGAAATTGCGACCCTCAACGAAAGGCAAGCCGCAAGTGCCCTTGCAACCGAATACGCGTCTGGAACGCATATTGGAGGAACTAGAACAAGCTGAGGGGCTCCCGTCGCTCCAAGCGGCGATTGAAAAATTGCGTGACCTGATGGGCGTGAACCATATGGTCTACCATTGGGTCGACAGTGCCGGTGATCAATACGGTTGCGGCACATACACCGACGCGTGGCGTGATCGGTATCTGGACCAAAACTATCTGCGCATCGATCCTGTGATCTCTGGATGCTATCAACGATTTCACCCCGTCGATTGGAAGCGTCTAGATTGGTCCAGCAAAGCTGCGCGTCTGTTTCAGGCAGAAGCCATCGAATACGGCGTTGGCAATCAAGGGTTCTCGGTTCCGATCCGTGGGCCGAACGGGCAGTTCGCATTGTTTAGCGTCAATCACTCGGTAGATGATGAGCACTGGGCGGAATTCACCGAATTACATCGTCGCGACATGATCTTGATCGCACATGCGTTCAACCAGAAAGCGTTGGACCTGGAACCGGATCTTGCGCCCGAAGCGTCGCAAGCGCTGTCGCCGCGTGAAATTGATGCGATGACGCTGTTGGGTATGGGCTATAGCCGCGCGCAGATTGCGCAGACGCTGGCGATCTCCGAGCACACGGTACGGGTTTACATCGAAAGTGCGCGTTTCAAATTGGGGGCGATGAATACCACCCATGCTGTTGCGCGCACCATCTCGCGTGGTATGATTGTCGTTTAATATCAATTTATTAATGTCAGCCGTTGCGCATTTCCACAACAGTGCGCACGGAGCCAACACGCTCCCTTAAGTCAGCGAACAGTACTCCTGGTTAACGGTTCATTCGGACCGCTGACATGGAGATCAGATATGTTGCGCTACCTTTACGCTAACGAATTGCCGAAGTACCCAAAACTCGCTGACACAATGTTCTGTGACCGCGCAGACCAGTTCAAAACCCGCCTCGGCTGGGATGTGACTGTCGATGCAGCGGGCCACGAGCGTGACGAATATGACGATCTGAACCCGCTTTACGTGATCTGGGAAAACGCAGATGGAACCCACGGGGGCTCTATGCGGTTCTTGCCGACAACGGGTTCTGTAATGGTCAACGACCACTTTTCCGAACTGTTGGGCGGCGGGCCAGTATCCAGCCCGGTCATCTGGGAATGCACACGGTTTTGCTTGTCTCGTAGTGCCGATGCCAAAGTCGCAGCGGCCTTGATGCTGGGGGGCGGTGAAATCATGCAAGGTTTTGACATTGAACACTTTGTTGGCGTTTTTGATGCCCGTATGGTTCGCATTTACCGCATGATCGGTTCGTCCCCCGAAGTATTGGGTAGCTCTGGAACTGGTCGCGATAGCATCAGTGTCGGCCTGTGGCATTTCGACAAAGCACACCAGTTGCAAGTCGCGCGCCGTGCAGGGTTATCGCCCGCCATTTCACGCCTTTGGTTCGAGCGCGCATTTGGCACCGAACACCGCACCCAATTGGCCAAAGTAGGCTAGTACAGCGCGCGCCTGGCCTATAGTGTCGGGTCATGAATATCCCCACATTGACCCTTTCGGACGACCAAGCCAGCGCCTTTGACAGCGTCACAGAAATGCTGCGTTCGGCGGGGGTCAATTTGGACGATCATCTGCTGTTGCCGCCGGTCAGCTCCGCGCATTCTGTGATGGCGGTGACCGGCAAGGCGGGGTCGGGCAAAACGCTCTTGTTGGCAGAATTGTACAAGGCGCTTGAGACCGCAGGCGTCGATATTGTTTCGGGCGACTACGAATCCAAAAAGCGCGTGAACAAACGGACCTTGGCAATCCTTGCGCCAACCAACAAAGCGGCGTCGGTTTTACGGCTGCGCGGTGTTCCCGCCACCACGATCCACCGCATTTTGTACACGCCGATGTATGACCCTGAATACGAACGCATTGCGGAATGGCTTGAGGGGCGGGGCGAGCGCCCCGAGATCGAAGGCATCACAGACATCTCGCTGGACCGCGCCGCGACATTCTATGCTGGCAACAAATCTATTCCGGGTGCGCTGGCGGCGGCGGGGTTGCGTGGCTCTGATTTCATCACCGGCTGGAAGCGGCGCGAAGAGCCGCTGGACATCGGGTTTGTCGACGAAAGTTCGATGCTGGACGACAAGCAATTCGAGGATTTAAAAGAGATTTTTCCGACGTTGCTGCTGTTTGGTGATCCGGCCCAGTTGGCACCGGTCAAACAATCAGGTGCTATGGTTTTTGAAAAACTGCCTGCGCCGCGCGTGCTGAACCTTGAACGTGTGCACCGTCAGACGGCAGACAATCCAATTCTGGATCTGGCGCATGCGCTTGCTGATCCGAGCCTCGAATTTAGCGATTTCGAAAAGATGGTTGAGGACTTTTCGAAAAAGGACGAGCGCGTCGTTTGGGGCCAGCGCGTCGAAGTCGATCTGATGGCCCGCAGTCCGGTTCTGGTGTGGCGCAACGCCACCCGCATTCGCCTGATCAATGCATTTCGCGCAGTGCACGGCGCGCCCGAAGATGCGTTGCTTGAGGGCGAACCGCTGATTTGTGACGGTATTGAGTTGCCGATGAAACACCGCAAAAAACGGCTCGATCTAGAAGCGCGCGGTTTGATCAAAGGCGCGCAAGTGATTTTCCTTGGCCAGGGGCGCAAACCCGGATTCTCGCGGCTGCACGTGATGGGGGCCCAAGACCCGCAGATCAGTGCTGCGTCCATCGTGAAAATCGAAAAACCTGATGAAGAAGAACCGTTTATCCCCTTTGCCGCCCGCATGGGGGCCACATTTCTACACGGCGCTGCGGTGACCATTCACAAGGCGCAAGGCAGTCAGTGGGACACTGTTCAGGTGTTTGCACCCGATCTGTTTGTCGCCGCGCGCATGGGCCGGATGGAGGCGGGGCAACCGCTGTGGAAACGCCTAGCTTACGTCGCGATCACCCGCGCACAAGAGCGCCTGATTTGGGTCGTGCGCAACCGCCTGTCCAAGCCCACGGAAGGGCTGCGCGTCGATGATTTGCGCAGCATTGCGCCGGCACCTTTGACATTGGCAGAACCTGATCCGGAGGAATTCATATGAAATCGATCATCATCACAGGTGCAAGTTCGGGTATCGGGCGCGCCACAGCCGAGACGTTCTTGGACAAAGGCTGGCGTGTTGGGCTGATTGCGCGCCGCGCCGAACTGCTCGAAGACATCGCGTCTCAGTACGACACAGCAATTGCCCTGCCGACGGACGTGACCGACGCCGCCGCGATGAAGGCCGCATTTGACGCCTTCGTTGCGGAAACCGGGCATTTGGACGTGTTGTTCAACAATGCCGGCATGTTTGGTCCGATGACGACAATCGACGAAATTCCGCTGGATGCATGGGCGCAGGTTTTGAACGTCAATGTGGGCGGCATGTTTATCGCAGCGCAACTGGCGTTTGCACAGATGCGCCACCAAGATCCACAAGGCGGGCGCATCATCAACAACGGGTCACTGTCTGCCCATGTGCCACGCCCGAATTCGGTGTGCTACACGACGACAAAACACGCGGTTTCTGGCCTGACTAAGACACTGTCGTTGGATGGGCGCGCATTCGATATTGCGTGTTGTCAGCTGGATATTGGCAATGCCGAAACCGATATGGTTGCCTCACTCAAGGCGAGCCAGCCAAACACGGAAACGATGGATGTGCGCCACGCCGCAGATGCGGTGATGCACATTGCCGACTTACCGCTTGGCGCAAATGTGCAAAACATGACCGTGATGGCCACCAAGATGCCGTTCGTCGGTCGCGGTTGACCTAATTGGTTTAGGCCCGGAACAAGCGGAAGACGGCGGACGCGCCCCAACCGGCTGCGATTGCGATGGCCAAGGACATCAGGCCGTACAGGAACGCGTTTTCCCGTGACAGCGTGTACAGCCAACGCTCCAACCCGACTTTGCGCACATCAATTGCGGTCTCGTAGCTCGATACAACTTTGCCGCCGCGCGTTAGGAAGATACGGGTGGCATAGGACCCCTCGGTCAGGGCTGCGGGCATGCGCACCGAAGTCTGAAACAGGGTTTGATCGTCGACGGTGACACTGTCTTCGAGCAGCTGGTACAAATCGGATGCACCACGGATGCGAATGACGGCTTCAGTAAAGCTGGCAGCGTCAAGCACGTTCATCGGAGCCCCGACCGAGCGAATGGCGCGGGGGACGGATATTTTGTAGCGCAAGTCTTCGACGTCATTCAGGGCGTCGCGCAGCAGGCCGCTAGTGGCCACGGCGTAAAAGCTGGGGGCGGCATCAACGTCGACGGAATCGGTGTTGACCCAAATGCCCAATTTCTTTTCTTTGCGCCGAACGGTAACGGTTTCCGATGGGCCAGCGATCGTGATGATCACCGCAAGCGGTTCACCATCAGGGATCGGTTTTTCACGTTTCACCGCACCAAAGATCAGAATTTCAGAACCGTTGAACGACGTAGTGATCGCAACTTCGTTTTTGCTGAGGCCCAATACGACCTCTTCTGCAGTCACGGGCATCGCGATGAACAAGGCGGCAACCAGCCACCGCAGCGTTTTGGAAAGCGTCATATCAATGGCCCCCCACGCCGATGGAATACAATTCGGTAGGTTGCAGCAGCAGATCAAGCGCCAGTTTAAAGCAAACTGCAAGCACCATAACCGCAAGCCAGATGCGCAGTTGTTCGGCCTTCATCTTGACCCCGATGCGCGTGCCGATCTGGGCACCGATCACGCCGCCAACCAGCAGCAAAACGGCCAGAACGATATCAACGGTAAAGTTGGTCGTCGCGTGCAGCATCGTGGTGAATGCAGTCACAAAAATGATCTGGAACAGAGACGTACCAACAACCACTTTGGTTGGCATGCCCAGCAGATAAATCATCGCAGGCACCATGATGAATCCGCCGCCAACACCCATGATCGCCGCCAGAATACCGACGCAAAGGCCAACGATCAGCGGTGGAATGACGGAAATATACAGACCTGACACCCGGAACCGCATTTTGAACGGCAGACCGTGGATCCAGTTGTGTTTCTTGCGCGTTGCAGGTTTGCCTTTGGCCGTCTTGCGGATCGCATTCAGGCTTTCGAAGAACATCAGCCCGCCGATAACACCAAGGAACAGCACGTAGCAAAGTTTAACCAGCAGATCGACCTGACCCTGCGCCTTGAGATAGTTGAACACCACAACGCCCAGTGCCGCGCCAACCAGGCCGCCAATCAGCAGCACGGTCCCCATTTTAAGGTCCACGGTCTTTCGCTTGAAATGCGCAAGAACGCCGGAAAACGACGATGCCACAATTTGGTTGGCTTCGGTTGCAACGGCCACGGCGGGCGGGATGCCGATAAAGAACAACAGGGGCGTCATCAAGAAACCGCCACCGACACCAAACATGCCTGACAAAATTCCAACGATGCCGCCCAACCCGAGCAGGAGGAACGCGTTAACCGATACTTCGGCGATGGGAAGGTAAATTTGCATGAGAACCCCTAACCCCAAGGCAGGGCGTAAATCAAGATGTCTCGCCGCGATGCCGCAAAATGGTGTGATAGGTCACGGGAATCTGGACTTATCGGCGGGCTAAACTTCCATTAACGCTCTTTGACATAGGGCTCGCCACCCGCGCGTGGTGGAATGGCTTTGCCGCCCAACCCTGCAAGAATCACAACCGTCATGATGTAGGGCAGTGCGCTGAGCAATTGGCTTTGGACCCTGATGCCGATCAACCGTTCGATAATGTCGGGGCGCAGTTCGAGCGCTTGGAACAGGCCGAACAGCAGGCAGGCATACATCGCATGCCACGGGCGCCATTTGGCAAAGATCAACGCGGCAAGCGCGATAAAACCGCGACCCGCAGACATATCTTTGATAAAACCGGCCTGTAGGGCAGTCGACAGATACGCCCCCGCAATCCCGCACAAAACACCGCAGATGATGACGGCCGCATACCGCAATCCGACGACCGAAATCCCAGCAGTGTCGACAGCTGCGGGATTTTCCCCAACGGCGCGCAGGCGCAGGCCAAACCGTGTGCGATACAACACCCACCACGACAACGGCACGATGGCAAAGGCGATGTAGACGACCAGCGCGTGGCCCGAGATCAGTTCGGAATAGGCCGGCCCGATGACGGGCACCTCCGAAATACTGTCCGCAAACGGCAGGGTTAGCGGGTTAAATCGTGCTGCACCGGTCAGCGACGGTGTGCGTCCGCCCTGCTGGAACCAGCTTTGCGCGATCAGCACTGTCATGCCAGCCGCCAAAAAGTTGATGGCGACGCCCGAAATCAATTGGTTGCCGCGGAATGTGATCGACGCCAACCCGTGGATCAAGCTGAGCGCGACAGAAGCCCCGATGCCTGCCAACAGCCCGACCCAGACAGACCCGGACGTGGCCGCGACGGCAGCAGAAAGGAACGCAGCCGCCAGCATTTTGCCCTCAAGCCCGATGTCGAAAATACCTGCGCGTTCGGAAAACAGACCAGCCAAACAGGCCAACAGCAGCGGGATCGCAAGGCGGACAGTGGTGTCGAGCACCTGAAGAAGCGTCATGTAATCCATCAGACGCCTCCCTTGCGGAAGGCCAGGAATACGCGTTCCAGCGGCATGCGAACCATGTGGTCAAGCGCGCCTGTGAACAGGATAACGAGGGCTTGGATCACTACGATCAATTCGCGCGGAATCGAGGTCCAGAAATCCAGTTCGGCCCCGCCTTGGTACAGAAATCCGAACAGGATCGCCGCCAAGAACACGCCAAACGGATGGTTGCGCCCCATCAGGGCGACGGCAATTCCGATGAATCCGGCCCCCTCGACAGAGTTAAGCACCAATCGCTCGGCCTCGCCCATCACCACGTTGATGCCCATCATTCCAGCCAGTGCGCCAGAGATGATCATCGACACCATGATGATTTTTGTGGGGTTGATACCGGCGTAACGGGCGGCAGATCCCGAATGCCCAAAGGCGCGAATTTCATAGCCCAAACGGGTTTTCCACATCAACACCCAGACGGCGACGCAAGACGCAATGGCGATCAGAAACGTGACGTTTACCGAGTCGTCTTTGGACGCCTTTATGCCCATGCCGTTCAGCACGCTGTTGAGCGTTGGCAGGTCCAGATGCGCTGCAAATCTCGCTGAAGACGGGTCAGCGGCCCCCGCAGGTTTCAGAAACTCATTGAGCAAATAGATCAAAACTGCCGCAGCAATGTAGTTGAACATGATTGTCGTGATCACGATGTGGCTGCCGCGTTTGGCTTGCAAATATGCAGGGATTGCGGCCCAGAATGCGCCGAACGCTGCGGCCATTGCAGTGGCTGCGACCAAGGCAATCGACCAATGCGGCCAAGGGACGTAGAGGCAAACAAGTGCGACCCCCAAACCACCCAAGACAGCCTGTCCTTCGCCGCCAATGTTGAACATGCGTGCGTGGAATGCCACCGATACGGCCAGCCCCGTGAACATGAAATTCGTGGCATAATACAGGGTGTAACCCCAGCCGCGCACAGAGCCGACGGCCCCTTCAAACATCAGTTTGGCGGCGGCAATCGGGTCTTCTCCGATCGCGAGAATGATCAAAGCTGACAAAAAAGCGGCCAACAACAAAGAAATCAGCGGCACGAGGATCACCTCGGCCCATTTTGGCATCACGTCCATTTTACGACCCCACCCCGGCCATCAGCAGGCCCAATTCTTTTTCGTCTGTATCGTTCGGCATGCGTTCGCCCATGATGTGACCGTCAAACATGACCGCGACCCGATCTGACAGCGCTAGAATTTCCTCTAGCTCGACGCTGACCAGCAAAATCGCCTTGCCTTGATCACGCAACGCCACGATTTTTTGGTGGATGAATTCGATGGCCCCGATGTCAACGCCGCGCGTCGGTTGACCGATCAGCAGCAGGTCGGGGTTGCGTTCGATTTCACGCGCGAGCACAATTTTTTGCTGGTTGCCGCCCGAGAAATTCTTGGCCGACAAGCGCGGATCGGGCGGGCGCACATCAAAACGCTCCATTTTTTCTTCGGTGTCTTGGCGGATCGCAGCATTGTCCATCAAGATGCCAGCGCGGTAGGCGTCGTCGTGATGATAGCCAAAGGCCGTGTTTTCCCACGCCATAAAATCCATAATCAGGCCTTCGCGTTGCCGATCCTCGGGGACGTGGGCAATACCACGGGCACGACGCGATTGTCCGTCGGAATTTTTGCCTGTTAGATCAATTGGTTCGCCGTTCAGCAGCACGGTGCCTTTGCCGTCTGCGTAGCCGCCGAGCACCTCAAGCAGTTCGGACTGCCCGTTGCCCGCAACACCGGCGATGCCCACGACTTCGCCGGCGCGCACTTGTAGGTCGATCCCTTTGAGGCGCTCGACACCTTGTTCGTCAACAACGCGCAGGTTCTGGATATCCAACACAACTTTGCCCGGCTTGGCGGGCGCTTTATCAACGCGCAGCAACACTTTGCGCCCGACCATCAGCTCGGCTAGTTCTTCTGGGCTGGTGTCAGCAGTTTTCACAGTCGCGGTCATTTCGCCGCGCCGCATCACGCTGACGGTATCGGTGATGTCCATAATCTCGCGCAGTTTGTGCGTGATCAAAATGATGGTTTTGCCTTCTTCGCGCAGACGGCCCAGAATGCGGAACAATTGATCAGCTTCGGGCGGGGTCAGCACGCCGGTGGGTTCATCCAGGATCAAAATATCGGCCTGACGATACAGCGCCTTGAGGATCTCAACCCGTTGCTGCATGCCCACGCCGATCTCTTCGATCAAGGCCTCGGGGTCGATGTTTAGCTCGTATTCTGCGGCCAGTTCGATCAACGATTTGCGCGCCTTGGCCAGTGAAGTCGTCAGTGACCAGCCACCTTCGGCCCCCAGAATGATATTCTCGAGAACGGTAAAGTTTTCGACCAGTTTAAAGTGCTGGAACACCATGCCGATGCCCGCGGAAATCGCGGCTTGGCTGTCGGGGATTTCGGCCTTGGTCCCGCTTATGAAAATCTCGCCTTTGTCAGCTTTGTAAAACCCGTACAGGATCGACATCAGGGTGGATTTCCCAGCGCCGTTCTCGCCGATAATGCCGTGGATTGTGCCAGGCATAACGCGGATTGAAATGTCTTTGTTGGCTTGAACCGGACCAAAGGCCTTTGAAATGCCTTTCAGTTCGATGGCAGGAGACGTGGTATTCAAGTGGGTTCTCCCATCCCAGCAAATCCGATCAGGCGGGTGATTTTCCCGTCTTTGATATCTGCAAAATACTGACCGAACTGCGACATGTGTTTGTTGATTACAAATTCGACCGTTGCTCGTGCGTGGCCGTGTTTTTCTGAAATTGAAACGACGCGCGCCGTTGCGCCGGGGGCCATATCGCCGAACATCTGGATGTAGGCCAGGTAGTCGTCGCGGCCATGAATAGGCGCGGGTGCATTCGGGTCTGCGCAATAAAATGTGTCACCGATGGCGGCGTCCGTTTTGGTGGCGCGTGCCTCAGGCGATGGGTCGCCCCAAGCCGAGAAGAGTGTGTGAAGACAATCTGTCATGGCTTGGGGCCTTTTTATTTAGAAGTCGAGAACTGGGCAGCTGTCGTTGGCGTAATACGCAACAACTTCCAAATCGCCTGCGATGATTTTTTCGCGGGCTGCGTCAACGGCGGCTTTCATGTCCGCGGACACGAGGGCGGCGTTGTGTTCATCCAACGCATAACCAACGCCTTCTTCGGCCAGACCAAGCGTGGTGAAACCACCCGTTTCCATCGCCGCACCGGCGGTCATTGAATCGTACACCGCAACGTCAACGCGTTTCAGCATGGATGTCAAAACCTTGCCTGAGTGCAGGTGGTTTTGGTTGCTGTCCACACCAATCGACAAGATGCCTTCGTCTGCTGCTGTTTGCAGAACGCCAACGCCTGTGCCGCCAGCTGCTGCATACACAACGTCAGCGCCTTGGCTGATTTGTGCTTTTGTCAGCTCGGAGCCTTTTACCGGGTCATTCCACGCGGTTGGTGTTGTGCCGGTCATGTTGGCGATCACTTTTGCGTCCGGGTTCACAGCCTTAACGCCTTGCGCAAAACCGCAGCCAAAGTGACGGATCAACGGGATGTCCATGCCGCCGATAAAGCCGACTGTGCCGGTTTTTGACGCCATCGCGGCCATCATGCCAACCAGATACGAGCCTTGGTGCTCTTGGAAGCCGATCAACTGAACGTTGGCCGGTACTTCGGGCATCCAGCCATCAATGTTGATGAACTTCGTGTCTGGATAATCAGGGGCCACGACGCTGACCGGATCAGCAAAGGCAAATCCGGTTGTGATGACAGGGTTGGCACCAGCTTCGGCGAAACGACGCAACGCTTGCTCGCGCTGTGCTTCGGATTGCAGTTCGATTTCCAGGAACGAACCGCCGGTTTCTTCGGCCCAACGTTGCGCGCCGTTAAAGGCAGCTTCGTTAAAGGATTTGTCGAACTTGCCACCCAGATCAAAGATCAGTGCAGGGTCTGCGAATGCGGCACCAGCCGACAATGCGATCCCGGCGGCAGCGCCAAGGAATTTGGTCATGAGGGTCATAAGATTTCTCTCCCAGTTGTCTATTTTTTAGGCCGTGAAAATGCTCCACGCGGCCCATTTGGCCATCTTAAGCCAGCAGATAGCTTTAGATCAGATACAAATAAGGCCGCAGCAGGCGCGCAGGGTCAACTGCTTTTTGGGGCTGGACAGCCGAACCTTAAGGTTTTGGACATAATGACGTTAAGTGAGGCAGCATCGCATGACGATTGCATCGACGCTGGGTGCATCTTTGCGTCGATAATAGGCTTTTCGGCGGCCGACCTCTGCGAATCCGCAAGATTTATAAAGCGAAACAGCAGCTACGTTGTCTTGCGCGACCTCTAAAAACGCCATGGATGCATCGATTCCCTGCATCCAAGCGTGCATCAGTGCGCGTCCGATCCCGTTGCCTTGGGCCTTGGGGGACACCGCGATTGTCAGCAATTCTGCTTCGCCGCCAATGTTTTGTACCAAAGCGAATCCACGCGAGTGGGTGAATGCTTCGGTTGTCGGGTGTTCCATGAGCGATGCAAATTCATCCGCAGCCCACGGGCGCGATTGCTTAAAAGCGGCCGCGTGAATCTCGGCCATTTCGGCAGGTGTCATGGCAAGATCGTCGGCGGCGCATCACGCGCCGGTGCCGCATCAGGTGCGCGTAAATAATACGGCGCGGGGGCAGGGGCCGGATCGGGCCAGCGGCTGTGGGCCAATTGCGCGACACTCGCTGCAAGATCGGCAGGGCTGGGTTCATCCGGGATTTGATCCAGCAGGTCGCGCCCTTGCATTGCGGCCACACTACCACGGCGCACGTACATCTGGTCGCGCGGGGCAGGCACGCATTGATACGGCGCGTCGGGATTGTACCCCTCGCGTTGATCAAACCCGTCGATGCCGTAGGCCGGTATTCCAAGCCCCAAGGCCAAACCGCGCGCTGCTGACACGCCGATGCGAATGCCGGTGAAATTGCCCGGCCCAACGCCAACGCCAATTGCCGAAAGATCGCTATAGGTTACGCCGTTGCGAACCATCACCTCATCGATCAAACCCATAAGACGTTCGGCTTGGCCTTTGCTCATGTCCTCGGCAACCCGTTCGATGATCACACCATCTCGCATCAAAGCCACGGCGCAGTGGGCGGCGGATGTATCAAGCCCAAGGATGTAAATTGGCGCTCTCATGCTAATCGGAATGGCTTGCGTTCAAGGCATCGCGCCCGCTGTTTTCGGCACGGGGCAGATCATCATTTATGTGCATCCACGAGATTGCCGCGCTGGCATGGCTGTGCTGCGTTGGGGCAAAATTATCGGCCTGATCCAATACGCCAATTGGAACATAAACGTGGTCCGCAAGGTAGTTGTATGTCGCAGCCATCGCAGTTCCGCAGCTTGCACAGAACCAACGATCAACACCGTCGCTGACTGGATCGGCGTGGTGCGGGGCAGGTGAAATATCCAGATCGCCTACGGCAAATGCGCTGAACGCGGCAACAGGAGCACCGGTTAAGCGACGACAAGACATGCAATGGCAATACGTGGTGACAATCGGTAGGGATGTCGCCGAAATCGATGTCTTTCCACAATAACACCGCCCGGTGACGGGCGGTGCAATATGCATACCGAGACTGGTAAATGCCGGTTTAGACGGCAACAGGGCGCACCTCTGTCACCTCTGGAATGTAGTGGCGCAGCAGGTTTTCGATACCCATTTTCAACGTCAAAGTGGACGATGGGCAGCCCGCGCAGGCCCCTTGCATGTGCAGGTAAACAACGCCGCGATCAAAGCCGTGGAATGTGATGTCGCCGCCGTCTTGAGCCACAGCCGGGCGCACGCGGCTGTCGAGCAATTCTTTGATCTGGCCGACAATTGCGCCGTCTTCGCCAGTGTGTTCGGCATGGCCAGACGTCGGTTTGTGATCTGCCGCCATAACCGGTTGGCCGGATTGGAAATGTTCCATGATCGCGCCGAGGATCGCCGGTTTGACGTGGTCCCATTCGATCGCATCCGCCTTGGTGACGGTCACAAAGTCGATGCCAAAGAACACGCCAGCTACGCCATCAACGCCAAAAATGCGCTGCGCCAAAGGCGATGCGTCACTGGTTTCGGCGCTCGGGAAATCTGCTGTGCCCACCTCTAGAACCTCTTGGCCGGGCAAGAATTTCAAGGTGGCCGGATTTGGTGTCGATTCAGTTTGGATAAACATGGGCAAAGCCTCCTGAGCTGTCAGGTACAGATATGCGCCTGCGGTTGGCCCAAGTCAAGGTATTGGAACGATTCTAAGTTGGGTGATTGAATTTTAGAACAAGGGTCAGCCTGGCTTGTGCATTTCATAGTAAACACAAGGTTCGTCGTAGTGCGTTTGGATGCCAACATAGTGCATCCCAAGACGCTGCATGACCTTTTGCGAGGCTAGATTGTCGGGGTTCGTCACAGCGCACAGATAGTCGACGCCAATGGTGTTGAACCCGAAATCCATCGCGGCCTGACCGGCCTCGGTTGCGTAACCTTTTGCCGTGATGGGCTGTCTTCAGGCGCCAGCCGATTTCCAGTGGCGCGTCGTCTTTATGGGCCAGATTTTGCAAGCAGGCAGAACCGATAATGGTGTCGGTATCTTTCAAAAATATCGTCCACCAGCTGTATCCGGATTTCTCCCAACGGGCCCGCACGCGCTCGATGCTTGTATCAACGTCCGCGCGGGTTTGTATGTCGCCCAAATACCGCATGACGTCCGGATCCGAGTTCATCGCAAGCAAATCATCCGCGTGTTCAGGCGCGAAAGGCGTCAGAAAAAGGCGGTCATTTGTGATCGAATGCGGGTCGGGCATGGCCTGTAATCTCGGTTCTGTTGGGGGTCTTTAGGTGATCGCCTCTAGCTTTTCTTTGTTCAGATCGCCGGGCACAATTGTGATGGGGATCGGCAAGCTGCCGGCACTTTTGGTCAGTTGTGTGACCAGTGGTCCGGGGCCTTTGTTGGTGGTGCCAGCGCCCAAAACCAGCACGCCGATTTCGCTGTCGTCGGCAATCTGCTGGATGATTTCATCGACTGCTTGGCCTTCGCGAATGACCAGTTCCGGATCGACGTGCTGCTTGTCGCGCATCCACTTTGCGAACACTTCGAAATGGGCGTGGATACGTTCGCGCGCTTCTTCACGCATGACGTTGCCGACGCCGATCCAGTGGTTGAATTCATCTGGCGGGATAACTGCCAAAACTTCGACGCCGCCGCCCGTGTGGGCCGCCCGCAGCGCGGCAAAGCGCATTGCATTCAGGCATTCATGGCTGTCATCAAGTACGACTAGAAATTTGCGCATCTTGTTCTCCCTTAGGGCTGATCAAATTGAGATCCGACCACAATTGTGACGCAGAGTACCCGGACTGGCAACGCAATTGCGCACGGCTTTAGACGATTTCTATAAGACCAGTTGGGTGGCCTTAGATCTCGGACAAGGCCCAGTCCCAGTACATTTCACGCACGCGACGGGTGACAGGACCGATTTGGTATTGCGTGTCATCAAAGGCTTTGATCGGCGTTACCTTCATCATGTTGCCAGATAAAAACACCTCGTCGGCCTCGTGAAAGTCTTGAAAACTCAGCACAGTTTCATGCACCTTCATGCCGTCGGCGCGCATGTGTTTCATGTGCCGGGCGCGGGTGATGCCTGCCAAAAATGTGCCGTTGGGGATGGGTGTGAACACTTCGCCGTCCTTGACCATGAACACGTTCGCCGTGGCCGTTTCGGCAACATTGCCCATGGCGTCGGCCACCAGTGCGTTGCTGAAACCTTTGTCGCGGGCCTCGGCCAACATGCGCGCATTGTTGGGATAAAGGCAGCCAGCCTTGGCGTTGACCACGGCATCTTCCATCACGGGGCGACGGAAACGGGTGCGCGTCAACGTGGCGGCGGCGTTTTGATCTGCCATCGGAATTGCCTCGAGCGAAATGGCGAAACCTGTCGCGCCGGCTTTGGGTACGATCCCCATAGGATCCCCCTCAAGCGCCCAATACATCGGACGAATATAGACAGGCGTGTCGGAATTATACGATTTTAAACCCTCTTGAACCGCCTCAACAATGTCATCGGTCGTCATCGTGGGCGTGATCATCAGCGCCTCGGCAGATCGGTTGATCCGCTCGCAATGGGCCCGCAGGTCGGGGGCAACCCCGTCAAAATAACGCGCGCCATCAAACACTGTTGTGCCCAACCATGATCCGTGGTCCGCAGCCTTCATGATCGGCACATCCGCATCATGCCATGCGTCTTGGTAAAAGGTCTTGATCTGAGTTCCGGTCGCCATTTGATGTCCTTTCGAATTGGCAAAACCTAACACAGTTAGGTCATATATCCAGACCTAAAATGATAACATCCATCGCCGTAAAGCAGGCAGGTTTACCGTTCACGAGGATTTGGGGTGGATGCTGTTGGCGGGCATGCTAAGTTCGGCATCATTATAGGTGACAGAGAGTGCCCATGATTTTTACAAGTACGGTGCCAAAATTAGCTATGGCGTTGGTGGCGGCACTGTTTGTTGCTGCCTGTGATGAAATCCCGTCCCCCACTACGCCGATCGATAGCGCGCCGATTACCCCCGGCAAGCCGTCGTCAACCTTCCAAAACAAAGCCCAGGCTGAACGGGCGTTCGCACAAGTTACAGAACGTGTGGAACCGGTTGCGGAACGTGAATGCCGTGCACGCACCGACGGCAGCAATTGCGATTATCGCATCGTTGTTGACCCTGATCCGTCGCAACCGGCCAATGCGTTTCAAACCTTTGACAAGGATGGCCGCCCGATCATTGCCTTTACCATTGCGTTGATCAACGAGGCCCGCAACGCGGATGAAATTGCATTTGTGATGGGGCACGAGGCCGCGCATCACATCGCGGGGCACATCGCTCGCCAGCAACGAAACTCTGCGGCGACGGCATTGGTTTTGGGTGGTATCGCCGCACTTGGGGGTGCCAGTCAGGCCTCTGTCGACACGGCAGTTCAGTGGGGCGCACAAGTTGGCGCGCGGGTTTACTCGAAGGATTTCGAACTAGAAGCGGATGCGTTGGGGACAATCATCTCGGCGCGCGCCGGGTATTCACCGCTGAATGGTGCAAAGTTTTTTTCCCGTATCCCCGACCCGGGTGACCGTTTTCTTGGGACCCACCCACCCAATGCAGATCGCCAACGTATCGTGCGTGAAACCGTAGCCAAGCTTTGATCCCGGCTGAACCTGGAGCAAGATCTGTTATGCAAGGGCAGGTGTCGGGCGCGTGAGGCGCAGCACAATGCCTAAGCTCGACATCGCAACCCAAAACAGTTGGATCATCGCTGAGGCCAAATTGAAACTGACCGTAAGCCCGACCAGAACAGAGGCGGCGGCGAGCAAATTCAGAATAAAATAACTAAGGCTATGGCCGTCCATAAAGCGCAACGTTAGCAAAGAATAGTTGATGACGTAGAGGGCAAAGCCCGCCACGCCAATCATTTCAAATACGTCTGGGTTCACGATGATAAAATTCATCAGTCTCGTCCTTAAAAACAATCGCAAAAAGATACCTTTCAATGAGGATAGTGTTAGCATGGCGGATTTGAATGCGCAGGTCTGGGAAACCTTACCTGGAAGCAATTGGGTCAAATTCTGACAGACCGCGGGTCCAAATATGCGGTTTCGGGCTGCCCGGTTGGATCACGCTCGGATATTGATGCGGCTTTGAAAACGCTTTTGCGCGAAAAATCATATTCCAAAGCGACGCATAATACCTGGGCGGCCTCGATGTCCGACGGCGGCCCGATCAAAGGCGACGACGGCGAAAGGGGCGCCGGCATGGTCATCGTGCGGATGTTGGAACGCGAAGGGCTTGTCGATCACATGATCGTCGTGACCCGCTGGTACGGTGGCAAACACCTTGGCGGTGATCGGTTCCGCCATGTCCAAACTTGCGTGCGGGCGTATTTGGACGCGCTTTAGGCCGCGATGCAGATCACAATAGCGATGTAAAACGCGACGGAGGCCGAGGTCGCAAACACATGCCAAACTGGGTAGCGGTACGGCATTGTTTTGCGTGAATAGATCACAGCGCCAACAGAATACAGCACGCCTCCGACAGCGACAAAACCGACGCCGTTGTGCGGCAAGTGCACCCACATTGGCCAAATCAGCAGAACCGCGGCCCAACTGAGAACCGCATACATCGCGATCGATGATGTGCCGTCTGCCTGCCAAAAGAACAACTTTTGGACTGTTCCGATCAGCGCAATCACCCAAACGCCCGCCAGGACGACGTAGGCAAAGTTGGTGTTGATGATCAAAACCAAAGGCGTGTACGTGCTGGCGATGCGCAGGAAAATCAGGCCGTGATCACACCGGCGCAAGGTGGCGCGCAGCGGCGAAATCGGGGTCATGTGATAGACGGCCGAGGTGACAAGGGCTGCCACCATGATGACGATAAAAACGCCAACGGCCCATGCCATTGTGGGGCTCTGCCACATCGGCGGGTAACGCCACAGCCAGACTGCACCAAAAAGAGCCAAAGAGACTGATATTGCATGAACAACACCATCAGCGGCGGTTTCAGCGTTAGACGTTGGATAGCGCATGTGGTGGCCCTTTGCAGTCAGCTTGGGGCACCTTTAGGGGGTTTAACGCGTTTCACCAACGGGCTTCCGCAGTGGTTACGTTTGGTCACTTAGCGCGGCTTGTTGCCGTCAATCCAGCGGGACATGAGTGTTTTGTCGCGAAAACACTCATGCGGCACTTCGCTGCGTTTAACGCGGGCAATGCGTTCGGCAAACGCGACCTGCTTGGAGGACGGATAATTGGCGAACTGGCCAGTGGGCGGTTTGGGTTTATGGGTGTCGATCCACGCGGACAGGGCCGTGCGGTTGCGAAACAAGGCCGCGGGCGGGGCAAGCCTCACCTTACCTGCGATAGATGTGGCAAACGCGATTTGCTTATCCGTCGCCGCAACGGGCGGTTCACTCGGCAGCGCCCCTTGTTCAGGGGCAAACATACCTGGAAATTGTGCTTGGTAATGCATTGCAATGTTCCTTTGTTCCTATCGTGAGAACAAATTGGAACAAAAAAAGAACATTTGCAAGAGGTGGTGCGGGACACCCGCACCTTACGGGCTAAAGCTTGGAGTGTGAGCCGTCGCAGAAAGTGAAATTATCGCGACGCGCTGTCCATTCGTGCTCTGAAATTTTTGGTCTCCCGCAGATGGCGGAAAATTTCGGAAGTGGCATCATAGTTATGAAATCTAGCAAAGAAGCTGCGTGTGCCTCGTTCTTGCATACGCAAAAGGGCCTCGTACCAATATGCAATCAGTGCGCGACGAAATCCGGTGTTTGCAAACAGTCCAAGGCATTCTTCGAATGTTGCCTGCAAGGTGATTTTTCTAGCGTTCCCCCAATTGGACGGGTGGGGCACAGGCTCGGTCCATCCCCCTAAATCTCGGAGCCAGTTTTTGAATTCGCGATCTTGGGCAATCATTTGATCAACGATAATTGAATGATGGACGATATCTGGCTCACCAGGAATAGGCATACAGAAAGCGACTTCGTGGCGATCAATATTTAGTGTGAAATACCGCCCGCCGTTTGTTGAGGGAAACAGTGAAAACGTCCAGCTTTCCTGTAGGTCGCGGAAGTTCTCTAGTCCGCTATTTTGAAATAGAGCCATCAAATAGGCGACAAAGTTGGTGTCTAAATTCAGCCGGTTAACTGGCACGGGTAGTAGCAGGTCGGCGTCTGGTATATCAGCAAACGCGGCTCGTGCTTCGGCGGGAGAAATCGCAAAGAGTTCTTGTGCTCCCGCAATTGTCGTCACTCGTTTTGCCTGTAACCTGCGGTGCAGCGCAGTCTCAATGGATCTGACATCTTTTACTTGACGGATATCTAACTGCTGCCAAGGGCCTAACGGGCCGTAATTGATGCTGTGGTTTAATTCGTTGACGCGCTGGAACGGCGATGTTGATGTCAGCCCAATTTTGATGAAATCACAGGTGTCTGAACGCAGAGCGTAAACCCAGCCTTTGCTCAAAGCACCTTACCCCACAAATCATACTCTCCAGCCTCGTCCACCTCGACCTGAACGATATCACCAACCGACAACCCTTCAAAACCCTCATCGATAAACAGGTTTCCGTCGATCTCTGGCGCGTCGGCCTTGGTCCGGCACGTCGCGGCGTCCTCGTCAATTTCGTCGATGATCACGTCGATGCGCGTGCCGACTTTGGCGGCCAGTTTCGCTTCGGAGATCGCCTGTGCTTTCTCCATGAACCGGTCCCAGCGTTCTTGTTTGACCTCGGCCGGAACATGATCTGGCAATGCGTTTGACCGCGCCCCAGCAACGTTTTCGTATTGAAAACAGCCGATGCGATCCAATTGCGCTTCGTCCATCCAATCCAGCAGGGTTTGGAATTCGGCCTCTGTTTCGCCCGGATAGCCCACGATGAAGGTCGAGCGCAGGGTAATGTCGGGGCAGTCGGCGCGCCATGCGGCGATCTCGTCCAGTGTCTTGGATGCCGCCGCCGGACGCGCCATGCGTTTCAAAACATCGGGGTGTGCATGTTGGAACGGGATATCCAAATAGGGCAACACAAGGCCCTCGGCCATCAGTGGAATCAATTGACGCACGTGGGGGTAAGGGTAGACGTAGTGCAGGCGCACCCACGCGCCCAAAGACCCAAGATCACGCGCCAGATCGGTGATGTGAGCGCGGTGACCTCGATCCGTCGCGTGTTTGATGTCGACGCCGTAGGCTGATGTATCTTGCGAGATCACCAGCAGTTCTTTGACGCCCGCATCCACCAGTTTCTCCGCCTCGCGCATGACCGCGTGCGCAGGGCGTGACGCCAAACGGCCCCGCATGTCAGGGATGATGCAGAACTTGCACTTGTGATTGCAGCCTTCGGAGATTTTCAAATAGCTGAAATGGCGCGGAGTTAACGACACGCCAGACGCGGGCAGCAAATCGACAAACGGATCGGGCGAGGGCGGCACGGCGGCGTGCACGGCGTCCAACACCTGCTCGTATTGGTGCGGGCCAGTGACGGCCAAGATGCGCGGGTGGTGTTCGCGAATGTAGTCCGGCTCGGCCCCCAAACAGCCCGTCACGATGACCTTGCCGTTTTCGTTCAGCGCCTCGCCGATCGCGTCCAGACTTTCGGCCTTGGCACTGTCGAGAAATCCGCAGGTGTTCACAATCACCGCATCCGCACCGGCATAATCGGGCGAGACGCCGTAGCCTTCGGCGCGCAGGCGCGTCAGGATACGTTCACTGTCGACCAACGCCTTGGGACAGCCCAAAGACACCATGCCAATGGTTGGCTGGCCCGTGCGGACAGGTTCGCGCACTTGCAATTTCGGGGCGAGGTCGGGGCGTAGGTTCGGCGGGTTTGTGCTCATGCTGTCGCTATACTGTAACCATCGGCCTTGCGAAAGGGTTTGGGATTGAGATGCAGCACGTCTGCGCTTACCAAAGTTGTAACCATAATAAAGGAGCAGTTGGCATGAAATGGATCGGGCGCATATTCGGGTTTTTGCTGCTGCTTATTGTGGTCATAATTGTGTCGCTGTTCTTTTTGCCAGCAGACCGGATCGCGCGGATCGCCGCCGAACAGATCAAAGCGCAGACCGGGCGCGACGTGACGATCACGGGCGATGTGGCGATGACGATCTGGCCGGTTTTGGGCGTGTCTGCTGGCGGGATCGAAGTCGGGAACGCAGATTGGTCACGCCAAGGTGCCATGTTCACCGCCCAAAACGCAGCCATCGGGATCGATGCGGCAGCGCTGCTTACGGGTGAAATCAAAATCACAAACATCGAAGCTGCCAGCCCGACAATTCGACTGGAAAGCCGCAAGGACGGGCGCGCGAGCTGGGTGTTCACGGATGCAAGCGGCGATGCAGTGATTGCAACCGAAAAAACGCCGGAGCGCGAGGCGCAAGCGTTTAGCATTCAACACTTGTCGGTCACGGATGCCACCCTGATCTATGACGCCGAAGGCAGTGATCTGGTGTCGTATTCAGACGTGGATCTGGCACTGGATTGGCCCGAACGTTTGGGCGCAGCGGACATCGCGGCCACTTTGCGCCCTGCTGGACAAGACGTAGCAGTCAGCGCACGGATCGACAGTTTTGCGGGTTTCATCGCGGGGCAAGTGCAACCGTTCGCGGCTACGATCAGCACCAATGGCGGCACAGCAGGGCTAAGCGGGCGCGGCAGCACAGCGGGTGATGTTGCGGGAAAACTCGATTTGAACCTGACCAGTACCGACGCGTTTGTGCGCAGCTTGGGCCTAAGCGGTGCTGACCTGCCGCGTGGATTGGGCCGCACGATCAAAATGAAAACGGATTTGACGCTGACGTCTGATCGCCGCTTGTCACTGCGTGAAATGGCCGCCGATTTAGGCGGGAACCAGATCAGTGGTGCCGCCGACATCAGCCTGAATGGCGTGCCACAGGTTAACGCGCAACTTGTTGCTGGTGCGCTTGATCTTACCGGCGCAACCGAGGGTGAAGGCGGTTCGGCGTCAGGCTCTGGCAGTCAACCTGCAGGCTCGGGCTGGAGCAAGACGCGCATCGATGCATCGGGGTTGGCGAGTTTCAACGGCGAGATTGGCCTGCGCGCGACGTCAGTTGATTTGGGCACTTTCAAGCTGGGCCAGACCCGCACACTGATCCGAAACGATCGCTCGCGCGCGGTGTTCGAACTGCGAGAAGTACAGGCCTATGACGGCACGCTGAGCGGCGAATTCGTGATGAACAACCGCAGCGGCCTGTCCGTGGGGGGCAAGATCTTTGCGAGTTCAATCGCCATGCAAAAACTGTTGAAAGACGCCGCATCGGTGGAACGGTTCACGGGGCAAGGCGACTTTGAAATGTCGTTCCTCGCATCTGGTTCATCTGTTGATACGATCATGAAATCACTGTCAGGCAAAGGCGCTGTGAAGATGGGGCAGGGCACGATCGAGGGAATTGATTTGGACAGCTTGCTGCGCAGCGGGCAGGGGTCGGGGGGCACGACAGTGTTCAATTCTTTGGGCGCGACTTGGACGATGGATGGCGGCAATTTGCGCAATAGCGATTTGTTGTTTGCCCTGACGAATTACGAGGCGCGCGGCAAAGGGCGTGTCGGGTTGGGGGCGCAAGACATTGACTATTTGATCACACCCGCGGCGTTGCGCGCGAACAAGGGCAAGGGGCTTGCCATCCCTGTGGCGATCAAAGGTCCCTGGTCGAACCCGCGCATTTTGCCAGACTTTGAAGCAGCGATTGATCTGAATTTTTCCGAGAAAAAGGAAGAGGCGGAACAAAAGGCCAAAGACGCGTTGCGCAGTAAAGTGGAAGAGTCGTTGGGCGTGAAAACCGAAGACGGCCAATCGGTTGAGGACGCGGCAAAAGACAAGATCGAGGACAAGCTAAAGAAACAATTGTTCAAGCTGTTCGACTGAGACGAGGTGCGCGACACGCGCACCTTACCAATTTTGTCGTGCCTAGATGGTTTGGTCGTATTCGCCGACGCTAGGTTCGGTGCGAATGACCGCATCAATGTCTGCAAAAATCGCGCGCATTTCTGCCTCTGATTCGGGGCTTTCGCAGACAACCACTAAGTTCGGGGTGTTCGAGCTGGCGCGCACGAGGCCCCATGCACCGTTGTCCAGAATCAAGCGCGCGCCATTGACGGTCACGACTTCTTTGATTGTGCGGCCAGCCAGCTGTTCGCCGGCCTCGTGTTTGGCGACCAGTTTTGTAACCAAGCGTTCCAGCGTGTCGTATTTTTCAAGGTCCGAACAGTAGGGTGACATGGTTGGCGTTGCCCACGTCTGCGGCAATGCTTTGCGCAGATCGGACATGGTCATGTCAGGGTTGCGGTCCATCAGCTTGCAGATTTCCACAGCGACCCGCATGCCGCAGTCATAGCCGCGCCCGATGGGTTCTGCGAGAAAGTAGTGCCCGGATTTTTCAAAACCCGCGAGTGCGCCGATTTCCTTGACGCGCCGTTTCATGTGGCTGTGTCCGGTTTTCCAATAATCCGCCTTGATGCCGTGTTTTTTCAGATCTGGGTCAGAGGCGAACAGGCCAGTGGATTTCACGTCAGCCACAAAGGTGGAGCCGGGATAAATTTTGGCCAGATCGCGGGCCATGATCACGCCGACTTTGTCTGCGAAAATCTCTTCGCCCTCATCGTCAACAACGCCGCAGCGATCGCCGTCACCATCAAATCCCAGTGCGAAATCAGCGCCTGAGGCTTTGACGCTGTCGGACATGTCATGCAGCATTTCCATCGCTTCGGGGTTCGGATTGTAGTTGGGAAAATTGTAGTCCAACTGGTTGTGGCTATCGACAACTTCGACGCCTAAGCGGCGGAATAATTCGGGCGCAAAGGCCGACGCAGTGCCGTTACCTGTCGCGCAAACGACCTTCAGCTTGCGAGTCATTTTGAAGTCACCAACGAGGTCATCAAGATACGCCTCGCGTACGCCGTGGATGAATTCGTATTTACCGCCATCACGGGGCTGCCCGCGTCCCTCTAGGACGATGTCGCGCAGTTCGTTCATTTCGTCCGGGCCATGGGTCAGCGGGCGTTCAAAGCCCATTTTGACGCCTGTCCAACCGTTCGGATTGTGGCTGGCCGTGACCATCGCGACCGCGGGCGCATCAAGGTGGAACTGGCTGAAATAGGCTATCGGTGACAGGGCCGGGCCAATGTCTTTGACGTGGATGCCAGCCTGCATCAGGCCCAACATCAGCGCGTTTTTGATGCTGAGCGAATATTCGCGGTAATCATTGCCGACCGCGATGACGGGTTCAATTCCGCGCAGGTGCATCTGCGTACCAAGGCCCAAACCCAATGCCGTGATCCCGGGCAAATTGATCGCGTCAGGATACTGCCAACGTGCGTCATATTCACGAAAACCCGTAGGCGTGATCATTGCATCGCGTAAAAATTCCCAAATGTTTTGGGAAACGGAAGGGGCCGGTTTGTTCACGTTAAAACTCGCTTACAGTGTCAGTGGATTTGATTTGGCAACGGCGTCCAGTTGCATCAGCGTTTGGACAAGGGCAGGCATCTGATCAAGGTAGATCATGTTGGGCCCGTCGCAGGGCGCATTGTCGGGATCTTGGTGCGTTTCCATGAACACGGCAGCGGTGCCAACTGCAACAGCGGCACGCGCCATCACGGGGGCAAATTCGCGCTGCCCGCCAGATGATCCGCCCTGGCCGCCCGGCTGCTGCACCGAGTGTGTTGCGTCCATCACGACCGGATAGCCAGTTTGCGCCATTTGCGGCAGTGAACGCATGTCAGCCACGAGTGTGTTGTAGCCAAACGTCGTGCCGCGTTCAGTGAGCAGGATGTTGGTGTTGCCCGTGCTCTCGATCTTGGTGATGATGTTGGGCATTTCCCAAGGTGCCAGAAACTGCCCTTTTTTCACGTTGATTACAGCGCCGGTGTTGCCAGCGGCCAGCAGCATATCTGTCTGGCGGCACAAAAACGCAGGGATCTGGATGATGTCGACGGCGTCTGCTGCGGCACCACATTGCGCTTCGGAATGGACGTCCGTTAACACAGGCACACCCATGGATTTGCTGATGGATTGCAAAGCCTTCAGACCTTCGTCGATGCCCAATCCGCGGATGCCGGACAGCGATGTGCGGTTGGCTTTGTCATAGCTCGCCTTAAACACATATTGCGCACCAGCTGCGTCACAGGCTTCTTTCATCACACCGGCCACCATTTGGGCGTGGTCAATGCTTTCCAATTGGCAGGGGCCAGCGATGATGGTTAACGGAAGATCGTTGCCGATGGCAAAATCGGCGACAGAGACGTGTTTCATACTAAGAAGTTACCTGTTCACGAAGGATAGACGCAGTCAGCGAGATCATCAGGTAGATACCTGCGAAAATCAGGAACGCAAGTATCGTGTTCTCGAATGAGCGGGGATATGACGGTTCCTCGGATGCGACAGGCTCAACCGCGACGTTCAAATAGCGCACTTGGCGGTTGGCCTCTGTGCGGGCTTGTTCCATCGACCCGTTGGCCAATTGCAGGTTGGCATCAGCATTTGCAAGGTCAGCCTGCGCCAATTGTTGCGCGACAGCTTGCTGTGCCAAAGACAACCCGTCCGCCCCGGGCAAATTCAAACGATTGTTCAGCGTCAACAGCGTCGCTTTCAAGCGACGGGTATCACCGCGCGCACCGTCAACTTTGGCTTGGTTCGGACGCGAGTTGTCCAGCAATGCTGCCAGCTCCAGCTCTTTTTCGATCAACAACGTTTCGTAGTTGGTGATCTGCGCACGATACGCGGCAATCACCGCCTCAGGATCAGCGCCGTTTTCGTTCTTGAGACGGATCAGCTTTTCCTGTGCTTCAAGGCGGTCTTGTTTGGCTTTGTCAAAGGCGATGATTGCATCGCGCATCCCGTCATCGCGCTGACCTTGCGAAATATTGTTGATGCGTTCCGAGGCGTAGCTGATCAGGTTGCGCGCATAGTCTGTGGCAACGTTCGGGTCAGCGGCAACAACCTCCATGCGGATCATGCCTTCGGTCGGATCATAGCCGATTTTGACGTTCTTTTTGTATAATTTAAAGGCTTCTTCGTTTGTAGGATCAGGGGTCAAGCGTTGGATCGGATCGATCCATTCTTGGGTAAAGTGATCCTTGAAACCGGCATCGTTGTTCAACCGGATCATCGCGTCCTTGGATTGCAAATAGCCCTGTACGGCAATCGCATCAGGCCCGGTTGAAAACTGCGGTGGCAATATCCCACCAAAAGGCGACGTCCCGCCTGAGCCTTCATTCGAGATGATTAAAAAGTCGCTTTCGGTGGCGTACATCGGCGTGGCGATCGCGTAGAAATAGTAACCGGCCAAAAGGGTCGGCATCATCACAAAGAACGCCAAACGGACCAGCAAAAGACCCATTTTCTTGCGGCGACGACGTGAAATATCACGTTGAATTTCAGTAATTTCGCGGGCGCGCCGTTCAGCGGGGCTGATTTCGGTGGATGGCAGGGTTTCGCGACCCGCAGGTATGGTTTGGGGCAGTTTCACACGGCCTGCACCAGCTTGTGTGGGTGTCAGCTGGCCAAGCATTTCGGGCGGTGCACCTTCGCGGTGTTCGCCACCTGCGGGCGGAACGACCAGTTCCAGCATATTCGAGCGTTGGAACGGATCGATACCCGCCTCACGCAACAAACGTACCGCATCAAAATCGGACGTCGGGGCAAGGTTGTGTTTTTGGGCCACACGGCGCGCCATGCGCAACTGGCGCCCTGTCAGACCTTCGCGGCGGATTGCGTCAATGTCGGTCTCGCCGGCAACTTGGGCCGCACTTGACACTTCGCCGGTACGGGCCTGCGGCTGCGGGGCGGCCTGCTGCGGACGTGCTGTTTGTTGGCGCAATTGATCAGCAACGCGGCCTGGACCTTGCGGTGCAGGCGGCGGCGTTTGCGCGGGTGGCTCGCTCGCTTGTGGAACGGCGCGGCGCACGGTCTCTTCCGTTGCGGCACTCGCGGTTGGAGTGCTGCGCTTGATACGGAACTTCCTAGCTTTGGGTTTCGTAGTCATAAAGTCGCTTAGCCTCTTCCAAGGTGTCAAACATGTGCAATTGCCCATCCAGCAGCACGGCGGCGGTTCGGGCGAATTTTTCGAGCGTGCCGGCCTGATGGGACACAATAATAATCGTCGTGGTGCGCAGGCGTTCCTGCAGGATTTCACCGGCTTTTCGGTTGAATTCCACGTCTGTGGTCGCAGGCATCCCCTCGTCGATGAGGTAAATGTCGAAATCCAGCGCCAGCATCAACGCGAATGAAAACCGCGACCGCATACCGGCGGAATAGGTGCCCAGCGGTTGGTCAAAATATTCGCCCAAATTGCACAGCCAGCGGCAAAAGCTTTCGACGTAGTCCGGATCAAGCCCGTAAAGGCGCGCGATGTAGCGCGCGTTTTCAATGGCCGAGACCTTGCTAACAACACCGCCCATAAACCCCAACGGAAAGGAAATGTTGCAGCCGCGCCGAATTTCGCCTTCGTCCGGTTTTTCCAAACCGGCGATCATATTGATAAGCGTCGTCTTTCCGGTGCCGTTCGGGGCTAAAATGCCCATCGAATTGCCCAATTCCACGCGAAACGACACACGATCAAGGATGACCTTGCGCTGCGTTCCCGTCCAATAGGACTTCGAGACATTTTCAAACTCAAGCATCAACTGCTCCGGTGACTGCTGCTCCGGTTGCCATCTGTAGACTACAGGTGGTTCTTCCGGTCCCTCCTTACCAGAGGTGTGTTTACGGTTTATGCACCGAATTTGGCCACATTATGTCCAATTGTGAAACAAATGTATATTGGCGCAATGTATTGTTGATAGGACGAACGCTAAAACCAGCGCCGCAGCACTGGTTTTGCTAGTTCAGTTTTTGACGGGCGTCGCGGTTAGGCGACAGCCTGCCACGCGACGCCTGCGATCATCGCACCGACAATTGCAAACGTGAGGTAGGCAAAAAACACCCGTGGTTTGACCAAGGCCCAGACCGCAATCGCCGCTGGAATACAGCTGACACCGCCCGCAATCACAAAGGACATCGCAGCGCCTTGCGACATGCCTTGGGTCAGCAGCGCATCGACCAGCGGGACAGCTGCGTAACCGTTCAGATAGGCCGGTGCCCCCACCAAAGCGCCCATAAAAATAGGGCCCAGACCTGTGCCACCTAGCACGCCAGCGATCATTTCTGCGGGCACGTAGTTTAGCATCAACGCCTCGATCACGTAGGCCAAGGTCAACCACTTCAACAGGAACAGCCCGTTTTCGGCTGCGGTGTCTTTGAATACTGCGACACGCTCGCTCGAGCTCCAGAATCTCCACTGCGGGGTGCCGGAAAACGGTTTTTGCACGCCGCAACCGCCGCCAACCGCTGGGCGTTCACGCAACGGATCGGCAAAGATCACAGAGCGCGCCAGCAACAGCGTGCTAAAGCCGCCAAACATGCCCAAGGACACAGCGGCGATGGTTTTTGCCAATGCAAAATCCCAGCCCAACGTGCCGGATGTGATCAGAAACATCGCGGGATCCATCAGCGGTGACGCCAGCCAGAACGCCATGACAGCTGCCAAAGGCGCGCCCAAAGCGAGCAGCGCGGCGATGAACGGAATCACCTCGCACGAACAAAACGGGGATATCCCGCCAAGCAATGCAGCCATGATGATCATGCGCACAGGGTTGCCCTCGAACGCTTTGGCCAGCAGGTTTTCAGCGCCCGAGGCCTTGAGGTACGCAATGGCGAGAACCGCAAACAAAATGAACGGGGCGGTGCCGGCAATCGCTTGGCCTGTGAACATCACCGTTGGCACGAATTGCGGTGTGTCCAGGATTGCGACGGCGGCCAACAGCAGAACCGAAACACCCCAGGCACCGCCCATTCGGGCAGTGATCGAGGGGCCTTGGGAATGGGTAACATCAGTCATGATTGTGATACTCACAGGGGGCCGTGCTGTCAGCGCAGCAGGCCGTTAGCAGAAATTCGGACAGTGCGCGGACTTGGTCGTAAGCGACGGCCGCGCAGATGATGGAGCGCCCTTGGCGGGCCTGTTCGACTAGCCCTGCGGCGGCCAGAACCTTGACGTGATGGGTCAAGGTGCTGCCCGTCACGCCGGATCGCACACCCAGTTCGCCAATGCTTAGGCCGTCGGGGCCAGTACGCACCAAAGCGCGCAGAACGCCAAGGCGTTGTTCAGACCCGAGGGCGGCAAAACTGGTTGCGGCAAGGGTCAGGTCGAGATCGTCTGTTGATTCTATTTTCATATTTCTAGAAATATAGAAATGAATGCGTAAAGCAATAGCTATTTCGAAGATTGTCGAAATGATTGACGCTTTGCTGATTGCTTTGCGTCTTATAGACAGGGCAAATGATTAATCTGCCTGACCAAATCCGCGCGTGCCGATTGTGTGCTGAGCGCTTTGCCCAGACGCACACCGCCCACGAACCGCGCCCCGTTGCGTGGTTCAAACCCGGCGCACGCATCCTGATTGCGGGCCAGGCCCCCGGCGCGCGGGTCCACGAATCAGGCAAGCCGTTCACGGACCCGTCGGGGGATCGGCTGCGCGACTGGATGGGCGTGGACGAGGCCACGTTTTACGACCGGGATCAAATTGCGATTGTCCCGATGGCGTTCTGCTTTCCGGGGTACGATGCCAAGGGGTCTGACCTGCCACCGCCCAAGATTTGCGGACAAACGTGGCACGATCGGGTGATGGAAATGCTGGGTGTTATGCCGCTCACGATCCTTGTTGGGGGCCATGCGCATAAATACCACCTGAAAGTCAAAACCGGCGTGACCGAGACCGTTGAAAACTGGGAAATGCGCGCGCCCGACGTCTTTGCCTTGCCCCATCCCAGCTGGCGCAATACAGGCTGGATCAAGAAAAACCCGTGGTTTGAAACCGACACGCTGCCCGCCCTGCGCCGCCGTGTCAAAGAGGTGCTGAAATGAGTGCAATGACCCCCCTGGATTTGGCCCACGCCGCGATGGAAGCTGCCCCAAACGACGATGGCGCACGGCTGGCATTTTACGAACGGCTCGCGGATGCGGAGCTGTTTTTGTTGCTGGAATCCGAAGCGGAGGGCGAGGATGTCACCCCCCAAACCTTTGACGCAGGGGTTCAAGAGATCGTCTTGGTCTTTGATCGCGCCGAACGCTTGACCGCCTTTACGGGCGAAGCAGCGCCGTATGTTGCCGTGTCCGGCCGCGTGATTGCGCAAATGCTAAACGGCCAAAGCCTTGGCATGGGGTTGAACCTAGAGGTTGCACCATCCTCGTTCCTGCTGCCCGCAGAAGGCGTCGAATGGCTGGCCAAAACGCTGGGTCACGCACCGGACGAGGTCGAGGCCCACATCGACGAGGTCGCAGCCCCCGCCGGTTTGCCGGAAAACCTGATTGCCGCGATTGATACCAAACTTGCAACGGCCACGGGCCTCGCGCTCAGCGCCTATCTGGTTGCCGTGACGTACCAAGGCGGCACCAAAGGCCACATGCTGGCGTTTGTCGGTGCGCAACCGGGGGCCGAAGACGCATTGGCCGGGGCCGCAGGCGAAGCGCTCACATTCTCGGGGATTGAGGCGGGCGCAATGGATGTCGGGTTCTTTGATGGCAATGATCCGATCACGCCGCGCCTGTCACGGGTTGGTTTGCGGTTCGATCTGCCACAACCTGCGGACGTCACGCTAGAGCGCGCTGCCCCCGGTTCGGACCCCGCAAAGCCGCCAAAACTAAAGTAGCGTCGATCACAAAGAAGCCGGTGATGTCACATCCACGCGAGTGGGGGTGCTTTGGATGAATTATTTGGGCTAGGCTGCGTCAAATAGTTTTGGAATGCGCGCAATGACATCAGCCACAAACCCGCGCCCGAAAATCACCCGCAGGGGTGTTTTGGTGGGTTCTACGACACTTGCGCTGGGCGGCGCTGCGATATTCGGGGCCAATTGGTTCAACATCACGGCGCAGGCTGGCCAAAAAGGCGCACTTAGTGCCCCCGAAGCGCACGAGGCCGCGAATGCCGGATCAATCACGCTGATCGATATCCGTCGCCCCGATGAATGGGCGCGCACAGGTGTTGGTGTCGGGGCCGTGCCAATCAACATGTTGGACCGTGATTTCATTGACCAACTTACGGCACACGTCGACGGGGACACTACGGTTCCGGTAGCCTTGATTTGTGCACGCGGCGTGCGATCGCGCAAGATGGGTGCACGGCTGACGCAGGCCGGTTTCACCAATATTATTGATGTGCCGGAAGGCATGCTTGGCTCTGGTGCGGGGCCCGGTTGGGTCAAGCGCGGCTTGCCGGTTACAAAGGGTTAAGATGCTAAAATACGTATTGCCATGGGCGCTTTTGGCGGCCTCAACAGTCACGGCACATGCCGGGTGCGCGGCTGATCCAGACGCCTGCAAGATCGAAGGCGGCACCTACAATATCACCCTGCCAGACGGCGAAATCCAGGGATCAATCGTATTCCTGCACGGCTTTGGCGGCAGTGGCATGGGCACGCTGAACAACAAGGTTTGGGTGCCTGTCGCGCTAGAACGGGGCTACGCAGTGATTGCGCCGGACGGGATGCCGCAACGCGATGAGGTCGCTTTTCTAACAGACGTGTGTGACGATGCTGCTGCGCGCTTTGATCTGGACGCAGACAAGATGATGCTGGGTGGCTTTTCGATTGGCGGCTCGATGACCTCGTATCTTGCCTGCGCCGCCCCTGATACCTTTCACGCCTACGTGCCAGTTGCTGGCAGTTTCTGGCGTCCGCACCCGACCACCTGCGAGGGGCCAGTGCGCCTGCTGCACACCCACGGTTGGACAGACACGACTGTCCCGCTAGAGGGGGCGCGTCGTGCGCGGCGCGGACCTGAACGACCCGAGCGCGCTTGTCCAAGGCGATGTGTTCAATGCGATGAACATCTGGCGCGGCGTGAACGACTGTTTGCAAGTGCGCGCGGACAAATTCGTGACCAAAGGCGACTTTATGCGTCGTTCTTGGGTGCGCTGCGCTGAGGACACAGCGCTGGAATTCGCCATCTTTCCGGGCGGGCATCGCGTTCCCGAAGGTTGGGCAGAAATGGCATTTGATTGGGTCGAAACGCTGGACTGACTATTCCGCCGGCACGCGTTCTTTGTCAGCCGCTGTGCGCAACACGGCGCGGGCACGTTTCGCGCGGGTTAGAATGGCCGGTTCGCGCAGTGAATTGGGGCTGTGCATGCGCAGACCCGCAGGCGCGCGCCCCAGATGCACAGCGCTGAGGGCGGACAGCGGCACCGACATTACAAGGCTGAACACGATCGGCAGCAGCCACAGTGAAATCAAACCAGCGGCCAAGCCCGCAACCAGCATCAGCCCAATCACCGTTTCCATCCAGTGAAAGCGGATCAACGTGCGCAGCGGATAGGCATCCGCAGTGCGGGCTTGGGCCGTCCATTTCGCAGAACCACCCATCATCGCACGCCCCACTGCGCGGGTTTGCTGCACCATCAGGATCGGGGCGTATAGGATCGACAGGGCGACCTCAGTCACAAAGGCGCTGAGGAACGCAAGTCGCCCGCCAAACACCCGCGCCGCCTTGCCGTTGGCCGCAATTATGCCGGCACCTGCGATCTTGGGTGTCAGCAACATGGCGTACATGATGACCAGGAAAACGGTGGAATCGATATGGCTCATCTCGGGGGGCCAATTGGGGAACAGCGGATTGGTTTCGTTGAAGTAACGGATCACGTTGGTGTCCGCATCACGACCCAGCAACGCCCAGAATACCAGTAACACAAACCACGCAGGCGACATCAGATAGGCGACGGCCCCTTGGAACATGTGAAAGCGGGAAATCGGATGCAAACCGCGCGTGCCAAGCAGGCGCAAATGTTGCAGATTGCCACGGCACCAGCGGCGGTCACGCAGGACGTAGTCAATCAGCGTGCCTGGGGTTTCCTCGAACGATCCGGTGACGCGTGGCAGAAACCGCACACGCCAACCGGCACGGCGCAACAAGGATGCCTCGACAAAATCATGGCTGAGGATCAGTTGGTCGTCACCGCGCAACCCTTTGACGTGCGGTAGGCCTGCTGTGGCAGCAAAAGCGCGCGTTCGGATGATCGCGTTGTGACCCCAATAGTTGCCCTCGTGCTGGGACCAGCGCGCCAGCCCTTCGGCCAACAGCCACCCGTAGGCAGTGTTCGAAAACTGCTGGATGCGGGCGAACACGGTTTCGGCACCGACCAGCTGGGGAAAGCTTTGGATCAGGCCCGCGTCATCGTCTGCGGCCAGTTCATTTGCAAGGCGATCAATGGCGCGCCCCGTCATCAGGCTGTCGGCGTCCAGCACCAGCATCGCGTCGTAATCGGCACCCCATCCGGTGATCCAGTCAACCAGATTGCCGACCTTTTTGTCAGTGTTTTCAGACCGGCGGCGATAGTAAATATCAATGCCTTTGGGGGCCGTCGCGCGCAGGGCCTCGAACGCGTTCCATTCCTGCACAGCGGTCGCGTCATCCGAGCTGTCGGACAGCACAAACAGCGTATAATTATGCACGCTGTCACGGTTGACCAGATCGTCCATCATGGCGGTGGCGTTGCCAAAAACGTCCCAAGGGACCTCGTTGTAGATTGGGATCAGCAGGGCCACATTCAGTGGATCATGCGCGCTGGGGTCCACGTGCTGGGGGCGCATGCGACCGGCAAGGCCAACGCCGACGGTGCTGACGGCCAGCGTCACCCAGATGAACGTCATCCCGATCAAACTCAGCAGCACCCATTCAAGGATGGTCATGCCCGCTTGCATCAATACGCCGTGCAGGCCCCACATCAGCAATGCAGTTCCGATCATCGCAGGCACAAACACGGCCAGACGCCAAAGAATGCTGCCGCCACGAGCGATTTTGCGCTTTTGAACAGACGCGCCAAAATCCTGCGTTGGCATCACCAACGGGGCAGGCGCGGGCATCAGCGCAATAATATGATCGGCGGTATCAGGCATCAGGTTGCGGTCCACCGGTACAGCCAGACTTCGGACAAGGGCGCGCCATCAAGGCGCAATTGCGCGCGGAATTCAGAGATCGTGGCATCCCCGGGATAGAACGTAAAGGCGAGGCGCGGACCACCGGTGTCAGGATTGCGCTGCAACACGCCTTCGGTGATTTCACCGGCGGTGGTGCGGATGATTTTTGTCAGATCGTTTAGATCCTCGGGTACGCGATCATCAGCGGCAAAATCGATGGTAAAGATGCGACCCCCCTCGGGGCGTCCGCCCGCGGCGGTGTTCACCACTTCCACTGCGCCCGCAGGGGCCGGGTCGTGGCCCCAATCCAAACGGTAGCTCATGGCGTGGCTTTCGCCCGCTTTGATCGTGCCGGATGGGCGCCAATAGGCGACGATGTTGTCGTAAATTTCAAGGTCGGCAGGAATTTCCACCAGCGTGACGGACCCACGGCCCCAGCCGGTGTGCGGCGTGACCCAAACGGTTGGGCGTTCGTGATAGTGCGCCTCAAGATCGTTGAACTGGCTAAAGTTGCGCGAACGCTGGCACAGCCCGAACCCTTTTGGATCCATATCGGAAAAGGCGCTGATTTGCAGGTTCAACGGGTTGGCCAGCGGGCGCCAGATGATTTCACCGGCACCGTTGTGGATCAGTAACCCGTCGCTGTCGTGCACGGCGGGGCGGAAGTCGTCAAAGCGTTGACGGTCCATGTCGTCGAACAGGAACATCGAGGTCAACGGCGCAATACCCACGTGCCCGATGTCGTTGCGCGCGAAAATCTCGGCTTCGATTTCCATCGTAAACGTATCGCCGTGGGTGATGTCGAAACGGTAGGCCCCTGTGCAGCTGGGGCTGTCGAGCAGCGCGTGGATCACGACATTTGCGGCGTTCGGGGCGGGTTGCTCCATCCAGAAGGACACAAAGTCCGGGAATTCCTCGCCCATCGGATCGCCAGTTTTCAGGGCAAGGCCGCGGGCTGACAACCCATAGGTTTGACCCGTGCCAATGCCGCGAAAATAGCTGGCACCTTGGAACACGGCGTATTCCTGAAAGATGCCTTTGCGTTCCAGTTCAGCGCGCAGGCGCAGGCCGGAGTACCCGAGCGTGTCGTCGATCGGAACATCGGGAAATTTGTCGGTGGTGTCGAACACACCCATGTCGAATTTCAGGGCGCGCGACTGGCCGTCTTCGACCACGTTGGTTTTGACGCCTTGCGGGAAATACAGACCGGGCGGGAACACGTCGACGCGCTGCGGGGTATCGGTGCCTTCCCACAAGGCGTTGCGCGCATCGAACCAGATTTTGCGGTATTGGTCGTAACTTAGATTGCGCCATTCCTCGGGGATCAGCGGGCGCGGGGCATACGCCTCGGCCGCAAGGGCGCGCGCCTGATTGCGGACGGTGTCGGCCCCAAAAGGCGTGGCATCGCCCAGTTGCAAACCGGGCTCTTCGGCCAAGGCCAGCGAGGGGGTCGCGGCCAGTGCAGCCAATGAGGCGAGGACTTCACGACGCAGCATTATTTGACCCTCCAGGGTTGTGATTTGAACCAACCCGCACCGTAGGTTGTAGCGATCATAATGCAGGCACCCGCCAGATTGACCAGCAACACAGTGACAGTCGCGCGGCCCAAAACGTCCATGGTGAAGCCCATCAACCGCGCTGTGAACATCGACACGACGAACACGGCCAACGATTGCTGACCGACCTTGAGGATGATCGCGAGGCAACGTTCCCAGATGCGGGCAAACGTGCCGGCCCTTTGGGGCAACAGGCGATCACCTTTGTCACCCGCAGCGACCCAACACAGATAGGCAAGTGCCATGAAATGCACGTAGCGCAACAGTCCAAAGCTGGATTTGTCAATCAGCAGTTTGTTGGCCACCCGCCAGTCACGCGCCCACTCAAACCCGAATTCACGCACGCCGATGTTGGACAGCGGCACATTGGCAATCACCAGAAACAGGGCCAAACCGATCAGCAGTTTGTTCACCGGCGGCTTGGGCAACCAGCCGCGCATAAACGCAAAACCGGTGAAGAAAATCAGCTGCCAGCCAAACGGGTTAAAAAACCAGTTGCGATCGGTCCAGGGTTCGGCAGGCAGGCCAATGTAAAGCTGTTCCAGTCCAAGCGTGATCAGCAGCTGTTTCTGGGCAAACAGCCAAACCGTCAGCACAAACGCCCCGATCAGCCATTTGTTCACATTGGACAGCGCCATAATGATGGGCATCAACAGCAAAACGACCATGTACATCGGCAGAATGTCGAAATAATTCGGTACATAGCGCAAGGTCATGAACGACAGCAGGATGTCCGGGTTGGTCCATTTTTCGCTTTCCACAAAGATCGGCCACAGATTCAACTGCCCCCAATAATTGCGGGTGCCGAACCCTGAATCCGTCAGCGCCACGGTCAGCGCCAGCGTGGCGAAAAACAGCCCGACATGTGCCCAGTAGACTTGCCAGACGCGGAACCCGACACGGGCGGTGGCCAATGTCCAACCGGCGCGATCATACCCGCGCCCAAAGGCAATGGCGCTGGCCATGCCCGAACAGAACACAAAGATTTCGGTGGCATCCGAAAACCCCCAACGCGCTGGGATCCAGCTGGTCAGAAAGTTGCCCGGTGTGTGCGCCATCAGAATGATGAACATCGCGATTCCTCGGAAGAAATCGAGGCGCAGATCACGCACGTTTGCAGGGGCGACCGAAGTCGGGGCTTTGGCAGTTGCAGATGCAACCTGTGAGGGATCAGCGAATGTCATGTGTGCGATCTACGTGGATGTACGCTCAGGTCAAGCATTTCGCGCTTATTGCGCCGGAATTCGACGGGCTTGTGCAAGGCTTTCAAAGCGCGTTGCGGTGAAACGATCCTTGTGGCCGGCGCGTTGGGGCATGCGTTCTGACAAGATGACCTCGGTTTGGTCAATCCGTCCGGCGCGCAGGCCTGCATCGATGGTCATGCGTTCAAAAACGTCGCGTTGCGCGTGGCTGCCACCGATTGTTTGCATGGCAGGACGGGCCGTAGACAGATCGATGAACGCGTCGTTGTAACGTCCTTCGGAGAAGGCATTCAGACCGCTAAGCGCTGCAAGGCCGGGATCATTCACACGTCCTGCCATTTCGCTGGGTTGGCGGGCATTATGGGCAAATCGGGCGGTCATTGCCACTTTTGCATCACCGCGTTCGGCACCGGCCAGCGCCAGCATGTAGTGCAAGTCAGCAAAGACCAAGCATCCATCATCCGTGCGGTTTTCAGAGAAATCAGCCAGTTCAGCCCAGCGATTGCCGACGTCCATGCCTTCGAGCTCAAGGCGCATCAGCAAAGATGTGGCGTTGGCGATGTCACGGTAGTCGTCGGTTTTGTCTTCGCGGATTTGGCTGTCGTAGAGGGACAAGGCCAGATCCAGTTCGCCGCGATCCATGTGCAGCAACGCTTTGTGCCACCAGACGTGGTAGCGAAAGTTGTTGCAATGGGTCCACGCGCCGGTGTTCTGCTCGATCAGATTGATGCCGGCATCAGGGTTGGCTGTCATGTCGTAGACGTGCGCGACAGCGTGCAGGCCCCATGCATCGTCGGGGGCATAGCGCAGGCCTTGCAAACCAGTGCGTTCGGCCGCGGCGTATTCGCCAGTTTCCTCAAGCGTGAAGGCGTGGCAGCCCAAAATATAACCACGGCAGGCGTGATCGCTGTCATGCGCGCCCAAAAGGCGTTCGGCTGATCTGCGCATGCCCACGCCGTCGCCCAGAATGAACCGGATCGCTTGGCTGACCTTGGCGCTTAGTGTGTCACGTGGGTTTTCGAGTAGCACACGTTCCATCGCGTCAATGGCCCCCGTGGGACTGCCCGCAAGCCACGCATCCAGCGCCTGAAGCCACCCGTTTTCCCGCGAATTCGTTGGGGCGTTTGCTGCTGCTGTTTTGGCCGTTGCTGCTGCATCAACCGCGACGTTCCACAATTCTTTGCGCCCCATCATCAAGGAAAACAAACCGTGTGCCGCATGACCCATGGCGAAATTCGGGTTGGCCGCCAGCAATGCGCCGAGATGAACAGGGGTTTTGGTGCCGTGCGATAGAAATCCGTGCACAACGCCGTTCCAGTCTTGCAGTTGGGCTTGGTCGGTCAGGCTAACAGGGCTGTCACAGATATCGTGCATCATCGGGGGCACCTCTTGGGAAATGGGTTGTGTTGCTATTGGTTTAGCCGATGTGAGGGTTCAAAACACGATCTACAGGGGCTTCACACGCAACCGTGAAAAGCCCGCCTCGTTTCGTGAGCGAAAGGCGAAATTTCCGAAACAATTGGAGGAAATCAGCCGGTTACCGCCTATTTTACGGGGAAAATTAACTGTCTTCTGACACAGGTGAGGTGCGCAGTGTTTCAAGCACGGCGTCGGTGTCCTGACCAAAACGCGGTGGTGCGCTGCGGTATTGCACGGGCGTGCGCGAAAGCTTGAGCGGATTCGCCAAAAGCTGGACCGCACCGTCCTGTATACCGTCAGTTGGCACGCTGATCACGGTGCCGCGGGCCTCGGCCTGATCGGACTGCAAGGCTTCTGGTACGGTTTGGATCGGACCAACGGGCACTTTCACACCTTGCAGTTTTGCAAGGACGTCGGCCTTGGCAAAACCACGCAGGGTGTCGCGAATTTGCGGGATCAGAACGTCGCGATGTTCGATGCGCAGCGTGTTGGTCTGAAACCGGGCATCACTGCCCAAATCGCTACGCCCAATCACGTCACAAAAGCGGGCAAACTGCGGATCATTGCCAACGGCGATCAAAACATGACCATCCGATGTTTCGAACGCGTCATAAGGCACGATGTTGGGGTGCGCATTGCCGCGTCGTTTCGGGGCCTCGCCCGAGGTCAGGAAATTGGTGCCCTCATTGATCAGCCACGCCATTTGCGCATCCACCAAGGACAGATCGATGTGTTGCCCTTCGCCGGTTTTGTCGCGGTGGCGCAGCGCTGTCAGAATGCCGATGGTCGCGTACATGCCGCACATCACGTCGGCAATTCCGACGCCAACTTTGGTCGGTGGCCCCTCGGGATCCCCGGTCAGCGACATGACCCCGCCGTAGCCTTGGGCCATCAGATCATAGCCGGGCTGGTCGCGGTTTGGTCCGAATTGCCCAAAACCCGAGATCGAGCAATAGACAACGCCGGGATGTTTTTTCAGCATCGTCGCGTGATCCAGCCCGTATTTCACAAGGCCGTCCGGTTTGTAATTTTCGATGATAATATCGGCACGGGCAGCCAGTTGCAGAACGATATCTTGACCTTCAGGCGTCGAAATATCCACTGCGATGGACTGTTTGTTGCGGTTGGCGGCCATGAAATAGGCGCTCAGGTCAGACGGTGTTCCGTCCTCGTTGCGGGCAAAATTCGGGCCCCATCCGCGCGTGTCATCACCACCGGATTTCGGGTTTTCGACCTTGATAATCGTTGCGCCAAAATCACCCAAAAGTTGTGTTGCGGTGGGCCCTGCCAGAATGCGGCTAAGATCCAGAACGAACAGATCACCCAGCGCTGTCGGCGTCTCAGATGCGGCCATCATACGCCCCTTTTTCGATTACGGCTGCGATCACTGTGAATGTTTCGCTGGCTTGTGCGGCTTCAAGTGCGGTCGCCAATTCGGCACGGCTACGCACGGTATGTCCGGCCCCGCCAAAGGCACGCCCGATGGCCGCATAATCGTGTTCTGCGAATTCAACACCGTGTTGCGGCAGTTGGCGTCCACGTTGTTTCAGCTCGATCAGCGCCAGTGATGCATCCACAAACACGACAAAAATCGTGCTTAGGTTCAGCTCTTTCGCGGTTGCCAGTTCACCGGCGACCATCAAAAATCCCGCATCGCCGGAAAAGCTGACGACGGTGTGGTCCGGTTCAATGAATTGCGCGCCCATAGCCAGCGGCAAGGCACAGCCCATTGTGCAAAGGGCGCTCGATTGCATCAACGCGCGAGGCTCGTAACACTCCCACATCTGGCTTAGCAAAATGCGGTGTGCGCCGCTGTCAGCAGTGGCCAAAGTATTGCGGGGCAGGGTGGTGCGGCACACATCGACGACGGCGCCGGGGCCCCATGTGTCGTCCTTTGGAAACGCTTGGGCAAGGCCGGTCTTTGCGGTTGCGATGTCTCCGTTGGTCCACGTCTCGCTGGGTGTCGCAGCGCTGTGCAACGCGGCCAAGGTTGCAGGGGTTGAGCCGATAATATTCAGCGTCCCTTGGTGCATGTAGTGATGGTTCGCCTTAGCTGTGATGTCGATGACATTGACCTTGCGCGGATCCCAAACATTACGCCAACCGGGGCGCATTTCAATCGGATCGTAACCGGCACAGATGATCAGATCGGCGGATTGGATCAAAGGCAGCAAATGCGTGTCGGCCAAGGGGGACAGACCCGCGCCACCGAGGGCGAGCGGGTGATCTTCGGGCACGATGCCTTTGGCCTTGTAGGTGGTGATCAGCGGGATGTTAAAGGCGTCGATCATGGCCGTAATTTTGCGGCAAGCCCCTTCGTTCATCGCATCCACACCGGCAATCATGACGGGTCGTTTTGCACCACTCAGCCAGCTGGCTGCCTGCGCCATCACGTCACCAGCCGGAACCATGGCCGATGCCGTGGCGCGCGTGGCCGGTGCCGCCGGTGCAACCTGTTCCAACGCAACAGTGATCGGGACATCGATGTGCACAGGGCCGGGGCGGCCTTCCATGGAGATCGAAACAGCTTTGTCTGCGATGACGTGGGCGGCGCCTGCGTTCAGCGTAAATGTGGCTTTGGTGATCGGGGCAAAGACGGCGCGTTGGTCAAGGACCTGGTGCGTGTAGGTCTGCGCCTCGTCCTCATCGACTGCCCCTGCCAAAACGATCAAGGAAACACGATCTTGCATGGCGTTGGCCACAGCATTGACGCCGTTCAAAGCACCCGGACCAACAGTTGCGATCAACAGGCCGGGCGCGCCTGTGCGGTGCCAAGCGCCTTCGGCCATAAAGGCGGCGGCGTTTTCGTGCTTTGCCAAGATAAATTGGATGCCTGCGGCCTCCAGGGCGTCAACGAGGGTGAGAACTTCGCCGCCGGGCATTCCAAATGCGACACGGCAGCCAGCGGCGTACAGGCGGCGGGCAAGGGCATCAGCGGCGCGGATAGTTGTGGTCATTGGCAAAGCTCCGATCAGATCAGGTCCGGCGTGCCACGGGACAGGGGCAGATTTCAAGTGACACTTGTGTGGGGTATGTTTCAGCGGTCAGTAGTGCGCGGGCCGCGGTTTGTTCAATACTGTGCGTTTTCCAACCATCTTCAGAAACAGAAAAAGGCGCAACAATGTGCGCCTTGCTCAATATTTGTGCGGGTAAGGTGCGGGTGTCCCGCACCGCTGGTTCTAACGGCGACGATCGCGGCGTGCGCTCATCGGTTGGAACGCAACGCCGACGTGGGCCTCGCAGTACGGCTTGCCTTGTTGAACGGTCAAACCGCAGAACCAGAAATCTTCGGTTGCCGGATCACCGACAGGCCATTTGCAGGTCCGTTCGGTCAGTTCCATCAAGGTCAGCCGCTTGGCTTTCTTCTCGATCTCGTTGACCTTGGCCAAAGCTTCGGGGCTGATCTCGTTTGCGGAGGGCTGCGGCGGCAAAGGTTGCCCTGCCGGAATGATCTGTTTGCGCGCAGGCAAGTTTGGCTTGGGCGCGTTCGGGTCAACCGGTTTGACCGCCGGTTCGGTGCGCATCACTGGCTTAGGCTTGGCCTCTGCCTTTGGGGCTGCCTTTGGCTTGGCTTCGGCTTTGGCCGCACCTGCACTGCCAGCCCGATTGGACAGACCCAAACGGTGCACTTTGCCGATCACGGCATTGCGGGTCACGCCGCCCAATTCTTTTGCGATCTGGCTGGCCGATTGGCCCTCGCCCCACATCTTTTTAAGCACTTCAACGCGGTCGTCAGTCCAGGACATGCGGTTTCCCTAGCTAAAAAGCGACCCATCATCCGAGCCGCTTTGAGGTGTAATTCAGCGTTTCATTCTAATGGTTCTGACGCCAGTGACAAGCAAGATACGTCATCGAGGTTCACGAGAACTTGCATGGCGGGCCTCGCGCACCGCCAATAGCACCGCTCCACCAACGATAATTGAGGCCCCGATACACGTGATTAGGTCGGGAAAGGCCTTGTAAAACAACGCATCATAGAGGGCGGCAAAAATCAGCGTGGCATAGCTAAAGGGTGCGACAAAGCTTGCATCTGCGCGCGCCATTCCGTTCACAAAACAGGCTTATGCGCAGGCCATCGCGGCCCCGAGGGCCGCCAGCAACGCCCATTGCTCAGGCGATGGTATCTGCCAGAACGGCAGCACCGCCAGCGTTGAAATGCCCATGCCGACCAGATTGTTGATGATCAGCAACTGAAACGGGCTCTCGCGATTGGCGAGCTTTTTGATGAAAATCACCTCGAATCCAAACGCCAATGCGGCCCCAACCGCCAGCAACGCCGCGGGCTGAAAGGTGGCTGGTGTCGGACGCAGCAAAACCATCGCGCCGATGATCGCAATGCCAGCCGCCAGCCACCGGATCGGCCCCACCCGTTCCCCCAGCAACGGGATCGCCAGCATCATCGCAAACACCGGGTTCACAAACGTGATTGCTGTGGCATCCGCCAGTGGAATATACGCAACGGCGGCGAACATCAGGCTGACGCCAACCCACCCTGAACTGGTGCGCGTCAGATGCAGCCCCCAGTGGATTTTGCCAAACGTCGGGCGCAGGACTGCGGCGGCCAAGCTCAGCGCCATAAACGCAAATATGAACCGCCCCTGGCTGATTTGCAGCGGGTGCAGGGTGTCGCCGAATTGATCGCTACCAAGTGCTTTGGCGATCAGGGTTGTGAGAGCGATGAACGCGCCCGCCACGGTGATGAACGCAGCCGCGAGGGCCGGATTTTGAGGGCGCGGTTGAAACATGGCACAGCTATTTGCCCAAGGAGGCAGGGATGCAAGCGGCTTGAACTCGACCTACCAATTTCCCTCTGGTCAAAGCGAATTCCCTGCGCTACGCATGTCTCATGTTCAATCAACGCATCATATCCTTGATCCGACGACGCCGTATTCTGGCCTAAGTCCCTCGTTTTGAACGCCGCACCTTTGGTGCACCCTAAACTTTCCAAACTGTTGACCTGCTCGCGCCTCTGTTGCACACATCGTGCTTCTTATTCTCGCGGCCACATTTCCCAAAGGATGATCCAGATGATCGCTTCCGTTTTGCCCACCTATTCCCGCGCTCCGATGACGTTTGTCAAAGGCTCAGGCTCTTGGCTGATTGAGGAAGACGGGCGACGTTTTCTGGATCTGGGGGCCGGCATTGCCGTGAACGCATTGGGCCACGCGCACCCGGCGTTGGTGCAGGCGATCACGGATCAGGCGCAAACGCTGTGGCACACATCGAACTTGTATCACATTCCACAACAGCAGATGCTGGCCGACAAACTGGTGGACGCGACCTTTGCTGACACTGTGTTTTTCACCAACTCAGGCACCGAAGCTTGCGAGCTGGCCGTTAAAATGGCGCGCAAATACTGGTACGAAAAGGGTCACGCCGAAAAGGTTGATATCATCACGTTTGACGGGTCGTTCCATGGCCGGTCCGCCGCAGGGATTGCGGCCGCAGGGTCTGAAAAGATGACCAAAGGCTTTGGTCCGTTGCTGGGTGGATTCACGCATCTGACATTTGGCGATCACGAGGCGCTGACAGCGGCAATCACCGATCAAACGGCGGCGATTTTGGTGGAACCCGTGCAAGGCGAAGGCGGCATTCGCCCGCTGCCTGATCAGTGCCTGAAAGGCTTGCGTGATCTGTGTGACGAACACGACATCCTGCTGGTGCTGGACGAGGTCCAATGCGGCGTTGGCCGGACGGGCAAGCTGTTTGCCCACGAATGGGCGTGCATCGAACCTGACATCATGATGGTCGCCAAAGGCATCGGTGGCGGATTCCCCCTAGGCGCGGTTTTGGCCACCGAAGATGCGGCATCCGGCATGACCGCAGGCACGCATGGGTCGACCTATGGCGGCAACCCGCTGGGCTGCGCGGTCGGCTGCGCGGTGATGGACACGATCAACACGCCTGAATTCTTGGGCGAGGTGAACCGCAAGGCGGGCTTGCTGCGTCAACGGCTCAAAGGGTTGATCGCCGCGCATCCGGATGTGTTCGAAAGCGTGCGTGGGTCGGGCCTGATGCTGGGTCTGAAATGCAAAGCCAGCAACATCGACATCGTCAACGCAGGCTACGCCGCCGAGGTGATCACAGTGCCCGCAGCAGACAACGTAATCCGCCTGTTGCCGCCCCTGACCATCACGGACGATGAAATCAACGAGGCTGTCTTTCGTCTTGATGCCGCAGCAACAGCCATCGCGGTCACATAATTTTCCGGGGCCAGCAGGCTCACCCTATTCAGAGATACCACATGAACCACTTTTTAGACGTCCACAAAACCGACAGCGCTGCGTTGAACAGCATCCTTGATCAGGCGCACGCGATGAAGAAAGCCCGTGCAGGGCGACCACGCGCAGCACTGGATGATGATCTGCCGCTGGACGGGCACATGGTTGCGTTGATTTTCGAAAAACCGTCGACCCGCACACGTGTCAGTTTTGACGTCGGTGTGCGCCAGATGGGCGGGCAATCGATGGTGCTGTCGGGGGCCGACATGCAGTTGGGGCATGGTGAAACCATCGCTGACACGGCCCGGGTTTTGTCGCGCTATGTTGATCTGATCATGATCCGAACATTTGATGAATCCGTGCTGCTCGAGATGGCGGAATTTGCCGATGTGCCAGTAATCAACGGGCTGACAGATCGCACGCACCCCTGCCAGATCATGGCGGATGTGATGACCTATCAGGAACATCGCGGATCGATCAAAGGTAAAAAAGTCGTCTGGTGCGGGGATGGCAACAATGTCTGTGCATCGCTGTTGCATGCGGCCGCGCAGTTCCAGTTTGACCTAACATTTACCGGTCCTGCGCAGCTTGATCCCGAGGATGAATTCGTCGGGCTGGCGCGGCGTGCAGGGTCCACGATCCAGATCGAACGGGACGCAGAAACCGCCGTGCAAGGGGCTGATCTGGTGGTCGCGGACACGTGGGTGTCGATGCACGACAGCCAGTCGACCAAAGAACGTCGCCACAATTTACTGCGCCCGTATCAGGTCAACGACGCACTGATGGCACATGCCAAACCAGATGCTTTGTTCATGCATTGCCTGCCCGCGCACCGCGAAGAGGAAGTGACCAGTTCAGTCATGGACGGCCCTGCGTCAGTCATCTTTGACGAGGCAGAAAACCGTCTGCATGCGCAAAAAGCGATCATGCGTCATTGCTTGGGGAAATAGGCATGGGGCAGAAAAAGATTGAGTATTTTTATTGAGGACATTCTGCATTTGCCTATCTAGGCGAGCGCAAATTGTCCGAAATTGCGACTGCCTATGAGTTCAAAATTCACCACCGCCTGATGGATTTTTGGCCGGTGGTGAACGCCGCCAATCCGCATCATTCGGGGGCGCGGTCGGCTGCGCACACCGCCTATTTCTTTGGACGTGAAATTGCGCGATGGGGCGAATGGCGTGATCTGCCAATCATGGCGGGCAGGCCGACTCATCACGACAATCCGCTGCACATTGCTGGCGGTTTGATCATCGCCGCGCAAAATGCGGGTACGGATGCGGATGCTTTGTCGTTCGCCATTTTGCAATCGCACTGGGCAGATGACAGCGATGTTGCAGATCATGCGACCTTGTACCGGATCGCCACAGCGCAGGGTTTTGACGCCGATGTTTTGCTAGAAGCAGCACTTTCGGACGCGGTTCAGGTCGAATACGCGGCCAATACAGCAGAGGCGATTGAGCGGGATGTTTTCGGCTCGCCCACGTATTTTGTGCAAGGCGACATGTTTTACGGTCAAGACCGGCTTGAGATGCTCGAGCGGGCGTTAACGCGGCCGTTTGCCTAAGCCGCAACATGCGCTGAACACGCGTCCTAGCGTGCACGGCTTGCGGGTGCCAAGACGCACTTCGACCTCGACGGCTTTTATAACAGGATGTCCGTAGACTTCGAGCGCTGTCAGAAACGGGCGATGATCGGCGTAGGGCTGAAAAAAACATGTTCATGGGGATCGCCGTAAACCAGCAACACAGGTTTTTCGTATTCGTTGCTAAGCTGCCCTAGTTTGACGCCAAATGCGCGGTGACGAACCCGACGCCGTTCATCGACAGGCGTGCGTTTTCACGATAGCCTTTGTTGGCTTGATTGATCCGCGCAACAGGGTTTTGTCGCTGGCGAGCGCCTGGCGTGTACAAGACCGGTGCTGCAAAGCTGTTCAAAACCGTACGTCAGGCTGGGATGGGCGCGTCACCCAATAGGAAAAACTGGCGAGCACCAACCACGCCAGAACAACTCCGGTCTATTTCATCATACGTGAAATCCTAGCCCATCGACCGTGCTTTTGCCACGGCGGCGTCTAGACCGTCGGAAATGGATCTCGCGATCGGGGAGGTCTGCATCGACGCCAATCCGGCTGCTGTTGTGCCTGCGTAATCGATCATGCCAGCGACGTGTTCTGCCGGTGTTGGTCCGTCCTTGGCGAGTATCGTACCGCCCGCCAAAAACAGCTGCCGGATAGCGCGATCCGCCACGTCGGGGGAAATGCCAGCATCGGTTGCATAATCGACCATGCACTGGGCGAAATAGGCGACAAAACCGGGGACAGGGCCGGTCATGGCCCGCACCACGCGGAGCGATCCGGTGATTTCACTGATCGTAGCAAGGCTGGCACCGGCCATCACAGACAGGATCAGCTTGTCAGGCGCGTCGATTTTGATGGTGTGCAAAGCGGCGGGTAGCACGCACAGGATGATCACATCGCAGGCGTCCGCCAGCGCTTGGTTGTCGGTGGTGATGTTCACCGGTTTGCGCCCGATCGGGGCGGCGGTGCCAGACCGGTTCGACATCCAGAAATTTTCTGCTGAAATGGCATTGCGTCGCACGATGGCGGTCTAAATCGCATGTCCCAACATGCCGGATCCACCGATAATGCCGACGGTTTTATATGCTTTGATCATGTGGTGTCCTTGGGGTTGGTTTCACCCAAAGTCACGGTTTTCGCGCTGCCCTGTCAAGCATCGCCTCTTGTCAGGGACGCACGCCTTGGGCATCGTCACAAGATCGACAGACGGGAGAGCAATATGCCGGAGCAACCACAGGACCCCAAGCTGGCGGGCTGGGCACATTTACCCGACGTGCCGATCCGCGTCAGCCCGTTTTTCAGTTGGCCGCCTGAACCTACGCGCATGGTCAGCTGGCTTACTGCACGGTGGCTACGCATTGCCGAAAATACGGTTATTGTCGTGATTGCCTTGGTCGTTTGGATGTTGACGCAACCCGCGTTGGTGCAGATGGAAACACTGCAATTGAGCTGGATCGCGCAACTCTGGCTGCGCAATCTGGTGTTGATGGTGTTAGTTGCGGGGGGCTTGCACTGGTTTTTCTACATCGCGCGCGGGCAGGCGGCGCGGATGAAATTTGATCCCCGCGATCTGGCGCGCACGGGCAAGCAGTTCAATTTTGGCGGCCAAGTGCGCGACAACATGTTTTGGACGCTGACCAGTGGTGTCGGATTTTGGACCGCCTACGAAGTGCTGCTGTTTCACGCGATGGCCAACGGGTATGCGCCGGTTTTGACGTGGTCCGACAGCCCCGTTTGGTTTTGTGCCCTGTTCGTGCTGACGCCTGTTATTATCTCGTTGCATTTTTACTGGATCCACCGCGCTTTGCATTGGGGCCCGCTGTACAAGCTGGCCCATGCGCTGCACCACAAGAACGTCAATGTTGGTCCTTGGTCGGGGCTATCGATGCATCCAATTGAACACATTGGGTTCTTTTCTTCGGTCCTGATCCATTTCATTCTGCCAGCACATCCGTTGCACATTCTGTTCCACATGCAACACCAAGCGTTAACGGCGGCGACCTCGCACACGGGGTTCGAGGCGTTACTGGTCAAAGACCGCAAGTCACTGTCGCTGGGCACGTTTCATCACCAAATGCATCACCGCTATTTTGAGGTGAATTATGGCAATCTTGAAATGCCTTGGGACAAATGGTTCGGGACGTTTCACAATGGAACCGCAGAGGCGCACAGCGCGATGAAAGACCGCCGCCAAATGCGGGGGAAATCAGAATGAGCCTGAAAATCACAGTTGCTGGCGCGGGCAGCATTGGCTGCTACGTCGGCGGCGTTTTGGCGCTGGCGGGTCACGATGTGCGGTTTTTGGCGCGGGCACGGGTTGTGGCGGGCCTGTCGAAAATGGGCGCGCTAAAGCTGACGGATTACAACGGGTTGGACGCGTCGGTGTCGACACCTGATTTTTCTGAGGACCCGTCGATTTTGGGCACTGCGGATGTGATCCTTGTGACGGTGAAATCCTCAGCCACGGCAGAAATGGCCGCCCTGATTGGGAGCCACGCAAAACCGGATGCGTTGATCATTTCACTGCAAAACGGGGTGGGCAATATCAGCGTTTTGCGTGCTGGATTGCCCGATCACGATGTGCGCGCCGCGATGGTGCCGTTCAACGTCGTGCCGGTGGGCGAGGCGGCGTATCACCGCGCAACCTCGGGTGAAATCGAGGTGCAAGCCGGACCGTTGCCCGCCCTCGACACTCCACATATCGCGTGGCGCAGCGTCGACAATATCGAGGCCGTGCAATGGGGCAAGCTGCTGATCAATCTAGGCAACGCGCTGAATGCCCTGTCCGATCTGCCGCTGCTTGAGATGTTGAACCAGCGGGCATGGCGCAAATTGATGGCGGACCAGATGGCCGAAGCGCTGGGCATTCTAAAAGCCAACGGGATCGTGCCTGCGAAAACCACGGCCGCTCCGCCCAAGGCGCTACCGTTTATCCTGCGCCTGCCAACGCCGATCTTTCGCCGTGTCGCCGCGCAAATGCTGACGATCGACCCCAAGGCGCGGTCCTCAATGTGGGATGATCTGACCCAGCGCCGCCAAACCGAAGTCGAGGCGTTGCAGGGTGTGATCATCGGTCTGGCCGCTAAATCAGGACAAGGCGCACCGCTGAACACACGTATCCGCGCGCTGATCCATGACGCCGAAGCCGCTGGCAATGGTCCGCCCGGCCTGGCCCCGACTGACATCGAAGTCTGAGATGCCCCACCTTGTACCCGCAGTCTTTGCGTGTACGTTGAGCAAAACTTCGCAAAGGACCAAAACATGGCGGCAGACATCGGCGTATACGGGCTAGGGACCATGGGCAGCGCGCTCGCGTTGAACCTTGCGGACAACGGATTTCAGGTGGCGGTAACCAACCGCGAGGCAGACTGGATCGACGGGTTCATGCAGGACGCAGGTGACTTGACACCCAAGTTAAGCGGGCACGCCGATCTTGCCGAATTCGTCAACGCGATCAAAGCGCCACGCACGATCTTGTTCATGATCCCGTCGGGCAAACCGATGGATATGATGATCGAGGCGATCTCGCTTTTGTTGTCGGACGGCGACACGATCATCGACGGCGGCAACGCTGATTTCAACGAAACCCGCCGCCGCTCTGCCGCAATGAAAGGCACGGGGTTGCACTACGTTGGCATGGGCGTGTCGGGGGGCGCGGATGGCGCGCGCTTTGGCCCCTCGATGATGGTTGGCGGCACGCAACATTCGTGGGCGCAATTGAAACCAATGGCCGAAGCGATTGCGGCTAAATACGAAGGCGCGCCTTGCGTCGATCACCTTGGCCCTGACGGTGCCGGGCATTTCGTCAAGACGGTGCACAATGGCATCGAATACGCCGACATGCAGATGATCGCCGAAATTTACGGCCTGATGCGGGACCAAGGCGGGCAGGAAGCAGGCGCGATTGGCGACGTGTTCGAAGGTTGGTCAAAGGGCGTGCTTAGCTCTTACCTGATCGAGATTTCGGGAGCTGCCCTCAAATCCGTTGATGACAAAACCGGCAAGCCGATGGTGGACGTGATCCTCGATAAAGCAGGACAAAAAGGCACTGGACGCTGGACCTTGGTCGAGGCGTTAAAGCTGGGCCAATCCGCCAATACCATCGAGGCGGCAGTTGGCGCGCGTGGTTGGTCGTCGGAAAAAGACACACGCATGGCGGCGGATCAATTGTTGGATCGCAGCGCGCAAACCACCGACATGCCAAGCGTCGACGACATGGAAAACGCGATGCTGGCGGGGCGCATTTTAGGGCACGCGCAGGGCTTTCGGATTTTGTCGTCAGCGTCTGACGAATTCGAATGGTCGCTGGACATGGCCCGCATCGCTGAAATCTGGCGCGCAGGTTGCATCATCCGGTCCGCATTACTGGATGATTTTGCCGCCGCTTTTCGTGCTGAATTACCGCATGGTCACTTGATCCTTGCGCCAGACATGCGCGCGCGTTTGGCAACCGCTTTGCCGGGTCTGCGCCGTGTCGTGGCGGCGGGGGCGTTGCTAGGTCAACCGATGCCCGCCTTGGCCGCATCGCTGGCGTGGCACGACACGATGGCGTTGGGCCGCGGCACGGCAAACATGATCCAGGCGCAGCGCGATTTCTTTGGCGCGCACGGGTTCGAGCGTCTGGACGAAGACGGCAAACATCACGGCACGTGGAACGACGTCTAGTCTACTTTCGCGGCTTGGCACGCAGCGTCGGATCAGCTTGCGTCGGGTCCTCGGGCCAAGGATGACGCGGGTATTTTGCGCGCATGTCTTTGCGCACATCCGCGTAGCTGCCGACCCAAAATCCGGGCAAATCAGTGGTCACTTGCACAGGGCGCTGGGCGGGTGACAGCAGCGTCATTTGCAAGGGCTGGCCGGCGACAGTCGGGTGGCGCGTGACCCCGAACACCTCTTGTAGACGCAGCGCGATTTGCGGCTGTGCGCCGGAATAATCAATGGGCACGGACCGGCCCAGCGGCGTTTCGAACTTGCCGGGGGCTGAGGCATCCAGCGCTTGGGTTTGGTCCCAATTCAGCCGCAGTCGCAGGGCAGGTGTGATGTCAAACCCCTTCCAATCGCCAGAGGTGCGCACGCCGGTCAGATGCGGCAAAAGCCAGTCTTGCAGCGTGTCCATCAGCGTCTCGTCACCAAAATCGGGAAAGGTTGCATCCTGCGCGGACATCAACGCACAACGCGCGATGAACCGTTTGGCCGCCGCTGTTGGGCTCAGCCCGATCTGGCTCACGCCGTCCAGCATCGCGGTGGCAATTGCGTCGGGTGGTGCATCGCCCCACGGCTGATCTTCTAGCACCAGCGCGCCAAAACGTTGTCGGCGACGGGCCAACACACGTCCTTCGCGACGCGACCACAAGCAGAAGTCGTGCCATGCGATCTGGTCTGCGAACAAATCATGCAATTCGGTGTCGTTTAGGGGGGCTGCTTTGCGAATACGCGCCTCGCGCGGGTCGCCGTCAAGATCGGTGGCCACGATCAATCGGTGCCCGCCCATCGGATCCTCCAGCGGCATGATCGCGCCTTTTCCACCCGACAAAACGTAGCGCGGCGCGTCGCCTTTGCGGCGCAAACCGACGCGGTCGGGGTAGGCAAGTGCGGCTTGCGCACCCAACGACAAGCGGCCCGCGCGTTCTGGCGCGCGTTTGTCTAGACGTTTCGTTTCTTGCTTGATCTGTTCCACTGTGGCGCGGTTTACCGCAGTGCCAAAGCGCGCAGGTTCCTTGATGGCTTGTATGGTGCGGGCCAGATCAACCGACTGCCCGCGCACCGGATCACGCTCCGCTAGAGCAGCAGCGACTTGCGTGGCGCTGCGCCCTGCGCGTTCCAGCATGTGCGCCAAACGGGGGTGCAGCGGGTAGGCGGCCAAGGCCCGTCCGTGGGTTGTAATGCGCCCCGCACCGTCCAATGCCTCGAGCATCTGCAACACGGATCGGGCCTCAGCCAGTCGCCCCTCGTGCGGCGGCGTGACAAAGGACAAATCGTCAGGGCCAGAGCCCCACAGCGCCAATTCCAATGCAAAGGCGGTCAAATCACCGACGTCAATTTCGGCAGGCGGATAGGCGGCCAGCGCGCCGTCTTCGCCTTTGGTCCAGACCTTGTAGCAATCGCCCGGTTGCACGCGGCCAGCGCGGCCTGCGCGTTGTGTGGCTTCGGCCTTTGTAACCCGTTCGGTGATCAGGCGCGACATGCCGCTGGCGGAGTCAAACCGCGCACGTCGGGACCGGCCACCGTCGATCACCACCTTGATGTCGGGGATGGTCAGCGAGGTTTCGGCGATGGACGTTGCCAACACGATTTTGCGGCCGGTTTTGGCGGGTGAAATAGCGTCACGCTGAGCGCTAAAATCCATCGCGCCAAACAGTGGGGCGACGGTGCAATCGGCAGGGACGCGCGCGTCCAGCAGTCCTTGCACGCGACGGATTTCGCCTTCGCCGGGCAGAAAAACCAAGGCGCTGCCTGTGGTTTCTTGCAGCGCGCGCAGGGTGGTGTCAGCGACGGCCTGTTCCAGCCGCGTGGTTTTGTCGATGGGGCGCGCCAGCCAATGCGGCGTCACGTCAAACGAGCGGCCCTGCGAGGTCACGATTGGGGCGTCCATTACCTGCGCAATCGGTTCTGCATCTAGCGTCGCTGACATCGCGACCAACAACAGATCATCGCGCAGCGCACCTGCAACCTCGAGGCACAAGGCAAGGCCTAGATCAGCGTTCAGGCTGCGTTCGTGGAATTCATCAAAGATCACAGCGCCGATGCCCGGCAGGTCCGGTGCGTGCTGCAACATGCGGGTCAGGATGCCCTCGGTCACGACCTCGATCCGCGTGCCTTTGCCCACTTTCGACACACCGCGCACACGGTAACCGACGGTTTGCCCAACTGGTTCGCCCAAGGTCTGCGCCATCCGTTCCGCCGCCGCACGTGCCGCCAATCTGCGCGGTTCCAGCATCAAAATGCGTTGATCCGTCAGGTTTGCGTCCAGCATCGCCAGTGGCACGCGGGTGGTTTTACCGGCACCGGGCGGCGCTTGCAGCACAAGGCGACCGTGGGCGCGCAGGGCGTCGATCACCTGCGGCATGACGGCATCAATAGGAAGGGCTTGGCTCATGCCTTGTCTTATCTGTCAAAGCGTCGCAGAGGCCAAGCCCAACCACACACTAGACATTTTAGGCGCGCTACAAGACAACCTATGCAAACGGCAAAAGGTGATCACGATGGACTTGGACGATCTTGCATCCCGTCTGATGACAGGCGAACGGCGGGCTTTGGCGCGCGCGATCACGCTGGTGGAAAGCACGCGCGCGGATCATCGTGCGCAGACGGCGGCGTTGCTGGGCAAGCTGCCCAAAGACCGCCAAGCGTTGCGGATCGGTCTGTCTGGCACCCCCGGCGTGGGCAAATCGACGTTCATCGAAAGCTTTGGAATGATGCTGACGGCGCAGGGGTTGCGCGTCGCGGTGCTGGCGGTTGATCCGTCGTCGTCACGCTCGGGTGGTTCGATCTTGGGCGACAAAACCCGCATGGATCGGCTAAGCCGTGATCCCAACGCGTTCATCCGCCCCTCGCCCAGCCAGACGCATTTGGGCGGCGTGGCGCGCCGCACCTGCGAAGCTGTGGCGCTGTGCGAAGGTGCAGGATTTGACGTTGTGCTGATCGAAACCGTGGGCGTCGGGCAGTCCGAAACGGTCGTGGCGCAGATGGCGCATTTGTTTTTGCTGCTGCTTGCCCCTGCGGGCGGGGATGAATTGCAGGGTGTCAAACGCGGGATCATGGAAATGGCCGACGTGATCCTTGTGAACAAGGCAGACGGCGATCTGAAACACGCGGCGATGCGCACCTGCGCGGATTATTCCGGTGCCTTGCGGCTTATGCGTAAACGACCTCAAGACCCTGATGGGTTTCCAAAGGCAACAACGGTTTCAGCCTTGGAAGAAGACGGTTTGCAGGCCGCGTGGGAGACACTGAAAGAGCTGAACACCTGGCGTGTCGAGAACGGGTTTTTCGACACAACGCGGGCCACGCAGGCGCAATACTGGTTTGAACAAGACGTGCGTGCAGCCCTGCTGTCACAACTGGATCAACCGCAAATGCGCACCACGATGCAAGAATTGGGCCAACAGGTCGCTACGGGGGAATTAGACCCCGCTGTGGCCGCGACGCAGATGTTGGCAGCGCTGCGCGACTGACGTCAGGTGTGCATCGACAAAATGTGCCCTTTGGCCGGATCGATGCGCCCTGTGAGCATTTCGAGGTAGGATGCAGTGACCGCGTCGGGGCCTGACGTTTCGCTGATCTGAACCCATTTTGCGGCGTCTTGGTAAAACGCAGCCGATGCTTCGCCCACACGTTTCTGGAAATCCTGCGGGCCCCAGTCTTTGATCCGCTCTTGGGCGTAGGTCGGGGCGAAAAAGAACGCAGGCTTTGGACCAGCTTTTAGCCCGTCCACGAAATTTGAGGTCGATTGCCAGTGGGTCAGCCCGACGCGGCAACTGCTGGTCAGATTGTCGTCGAAATGCGCATGGAGGCGGCGCAGCAATTCCGCGTCACCAGCCATGTCCACAAACGCGGTTTTGGTTTGGGGCAGGGTTTCAAGATCGGCGTAGGTCAGCACAGAATCGTAGCAGCCCAGATTTTGCGTGAACGACACGTTACCGGGGCTGGTCAGGCCAACAATCGTCAGCCCCTCGGGCTTGTTGCGTGCCATCAAAAACGCCATTCCGAGCGCGGTTTTGCTAGAAGCGCTGGACAGCGCAAGCGTGCTCGCTCCAAAGCAGTTTTCGCGCCGATGCCAATCGTCCAGCAAGAACGAGGTGGTAAACAGCGGGCGAAACAGACTGATCAGACCCTCGCGGTCAGGCGCGTAGGCGGGGTCGTGGCTGGTAAAGCTGTATTGGTTGTAAATCGCCGACATTTCTTGGCGGTGCGGCGTCACATCCATCATCGAAAACGCGTTGACTTGGCCCGGCTGGATCAACAGATGTGTGGACATCGGCAAGTAGCCATAGACGCGGGTGCCCTTGATGACCTGGGGGTGGGCCGAGGCGATGACTTCGGCGTAGCCCCACACCGGTACGCGGCCAAAACCGTCCTGTTCGCTGAGGAAAAAGTTCCAGTACCCCATGGCATCGGGCGCAACCGCGTAGGTGATATTGTTGGCCGTCAGCGCAAAACGGTCGATGCGCAACAGGCAAGTGCCCTCGGCCAATGTGCCTGAAAACGCCGTCTCGACGACTTGCGTTTGCGTCAAATCCGAACGGTTCACGATAAGGTCAAAACCTGTTGTCGACATTGGAGGGGCTCCTTCAATTTGCGTCAAGATGTAGCGTGGCACCCTAGGGTATAGAGGGGCAAGCGGGCATGCTATGTTCCGTTACGGCCTTTTTGCACGGATGAGGGATGCAAAAGGGTGCAATTCGGGTTGACCACCTGTGCGATTCCCCCTAAGTCGAGCGAACGAATTTCCGGGCACGGCCGTGGCTGCGCCCTTTGTCATTATCCAAAGACCGCTTTGGTTGTGACTGTAGCAAAAGGATGATCCCATGTCGCGTCGTTGCGAATTGACCGGTAAAGGCCCCATGTCTGGCAACAATGTCAGCCATGCGAACAACAAAACAAAACGTCGGTTCTTGCCGAACCTGAACGATGTGACTTTGCAGTCCGAAGTTCTGGGTCGCGGCATCAAGTTCCGTATCTCTGCGGCTGCTTTGCGCACCGTTGACCACCGCGGTGGTTTGGACGGCTTCATGGCCAAAGCAAAAGTAGACGAGCTGTCTGACAGCGCGTTGAAAGTGAAAAAAGAGATCGCAAAAGCGCTGGCAGCAGCCGCTTAAGCCGGATCACTTGATCACGAAGATTTTAGACCTCGTCTGGCAACAGGCGGGGTTTTGTCGTTCATGTCGCAGTTGAAGTGCTGGATGGCACGGGGTAGTTTGGCCCTATGAAGACGCACCGCAGTTTTGTCGCCATTTGCTTGGCCTTTGTGCTGGCCCTGACGGGGCAAAGCATGGTTGTGGCGCGTGGATCTGCCCATGCTACGGGTCAGATGGTGCTGTGTACGGGCAGCGGCACAACAGTTGTTTATATGGACGAAACCGACGCGCCGACGGCAGCCCCGCACATCTGTCCCGACTGCACCCTGTCGCTGATTGCGGTCCACGGCGCGCCTGTCACGCTGGCGGCACGCTTGTCCGAATGGCAGGCGCCACAGCCCAAGACCCAAGTAATTTATGCCCAGCAACGCGCGGTGGCCTACCTGTCTCGGGCACCGCCTGCGTTGGTTTGATTTCGACCCAATCCCAAATCAAAACCACTCAGACAAAGGGCAGAACACATGTCTTTCAAAACCACATTCACCGCGGCATTGGCCGGAACGATCATGCTTGCTACGGGCGCTTTTGCGGACGGCATCATGGCCAAGGACCCCTACGCGCGGGCGGCCTCGCCTGCGGCCAAAGCCGGGGCTGCGTTCATGATGATCGAGAACCACACAGACACGGATGACCGGCTGATCGGCGTGCGATCTGATGCAGCGAAACGGGTCGAATTGCACACCCACATCGACAAGGGCGAAGGCGTCATGCAGATGACCCAGATTGAGGGTGGCATCGCGATTCCAGCGGGTGGTGCGCACATGATGCAGCGCGGCGGCGATCACGTCATGCTGATGGGACTGAATGGTCCACTGGTGCAGGGCGAGACGGTTGAGATCACGTTGATTTTCGAAAAAGCGGGCGACGTTGTGATCGAAATTCCGGTGGATAACGAACGCAAAGGCACCCATGGATCCATGGATCATAAATCTGACTAAAGGCGCGAGTCGGATACGTCCGGCCTGTCCACCGTTCGATGGAGCGAGATCAAACGGGTAACCGCTGCAGGCCTGATCGGAGCAATCAAAAGTTGTCGGTGATTGCCCACCCAAAACTTATCGGCAAGGGGCCCAATTGAACTGTCGCAGGGCCCGTAGAATCGCCTGCAAAGAGGGATTGCTTGCGCGCCCAATTGGCGTCGCAACCGACACCGTGCGCACCAGTTTTGGGTCTTTCAGTTTGATCTTTGTTATTCCGGGCAACGTGACCCAGCGATCGGGAACAATCGCGACGCCCGCCCCTGCTTGGATCATGTTTTGAATCCAGTCTTCGTTGTCACTGCGCGCGAAAACTTTGGGGACAAATCCGATCCGCTGCGACGCACTCAGAAAGAGGTGTCGAAATTCACATTGTGATCGGTCCAGATAGGGCCTGCGTGCTACGTCTTTCAGACCAACAGACGCGCGCCCTGCCAGTGGGTCATCTGCAGCGCACGCTACAACCATGGTTTCGTCGTACAGGCGCGCATACCGAAACCGCGTTTCATCCTTAACTGTGGCCCCAAGAATGGCGAGATCAATGCGTCCTTCTAGCAATGCCGGCGCGATTTCGGAGCGGGTGTAATCTTGTAGCTGGATTTCGAGTTTCGGATGGACCTGCTGGTGTTCGGCAAGAAAAGCGGCAATCGGACTTGGTCCAACACTGCACATCACGCCAATGCGCAGAACGGGGTTTTCTCCGCTCACCAAGGATTGCGCTGTTTGCTCGATGTAATTTGCGTTGGTGACAAGGCCTTCGAAGAGGCCGATCAGGGACGAGCCCAATTGCGTCAGATGCGTGTGGCGACCTTCGCGACGGATCAATGGGCCGCCGACCTCTTCCTCGAGCCGCTGGACAGCCTTTGTCAAAGCGGGCTGGGACATGCCGAGTTTTCGCGCGGCCTGAGAGATGTTGAGGGTTTGCGCGAGTGCCAGGAAATAGCGCACGCGTTTGAGGTTCAGATCCATGGGTTCTTTCGTTTGGTTGGTGTCTATATCCGTCATCATAGTCATACTTAATAGGTATTAAATCCATACCCAAAAGATTTAGCCAGGTGATCTATCTATACCTTCAAGGTCAGCGGTGACGCCCGCCCAGCCTACAGATCCACGTAACCCGATCCATTGGAGGCATATCATGCCAGTATCAAAATCAGACGCCGAGAGTTTTGCAGACATTCGGGCCGTCGCAGACGCCCTGAGGCCTTATATCGACAGCGCCACAACCGGTGATGGGGCCCATATTCGCACTGCATTTTACGATCACGCCCATATCGTCGGATCAATGGGTGGCACGTTCTACAACATGGACGCGGACAGTTTTCGCGATGCGGTCCAAGCCGGCGGCCCCTCTCGCGACGTCGAACACCAGATCGCGTGGATCGATATCTCGGGTCCGGCAGCGGCGGCCAAGGTCGAGTTCGTAAACTGGCTTGGCAACCGCTTCACCGATTTCTTCGTGCTCTACAAACACGATGGCGCATGGAAGATCAGCGGCAAGGTCTACGACACCCATTCCGGAAACTGACACGCGACCCTCGCCCGACCTTAACATTTCGGAAAACACCTATGCCAGTTTCGCCCAAAATTGCCCCCAACCGATTGCTATTCACCATGTTGCGCGTGCGCGATCTGGAGCAATCGGTTGGTTTTTATCGTGACCTGCTCGGTATGACCGAGCTTGGCCGCGAAACCTATCCAGATGCCAAGTTCACAGCCGTCTTCATGGGATACGGCGAGCGCCGCAAAGACACGCTTGTCGAGCTGACCCATAACTGGGAAAACGATGGCTACGCGCAAGGCACCGCTTTTGGGAATATCTCGTTGGTTGTCGACGATGTCTATGCATTAGAAGCCTACCTCAAGGACCACGACGTCGCGATCCTGCGCCCCGCAGGCGAATTGCCGATTGTATCGACCGAGACAGGTCAAAAATACACGCTGGCCCAAATCGCTGACCCCGACGGCTACCGCATCGAGCTTTTGCAAAACTGACCCGATCCAGACCAGACCGATCTGGGACCATTCACACTACAAAAGAGGATTACGCTAGGGAGAGAAACGGCGTTTTCCAAAATCGCTGCAATCACTGTTATGCTGTCGGCCCTGATACGCCGTAAACCTGACAGCCCGAGCAGGGGGCATGGATTTGGTCGACAAGAAACCGGGCAAGAGCAATGCGCGAAATGGATGACCCGTCCTTTGGCAGAACGCCACGTTCGGCGCGATATCTTGTTTCTTCGGCGTTGTGCAGGAAACCGCACCGCGCGACCCTCACATCGAGGTTTGCGTTGCACAATTTCTGCTCCATTCGCGTGGCGCTTTGAACGATATTGCGCACGAGGATTGCAAGAACCCTTTCGATCAACCGCTGCGGCGGAAAGAGAAGCGCACTTGAGGTCACGGCGATTTTTCGCAGGCCAGTATCCCCAGCGGCCTCGACAATCGCATCCGCTGATTTCCAATAGATTGACGTCGCCTTTTTTGTCGGAGTGCGACCACCAAGCGTGGAAATTACGGCGTCTTGATCCCGAAACACTTTGGACAAGAATTTTGGGTCACACGGATCACCAACAGCAACCTGCAACTGGTCATGCTTGACCGTGGGGCGCTTGGCGTCAGATCGCACAACCGCTGTGACCTTTGCCCCTCGGCTGAGCGCCTCTTGTACCACATGCCGCCCGGTCCGCCCATTCGCACCCAGAATTACCAGCTTCACATTCTCTCTCCTAACAGTGTCTGTGGGATGGAACCCCTCAGCATTTGCGCCAGAGAATAACCTATGCGCAGAATCGAGGTAAATTGAACAAACATGTTGTCCGAGCATGCAATTATCGCATAGTCTAGCCGTGTGACGTTTGACTGGAATCTTGCAAAAACTTTCCTTGCCGTCGCAGATCAGGGGTCCCTTTCTGCAGCGGCGCGGACGCTTGGGCAAACTCAACCCACAGTCAGCCGACAGATCGCGGGGCTTGAGAAATCACTCAGCGTCACGTTGTTTGAACGCACCGGACGGTCCGTTGAATTGACGCAATTCGGCATCGAGTTGCTGGACCATGTGCGCGCAATGGCGGTTGGCGCGAATATGGTTTCGCTGGCGGCGTCGGGGCAATCGCAATCAGTCGCTGGTCAGGTGCGCATTACCGCATCCGAACTGATGTCGGCCTACGTTTTGCCACCCATCCTCGACGCACTCAGCACGCAAGCCCCGGCACTGGAAATCGACGTTGTGGCCGACAATAGCGTACGAGACCTTGTGCGACGTGAGGCTGACATCGCGATCCGGCACGTACGCCCGGATCAGCCCAATTTGCTTTTGCGGCGTGTGCGCGATGAGGTTATGCAATTCTACGCCAGCCCCGCCTATCTTGGGACATGGGGTGAACCGACAGTGGCCAACGTGTCTGACCACCAGATTATCAGTTACGTCGATGCAGAGCGGATGCTGGATTACTTGCGCCCTGCCGGGCTCGATCTGACAAAAGCGAATTTTCGCAGAACCTCGTCGTCGCAACTGGTGGCTTTGGAAATGGCACGTCGGGGAATGGGAGTGATCATTGTGCCGGAACGGATTGCGCACGGGCTTTTCGACTTCAAACACGTCCTGAGCGATTTAGAGAGCTTTCGCATACCGACGTGGCTGGTCACGCACAGCGAAATGAAAACCAGCCGACGCATCAGATTGGTTTTCGATCATCTGGTCGAAAAGTTGTCGTGAAAGCTGCCGATAGTGCCCGACGTCCTTACGCGTCCAAAATCCGCAACTCACCCGCCAGCCACGGCAATTGGTCCAGCGCGGGGTCGATGATGTGGCGTTGCACGAGGCGGCGCATGGTTTGGGCGACGTCATTGGGCACATCGCCAGCCCAATCGGCGCTGGCATACAGCGTGATCTCGCGCGAGAACGGCTTGAAGGGCAGGGGCAATGCCTCGACCTCGTTGTGGAAGCGTTCGGCGCGCATGTAGCCCAGCGGCGTGGTCACGGTCCAGCCGATCCCGCGCGCGACCATTGCGATCAAGGCAAGGTGGCTGCCGACCTCGAACCGGTGCGGGAAATCCAGTTTCTGGCGTTTCAGATGCGCTTCGATCTGGCGGCTGATCAGCTGATCCTGATCGTAACGGATGAACGGAATTTTGCTTAGCTCGGCCATCGCGGCGGCGGTGCTGCTGACCGTGCCCTTTGGGACGACCAAGATAAACGGGTCGCGCACAATCGGGTATTCCAGCACGCCGTCCATCATTGTGCCGGTGTTCGCAGAGATCGCCATGTGCAGCGATTTGTCCTCGATCGCCTTAGAGATTTCGTGGCTGGGCGCGGTGATCAGTTTGAATTTACAGCCTGTCAAACTGTCTGCCAAAATGGTCGCAAGGCGTGGCGTCAGGTCGTTGTCAAAGTCATCAATCAACCCGATGCTGAGCGCCTTGAGGTGCGCCAGATCCATCACCGTCAGTTCGGTGTGCGCAAGGCGCAGCTCGGCCAAAGCCGACTTTGCACGCGTCAAAAAGCTGTGGCCAGCAGGCGTCAAGCGCATGGGGCGACGGTTGTGTTCGATCAGTCCTGTGGCCAGCGCATCCTCGAGTTTGCTGAGTTGTTGGCTGACGGCGGGCTGACTGAGTCCCGTCATTTTGGCCGTTTGCGCAACTGATCCACTGCTGGCCAAAGCTTCAAAAACCTCTAGCCCACGCAGTGTGACACCTTTTGCAATCATGGTTTGGCCCAGCTTTATTTGATAAATGTTAATCCGATGCGTAGCAAAACCCATAAAAATTGACAAGCGTGGTAGTCTGATATTGCCAAATGTAAATTTGATAGGGTGGGTTATCCAAGAGTGCGTGACGTGACGTGGCAGTCACAAAAGTGGATTAGCGCCGATTGTTCCCTTGAAACCTTAGGAAAAAGCGCTCATCTACAGCCTCATCCACAGTTGGTGGGCGTAAATCCATGTAGGAGAAACCATGGCCAAGGAAGAATTGCTCGAATTTCCCGGTGTTGTGCGGGAACTCCTGCCGAATGCGACGTTTCGGGTCGAGCTGGAAAACGGCCATGAGATCATCGCACACACGGCAGGCAAGATGCGCAAAAATCGCATCCGTGTTTTGGCAGGGGACAAAGTCCAGGTCGAAATGACGCCGTACGATCTGACCAAGGGTCGGATCAACTACCGGTTTAAATAAACGTATGTCCACGTCCCGAAAAGTGGGCACCGGTTTTCGGATAAGATGTGGAATGATCGGATGAAGTTTATCTTAGGTTCAGGAAGCCCCCGCCGCCTCGAGCTGCTGGGGCAAATTGGCGTTGTGCCGCACGATGTGCGCGCCCCTGACATCAACGAAGACCCGATCAAAGCCGAATTGCCGCGCCCGTATTGCGCGCGCATCACCCGTGAAAAGGTGGCGGCGGTTCCGGCCGAGGCCGACGACATTGTGCTATGCGCCGATACCACCGTCGCGTTGGGTCGTCGCATTCTGGGCAAGCCCGCGGATGCTGGCGAGGCCGCGAAATTTCTGTGGTCGATGTCGGGCCGTCGCCACAAGGTGATCACGTCGGTCGCCGTCAAACGTGGCGATCAGGTCTGGCAAAAGGACGTGGTCAGCACGGTTCGCATGAAGAACCTCAGCAAGGACGAAGTCGCCGCTTACATCGCCTCGGGCGACTGGCAGGGCAAAGCGGGCGGCTACGGCATCCAAGGGGCCGCCAGCGCGTTCATTCCGTGGATCAGCGGATCATTTACCGGTATCGTGGGCCTGCCCCTGACCGAAACCGCCGGACTGCTGATCGAGGCCGGATACCCATTGTACAAGGACACGCCATGAAGGGCCGCACGATCATTTTGGACCACGTTCAAGACCGCGAAGCGGCAGCCTTGATGGTCGACGGACGCCTCAGCGATTTTCTGATCGAAGCAGACGCGCCAGCCCCCGGCACGATCTACCGGGCCATCGCCGATCGCCCCGTCAAAGGGCAGGGCGGCATGTTTCTGAAAACCCCCGATGGGTCAGCGTTCTTGCGTCAGGTCAAGGGCCTCGCGCCGGGTCAGGCGTTGCTGGTGCAGGTCACCGGATACGCCGAGCCGGGCAAAGCCATTCCGGTCACGCAAAAGGTGCTGTTTAAAAGCCGTTATGCGATCGTCACACCTGAGGCTCCGGGGCGCAATATTTCGCGCAGCATCCGCGACGATGACTTGCGTGACGCGCTGCTGCAAATCGCGGACGCGGCGATGGACGACACACAGATGGGCTTGATCCTGCGCTCGTGCTGTGCGGCGGCCCCCGTGGACGACATTGGCGACGACATCGAAACCATGCTCGAGGTCGCAACGCGCGTGATGTCGGACGAGGGCACGGAAATGGAAATGCTGCTGGACGGCGATGGCCCCCATGTTTTGGCGTGGCGCGACTGGGTTGAACCGGCCGAAGTTGTCACCGCAGACGGCGGCTTTGACGATCACGGCGTGCTGGACGCGCTAGAGGACGCGCGCGGTGCCTTTGTCAGCTTTGGCAAGTCTGGCGGCATGTACGTCGAACCCACGCGCGCGCTGGTCGCTGTGGACGTGAACACCGGCGCTGACGTGTCGTTGGCGGCCGGCATCAACGCCAACATGACCTGCGCGCGCCTGTTGCCCCAAGCGTTGCGTGTGCGCGGCCTTGCAGGGCAAATCACGCTGGATCTGGCCCCGATGCCCAAAAAGGATCGCCGCCCGTTCGAGGACGCCCTGCGCGGCGCGTTCAAGGCGGATGACATCGAGACGGCTTTGGTAGGCTGGACGCCTTTGGGCCACTACGAATTGCAACGTAAACGCGTGCGTCTGCCTTTGGGTGACGTGCTGAAATGAGCTGCCCGATCTGCGCCCGCGACACCGATGCGAAATTCCGCCCGTTCTGTTCCAAGCGTTGTGCAGACGTCGATCTGGCGCGCTGGGTCAACGGATCCTACGCCGTCCCGTCCGAGCGCGAAGGTGAAATCGACGTCGATTTGGATCAAGAAGTCGCGCGAGATTTACCGCACTGATCTGCCTTTGTCGTGGCTATATGGTGCCAATCGTTCCAAGTGATTTAAATGGCGTCAGATTTTTGCTGTTTTGGTCTGGACAGCCTGCCTGCTTCGGCCTATCACGCCCTCACCCAACCGCTTTTGCGGTTAAAGGTGCCCGAGTAGCTCAGGGGTAGAGCAGTGGATTGAAAATCCTCGTGTCGGTGGTTCGATTCCGCCCTCGGGCACCATTTATCACTTTAAATCAATAAGTTACATCTTGGTTGATTTCACAAATCTCGCCAGCAATACTTAGACACAGTTAGACACTGGATCTAAGGCATTCGCTTGGTTGAAGAATCTCAAAACAGCAAGAAGACGATCAAGCATCTGCGGCGTGGTCTGAGTATTTATAAG
>JAQXDI010000017.1 GCA_029251465.1 Ascidiaceihabitans sp.
CGCTGCATCTGCGCCTCAGTCAGCCAATACAAATTGCTCATCATATCCCCCTACAACTAGGGGTCGTGAATCATAACAACACGACAGGCTCAATCAGTTAATGGGTCCTGACCCTAGGCAAGTGCAAAAACAACTAGTTTCGACACTTAGGACCAGGGTCAAAACCTGACCGAAACATTTTATTGAATCCCAAGCTCAGCCAGTCGCCTTTTTTGTCGCGTTGCAAGCACATCAACCTCTGCGATGGCTTCCGCTGAAAGGCCCGCACCCGGTTTGCGCAACGTCGGGTGCAGGATGATCCCTTGCTGCGCAAGCGAGTGCTTGCGGATGGCGAGCCCCATACCTGGCTGTGCCTCGTACCGGATCATGGGCATATAGGCGTCAAAGATATCCCGCGCCCGCTCAATTTCATGTGCCCGAAACGCATCCAAAACCTGCCGCATCATTTCAGGGTAGCCAAATCCGGTCATGGCTCCATCTGCGCCGCGTAAAAGCTCTTCCAACAAATACATGCCGCCGTTACCGCATAGGATAGATATGCGACGGGCCCCTGCGTCAGAGATCTTGCGCAGCGCCGTAATTTTCTCAAGACCTGGCCAGTCCTCGTGTTTGAGCATGAAGCAGGTAGGACAGTCTTCGACGATCTGCGCAATCACTGAGGTCGATATCTTAACTCCTGTGGCCAGTGGGAAATCCTGTAGAACAAAAGGAATGTCACCCAGCGCATCCGCTGCATTGTGATAATAGGAGAGGATTTCCGCGTCGGTTTTTAACCCCATTGGTGGCGCGACCATTACGCCGGCCGCACCCGCATCCATTGACGCATTGCTGAGTGCGCTCATCGCAGCAAAACCAGAGGCCGAGACCCCAACAATGACCGGCACGTCGCACCGTGAGGTAGCACGTCGGACAACGGCCACGGATTCTTCGGCAGACAATTTGCCCGCTTCGCCCATCATTCCAAGTATCGTCAGCCCGTCCGCACCTTTTTCGATATAGGCATCGACCATCCGGTCGACGCTTTCGAAATCCAGCGTGCCATCAGGCATGAAAGGCGTGGCGGCAATTGTGAAAACGCCGCTGGTTGTTTCATCAAGCATAATCAGTCCTTTGTAGCTTGTGTGACAGGCCTAATTGGATTTGTCCCAATGCCATGCTCGTGGCTGCTTGGGATGGTTCGACAACCGGAAGACCGGTAGCGTGTTGCAGCGGGTCGCGATAGTGGGCCATGCCCGCGCATCCCATGATCAGAACATTCGCCCCGTCTTCATCACGCAACCGCTTGCCAGTCGCGATCATGGCATCCAAGCTTTTATTCGGATCGGCCAAGTCCGCTACACCCAGCCCCAAGGCGCGGTCGCCCGCCAAGCGGTAAAGCACACCCATAGCCCCAAACGCCCTTAGGTGTCGCGGGATTGAGGGCGGCAAAATTGCAATCACGCCAAACCGCTGCCCAAGCGTCAAAGCCGTCATCACGGCTGCTTCTTGTATGCCAACGACGGGCAAGCCAGTTTGATCGCGCAGGGCATGAAGACCGGGATCACCGAAACACGCAATCACAAATCCAGCCGCGTCTTTCTGTGCCGCTGCAAGGTTTAGCATCGGGGCGATGGTCAGGTCCGCCTGCCGCTGGCTTTCGATCCCCGGCGGACCCTCGGCCAAAGTAAGACAGCGGATCGGGACACCAAAGCTGCGCAACGGATCAATCGCGATGTCGATCCCGTCGGTTACGGCTTGCGAGGAATTGGGGTTGATGACGATGAGCGTTTTCATGCGCCATCCCGCGTAGCTGACTGGATTTCGATTTGGTATCCTTCAGGATCGTTAAAGACAAAGGCACGGATGCCGATCTCGTCGTTGATGAACAGCTTTGACAAATTTACCACTGCGGCTGATTTTGCATAATCATACCAGCTATTTACATCTGACACGCGGATGCACAATTGCACGGGTTTGGTAGGGGCCCATTTGTTCATGCCTTTGCTTTCGTCGACCAGCCCGACATGTGCGCCCGGGCAAATCTGATAGATCTTGCACCAGCCCTGATCTATGACCAGCGACAAGCCCAGCACATCTTCATAAAAACGCATCGCAGCGGGTAGATCGCGATAATAGAAAAAGGTGATAGCCAGTTGGTTGGCTGTATCTGGTCGCTTCATGTCAGCACTTTCTGCTTGGACGAATGAATCGGTTTGGTGGCCAGTTGCGTGCGGTCAAGCCACTGACCGCTGCCGGGTGTGCCAAAGAACTTTCCATCGTGCATCAGTGTTGTTCCGCGTAAAATGACATGTTCAGGCCAGCCAGTCACGGTGGTGCTTTCCCATGGATTGTAGCCTACATTGTCGTGCAAGTCCTGCGTGCCATATGTCACTGTTTTGTCCGGATTCCAGATCACGATGTCTGCATCCATCCCTTCGGCAATTCCACCTTTGCGTTCCAGACCATACAGTCGTGCGGCTGCGTGCGACGTCACCTCAGCAAAAGCTTCAGGCCCGCCGCGCCCTTTGGTGACCATTTCGTTGAACATCAACGGCAGTCGTGTCTCCAAACCCGGCAACCCATTGGCAATCTGGTGAAATCCAGCTTTGGGACCTGCTGCCAACTTACCTGTTTCGTCATAGCGGTAAGGGGCATGATCTGATGACACCAGGCTGAGTGTCCCCTGATGGAGGGCTTGCCATAGCGCTTCTTGATCCGCAGGCTGGCGCTGTGGCGGAGAACACATCCACTTCGCACCTTCCAGCCCAGATCTATCAAGCACGTCTTCCGTCATGAATAAGTAATGCGGGCAAGTCTCGGCCCAGACCGGTGCGCCCCGCTCTTGTGCCGCGCGCACAGCAGCCGCACCCTCGCGGGTCGAGATGTGAAACAGCATCACCGGCTGATCGAGGTATTCGGCAAAGCGGCACATCCGTTCTACAGCTTCGATCTCGGCCATTCTGGGCCGTGATGTTGCGTGATCTCGCGGCGCGGTACGACCAGCCCCGATTAATTTCTCCTTTGCCTGCGTGATGATCGCGTCGTTTTCCGCATGGACGCACATCAACGCACCGGCGTCGCGCGCGCATTGAAAAACCTTCAACAACGCGGCATCGTCTAATTGGATATTGTAGGTGGTGAACACCTTCAAAGACCGATGGCCCACAGCAATAAGAGCAGCCAAATCGCGTTCAAAGCTGGGCACTGTGATGTCCGTCAGCGTGATATGAAAAGCGTAGTCGATCATTGCGCCACGCATAGCGCGGGCCGAATAATTTGCGACCGTGTCAATCAATGACTGCCCATTGTTCTGGGCGGCGAAGGAAATGACACTGGTCGTACCCCCCATCGCGGCGGATTTCGTCGCGGTTTCGAATGTGTCGGCGTTCCATTGGCCCATGCCCGACATCTGCTCGATATGCGCGTGGGGATCGACACCACCTGGCATCACCAGTTTTCCCTTGGCCGAAATCTGGGCCTTTGCCTGCGATATGGGGTGCCCAGTCGAAATGATACGGCCGTCGGCAATGGCAAGGTCACCCTCGACAATTCCTTTGGGCGTCACCACCTGACCATCGTGGATAACAAGGTCTATGTCTTGGGACATGAACTTTCGCCTTTCTGGTTTTTGGCCTAGAAGCCAAGCATGCCTCAATTTTACATGTGATGCCAATCACGGATTTCGCGCTGGGGGGCCGTGTAATTCTGCCTCTGACCAGTACCACCGGTTAAGGCGGAGGGATGGTTTCTGGCGTGCTATCAATCGCAGCCAACGTCTCCATCGAACCCACTGTATTGATTTTCCGTGCTGCAAATAAAGCCCGGTACCCTGAAACGAAAATATCGTGCTTAAAAAAGCTGGCTCCTATCCGTCTGTAGAAGGGAGAAATGCAGCCATACATCGATTTGTGAAGTAATGCCACTTTGCCCTGTGTACTTGGCAGCCTCTTTGGCCGACATATGTTCGTCGTCAAACGAACGCATACCTTAACCGAACAAAAATGCAGTTATTCCCGTCGCGACCGAAGCACTAAGAGCTGTCCTTACAACCCTCTTCCCGCCGTCAGCCATATCGGATTTTCCGGTCAAGACGTTGATGGCTTCAAGCCCAGCGATCGCAAGCCCAGAAATTTCAGCGGAATCGATAACACGATCACTTATGGTATTGTTGGCAAGGTCTTCAAAGGTTCCATCAACTTTCAAGGTCATTTCCACATCTAAAAAACCACTTGTTTCAACCCCCTCTATACGCTCAGCCACCCCAGACGTCGCTTTGACATCGATGTTTTCATAACGAGACTGATGCGCTCTAACGTAACTGACGTTATCCGTTGCTTTCAGCTGATATTCCTCCAGAACTTCATCGGTTTCTT
>JAQXDI010000018.1 GCA_029251465.1 Ascidiaceihabitans sp.
ACGCTGCATCTGCGCCTCAGTCAGCCAATACAAATTGCTCATCATATCCCCCTACAACTAGGGGTCGTGAATCATAACAACACGACAGGCTCAATCAGTTAATGGGTCCTGACCCTAGCTCAAGCCCGTTTTTCAACAGATCCTCAGAGATCGCATTTTGCACCTCTTGCACAAAGCTGGCGCGGTTTTCGTGCAATTCGTCCATCGTCATTTGGGCCGCAACTGCACGCAAGCCGTCAATCAATTTACCTTCGATCATTTCGCGCAACTGTTCGACGTGGAACGTGCGATCCCCAAGCGTCTGGGCAGCACGTGAAATACCATCGTCGGTCGCATTGACAGAGACGTAAAACTCCACGCCCACGTCGACACGCATCCGGTCTTTGGTGATCAGGGATTGCTCGTTTACGCGGGCCACTTCGAGACGCAATGTCTTCATGTTGACCTTTGCGACCTTGTGCAGGAACGGCACGACGATTGTGCTACCATCCATGATCACAACCCGTCCACCAGCCCCGGTTTTCACCAAGCTGGTTTCGCGAGTCGCACGTTTGTACAGACGGGCCATAATCAGGCCGATGAACACTAGAAGGGCAACGAGAATGCCCGCGATGGTCAGAATAGAGGTCATATCCATAGAATACTCCGTTGGGTTATATTTCAGAATTTGGGTCGAAAGCGCGGCTTAGATGACAAAGAACTTGTCGCCACGCTTGCGGATCAGTGTTACGTCGCTGCCTTGGGCAAAGACGCCGTCGTCATCCAGCGGTTCGACCCGCAGGTAGTGCATGTTGCCATGCCGATCTTTGATCTTGGCCTCGGCAGGTTTGCCCCGCGCTGCAGTGCCTTGGGTAATCGTTCCGCGATGCCCGCCAAGAAAACGCGTGCGCATCGCACTGGTTTCCGTTTTCTGCATGATCAGCGCCACCCAATTGGCGATGACCCGCGTGATCCCGATTGCAGGGACAAAAGCGAGCACAACAGCCAGCATCGTGTACAGAGGCACGCCAAAAATTGTGGTCGCGATGGATTGGATGATCAGACCAGCCAAGCCAAACATCGTCAGAAATGACACGAGCCAAATCAGGAACGGAACATCACGCGCACCAATCCAAGTGAAAACGCCCGAAGGACTGGTCGTGCCCTCAAACGCGTCAGATGGAATGTCTACACCATCAATATCTGCCGACAAATCAAAGTCAGCATCGACATCGATATCAGGCGCGTCACCGCCCAACCCCAAAACAGTCGCCCCCAACAAGGAGCTTATGATTTCAAGAATAAACAATCCCGCCGTGACAGCGAGTGCAATGGCGAACGGATAAGATTCGGGTGTTAAAAAAGTATTGAGCATTGAGGTCCCTTCCACTTATATAGGGAGTTTTTTTAATAATGTTAGGTATATATATTCATATTTGTCAATATTCCGCAAAATACATTGACTTTACGACGTAGACTGCCTAATTTAAGCATGCAACGCAGTGATCGTTAAGGGAACATCATGCCGGACTTTATGCAACGCAGGCGGCTGGCGCGCATTCTGGATCGTGCGGCGGAACAGTTTGCAAGCAGCCAAGTACCTGAAAAGGGGTGGATCGCGACAATGCGATTGGCCTTGGGCATGTCCGCAGAACAGGTTGCGGTGCGCAAAGGTGTCAGTCGAAATGCCGTCTATCAGGCAGAGCGCAGCGAAAAGGAAGGGTCGGTTTCAATCAAACAAATGGAGCAATTGGCGACAGCCATGGGCGGCAAATTTGTTTACGCGATTGTTCCGAATGCTCCTATTGAGCAATTAAAATACCACCAAGCCATCAGGCGCGCCCACGCGATTGCGGCACTAGAACCCAGATATGAAAGTTGGTCCGTTGATGAACGCCAAGATTGGATCGATGATACAACCGCCCAGCAACTGCACGATATGCCAACAGATTTCTGGGACGACACAAGGTAATCCCAAAACCATCCCGCCAGAAGACACATAGCCACTGGCATCTTACAAACTTCGCCTGAAGGAGAGACCCCTTCAAATCAAGAGTAAAAATGGTGAGCCCGTCCGGGTTCGAACCGGAGACCTACTGATTAAAAGTCAGTTGCTCTACCAACTGAGCTACAGGCCCACTGCGTTGCTAAGTAGAAAGAGTCGGCGGGGGGGTCAAGCCCTTATTATGAACTTTATTTCTCTTGCTCTGGATTCACTCCGGCGGGGGCGTTATATGCCCGAAATGACCCATTCAGCCCCTCTCTCATTGCCCTTCATGAAAATGCATGGGCTCGGCAACGATTTTGTTGTCATGGACGCACGGACGCAAGCGTTCGAGATGTCTGAATCACTCGCCAAAGCGCTGGCTGATCGGCGTTGTGGTGTTGGCTTTGACCAGCTGGCAGTGATCAGCGACGGGGCCGAGGACGCACATCTGACATTTTATAATTCTGATGGTTCGACTTCGGCGGCCTGCGGAAATGCGACCCGTTGCATTGCGCGATTTTTGATGGATGGCAGTGGTGCGAAAACGCTAACGCTGACCACTGATCGCGGTGCCCTGCACGCGGTGGATCAGGGCGACGGCATCACGTCGGTCAACATGGGGCATCCGCAGCTAGGCTGGGCGGACGTGCCGCTGGCCAGCGCGATGGACACCCTAGAATTACCAATCGACGGCGCGCCGACGGCCACCGGCATGGGCAACCCGCACTGCACGTTCTTCGTGGATGATGTCGCAGCGATTGATCTGGCTGCGCGCGGATCCGAGCTTGAGCATCACCCGGTCTATCCAGAACGCACCAACGTGCAGTTCGCGCAAATCGTTGGCCCCGATCACATCCGCATGCGTGTGTGGGAACGTGGCGTTGGCGTCACGCTGGCGTCTGGATCTTCGTCCTGCGCCACTGCTGTTGCGGCGGCCAGACGAGGCCTGACGGGCCGCTCTGTGCGCATTGATCTGGACGGTGGCACGTTGCACGTTGACTGGCGCGAAGACGGCGTTTGGATGACTGGCGCAACGATGCACGTATTTTCTGGCAAGCTGACGCAAAGCTTTATGGACAGCCTGTCATGAGCGCGCCCAAATTTTCAAATCACGGTTGTCGATTAAACATGTACGAAACCGAAGCGATGAAAGAACTGGCCGAACAAGCCGGCCTTCAGAACGCGGTGATTGTGAACACATGCGCCGTGACAACCGAGGCTGTGCGCAAAGCCCGCCAGGACATTCGCAAACTGCGGCGTGAAAACCCGAACGCTCGTTTGATCGTAACCGGATGCGCCGCGCAAACCGAACCCGCGACATTCACCGCGATGGACGAAGTCGACGCTGTCATTGGCAACACCGAAAAAATGCAGGGCGACACGTGGCAAGGTCTGGCTGCTGATTTCATCGGCGACAGCGAGGCCGTACAGGTTAACGACATCATGTCCGTCACCGAAACGGCAGGGCATTTGATCGACGGGTTTGGCACGCGATCACGCGCCTACGTGCAGGTTCAGAACGGCTGCGATCACCGCTGCACGTTTTGCATTATTCCATACGGTCGCGGCAATTCACGGTCCGTGCCTGCGGGTGTTGTTGTCGACCAAATCAAGCGGCTCGTCGACAAAGGCTACAACGAAGTCGTGCTGACCGGTGTGGACATGACCAGCTGGGGCGGCGATTTACCATCGGCTCCGAAACTTGGTGATCTGGTCATGCGCATCCTGCGCTTGGTGCCTGATTTGCCGCGCCTGCGGATCAGTTCGATCGACAGCATCGAGGTGGATGAAAACCTGATGCAGGCCATCGCGACCGAACCCCGCCTGATGCCGCATTTGCACCTGTCGCTACAGCACGGCGACGACATGATTCTGAAACGGATGAAGCGACGGCATCTGCGCGACGATGCGATCCGCTTTGCCGAAGATGCGAAAAAACTGCGGCCAGACATGACATTCGGGGCTGACATCATCGCAGGCTTCCCGACCGAGACCGAAGCGATGTTCGCCAATTCGCTGGCGTTGGTCAAAGATTGCGATCTGACCTGGCTGCACGTGTTTCCCTACTCGCCGCGCCCCGGCACGCCTGCCGCACGCATGCCGCAGGTGAATGGCAAAGCGATCAAAGCACGCGCCGCCACTTTGCGCGCAGCAGGGCAAACGCAGGTGGCAGCGCATCTGCAATCACAGATCGGACGCACGCATCAGGTCTTGATGGAAAACGCCCACATGGGCCGCACTGAGCATTTCACAGAAGTGACGTTTGAAACCGCGCAGATTGAGGGGCAGATTGTGCCAACGCTCATCACTGGTGTTCAGCAAAATCAACTAACAGCTTAGGCTTTGCTGAATTCGATCAGGTCCCACAGGTTGCCGTAAAGGTCAGCAAACACCGCCACTGTTCCATAAGGTTCAGTTTTTGGGGCGCGTACAAATTTCACTCCCTTGCTTTGATACGCAGCATAATCGCGTTCAAAATTATCGGTTTGCAAAAACAGCGCGACACGGCCACCCGTCTGATCACCGACGCGATCTGATTGTTCTGTGTTGGAAGCTTTGGCCAGCAAAATCGATGCATCGCCACCGCCTTTGGGCTTAACAACAACCCACCGTTTGTCCTGCTCGGGCTGGTAGGTGTCATCGATCAGATCAAAGCCAAGCACATCCCTATAAAACGCGATTGCATCGTCATAATCCGACACGACCAAAGTGATTAGAGCGAGCGATTGTTTCATCTTGACCTCAGACCTGTTTCAAAAAAATAAAGCCCCGCGCTGTTTCCAGTGCGGGGCTTTTTCGCAGAAAGGCGTTTGCCCTTAGTGCTTTTTCTTTTTGTGCGGTGCCCAAAGGCGTTTGTTCGTCAGGTACAGCAGCACCGACAACAGCGTCAGTAGCAGTACACCAACAAAACCAGCTTGCTTGCGCGCTTGCAGCTTTGGCTCAGCCGCCCACATCAGAAACGCCGCAACGTCTTCGGATTCGTGGTGCAGGCTGTTGGAATGGCCATCTGCATAGTCAACATCTTCGCCGTACAAAGGTTGGCCCATCGCAATCCAGCTGCCCGGATACTTGTGATGACCGTCTTCGTCCATGCACTCTGCCGGATAGCCGCCAGATGTGAAGTATTTGTTGTACGAGCCGTCCATGTCATCTGGTGTGCACGACGGTGCATCGACGTAGCCCTGCATCAGTGCCGCAATGTATTCCGCGCCGCCTGTGCCCTTCATCAACTGGTTGATGCCAAGACCGTAAGGGCCGTGGAACGCTGCACGTGATTTCGCCATCAACGACAAATCAGGGGCCGCGTTGGCATTGTTGATCGGAAAACTATCGGCCGGTGTCAGGGCGCGATATTCTTCGGTTTCCAGGTCAAACAGCTGTGGGTTTGCCAGCTCGTCGTTGACGCTGAACTGATCGGCATAGGCGCGAACCTGATCGGCAGGAAGGTGTGGACCACCCTCATCGCCGAGCGTGCGGATCGGCACATATTTCAGACCGTGACACGCCGCGCAAACCTCTGTGTAGATTTGCAGACCGCGTTGCAGTTGGTTCTGATCGTAGGTGCCAAAGGGCCCGTCAAACGAGAAATCGATATTCTCGATATGCGCGCCTTCGCCAGCTGCCATAGCGCCTGTTGCAAGCGTAATCGCTGCAACAGTGCTGATTGCGAGTTTCTTAAACATACGCATTTCCTCTTATTCCGCTGGCTGTTTGTCAGCGTCGCTACCGTAGTGGGCAGCAAAGTCATCTTCGATGGTCGCAGGCGGTGTGTCCGGTTTCTCGATCACGCCAAGCAGTGGCAAGATAACCAAGAAGTATGCGAACCAATAGGCCGACGCGATCAAAGAGAACGACGCATAGGGTTCTTCTGCAGGCATCGCACCCAGCCACATCAGGGCAAAGAAATCGATGACCAGCAGTGCAAACCACCACTTGAACATTGGACGGAACCGACCAGAGCGGACCGACGATGTGTCAAGCCATGGCACCAACGCCATAACCGCGATCGCACCAAACATCGCCAGAACACCAAAGAACTTGGCCGTAACGATGCCGCCGGTCACGAATGTCGCAATTTGCACAACCCATACTTCGGCCGTAAAGGCGCGCAGGATTGCGTAGAATGGCAAGAAGTACCACTCAGGCACGATGTGTGCAGGCGTCGAAAGCGGGTTCGCTTCGATGTAGTTGTCCGGGTGACCAAGGTAGTTCGGCATAAAGCCGACGATGGCAAAGAACACAGCCAGAATAACCGCCAGCGCGAACAAGTCTTTGATCACGAAATACGGCCAGAACGGCAGCGTGTCTTTTTCAGCCTCTTCCTTGGATCCCCGACGCACTTCAACACCGGTTGGGTTGTTGTTGCCTGTCGTGTGGAACGCCCAGATGTGCACGATCACCAGACCGGCAATCACGAACGGCAGCAAATAGTGCAAGCTAAAGAAACGGTTCAGCGTTGCGTTATCAACAGCAGGTCCGCCCAGCAGGAAAGTTTGCAACGTATCACCGATGAACGGGATCGCACCGAACAAACCAGTGATAACAGTCGCGCCCCAGAATGACATTTGGCCCCAAGGCAAAACGTACCCCATGAAACCTGTCGCCATCATCAGCAAGTAGATCAACATGCCGATGATCCACGTGACCTCGCGTGGGGATTTGTAAGAACCGTAGTACAGGCCGCGGAAAATGTGGGCGTAAACCGCCACAAAGAACAACGACGCGCCGTTGGCGTGCAAGTACCGCAGCATGTAGCCGCCGTTTACGTTGCGTGTGATGTGTTCAACAGACGCAAACGCGTTGTCGACGTGCGGCGTGTAGTGCATCGCCAAAACGATACCTGTCACGATTTGCAGCGCCAGACAGAACGTCAAAACGATGCCCCAGATCCACATCCAGTTCAGGTTTTTCGGCGTTGGTGCCGTCAATGTTGTGTACATCAAACCAACGATAGGCAAACGGCTGTCTAGCCACTTTTCGCCCTTGGTTTTTGGTTCGTAATGGTCGTGAGGAATTCCACCCATTGCGTCTCTCCCTTAACCGAGTTTGATCGTGGCGTCGTCCACGAAGACGGCCGGTGGAACCGGCAAGTTTTCAGGTGCTGGACCTTTGCGGATACGACCGGCTGTGTCGTAGTGCGACCCGTGGCATGGGCAAAACCAGCCGCCAAAGTCGCCAGCGTCGCCCAAAGGCACACAGCCAAGGTGCGTACAAACGCCCATCATCACCAGCCATTCGCCATCTTCTGACAAAGACCGGTTCGCATCAGATGCGTCGGCTGCACCGATGTTGGCGTTGCGCGCGTCTGCGTCAGGCAGATCAGTCAGCGCAACGGCTGCTGCTTCGGCAATCTCGTCTTCGGTGCGGCGGCGGATAAACACGGGCTTGCCCAGCCATTTGACCGTCAACTGCGTGCCTGGCTCAAGATCGCCAACATTGACGAAAATCGAGGCCAACGCGCGCACGTCTGCGGATGGGTTCATTTGGTTGATCAGCGGCCAGACCGCAGCACCAGCGACCACTGCACCTGTGCCACCAGTGGCATAGAGCAGGAAATCCCGGCGGGTGCCTTCGTGTTCTTCTGAGTTAGACACGTGGGTTTCTCCAATTTTTCCAGCCCTGTGCGGGCCATTAGACACATTGAGTGCGTCAATAGCGCACCCTTGCTGGGCGCTGTTTAACGAGGCAGCACCGTTGCGTCCAGACACATCAGTGACGCATGTGGTCGCAGGCACCTATTAAGGCATGAAAAATACAACTGTAGTACCTGTTTTGACCGTTTAACTGCGGTTTCGTGAAATCACATTTCTAAAATTGAAGGAACAAAGTTTTGGATGCCAGTGATTCTAGGCGGCATTTTGCGCTGAATTTGTCAGGCTGAACCCGTCAGGCATCCGAATGATCCGCGCCGAGCGCGCTACAAAGCTACCAGCAGCAACGCGTAGCACAGCACCACAGAGGTTTTGCGTGCCGTCAATGACCGCGCCGATAGGCCAGAGCCAACCGCAATACGTTATCGACATTCTGACTAAGGGCGATTGATTTATTTTCGACGTCCTGAACGCGAATCCAATCGGCGTCTTGCGCATCATCCATCGCGCGGGGTGTGCCCGATTGGTAGTCGCACAGCACGGCAGCGAGCAGAAAATGAAACGCAACAGCACCGTCAGGATCATGCGTGATGATGTCTAGATTGGTCAGATAAGCAACCGGCGTCGCAATCACGCCGGTTTCTTCATGCAGCTCGCGCGCAGCCGCGTCCAGCCCGGTTTCGCCCAGTTCAACATGCCCGCCAGGAAACCCCCACAAACCAGCGTCCGGTTCATTCTTGCGTTTCACCAGCAACACATGACCCTCGCGCAATACAACCGCGAGGGCCGCAACTTTGGGGCGATCCGTCATTGCGCGCCGTTATCCCCCGACAGGCGGCGCGGTCTGCACCATCACATCACGTGCCGCAAAATCAGCGTACCAAGCAGCCAAGGCGTCATTTCCATGGCGCCATCCACGTGCGTCGTGGCGAAAATCCAGGTACGACAGCGCGCAAGCAACAGCGATTTGCCCCATGTCCAAAGGCCCGTTCAGGTGGCTCATCCAGCGGGTGTTCAGGGCCGCACAAGCACCAGAAATTTTGGACCACTGCGCGTCTGTCCATTCTGACCACTGCTTGCCCTCGGGACGCATGCGCGCCTCATAGGTGATCAACAGCGCTGCATCCAAAATACCGTCGCCGGTGGCCTCTAGCGTCATCGTATCCCAACGACGCGCGCCGGCCGGGTACAATTTGTCGCCTCCGCGGGCATCAAGATACGCACAAATCACCCGACTGTCATACAGCGTCGGACCATCTGCGCGCTCTAACGCAGGAACCTTGGCCAATGGGTTCTTGGCGGGCAAACCATCTGCTGGGGCCAACGGAGACGTTTGCTCAGACAACAATTCAACGTCACCCAACTGTCCGGTTTCATGCAACAAGATCATCACCTTACGCACGTATGGCGACGTCGGGCTATAATACAATTTCATCTGGCGATCCTTTCACGATCATCGGGTTTTGCCGCGCCACTGCCCGGCAACATTACTATTTTGCAGTGCGCATGTGCATCGACAACGCGTCCGTGTTCACACCTAAATCATTCGCTTTGACACCATCGGCGGCGCGCAGGCGTACCTCATCGGCTTTATTCTGGTTCAGCTTCCATGTGCCATCGACACCTGTGATTTTCATCCGGCACGGCACAATCTGGCGCATCATCTTGTCCATCACTTCGGGTGTCATCTTGTCCGTGGTCCAAGGCGGCTTTGGCGACAACAAATTCTCAAAATGCCCTGACTGACGGTCCAGCAGATCACGCAATTCATCTTGGGGCCGTAAATCTAGCTGACCGGACAAATGCACCGCCACATAATTCCACGTCGGAACCTGATCAGCGATCCCATACCAGTCAGGCGAAATATACCCATGCGGACCACTAATCGCGATGCTGGCAGACAGCGGCACCTTTAGTGCCCGCGCAATCGGGTTTGAGCGCACCAAATGCAACTCAGCGAGCATCCCGTCATCCGACAGTAAAAACGGCACATGGCTCAGCATAGGGGCCGCAACCCCATTCACCGCCAAAACCCCAAATCCGATCTCGCGCGCAAACGCGAGATTACGCGCAGCATCCGCATCGTGGTAAATCGGGTTCGGGTGCATGTTCTGATCCTCAAATACTCATTTTTGATATTGCGCACGCCCCGCCAAATTGGCAACGTGCAATCATTCTCAGGGCGGGGCGCAATTCCCCACCGGCGGTATGTGGACCAGATCCACGAGCCCGCGAGCGCTTGTGCCCCTTTTGCGAGGGACGCAAGGTCTAGCAGATCAGGTGAGATGCCTGAGCCGACGGTCATAGTCCGGATGAAAGAGAATGTGCGAGGCTGCCCTTTAGGGGGCAGTAAACGCATGTAATCGCCTTGGGTGCAGTGTCGAACCAACAAGGAGATTACCGATGACACACACCCTGACGACCGCGACCAGATACGCTTTTGTCAAAGCGCAATGGCACGCTGATATTGTCGACCGCGCACTAGACGGTTTTGCCGAAATCATCCCCATAGATCAGATTGATGTCATTGACGTGCCCGGCGCATTCGAAATGCCACTGATAGCACGTGACCTTGCACAGACCGGAAAATACGCCGCCGTAATTTGCGCTGCATTTGTCGTCGACGGCGGAATTTACCGGCACGATTTTGTGGCCTCAGCCGTGGTTGACGGGCTGATGCGTGCCAGCATGGATTCCGGCGTGCCCGTCCTGTCGGTTTCGCTCACGCCGCATCACTACCAAGAGACGGATCACCACAACACGATCTACCGCGAACACTTTGTCACCAAGGGACGCGAAGCAGCGGGTGCTGCGCTAAGCATCGTTAAAGCACGCGCAACACTAGCCTAAATACGCCTTTAAGGCTGGCGGCGGATTGTCCAACAACTCTGCCGTCGCCACGGGCGCGTGTGCAACGCCGTCTGCGACAAAAATCACTGTGTCTGCAATGCGCCGCGCGTCTTCGGGTGCGTGTGTGACCATCAGCACCCCTGCCCCGGTTTCTGTCGCAACCTCGGCAACTAAATCCAACATTTCTGCGCGCAAGGCGGGGCCAAGTGCTGCGAACGGTTCATCCAAAATCATCCAAGGTTTCGATTGGACCAGCGCGCGCGCCAAGGCTGCACGGCTTTGTTGTCCGCCCGACAGCGCGCCAGGTTTACGCGTCCCAAACCCGTCCAATCCAACACGCGACAACGCGTTCGCAACAACTTCATTTTCAGCAACGCTCAGCCGCATTGCAGGCCTGATCCCAAGGCCCACATTCTGCGTAATACTGAGATGCGCAAACAAATTGTTGTCCTGAAACAAGATCGCCATGTCGCGTTCGGATGGCATCGCTTTGGTGATGTCCGTGCTTTGCAAAGCAATGGTTCCGGCGGAAACGTCCACAAACCCGCAGATCGCATTGACCAACGTCGATTTGCCCGCCCCTGACGGCCCGATAACCGCAACGCGCTGCCCAGTTGAAATCGAGAAATCAGCGCTGAGGCGAAAGCCGTCTTGTAGGATTACAACATCAGTCAACGATAGCATTTCGACGCCCCCAATAATCCATGATCCAAAATAATCCCAACGCCAGAACCAGCAAAATCAATGCCGCACCGGATGCCGCTTCGGTCCAGTAGCTGCCCATCAAACGGTACATCTGCAACGGCAATGTTGCGCGGTCAGGGTCGGCAAACAAGGCGATGACGCCAAGATCCCCAACCGACAATGCAGCGGTCAGTCCCGCCGCAAATCCGATTTGGGTCCGCCCGCGCGGGATCAATACCCACGCCCACAGGCGTATACCCCCCAGCCCCAATCCCGCGCTAAGCCGCCCGTAAGCCTGCGCACTGTCGCGCAAGCTTGGCACCAGAATACGCAACGCAAACGGCAGCGCCATCATTGCGTTCACGACGATCGTCACGGTTAGCGCCCAGTCCGCCGGGTTCACAAACGGATGGATCAAGATGAACCAGCCGGTTCCGATCATCAGCGGCGATGCGGCAAGGCCCAACAGCCCGACAGCCTCGACGCTTGTCCGCCGCGATGTTGCGATCCAGCCCGCCATCGGTAAGGCCAACGCCAGCAACACGATTGTCGACAACAGCGCCACCCACGTCGACGTCCATGCCGAGGCCCAAACGCTTGGCGGAACATCTGCCAGGCCACGCAAACCCGACACCAATACCGCGCTCAGAGGCAAGATCAAAAACGCCGCAGCAAAACCGATAACGATCGTATCGCGAAGACGCGACGCGCCGCCGCGAACGTCCCAGCGTTTTTGCATCCGGTCCAACCCGCCCCCCAAGCCAACCGATGGGATCAGCCACAGCGCGACAACAGCGGCAGCGCCGGCAACACCCAGTTGCAGGACGCTCAGGTAGGCCGCGCGACTAAGGTCGAAATCAAACCTGAAAGCTTGGTAGATCGCCAATTCAATCGTGGTGGCACGCGGCCCACCGCCAAGCGTCAGCGCCACCGCAAAGCTGGTCAGGCAGATCACAAACACCAATGCAAAAGCCCCCGGAATGATCCGCAAAATCAACGGCCATTCGATAAGCCCAAACACCATGCGCGGCGGCATGCCCAATTGCGCGACCAGACGGAATCGCTCAGCCGGAATGGATTGCCAACCTTGCAGCAACAAGCGCGTCACCAAAGGTAGGTTGAAAAACACGTGGGCCAGGACAACACCTTGGAGGCCATAGATCGACACCGATTGAAGCCCGATCAGACCCAGCACATCATTCAAAATGCCAGAGCGCCCAAAGATCGCGAGCAAACCTAAAACCGCCACAATGACCGGCAGAATGAACGGCGCACCAAGCAGCGTGATCAGCAACCCCCGCCCCCAGAACCGGCGTCGTGCCAATGCTCTGGCCACAAAAACCGCAAGCAAACATGAAAAGGTTGCAGACAAAAACGCCTGCCAAATTGTGAACCGCACTGCGGCCCAATCAGCTGGGCTAAGCACAAAGTCACTTGTTGCGCGGGACACAACAGCGCCCAGCGCAGACAGGATCAGCGCTGCGATCAGAACCGCAGCGCTAGCACCCAATCGTGGGCTTATTTGGAAAGCGCTGCGAGCCATTCGGCCAGTGCTTTGTCGCGTGCGACATCCGCTTCATCAGCTGGAATCAGCAATGCTTTGGACGGCTGAACCAGAGTTTCAAAACCAGCAGGCAAACCGCCCGCAGGCGTCACTGCCGGGTACATCCAGTTGGTTGTCGGGATGATCGTTTGGAACGCCTCGGACACCATGAACGACAGGAATTGATCCGCCAATTCTTGGTTGTCAGAGGATTTCAGTTTACCCGCAACTTCGATCTGCAAATAATGACCTTCGTCGAATGTCGCCGCCGCCTTGGTCGCGTCTTCTTCGGCGATCAGGTGGTAGGCGGGCGAGGTTGTGTAGGACAGGACCATGTCGGCCTCGCCCTCTAGAAACAAGCCATACGCCTCGGACCAACCGGGGGTCACAGTGACGATGTTGTCAGCCAATTCAGCCCAAACAGCGTCAGCTTCTTCGCCGTACGCCGCCTTGACCCACATCAACAAACCTAGGCCGGGTGTGGACGAACGAGGGTCTTGGATGACAATCTTTTTGTCGCTGGCAGCGAGTTCTTTGAAATTCGCAGGGGCAGCTTCATCAGCGTTGTGAACAAACGCAAAATAACCCCAATCGTAGGGGGCAAACGTGTCGTCGTTCCACTCAACCGGCAGCGTGTAATCCGCTGTCACCGAATGGGTCGCGAACAGGCCTGTCGCCTTAGCTGCCGCTGTCAGGTTTGTGTCCAAACCTAGAACGACGTCAGCCTCGGAACGCGCGCCTTCCAGCTTGATCCGTGCCAGCAATGCCGCGCCGTCACCTGCGCCCACAAATTTCAGATCGCAGGCGCAAACTTCTTCGAATGCGGCCTCGACCGCGGGGCCAGGGCCCCAGTCGGACACAAAACTATCGTAGGTGTAAACAGTCAATTCAGGCGTCTCGGCCATAGCCGATGTTGCAGTCAATACGCCCGCAGCAAGTGTAGAATACTTCATGGCATCCTCCTTTTGCGACGATAGGGAAAAGGAGGCTTTTGTGCCGTTACCTTCCCTCCGCCGGTGTTAGCCGGTTCAGGTTCAATGGGTCCGCACAGTGGCATCTCAGCTATTTAAAGCACCCCAAGGTAGCGTCTGCTTAGGGGGTCACCAGCGCACGCGCAAGGCAAAACCCCTTGAGGGGGCAAGCCGTCGCAGTTAGAACGCACCCAAAGGATACCGCACATGTCATACAACACCTTCGGCCATATGTTCCGCGTCACCACTTGGGGCGAAAGCCACGGACCCGCGATTGGGGCGACTGTTGATGGCTGCCCACCGAACGTGCCCGTGACGCCCGAGATGCTGCAGGTCTGGCTGGACATGCGCAAACCAGGTACCGGCAAGAACGTGACCCAGCGCAAAGAGGCGGACGCGGTCAAGATTCTGTCCGGTGTGTTTGAGGGCAAAACGACAGGCACCCCCATCCAGCTGTTGATCGAAAACACCGACCAACGGTCCAAGGACTACGGCGATATCGTTGAAAAATTCCGGCCCGGTCACGCGGATATTTCGTACTGGATGAAATACGGCATTCGCGACTATCGCGGTGGCGGGCGGTCATCTGCGCGTGAAACAGCAAGCCGCGTTGCTGCAGGCGGGATCGCGCGCGAGGCGATCAAATTGCTGGCACCCGATCTGAAAATCACCGGCTACATGGTGCAGATGGGCGAAAAGCATCTGGACCGCACGACCTTCGATTGGGACGCAATTGACCAAAACCCGTTCTGGGTACCTTCCCACGAATCTGCCAAAGAATGGGACACTTACCTTGACGGCATTCGCAAATCGCAAAACTCGGTTGGGGCCGTGATCGAAGTCACCGCACGCAACGTGCCAGCCGGCCTTGGCGCGCCGGTCTACGCAAAACTCGACACAGACCTCGCCGCAGCGATGATGTCGATCAATGCGGTTAAGGGTGTGGAAATCGGCGAAGGCATGGCAGCAGCTGCCCTTTTGGGTACCGAAAACGCCGACGAAATCCGTATGGGCAATGACGGACCACGGTTTTCCGACAACCACGCAGGTGGCATCCTTGGGGGCATCTCAACCGGCCAAGACGTGGTGGTTAGGTTCGCCGTAAAACCAACGTCATCCATCACTACGCCGCGTAAAACCATCACCAAATCGGGCGAGGAAACTGACATCATCACCAAAGGGCGCCACGACCCCTGCGTCGGCATTCGCGCGGTTCCCGTGGGCGAAGCAATGATGGCCTGCGTAATTCTTGACCACATCCTGATGCACCGCGGCCAGCAGGGCGAAAACCAAGGATCCATCGGCTAGCCTCGCCTGTTCTGATCAAAAATACTCAAAAAAATCAGCGGGCGCGAAACTATGGAAAAACCACACACAGAACACCGCCCCGGCCGCGCAATCGCATTCAAATTGATCGCAGTGTTCCTGTTCATGTGCATGGCCGCGATGGTCAAAGCAGCCATCCAAGATGTCCCCCCCGGCGAGGCCGTGTTTTTCCGTTCACTGTTCGCCATGCCCGTGATTTTCGTGTGGTTGTGGCAGCGCGGTGAAATTCGCGAAGGACTGGTTCCCAATAACTTTATCGGACACGTTTGGCGCGGGCTGTTCGGCACCTCTGCGATGATCCTGACGTTCGGCGGGCTTGGCCTGATCCCCCTCTCCGAAGCGACCGCGATCGGCTACGCCACACCAATGTTCACCGTCATTCTCGCCGCGCTCATGCTGGGTGAAAGGATCCGTGTCTTTCGCCTCTCTGCCGTGGCCCTTGGTCTCATCGGGGTCATAATCGTGATGGCCCCGCGGCTATCGCTGGATGCCGAAACCATGACATCGGGGGCAAGCATTGGGGCGATGATGATCCTTGGCGCCGCCTTGTTGCGCGCTCTGGTGCAAATTCATGTGCGCAAGATGGTGGCCTCCGAACACACCGCTGCCATCGTGTTTTACTTTTCGCTCACGGCGACAACTTTGTCGTTGCTGACGATCCCGTTTGGCTGGGTCTGGCCGACTCCAAACGCGCTGATGCTCATGATCGGCGCGGGTCTTGTGGGCGGCGTTGCGCAAATTCTTGTCACCTCGTCCTACCGGTTTGGGGCCGCGTCTATGCTGGCCCCGTTTGACTATTCGTCGCTGATTTTCGCCGCGATCCTTGGGTACGTTTTCTTTGCCGAGGCGCCGACGCTTAACATGGCCTTGGGTGCTGGGCTGGTTCTTGCGGGCGGTGTCCTGATTATCTGGCGCGAACGGCAGTTGGGCATGGACCGCGCGAAATCTCGTGCCGCAACGGCACCAAAGGGCGAATAAACAACCCGTGCTAGAATGAATCCCAGTTCAGGGAATCACCTGAACGACGGGTGACCTGCCATTTTTATGGGAGGAAATTTTATGAAAATCAAACACTTAACCGGCCTAACATGCGTTCTAACGCTTGCCGCCAGCATTGCGACTGCTGAGTGCGCCTATTCGAAATGGGGTGCCGACGACACCATCGGCTCCGCAAATCTTGTCACGCCTGAGCGCACGTTGATGGCGTCAAAATTGATCAAGCAGGGCAAATCCATGCCCCTCGGCATCACCATCGGATCCGATACGCCAGCCTTTCCGCCACGATCTTTGAACCTGCAAGTTGTGCAGCCCAACCAACAGGGCGGGCAAAAACTGTCAGGCTTTGGATACGAGGGCAATTACAACGACGACATCTTGCAAACCTGGGTTGGAATCGGATCGCAACTGGATGGCCTCGGGCATCTGGGCGAAGGCGGGAAATACTACAATTGTCTGGATTAAAAAGAGATCAGCGTGATCACTGGTTTGACCAAACTGGGCACACACGACGTGCCTCCGTTGGTTGGGCGCGCGGTGATCCTCGACATGGCGAAACACTTTGGCGTCGACGTGATGGAGGCAGGCGCGCACTTCGGCTCTGACGACATCAAAGCCGCAGCCGAAGCACAAAACGTGACTATGGGCGAAGGCGACATCATCCTGTTCCACACCGGCTGGACCGATGGCAAATTCGAAAGCGACCCGACCACGTGGGGATCCTCCGAACCCGGCCTGAACAACGAGGGTGCCGTGTACATCGCATCGCTTAATCCGATGGCAGTGGGCGCGGACACTTGGGGGGTTGAACCGATCCCCGCACCCGAAGGCGACAAGATCTTTTATGGCCACGTCACCTTGCTCAAGGAAAACGGCATCTACATCCTAGAGACGATGAACACAGGCCCCGTCCTGCGTGACGGCGTGAACGAATTCATGTTTGTGCTGGGTCAAGCCCGGATCAAAGGCACAGTGCAAGCGATGATCAATCCGGTCGCGTTGTACTAAAAAGCAAAGCGGCGGTGATTCTGAATGATCACCGCCGCAACTATGCTATTTCGCGTGACACGCCGACGCCTCGATCACCAAACCGTCCGGTCCGAACCTTAGCGTTTCGGCGGCCAGCACATCGTTTTGATTACGGTAGGTGATCACCATCATCCCATACCCATGCAGCACATCGACGACGACAAAGGACAGGTTTGGCTGGGCCTTTAGCGCACGGCCCCAGTAGTCGCGCAGCGCATCGCAGCCGTGCAGTTCGCCAGTGCCGACCAAACGCATCGCCTTGTGCGACCGGAACACAACGTCCGGTGCATAATGCGCCAAAATACGGTCAAGCGAGTGGGAGTTCCATGCGGCCTCCCACTCGATCGCGAACGCGGTAAAGTCCACTTAGATGCGCCTTTTAGACACGGACCAACTTTTCGTAGCTTTCAGAAATGTCACGTGTCAGCGAACCAACTTCAAAGTTGTAGTCACCGATCTGCCCAACAGGGGTCACTTCGGCAGCGGTACCGGTCAGCCAGCATTGCTCGAACCCTTCGAGTTCATCCGGCATGATCACGCGTTCATGCACCTTGATGCCTTTGTCTTTCAGCATGCCGATAACAGTCTGACGGGTGATGCCATTCAGGAACGCATCCGCATCAGGCGTGTGCACTTCGCCGTCTTTGACAAAGAAGATATTCGCACCAGTCGCCTCGGCGATATAGCCGCGATAATCGAACATCATGGCGTCAGAACAGCCTTTGGCCTCTGCCGCGTGTTTGGACATTGTCGCGATCATATAAAGGCCAGCCGCCTTGGCTTGGGACGGCGCTGTTTCCGGGCTAGGCCGTTTCCATTTTGCGATGTCGAGCTTGGCGCCCTTTATCTTGGCGTCACCGTAATAGTTGCCCCATTCCCAAACGGCCACGGCCATGTGGACAGGGTTGGCAGCAGCCGCGACACCCATATCGGTGCCAGACCCGCGCCATGCAACCGCACGAACGTAGGCGTCTTTCAGACCGTTGGCATCAAGCGCTGCTTGTTTTGCAGCCTCGATTTCATCCACGGAATACGGGATGTCGAAATCGATCAGCTTGCCCGACGTGATCAAACGCGCCGAATGCTCGCGCGATTTGAAAATCTTACCGGAATAGCAACGCTCGCCCTCAAAGACCGAAGACGCGTAGTGCATGGCATGAGTTAGAATGTGGACATTGGCCGAACGCCAGTCGACCAATTGGCCATCCATCCAGATTTTTCCGTCGCGATCATCATATGCACCAGCCATGGCTGTATTCCTCTCGTGTTTGCATAAATTGCGCCGATACGTCCGGTACGGACATAAAATTGCGCAAAACCTCTCATTCGATAGGTCTTTAGTATTGGAATGTCAACAACACTGACGTATGTTGTAACAATTGAACACGACCAACAAGGATCAAGGCTGATGTCGGACATGCGCGCGCCCTCCCCCTACAGCGGTGAAAGCCTGCTGTTTTTGACTGACGAACAGTTGCGCCAAGGGATTGAGGCGATGTTCTTTGCCTATCGCGGATTCACGGCGGATCCGGACCGCATCCTGTCTGACATGGCCTATGGGCGTGCGCATCACCGCGCGATCCACTTTATCAATCGCGCGCCCGGCACAACGGTGAACAACTTGCTCAACATTCTCGGGGTCACAAAACAGTCGCTGAACCGCGTGTTGCGCACCCTGATCGAAGACGGTCTCGTTCAAAGCCTTGTGGGCAAAGTCGATAAACGCGAACGTCATTTGTATCTGACAGACAAAGGCAAGACATTGGAACAAACCTTATCAGACGCCCAGCGCGCGCGAATGCGTAGTGCGTTTCGTGATGCAGGGCCTGACGCCGTCGCGGGCTTTCGTACCGTGCTTGAGGCAATGATGGACACAGAAATGCAGCGCGCCTACACGCGCCTCAAGGAAACCGGACAATGAGCGAAATGGACGCCCACCTGCTGATCGTTGATGACGACGAACGCATTCGCACGCTGTTGCAAAAATTCCTGATGCGTCACGGGTTTTTGGTGACTGCGGCCCGCGATGCCCAACACGCACGGCGCATTCTGTCGGGTCTGGATTTCGACATGCTGATCCTGGATGTGATGATGCCCGGCGAAGACGGCATTTCGCTGTGCAAATCGATCCGCGAAACGTCGCAAACGCCGATCATGTTGCTGACTGCCAAAGGTGAGATCGACAACCGGATCGAAGGGTTAGAGGCCGGCGCGGACGACTACCTCCCCAAACCGTTCGAGCCAAAAGAGCTTCTGTTGCGTATCAACGCGGTTCTGCGCCGGATGCCCGAAACTCCAGCCGAAGAATCAGTGCCAAAAATCCTGCACCTCGGCCCGATCCGCTATGACATGGAACGCGGTGAAATGTGGATGGGCGAAGACCTTGTGCGCCTGACCGCCACAGAAATGCAGCTGATGAAGATTTTCTCGGCCAAGACCGGCGAACCGATCAGCCGCTCTAAACTGGTCGAGGATTTAGGCCGTGATCGTGGCCAAGCCCAAGAACGCGCTGTCGACGTTCAAATCACCCGCCTGCGCCGCAAAATCGAAACCAACCCGAAACAACCGCGCTACCTGCAAACGGTCCGTGGTGCTGGTTACATGTTAGCCCCGGATTAAGGATGCAGCTGCTCACGCTCATCTACTTACGCTCGCTTTTGCGGTTGCGTCGACACATGCGTCGCTCCTATCCGGCCGAGCTTGACTTTATGCTAAACAAATTTGGCACGAGCCGGCTTGATCGCGACATTTCCGGGCCTTGGTTGAGCGATCTCACAACCCTCCAAATGGCGTGTTTTGTGCCTCAAGAATTTCCAGTTCAAGTGTTTGCAGACGACAAAATGTTTGAGCTTGTCAAACGTGTGCGCCGCGGCGTTCTCGTTCAATTCTATAGCACGTTTGGATTTATCATCATCAAATCGCTGAAAGACTTATGAAAACATCTTTGATCACCCACCCCGATTGCCTGGGACACGTCACACCGGACGGGGCGCCAGAACAAGTTGCCCGGTTGCGCTACATTTTGGATGCTTTGCAGGACTTGGATGTGCTGCGCACTGACGCGCCGTTGGCCGACGATGCCGATATTTTGCGCTGTCATCCGCAAAGTCACATCGACCGCATCCGTGCCAGTATTCCATCCTATGGGTTCGCGTCGTTGGACGCGGATACATCCGTATCCGCAGGGTCACTTGCGGCCGCGTATCGCGCCGCAGGCGGTGCCGTCGCTGCCGTCGATTTGGTCCTGTCCGATCACGCCCAAAACGCATTTGTCGCCGTGCGCCCACCGGGGCATCACGCCGAAGCGACCACGCCAATGGGCTTCTGCCTGTTTGGCAACGTCGCGATCGCGGCCAAACACGCGCTAGAGCACCTAGACATTGACCGCGTCGCCGTTGTTGATTTCGACGTGCACCACGGCAACGGCACCCAAGCGTTGCTAAGCGACGAGCCGCGCGCGTTGGTCATCACCTCGCAACAAATGCCGCTGTGGCCCGGAAGCGGCGAGGCGTCGGATCGCGGCCCGCTCAACAACATCGTCAACATACCGCTCGCGCCCGGCAGTGACGGTGTGCATGCGCTCAAAACCTATGACGATATCGCGTTTCCAGCCTTGCGCGTGCATCAGCCTGACCTGATCCTAATCTCAGCGGGGTTTGACGCCCATCAAGACGACCCGCTGGCGAACCTCAGCTGGTCTACCGATGACTTTGCGAAAATGACCGCCGTTATCGCGAAACTTGCACAAGAACTGTGCAAGGGGCGGCTGGTATCAGTGCTCGAAGGCGGTTATGATCTGGATGCGCTGGCGACTTCCGCTCGCGTCCATGTTCAGGAACTGATGAAGGCCGCGCGATGAGTGATGTAGCAGTAGACGAGATGAGCTTTGAGGCGGCAATGGCGGAATTGGAACAGGTTCTGGGCCAATTGGAACGCGGCGATGTCGCACTGGATCAGTCGATCACGCTGTACGAACGCGGTGCCGCCCTAAAGGCCCGCTGCGAGGCAAAATTAAAAGAAGCCGAGGAAAAAGTTGCCGCCATCACGTTGGACAGCGACGGCAATCCCACAGGTCTAAAGCCCGTCGAAGGGCTCTGATGTTTTCCACCCGTTTGACACAAAGCGCCACCGCTATTCAGGCGCAGTTTGATGCTGTGCTTGGCGGTCTGGATGACCTGCCTGTTGTGCACGCCATGGCGCATGCAACGAATGGCGGCAAACGTCTGCGCGGGTTTCTGGTGTTGGAATCGGCGCGACTGCACGACGTTGATCCAGCCAAAGCGATCTGGCCCGCAACAGGGATCGAGGCTTTGCACGCCTATTCGCTGGTCCACGATGATTTGCCTTGCATGGACGATGACGATCTGCGGCGCGGGCAACCGACAGTGCATGTGAAATGGGACGATGCGACGGCTGTTTTGGCGGGCGATGCGTTGCAATCCTTGGCGTTTGAGATGGTGTCACGCCCCGAAATTGGCGATGCCCTGGTCCGCGCTGATCTAACTCTGTCCCTTGCTCAGGCCAGTGGCGCACAAGGTATGGTTCTGGGTCAAGCGCTTGATATTGCGGCTGAAACTGCAACAGCACCATTGTCGCTAGACGAAATCACAACCCTACAAGCAGGCAAAACCGGCGCATTGATCGAATGGTCTGCAACCGCAGGCGCACGCATGGCCCAAGCAGACCTTAGCGCCCTTCAAACATATTCTCGCGCCCTTGGTTTGGCCTTTCAAATCGCTGACGACATTCTGGATGTGACCGGCGACGCGGCTACCGTTGGCAAGGCCACTGCCAAGGATGCAGACGCCGGCAAAGCGACCTTTGTGTCCTTGCTAGGTTTAGACGAGGCGAAACGCCGCGCAGCCAGGCTGGTGGAATCCGCCTCGGACGCATTAAGTACATACGGTGACGATGCAACCGCGCTGCGTGACGCCGCAGCATTCGTCGTCGCACGCAAAAGCTAGGAAAACGGCAATGTCCGATCATACAAGCAACCGCCCAAATACCCCGCTTCTGGATCAGATCCAGCGCCCGTCCGACATGAACCAACTGTCGGACAAACAGTTGATCCAACTGGCCGGCGAACTGCGCGACGAAACCGTTTCTGCTGTGTCTGTCACCGGCGGGCACTTGGGTGCGGGGCTGGGTGTGGTCGAATTGACGGTCGCGTTACACGCCATTTTCGACACCCCGCGCGACAAGATTGTCTGGGATGTGGGCCACCAATGTTACCCTCACAAAATCCTGACCGAACGACGGGATCGCATCCGCACCCTGCGCCAAAAAGACGGGCTTAGCGGATTTACCAAACGCTCTGAATCGCCCTACGATCCGTTTGGCGCTGCGCACAGTTCAACGTCGATTTCCGCCGCTTTGGGCTTTGCCGTGGCGCGTGATTTGGGCGGTGTGACCCCCGAAGGATTGGGCGACGCGATTGCAGTCATCGGCGACGGATCGATGTCTGCCGGCATGGCCTACGAGGCGATGAACAACGCGGGTCATTTGGGCAAGCGCCTGATCGTGATCCTGAACGACAATGAAATGTCGATTGCCCCACCCGTAGGTGCGATGTCGGCCTATCTTTCGCGCCTTTACGCCGAAGAACCGTTTCAAGATCTCAAGGCCGCCGCCAAAGGGGCCGTCAGCCTGCTGCCCGAACCGTTCCGCGAAGGAGCGCGTCGGGCCAAGGATATGTTAAAAGGCATGACCGTTGGTGGCACCTTGTTTGAGCAACTTGGGTTCAGCTATCTGGGACCCATCGACGGGCACGATCTGAACCAATTGTTGCCCGTTTTGCGCACCGTCAAACAACGTGCGACTGGTCCGATCTTGATCCACGTTCTGACCAAAAAGGGCAAAGGCTACGGCCCTGCCGAAACAGCCCGCGACAAAGGGCATGGCGTGTCCAAGTTCAACGTCGTGACAGGCGAGCAAAAAAAAGCGCCCAGCAACGCTCCTAGTTATACCAAAGTGTTCTCGGAATACTTGCTGAAAGAAGCCGCGCTCGACGATAAAATCTGCGCCGTGACCGCAGCCATGCCAGACGGCACCGGCCTGAACCTGTTTGCCGAACGCTACCCCAGCCGCTGCTTTGATGTGGGCATCGCAGAACAGCACGGCGTAACATTTTCGGCGGCTTTGGCGGCAGGTGGAATGAAACCATTCTGCGCGATGTATTCCACATTTTTGCAACGTGGTTACGACCAAGTTGTGCATGACGTCGCCATCCAACGCCTGCCTGTGCGCTTTGCTATCGACCGCGCCGGATTAGTCGGTGCCGATGGTGCCACCCACGCGGGCGCATTCGACGTCGCCTACCTAGCGAACTTACCCGGATTTGTGGTGATGGCCGCCGCGGACGAGGCCGAATTGGCGCACATGGTTGCCACCGCAGCAGCCCACGATGACGGTCCAATCGCGTTCCGATTCCCGCGCGGCGAAGGCAACGGGGTTGAGCTGCCTGAACGCGGCACACCCTTGGAAATCGGCAAAGGCCGCATGATCCAAAAGGGTGCGCAAGTCGCGTTGTTGTCGTTTGGCACGCGTCTGTCCGAAGTGCAAAAAGCTGCCGAATCTTTGGCTGCCAAAGGCATCACCCCGACAATTGCGGACGCGCGTTTCGCCAAACCTTTGGACCGCGACATGATCCTTGAATTGGCCGCATCCCACGACGCATTGATCACCATCGAAGAAGGCGCGATTGGCGGTTTCGGCAGCCACGTCGCCCAACTGTTGGCGGACGAAGGCGTGTTTGATCACGGGCTAAAATTCCGCTCAATGGTGCTGCCTGATACCTTTATCAATCACGCAAACCCCGAAGACATGTACGCCGACGCCAAGCTGAACGCGGCAGACATCGAAGCCAAGGTTTTGGACGTTATGGGCATTGCAACAATTGGCGAAGCCCGCGCGTAACCGCTATTTGTTTTGCGATTGTCCGAGTGCGGCGAGGTGCGTTTCAATCGCCTTTAGGCGCTCGACCACGTCGTCGCGATAATCGCTGGTTTGCGCATCTGATTCCTCTTGGTGTGCGTCCTGCATCGAGTTCACGATCAAGCCTACCAGCAGATTCACTACGGCGAAGGTCGTCACCATGATGAAAGGCACAAAGAACAACCACGCGAGGGGGTAAACCTCCATCACGGGGCGCACGATGCCCATCGACCAACTTTCTAACGTCATGATTTGGAACAACGAATAGGCGGACCCGCCGAGCGATCCGAACCATTCAGGAAACGACTCTCCGAACAGTTTTGTCGCGATCACTGACGCGATGTAAAAGATCAGCGCCATCAGCAAAAACACCGACCCCATGCCGGGCAATGCGGTAATGAATCCTTCGACAACGCGGCGCAGGCTTGGGGCAGCGGACACAACCCGCAGGACCCGCAAAATCCGCAGCGCGCGCAGGGCAGAGAACCCTTGGGCAGCGGGCACCAGCGAAATCGCAATGATCACGAAATCAAACAGGTTCCACCCGTCACGGAAGAACCGGAAACGGTAGGCAAACATTTTGGCGACCAGTTCCGCCACGAAAATGCTGAGGCACACCATGTCCAGCAAGCGGATCAATCCACCGATCCGATCCATCACAAAGTCGGACGTTTCGAGCCCTAGAATGATCGCGTTGAAAATGATCACGCCGATGATGGCGTTGCGTACAATTGCACGATCCAGAAACGCTTTGATGTTGTCCTGCAGTGTCATCTATCAGCCCTCGTTACCGCGCCTGTATGCAAGTGCTGCGTAGCCGCGACAAGGTGGCCGTAGCGCACAATAGCTAATTTATTCTGATTGCGCCAAAAGGGCTGCCAAACCTTCGCGATATGTCGGGTATTTTAGCGTTACCCCCAGTTCATCCTTGATCCGGTCATTGCGGACTTTTTTATTTTCGGCGTAAAAGCTGCGCGCCATCGGTGTGAACTCGGCATCTTCGTACGCGATGGCCGTTGGCACGGGCATATTCAGCAGTTCCGCCGCATGCGCAATCACGTCTTGGGGTGGGGCAGGATCGTTGTCGCACACGTTGTAGGCAGCCCCGGGATTAGGCCGCGCGATTGAGGCAAGAACGATCTGCGCGATGTCCTCGACATGGGTGCGCGAAAACACTTGGCCCTCTTTAATCACGCGACGCGCGGTGCCATTGCGTACTTTGGAAAACGGGCCGCGACCAGGGCCATAAATGCCTGCAAGGCGAAAAATGTGCAGAGGTAGGTCGGCAATAGAATGCCAGTTTTCTTCTGCTGATTTGCGCAAATGCCCACGCCGCGTTGTCGGATTCAACGGCGTATTTTCATCCACCCACGCACCATCAAAATTTCCGTAAACCCCAGTTGTAGATAGGTAGCCAACCCATTTTAGGGCCTTGGCATGCGCCGCGATTTGTGGGCCCCACGCGTTGAACACAGGATCGCCGTCACCATCTGGACCGGCCGAAATCAGGATGTGATCTGCGGCTGCAATTGCACTCGACAAATCAGCGCCCGGCCAGACCAAGGGGTCAACACCGGACGCCCGCAGCGCTGCCGCTTTTTCCTCGGACCGGGTTGTACCAATCACGCGCCATCCATCTGCCAAAAGGGTCTTGGCAACTTCACGCGCTGAATAGCCGTGTCCGAAAGAGAGCATAGTTTTTTTCATACCCCATAGGTGACCTCTGCGAGATCAAGGCGCAAGAGGGGTTGCGCGCATGGGCGTTCTGCGCTCCTCTTTGTGAATGGAAAAATCACCTTCGCTGACTGGTGCCTATGATTTGAAAACGCCGCAAGATTCGCAGCGCTTGTACAAAGAATGGGCTAAAACCTACGATGAAACCTTTGCCGCTGCGCACCGCTACATCATGCACGAACACGTCGCGCGGGCCTATGTGAACGCCGGCGGGTATCAACCGGTTTTGGATGTCGGGGCCGGAACGGGGTTATGCGGCCATGCCTTGCGAGCGCGCGGTTTGGACCAAATTGACGCCACAGATATTTCACCAGAAATGTTAGAGGTCGCACGCGTCAAAGGCATCTATGCGGCACTTTTCATCGGCGACATTCTGGCAGGATTGGACGTGCCGGACGGTGCATACGCAGGCGTTGTCAGTTCGGGCACGTTCACCCACGGGCACGTCGGCCCTGAGGCATTAGACGAAGTGTTACGTGTCACGCGATCGGGTGGGTGGATCGCGCTGTCGATCAAAGCGCAGCACTATGTCGACCAGGGATTTCAGGCAAAACTAGCTGAGTTAGAGCCACATATTTGCGACTTTTCCTTAACCGAATTGCCGATCTATGCGGCGGATGCCACCGGCGACAACGCCAATGACACCGGCTACGTCACGCTATTCAGAAAGCACTAACGCCCCTTCCAAACAGGATCACGTTTTTCGGCAAACGCCTTGGCGCCTTCTAGCTGATCCTCTGAGGCATAGAGCCGGTCAATCGACCCCAATTGTCGCTTGGTGATGCGGTTCATGCTGTCTTGGAATTTCGAATCCTCGGCATCACGCACGACCTCTTTGATCGCCGCATAAACCAGCGGTGGACCGGAGGCGAGCAAGCGCGCCAGATCCCATGCGCGGTCCATCAAATCAGCGCCTGCAATTATTTCGTTCACGATGCCCCAGCGATTGGCTTCGACTGCATCAAACCAGCGCCCGGTCAGCAACAGTTCCATCGCGATGTGATACGGAATGCGTTTGGGCAATTTGACGCTGGCGGCATCGGCAACGGTGCCAGAGCGGATTTCCGGCAAAGCGAAACTGGCATGATCAGCCGCCAGAATGATGTCTGCGCTCAGCGCCAATTCAAGCCCACCACCGCAGCAAATACCGTTCACCGCCGCGATGACAGGCTTGTCCAAATCGCGCAATTCTTGCAGACCGCCAAAGCCACCAACGCCGTAATCACCATCGACTTCGTCCCCGTCTGCCGCTGCTTTCAGATCCCAGCCAGGACAAAAGAATTTGTCGCCACCGCCGGTGATAATCGCGACCCGCAATTCGGGATCGTCGCGGAAATCTGCGAACACTTGCCCCATGATCCGGCTGGTCACCAAATCGATGGCATTGGCCTTGGGGCGGTCCAGAGTGACTTCTAAAATGCTACCTTCGCGGCGCGTTTTGATCGGGTTCATAGCTTAGGTCCTTTCGGGACATTTTCGGATCAACGCATCCGCAGCGATTGCGGCATCAGGCGTGCACATCATCGGGTTAATTTCAACTTCGCTGATCGTATCGACATGGGCAACCACATAGGCCTGCACGGCCATGATAGCCGTGGTCAAAGCATCGATGTCCGCTGCGGGTTTTCCACGAAACCCAGTCAGCAGCTTGTGTGTTTTGAGGCGTGTTAGAGCCGTTTTGACGTCCGAAATACTTGCAGGAACCAGCAGCGAGACCGTGTCCTGCAGCAATTCTGTCAACACGCCACCCGCCCCTAACGTGAGCACAAAACCATGCGCAGGATCACGAACGACGCCGATCAACATTTCGGCGACAGCGCCCTGAACCATCTCTTCGATCAGGATCGAAGTGCCGGGCAATGTTGCAATCACGGGCTTCAAATCAGCGTGGACCACGTTTAATTTGACAGCACCCAATTCAGATTTATGCGCAATCCCCATGCCTTTGACAGCAAAGGGTTGAGCAAGATCCGCAGCACTTGAAAGGCCCGTAGCATTTCGCGGAACGGTGACACCCACGTCAGCCAAGGCACACTTGGCCTCGAATTCTGTTATCACGGCACCGTCACGATCGTCGCCGGCAGGCAAGGGTGGCGCGTCTGATGGGGCACACATATTGGCGGCAATTTCAGCGGCAGCAATCGCTTCGCTAAGACCGTTGATCGGGGTGACGCCTGCCGCCATCAAAGTGCGTGCGACATCAAGCGGCATCAGTTCGGGCAAGGTCGCAACAACGGCAACGGGTCGTCCGCTTTGTGCACGCACAGCGATTGCGGCCTCGGTTGCGCAAACCCAATCGCTGGCGTCAGTGTGCGGATAGTCAACTATCAACAAAGTCAGCCCGATATGCGGTGCCGCCATCGGGAGCCACGCATCCGTCATCGCCTGCGCATCACGCCAAATGTAGGTATTGTAATCAAGCGGATTTGACAAGGCGACCATGGGTCCCAAAGCCCTTTTTAGAGACTTTTTTTGATCATTTGTCAGTGCCGGAAACGACATTGATCCGCCGTGTGCTGTGTCGGCGGCAAGGCTTGCTTCGCCACCTGAACAACTGACTGAAGACAGCGTCTTAGCATCCAGAGGGCCGTTGCAATGCAGTAGTTTTAGCGTCTCCAAAAACGTCGGCAAGTCGTGAACACGCGCAATGCCCAATCGTCGCAAAAGCGCCTGCGCACCAGCATCACTGCCTGCAAGTGACGCTGTGTGCGAGATCGTCGCATGCTGTGCTTGATCCGATTTTCCGACCTTCAACGCGACAAGCGGGACACCCTTGGCATACGCCTTTTGTGACAATTCGAACCATTCCGCTGTGTCGCCAAACCCTTCGATGTGTAGGCCAATCGCAGTGACGCGCGGATCGTCCAATAACGCCAAGGCGATCTGCGCCTGACTGGTCTGCGCCATGTTCCCACACGCCACGGTGTAGGCGATCGGTAGGGCACGCTGCTGCATGGTCAAATTGATCGCGATGTTCGACGATTGCGTCAGAATCGCCACGCCGCGATCCACAGGTGCGCAGCCATGCTGGTCCGGCCACAACAGCGCGTTATTGAGCGCGTTGATAAATCCGTAGCAATTCGGCCCCAAGATCGGCATGTCGCCCGCAACCGCAACCAACTGAGATTGCAGGTCATGACCAGTCGAATCTTCGGCTACGGCTTCGGAAAAACCAGATGCAAAACACACGGCACCACCGGCACCCATTGCGGACAATTGACCAATCAATTCAATACTCAGGTGGCGGTTCACACCGACAAAGACTGCATCCGGAACACCCGGCAGATCGGTAATCGTTGGAACAGATTGAACACCACGCAGAGCGATCCCTTTGGGGTGAACCATCCAAACATCACCCTGAAAGCCGATCTTTTGGCACTGATGAATGATCTGATCGCACCACGCACCACCGCCGATGACCGCGATGGATTTCGGGCGCAAAAGGCGGGACAAATCACGCATGCCGGTCACGCTTTGTGCAGCCACAGCGAAGCAACGTCACGCCCCCAGCGCGCGCAACATTTCACGGCTGATAATGTGGCGTTGAATTTCCGACGTCCCGTCCCAAATCCGCTCAACCCGCGCATCACGCCAAAACCGTTCAAGCGGAAAATCATCCATCAAGCCCATGCCGCCATGCACCTGAATCGCGGCGTCTGTAACCCGCGACAGCATCTCTGAGGCATACAGTTTTGCCGAAGCGATTTCGCGGTTTGCAGGCAGCCCTTTGTCCAGACGGTCAGCGGCGGCGAGCGTCAGCAAATCAGCCGCGTCAATCTCTGTGATCATGTCCGCTAATTGAAAACTGACGCCTTGGAATTTGCCAATGGGTTGCCCGAATTGTTCACGTTGGGCGGCATAGTTCAGCGCGTAATCAAACGCACGGCGCGCACGGCCAACGGACATCGTCGCAACCGTAATGCGCGTCGCATAAAGCCACGAATTCATCACCGCGAGCCCGCCATCGACCTCGCCCAAGACCTGCGCATCTGGCAGTCGGCAATCGTCAAAATCGAGGATCATATTTTTGTAGCCACGATGGCTGACTGATTTGTACCCGTCCCTGATTGTAAAGCCCGGCGTCCCCCGATCCACCAAGAATGCAGTGATGCGTTTTTTCGGGCCTTTGGGCGTGTCATCTTCGCCGGTCGCGATGAAAACGATGATGAAATCGGCATGTTCCGCGCCCGAGATAAAGTGCTTTGTCCCGTTCGCGACCCAATCGCCGCCATCACGTACGGCGGAACATTTCATGCCGCGCACATCCGATCCGGCACCCGGTTCGGTCATTGCCAACGCATCCATCCGTTCACCTCGAACAGCAGGCATCAGATAGCGTTCGATTTGGTCACCTTCGCAAGCCATCAAGATGTTCTGAGGCCGCCCGAAAAAATGATTCAGCGCCATTGACCCACGCCCGAGTTCCCGTTCAACCAGCGCGAATTCGACGTGGCTCAGCCCCGCGCAGCCAACGCTTTCCGGGAAATTACACGCGTAAAAACCTAGATCGAGCGTCTTTTGCTTGATCTCTTGTGCGATCTCGGCAGGCACTTCGCCGGTGCGTTCAACCAGTTCTTCGTGCGGATAAATCTCTTTTTCCACAAAGCTGCGCACGGTGTCCGCAATCATATTTTGTTCGTCAGTTAGGCCGTAAATCATTGATACATCTTCTTTTTGCGGTCGCGTGTTTGTGTTGTGGCCTCGTCAGAGCCATCGTGAAAAGTACCGAACCAACGGTCCCACGGCATCTCTTGATTGCCGTAATTACATTCAAAATACCGGTGGTGCAGCGTGTGATAGAACGTGCCCAGCGCGAGGCTACGTTTGTCTTTGATCAGCAGGTCTTCGTACCCTGTGTGCGTCATTGCAGCGCCCGGCCCTTGGTACAGCACATGGAAAATCAGGTGGATCGGATGCGAGGCAACAACCCAGTGCACGCACAGGCTGCTTAGGTACAAAACATGTTCCACCGGATGCATCGAAAATCCGGACCAAGGCCCGATATTGATGTTGCGATGATGTAAGGAATGAACGCGGATATAGAGGAAGGGAACGTGCAGAAAACGGTGTACCCAATAGAAATGGAAGGCCGACCAAACAGGCAGCAAGACGATCCACAGCACGAACCAAACCGGATTAGAGGCAAGCGTAATCACCGGCACATACCCGTTCGCCATCAACCACATTGTGACCACTTGAAACGCGGTTAACTGGGCGACACCGCTGGCAAGCGACCAGAACATGTTGTCTTTGACTTGATCCGCAAACAGGAATGCGCGATTGGCTTTGGCCTGATCGCGGCGATCAAATTTCAGCGTCTTGCCTTGGCCTTTTTGCATGTAGAAATACCAGTGCAACCCGCCCGCGATTGCCAGCACAAAACCCATGTTCACGAGGTAGGTTTGGGCCACCCAGCCAACACCCCATTCGCGCGTGACGTCCAGCGACGGGTACAAAAGGTAGTAGGCCGCAACGGACAAAATCAGCAGAATCATTCGTTCGCTCAGCGCCAACCAGTTCCGGCGAAACCATCCGGCGATGTACTGTGGTGATGCATCTTTGGAAAAGACCGAAGGATCCTTTAGCGGCAAATCAGGGTGGTAATTCCAGACGCAATAATCCGGTTCATCAACTGGCATAATTGGACCCTTCGTCGTCCATTATCGCCTTAAGCTCGGCCAAGTGGCGCGCATCTTGTTCGGGGTAGGTTTCCAGTTCTTGTGCTGTCTTTTCTGCAACCTCATCAGACAGCACACGCAGGGGCTGTCCGGTTTGCAATGCCATGATGTATGTCATGCAGGCACGTTCGAAATAATAGAGCCTATTAAAGGTTTCCGCGACGGTTTCACCAACAATAATGATGCCGTGGTTGCCCATGATCATGACCTTTTTCTTAGGGTCATCGAACAGTTGCGCGCAGCGAATACCCTCTTCCTCAAAGGCCAATCCACCGTAGCTTTCGTCGATCACATAGCGGTTGAAAAACGTGCAGGCGTTCTGATCAACAGGGGGTAGCCGGCTGTCCGCCAACGCGGCCAAAGCTGTCGCATAAGGCGAATGAACGTGCATGGCGCAGCGGGCGTGTGCGCAATGTCGATGCATACCGCCGTGCAACCCCCAAGCCGTCGGATCAGGCGCATCTGGCCCTTCCATGCTGGCAGGATCATTGGCGTCAACCACGATCAAATCGCTGGCTTTGATCCGACTGAAATGCTTCTGGTTCGGGTTCATCAGGAACTTGGTACCATCGTCATTAATTGCGAGGGAAAAATGGTTCGCAACGGCCTCGTGCATGTTCAACCGAACCGTCCAGCGAAACGCCGCTGCCAGGTCCACGCGTTCTTGCCAATGATCCATATTCGGACGGTCCATACCGCTGTCCTCCTCTTGATTTGCATTCAAGATGATCGACACCGTGTACTGTGACCAACGAAAAAACTTTCGCTGTGGCATTAGCTTGACTAATGTATGACTTATGAACCTACCGCCGCTCAACCAACTTCGCGCCTTTGAGGCCGCCGCACGCCATTTGTCGTTCACTGCGGCGGCGGCGGAATTGAACATGACGCAAAGTGCGGTCAGCCAGCAGATCAAGTCGCTGGAAAATCATCTGGGACAACCGCTGTTTTATCGGCGGCCAAGGGCACTGGAATTGACAGTCACAGGGTTTAATTTTGTCCCAGTCGTGCGCGAGGCATTTCAGACATTAGAACGCGGAACCCGCATGTTGGTCGATAGCGGTACGACCCGCGCCCTGCATATTCAAACCAACCTTACGTTTTCGACCAACTGGCTCGCCCCGCGCCTGCCACGACTGTACGCACGCCACCCTGACATGCATTTGCACATAACAACCGCCATTTGGGACAGAATGGAACGGGTCGATGAGGCCGACATAGAAATCCGGTTGCTGATTTCACCAGAGGCCGATCCACAAGCCAAGCGGCTTACTTGGGACACATTTTATCCGGTCTGCGCCCCTGACTATTCCGTTCAGTTGGACACAATCGCCCAACATCGTTTGTTTTATTGCACCGCGATGCTGACAACTTGGGATGCGTGGGCAGAAACGCAGCCCCCGATGCCAGCCCCAAAGATAAATCATACCCGCGTTTTAGGGACAGCGTTGGCCGCAGCAGAAGCCGGTGCAGGGCTTGCTATGGCGCACGATTGCATGGTCCGTCATTTGCTGGAAAACGGACGCCTTGTTCGACCGTTTGCACATTCGGCGCAGATGCAAGAGGCCTATTATCTAACACTAAGCCCGAGGGCAGAAGGCAAAACTGACGCCGCTCACTTCGCCGCTTGGATCACCGAGGAAATGGCGTGCGACTACGCTTCGTCAGAACGTAATGCGCGGCTTGGCACCCATGCGTAACCATTTTCGCACAAGATATATGCCTCGCGTAGACCGTGGGGTTTGTTGGTTGGTTCTTGCAAGATCATCGCGTCCAAGGTTTGCGCACGCACCACGGCCTGATCCGGATCAGTGTCGTATAATCTGATCTCGATCCCGGCACCGCGCGGTGGGTTTTCAGGCAGTAAATTCAACAACGGATTGGCGTGATACGTGCCATCACTGTGCAACTGAAACACGTCAGTTCCGTACGTTACGATGGCAAAATCAGCTGAGATTCGATGCGCTTTTGCCTGAAAAACGGTCTCTAAAAAGGCGCATTGCGCCGCAACATCGCGCACCAACAGGTTCAGCCCAACCCCCGAAAGGGATTTACCAAAGTCACCGGCGCTGACGTTTTCAAAATCCATGGACTTACTATGCCATGAATTGCCAATTCCGAAAGTCCCTAATCGACGCGATTGCCATCAGCATCGATCAAAGGTGACCCATCCTTGGCTGGATAGGGACCAGCGGGCCAGTTCGGGAGTAGGTCCAAAACAGCTTCGGACGGGCGGCACAACGCAACGCCATCGCCGGTCACCACAATCGGGCGGTTCACCAATTTCGGGAACACGACCATTGCATCCAATATCTCGTCTTCACTAACGCCTTCGGCCGTCAAACCGAGATCCTTGGCGTTGGTCTTGTGAATACGCAACGCACGCCGTGCGGTCATGCCAGCCGCTTCAAACAACCCAATCAACTGCGGTTTGGTCCAACCGGTTTTCATGTATTCGTTCACGACAGGATCATACCCAGCGTCGCGAATGATTTTCAGCGCGTGGGTCGATGTCCCGCATTCGGGAAAGTGATGTATGATGATATCCATACGCAGTCTTTAGCCTGTCATATGTAACAGTTTCAAGAACTGAGGCCGCACCCCCTTGCACCTTCCTCCAATCTACGAATAATCGGTCCATGGAACACAACACTTTCCCAAGCTGGCCCGACGTCGCCCCCCATTTGATCGAAACCGCCGCAGGTCGCGTGCCCGCTGAGGTCGTTATTCGCGGCGGAATTTGGGTGAATGTGCACACGCGCGAAGCTTTGCCAAACCACGACATTGCCATCACGCACGGGCGGATTGCCTGCGTTGTGCCAGACGCCAGCCATTGCATTGGCCCCGATACCGACATCATCGAGGCGAACGGTCGCTACATGATTCCGGGCCTGTGCGATGGGCACATGCACATCGAATCCGGCATGTTGACCCCAGCAGAATTTGCCGCTGCCGTGATCCCGCACGGCACCACGTCCATGTTCACAGATCCCCACGAAATCGCGAATGTTCTGGGCCTTGAGGGCGTGCGACTGATGCATGACGAGGCGCTTTTGCAGCCCATCAACATCTTTACCCAAATGCCATCCTGCGCGCCCAGCGCCCCGGGCATGGAAACCACAGGTTTTGAAATCACCGCCGAGGACGTGGCTGAGGCGATGACGTGGCCGGGCATTGTTGGCCTTGGCGAGATGATGAATTTCCCCGGCGTGTCTGCCGCTGATCCGCAAATGCTGGCTGAAATGGCCGCGACCCAAAGGGCCGGTAAAACCGTTGGCGGGCATTATGCGTCACCCGATCTTGGGCCTGCGTTTGCGGCCTACGTTGCCGGTAGTCCGGCCGACGATCATGAGGGCACCTGCGAGGCAGATGCCGTCGCCAGAATGCGCCAAGGGATGCGGTCAATGATCCGCCTCGGGTCCGCATGGTATGATGTTGAAACCCAGATCACAGCGATCACCGAAAAGGGTTTGGATTCGCGCAACATGATCTTGTGTACCGACGATTGCCACTCTGGCACGCTCGTGAACGAAGGGCACATGAACCGCGTTGTGCGTCATGCAATTGCGTGCGGATGCGACCCGTTGGTGGCCTTGCAAATGGCGACAATCAACACCGCGACACACTTTGGTCTGGAACGCGATATCGGCTCACTTACCCCCGGTCGTCGGGCGGACGTGATCCTGACCTCTGACCTGACAACACTACCGATCGAACAGGTGATCGCGCGCGGAAAAACAGTGTCTAACAAGGGTAAAATCAGCGTTGAATGCCCGCATTTGGATTGGCCTGCCAAAGCGCGTCAAACCGTGCATCTGGGCAAAACCCTGAGCGCCAAAGACTTTGAAATCGCAGCCCCCGCCGGATCAAATTCAGTCATTGCAAACGTCATTGGCGTTGTCGAAAACCAAGCGCCGACCAAGGCGCTAAAGCTTGACCTTCCTGTTCAAGACGGGCTGGTCCAAAGCCATGGTGACACGTGTCAAATCGCACTTGTCGAGCGGCACCAAGCGACGGGCGGTGTGGTCAACGCATTCGTCGCCGGCTTTGGCTACCAAGGGCCGATGGCCATGGCATCCACGGTCGCGCATGACAGCCACCACATGATTGTTGTCGGCACAGACCGCGCCAATATGGCATTGGCCGCCAACCGTTTGGCCGAGGTCGGCGGCGGCATCACCCTGTTCAAAGATGGCGTAGAACAAGCCTTGGTCGAACTGCCCATCGCGGGGTTGATGTCAGACCAACCCGCAGTCGAAGTCGCCGCAAAAGCGGACAAACTGATCGCCGCAATGGTCGATTGCGGCTGCACCTTAAACAACGCGTACATGCAACATTCACTGCTCGCGCTCGTCGTGATCCCTGAATTGCGCATCTCTGACCTTGGACTGGTCGATGTGCGCACATTCGAATTTATACCCGTAATAGAGACGCCCAAATAGGCGCAGAAAAAAGAGAAAATAATGACAAAAATAATGACACCCGAAACTGGGGCTTCCAAAAAATTTGATAACGCAGAGGCGGCGGTAGATCGGCTGGAAACACTGTATGTCCAAGCCACAGAGTTCTTGTGCAAGCATTTTTCAGGGGCGCTGATCAACGGCGCACCGGCGGCGCGCATTCGCGCATTTTACCCCGAAGTCCGCATCACCACGACCAGCTTTGCCCAGATCGATACGCGTCTATCTTATGGCCATGTATCGATGCCCGGCACCTACGCCGCAACGATTACGCGACCGGACTTATTTCGCAATTATCTGGTGCAACAGCTGTGCTTGCTGCTTGAAAACCACGACACGACCGTGACAATCGGGCCATCCGATACCCCGATTCCAGTGCATTTTGCCGTGGCCAATGATACATCCATTACCGTCCCCCATGACGGCGCTGCTGATTTCACATTGCGCGACTTTTTTGATGTGCCGGATCTGAGCACCACAAACGACGACATTGTAAACGGGACGTATGTGTCGCCTGATGACACTGGCCCATTGGCGCCATTCACCGCCCAGCGCGTCGACTATTCGTTGGCCCGCTTGTCGCACTACACCGCGACCGATCCATCGCATTTTCAAAACCACGTTCTGTTCACAAACTACCAGTTCTACGTGTCCGAATTTGAATCCTACGCCCGTGCGCAACTTGATGATCCCGACAGCGGCTACACCGCATTTGTGTCCACCGGGAACGAGGAAATCACATCGGGCGATCAGACGCTCCCAGGCTCTGACAAAGTACCGCAAATGCCAACCTATCACCTGAAACGGGCGGACGGGTCTGGCATCACTTTGGTCAACATCGGGGTCGGGCCGTCAAACGCCAAAACCGCCACCGATCACATCGCTGTTCTGCGTCCGCATGCTTGGCTGATGGTCGGGCACTGTGCGGGGCTGCGCAACACGCAAGCGCTGGGTGATTTTGTGCTGGCCCACGCGTATCTGCGCGAAGATCACGTATTGGATGACGACCTGCCGGTTTGGATTCCGATCCCCGCACTCGCTGAAATCCAGATCGCGCTGGAAACCGCCGTGGCCCAAGTGACCAAGTTAGAAGGGTACGAACTAAAGCGGATCATGCGGACAGGCACAGTCGCAACAATCGACAATCGAAACTGGGAACTGCGCGATCAATCCGGGCCTGTTCAGCGGCTATCACAATCGCGCGCGGTCGCCTTGGATATGGAAAGCGCAACGATTGCCGCCAACGGTTACCGGTTCCGTGTGCCTTACGGAACGCTGCTGTGTGTCTCTGACAAGCCGCTCCATGGGGAACTCAAACTGCCCGGAATGGCCTCGGATTTCTATAAAACCCAAGTCGCAAATCACCTGATGATCGGAATTCGCGCGATGGAGCACCTGCGGGAAATGCCGCTGGAACGCATTCAAAGTCGCAAATTACGCTCGTTTGAAGAGACTGCGTTCCTGTAAGTTGCCCGTGACGCCGCGAAAAACGATAAAAATACGTATTTTTGGGATTTTTTGCCCCACTATTTGTTGTGTTCATCCACAACATTCCGTTACATTCCACGAATGAGGCCCAACATTCGGGCGGACGAAGGAGACCATAATGGCAAAACCGATGACCAAAACCCAACTCGTCGCCGCATTGGCAGAAGATATGGGCGCAGACAAAAAAGCAGCAGGCGCAGCACTCGACGCAGTGTGCAACCTGATCACACGTGAAGTATCTGGCGGCGGTGCCGTTACTCTTCCAGGCGTTGGCAAAATCTACTGCCGCGAACGTCCAGAGCGTATGGTTCGTAACCCTGCGACAGGCGAACAGTTCAAAAAAGACGCGGACAAAGTTGTCAAAATGACAATTGCGAAAGCTCTGAAAGACAGCGTGAACGGCTAATTTAGCCCACCACCAGTTTTCGAAAGGGTCACTCTGAAAGGGGTGGCCCTTTTTTCTTGGCCGGATCGGAGATCGCGCACCATTGCACCTAGATCAGTTTTGGGAAACTGTGCGCTCAATCACATCCTCACAGAAAGCCCACCAGATGGATATCCGCGCAATTGCTATGGGGCTTCTGTTTGCCTTCATCTGGTCCTCTGCTTTTTCCTCGGCCCGCATCATTGTCGCGGATGCGCCGCCGCTTGCCTCGCTTGCGATGCGGTTCCTTTTGTCTGGTATCATCGGGGTGATTATCGCGCGCGCGTTGGGTCAAACATGGGCCCTAAGCCGCGAGCAATGGCGCGCAACTTTGATCTTTGGGCTCTGCCAAAACGCGATCTATCTGGGTCTGAATTTTGTGGCGATGCAGACGATCCAAGCCTCGCTTACATCAATCATCGCATCCACCATGCCGCTGATGGTTGCGCTGGCCAGCTGGATCATTTTCCGCGACCGTTTGCCGAAATTGGGCGTGTTGGGATTGGCGTTCGGGATCGCGGGCGTGGTGATCATCATGTCGGCACGGATCGAGGCAGGCGTCGATTTGCGCGGCGTCGCATTGTGCTTGATCGGAGCCGTCGCGTTGACAGTCGCGACGCTGTCGATGCGCGGCGCGTCGTCTGGCGGAAATCTGTTGATGGTTGTGGGTCTGCAAATGTTGGTGGGCTCTGCGATCCTTGGCGTTGCCTCGGGCGTGACTGAAACGCTGGTGGTGAACGTCACCCCCGAACTGATCGCGGCCTTTGTCTATACCACGCTTGCGCCCGGGCTTTTGGCCACGTGGATCTGGTTCAAACTGGTCGAACGTATCGGTGCAGTTCGGGCCGCCACCTTTCACTTTTTGAACCCGTTCTTTGGCGTCGCCATTGCCGCACTGCTGCTGGGTGAACGCCTCGGTGTGCGCGATGTGATCGGCGTGTTGATCATCACCGTCGGTATTCTTGCAGTACAACTGTCACGGCAAACAAAAACCTGACCACATAACCATCCCGAGCCTTATCAGAGCCACAAATGCAAAGTACTGTCTGGCCAAATTACGTGTTTTCCGGAGCCTATAGATGAACCGTCGTGCTTTTTTTATGATGACTGCCGCCAGCGCGATTGCCGGCATCGCACTGCCCCACATGGCGCAGGCCTACACCTCGATCACATTCTCGCCCCAAGAATGGGATCGCATCCGCAAAACCGATCAAACCGTGATCCTGAATTGGCGCGCCAGTTGGTCGCTGACCTGTCAGATCAAACTGGAACTGATCGCCAAGCTGATCGGTGAAAACCCCGCCTATTCCGACCTGACCTTTGTCGACATCAACTGGGACACGTTCGGGCAATCGATCATGACCAACCGGATGAAGGTCACGCGCCGCTCAACCCTTGTTGTGATGAAAAACGGGCGCGAAATCACGCGGATCGAAAACGAACCATTTGAGCGCAAAGTCCGTGCTTTGCTCGATGCCGCTCTGGCCGCCTGAACGACACCCTTGAACACAATTTTCCAAGCGAGACCCTTGCCATGAAATTCCTGTTTGTTCACCAAAACATGCCCGGCCAATATCGCGAGCTTGTGCAATGGCTTGGGGACAGCGGTGACCATGACATTGTGTTTTTAACGCAGCGCAAAAATCCGCCCAAATTCAAAGGCGTGCGCGAGGTGATCTACAAGCCGCACAACCGCGCAAAAGATGACGCTTATGGCTTGGTCAAAACATGGGAAAACGCCGCCGGCTCAGGCTTTGGTGCGGCAATGGCAGCAAAACAGTTGCGCGATGGCGGCTGGACGCCAGACATTATCATCGGCCACGTCGGCTGGGGTGAATTGACCTTTATCAAGGAAATCTACCCTGACGTGCCCGTCATCGGCTTTTTCGAATACTACTATTCCGTCAAAGGTGGACCGGTTGGCTTTGATCCCGAAAGCCCAGTGTCGGAACATTCGCCCTACCTGATGGCCGCGCACAACACCGTGCCGTTGGTGAATATCGAGGTCGTCGACCAAGCGCATTTCCCGACCTACTGGCAGCGCGATCGTTTCCCCAAAACCTTCCATGATCGTGGCTATGTTTGTCACGACGGAATTCGCACAGAACAGATGCTGCCGAACGCTGATGTGACGCTGGAACTTGGGCGATTGGAAAAACCGATCACACGCCAGGACGAGGTCGTGACCTACATGGCCCGCAACCTTGAAACCACGCGTGGCTTTCATCAATTCATGCGCGCGCTGCCGACGCTCCAAGCGAAACGGCCCAACGCCCGCGTGCTGGTGATCGGCGGCAATGACACGTCTTATGGCGGCAAATCCAAACACAAAGGAGGGCTGCGCGGCCAAATGGAGGCCGAGGTCGGTGACAGCGTAAATTGGGACATGGTGCATTTTCTGGGGCAAGTTCCCTACGAGGATTACCAAAAAATTATCCAGATCAGCCGCTGCCATATTTACCTGACAATGCCCTTTGTCATGAGCTGGTCTTTGCTAGAATCCATGTCGATGCAGGCCACAATTGTCGCGAGCGATGTGGCGCCTGTGCGCGAGGCAATCACCCATGGGGAAACCGGTCTGCTCGTTGATTTCTTCGATCCCGAAGCGCTGGCCAATCAAGTGGCAGAAGTTTGCGCCGAACCAGAAAAATTCGCGCATATCGGGCCAAACGCACGCAAACATGTGGTCGAAACCTATGACTTCTTGACGGTGTGTTTGCCCGAACATTTGCGCCAGATCAACGCGCTTGTACCATCTGACAAGCGGATCGAAATTCCCGCCTAGATCGTACCTTAGCCCTTGCCAGATCACCCCACGTGGGGCTTAATCAACCTGTATTAGAAAATTCAGGAGGCAATTATGGCCATTCCCCACCCTACGGGTGTCGATGTTTCGCATTTTCAAGGCACTGTAGATTTCGCCAAACTTAAATCCGGCGGACAAAGTTTTGTAAGTATCAAAGCGACCCAAGGCACGCATTATTCATCTGCCAGCTACTACACCGACAACATTGATAAAGCCCGCAAAGCCGGCCTGATTTCAGGCGGGTATCACTTTTACAGCGGCACTTTGGATGGTGCCGACTAAGCCAACTATTTCTTGGAAATCGCAAAGCCGCAAAAGGGCGATTTGCTGCCAATGCTCGATCTCGAAGGTGACGGCGGTGCCAGTCCGGAACAAGTTGCTTCGGGCGCTTTGGCTTGGGTCGACACGGTCGAAAAGGCCACCGGCCGCAAACCGTTTCTGTACACGACTGCCAGTTTTTTCGCGAAAATCGGCAACCCAAAGGGCTTTGAAGAGTGCCCGTTGTGGGTCGCTGAATACGGCGTCACAAAACCAAAACTACCTGCTGCGTGGACGCTGTATACGATCTGGCAATACAGTCAAAACGGCTCCGTTTCGGGCGTCACGGGCGATGTCGACATGGATAATTTCAACGGCTCTGCCGACACGTTGGAAAAATTCCGCCTGTAAGAAAACGACCCCTCCAAAATTAGGAGGGGTCAAATGCTTAGTCACTTACTGCGCTTGCGATCCCAAAGGCAGACCCAACCAGCCCCAGAATAGTACGCGCGTTGTTGATCGGGCTTTCTGTGATCAGCACCAGATCTTCGTTCATGACCTGAAAATTGCGGGCTGAAAACAAGCCGTCCGACGAGGTCAGATCGATGGTGAACACCACACGTTGCTGCCGCGGCCCACGCACGCCCGGGCGCACTGCCGAATTGGGGTATTCGCGTAAGATCAAGATGCCCTGCGGATCACCGCGTGAATCATTCACACCGCCCACAATCGACATCGCATCAAGGGCCGAAACGTCGGCCTTTGTAAACGGATGCAGCGCCTCTGTGCCCGCAGCCCCAAGGGACAAGAAATAGCGTTCGTCTTCTTCGATATAGACCTTGTCGCCACCGCGCAGACGGGTGTCCGAACGCGGGTTGTCATACAAGTGCTCGATCGAGGTGCCGTAGATGTCATGGCCGCGCACCAGACGGATTTGCGGATTGCTGAAAGAACTCGAAACTCCACCACCGGCCGCAATCAAACTAAGAACCGAATAACCCGTGCCTTGCATCGGAAAGTTACCGGGTGTGTTCACACCACCGACCAAATCAACCGAATTGCCACGTCCTTGCTCCATTGTCAGCTGGACTTGCGCAGATGGCGAAACCGCCTCGAGCGAACGTTGGATTGTGGCGCGCGCAGCATCGGTCGAACGACCGGAAACGTTGACCTTGCCAACGTAGGGCACAAAGATCGTGCCGTTCGGCGTTACGACCAATCCGGGCAACTCCGCAGCTTGCTGACCAACGCCCGTCAAAAGCGAGTTATCTTCGCTGTCCCAGATGCGTAAATTGATCGTGTCGCCGGGCTGGATGACGTTGGTTGTCGAACCGTGAGAATGCCCTATCCAACCATAATTGCGTGTTCCGAATGTTGGCCAATCTTTAAGACTAGGCAAAAAAGCACGGGTGACCGGGTAAATCGCAAAGTCTGCTTTGGGGTCATCAGCCGCTTCTCTAATTGGGTGTTTGGGTCAAGCTCGTTTTCCTTTTTCTTTTGGGTCATTGTCACTCATCCGGGTCACGCTTCTCTTCGCAGTCTGGTTGATGCCGTGATGGCACCGCTG
>JAQXDI010000033.1 GCA_029251465.1 Ascidiaceihabitans sp.
GGCAGGCTCAAAGATTGGCGACGCGTAGCTACACGCTACGACAGATCCCCAACCGTCTTTCTCTCCGCAATAGCTCTCGCAGCAACCGTTATCTTTTGGTTATGAGTCCTGACCCTAGCTTGCTCAGAATCTCTCACTCAAACCCAACGAACCGCGTCAGGTTCTCAACCGGACGGCGCCGCGACACCACCGAATTCGCCTCGAATTTCTCGTCCGGCCAGCCCAGCGCCACACAAGTCATGATGATCTGATCGTCGGGGATTCGCGCAATTTCACGCACCACGGGCGATTGCATAATCCCCTGCCCGTTTATCACAGCACCCAGCCCCTTGGACCAAGCCGCCAGAACCAGACCGTAGGTCACAGCGCCCAGATCAAAGTGGGCAATTGTGCCCCCCGGCTCCATCGATTTGTCGTAGCACACCACAATCGACACGGGCGCGTCGAACTGGCGGAACCCGCGCATAACCCAATCGAGCCGTTTTTCCTTGTTGTCGCGTTCAATCCCCATCGCCTCGAATAATTGCACTGCAATCTCGATCTGGCGGTCACGGTGCACGCCCGCATAGGCCCCGTGATCGGTGATTTCGCGGGACGGCGGCACGCCTTCCATCATGCGGGTCTGATTGCCCATGCGCACTTGGTTCAGCGGCTCGCCGGTCAGCACATGCAAGTGCCACGGTTGCGTGTTCATCGACGACGGCGCACGATTGGCCAGCGCGATGATCTCTTCTAGCAATTCACGCTCGACAGGTTTGTCGGTAAACCCACGGATCGAGCGGCGCTCGCGCATTGCTTGTTCTAGGTCCATGGGGTGTCTCCTGCTGAAATTTGATCTAGCCACAGCGTTGGGCAGAGCGGCCAAAGGGTCAAGCTGTGCCGTTCCGTCACGCGCTATAGATGTTTGTCGAACATCTCCCAAACCGGCTGCAAATCTTTGATGCGTGCGTTCAGTGCTTTGATCAGCCCTTTGGTGCGCCAATCGGCGGGCATCGGCAAGGAAACGGACAAAGCTTTGCGTTTTAACAATTCCGCATGCGGATGGTCGGCGTCATAGGGTTTGGGCACCCGTTTTAGCGGCTCAGGGCCCCAATCGGACACCTCTGCGCCCAGCGCAAACACGCTGTCCATCGCATCGCTCAGCCCGTCGCCCCACATATCAACAAACGCACGGTAGCGGGTTAGGCTGTCGCCCTTCATCGGCAACACGCCGACCCCAAGCAGAAAGTAATCAGGGGCCAACCCCATGAACCACGCAGGGGCCAGCGGGTCCTTGTCAGAGGATGCCCACATCAAATGCAGATGCGCATTCAACGGGGTCTTGTCCTTGGAAAATCGCACGTCTCGGTAGATGCGGAACACCTTTGGCGTATGCGGCTTGCCGGTGACGCGCGCGAGGTCTTCTGACACCAAATCCGCCATAAATTCCGCTGGTTTGCGGATGTCATCCACGTAGCGCGCCTTGTGCAGCTCGAACCACGCTTTTGAATTGTTCGCAGCCAGTTCCGTGAAAAACGGCAGCGCCGTATCCACCATCTGCTCAAAGCCGTCCGCCATGCTGTCCCCTCACGTCACTTGTTCGTAAGGTGGGTTTCAACCCACCCAACGCCGTGGCAGGCTATTACAATGATCACATTGCACCACCTCAACCGGTCCCGCTCGCATCGTATCCTTTGGCTACTCGAAGAAATTGGCGTTGACTATGACGTCAAGCACTACGCGCGTGACGCCAAAACCAGCCTCGCGCCGCCTGAATTGTTGGCCATTCATCCGCTTGGCAAATCTCCGATGATCGAAATGGATGGCCGCCTGATCACCGAAAGCGCCGCAATTGTCGAAATGCTCTGCACCAAGCATGCCCCGCACATGATCCCCGCACACACCAGCGACGCCTACATTCAGCATCTGGAACTCATGCATTTCGCCGAAGGGTCCGCCATGACCCCGATCTTGCTGAACCTCTACGTGGGTAAATTGGGGGACGCGGGCAAGCCCCTGCACCCGCGCATCCAGCACCAGTTGGATTCCCACTTTGGCTACATGAATGATGTGCTTGGCGATACTGGTCACTATGTGTTGGATGATCTGTCTGCCGTCGACATTATGCTAAGCTTTCCTGCTGAAATCGCGATGATGCAAGACCGCGCCGCAGATTTCCCGAGGCTTGCGCAATTTGTCGAACGCATCCATGCCCGTCCCGCCTATCAACGCGCAACCGCCAAGGGGGCTATCTAGACTGCATTGATCGTTGCACCGCGCGAAATCACGTGTCACGACTGTGCCTATGAAACAGTTGATTTCGCCCAATGGCACCCCCGCCTCGCGCCTGACATACGGTACAATGCAATTTGGTGACGCCGCTGACGCCGCCGCATCGCGTGCGATGTATGACGCCGCGCGCGCCGCCAAAATCACCCACTTTGACACGGCCTATGTCTACACCGACGGGGCGTCGGAAACGCTGTTGGGCCAGATGGTCCAGCCTGAGCGCGACGATCTGGTCATCGCTACCAAAGCTGCCTTTGCTGAAGGGTCCAATTCGCAGTACATTCTCCGGCAATTCGACGTTTCGCGCCAACGTTTGCAACTGGACATGATTGATCTGTTTTATCTGCACCGCTTTGACGACGACACGCCGCTCGAAGACACCTTTGCAGCGCTTGCCAGCCTGCAACAACAGGGCAAAATCCGCTACATCGGCGTGTCTAATTTTGCCGCGTGGCAAGTGATGAAGGCCCAAGCCGTGGCCGCCACATTCGGCACCCGCATCGACGTGATCCAGCCGATGTACAATCTGGTCAAGCGTCAGGCAGAGGTCGAAATCATGCCGATGTGCATGGATCAAGACATTGCGATCGTGCCGTATTCGCCGTTGGGCGGTGGCTTGTTAACCGGAAAATACGCGCGCGGCGAAATCGGGCGACTTACTGAAAACGATATGTATGCGGCGCGTTACGGCCAGTCTTGGATGCACGACACGGCGCGTGATTTTAGCGCCCTTGCCGATGATCTGAATGTGACACCAGCGACGTTAGCCGTGGCATGGGCCGCAGCGCATCCAAGCGCGCCAAACCCGATTGTGTCGGGTCGCTCAGCAGAACAGCTCGCCCCGTCGCTGCTGGCCGAAGCGTTTGAAATGACCCCGGAGCTTCATGCGCAAATCGCGGCACTCAGCCCGACGCCAGCCCCCGCAACCGACCGGCTAGAAGAAGCATGACTGACATTTTGGTCATCGGCGGCGGCATCGCTGGAATATCCGCAGCTGCACGCCTGTCGGATCACGCATCCGTCACGTTGCTTGAGGGCGAAAGCGCACTTGGGTATCACGCCTCTGGCCGCTCTGCTGCGTTGTTCGAGGAAAACTACGGCTGCGCATCGGTGAACGCCCTCAGCCGCGCCAGCGCCGATTACCACATGCATGCCAACGGCGGCTACCTATCGCCGCGCGGGTTTCTATTGCTGGGGCGCAAAGGCGAAGACGCCGCATTTGACGCAGACTTATCCGAACTGGCATCCACAGAAATCTCCGTATCAGACGCCCGCGCCCGCGTTCCAATTTTGAACGACACAATCACCCGCGCCGCCTACCATCACAGCGCCCAAGACATCGATACAGACCGATTGATCCAGGACTTTGCCAAGCACCTGCGATCCAACGGCGGTAAAGTCATCACCAACGCCACGATCGACGCAATCACCTTTGAAAACGGGGCGTGGTCCGTGCGCGCAGGCGATCAAACATTCAACGCATCCACGCTGGTCAACGCGGCAGGCGCGTGGGCGGATCAAATCGCTGACCTTGCAGGTGTTGCACCCATCGGCATCACACCGCTGCGCCGGTCCATGGCACGTGTCCCTGCCCCCGGCGGCCATGACGTGTCGCACTGGCCGATCTTTTTTGGCGTCGGTGAATCGTGGTACGCTAAACCCGATGCGGGCAAATTGCTGATCTCACCCGCGGATGAGGACCCTGTCACACCCCACGACGCCTACGCCGACGACATGGTTTTGGCGGTGGGTATCGACCGCTACCAGCAACACGTGACCGAAGAAATTACCCGCGTCGAATCCACCTGGGCGGGCTTGCGCAGCTTCGTGGCCGACAGAACGTTGGTGCTGGGCCGTGATCCGGTTTACCCCAGTTTTGTTTGGTGCGCAGCACAGGGCGGATACGGATTTCAAACCGCGCCGGCAGCAGCGCAACTGATCGCAGATATTGTTCTGGGTCACGCCTCTGAATTGGACGCCGAAACCATCGCAGCCTTGTCCCCAGCGCGCCTCGCATCATGAGCGTCCGCCCGCCCCCACCAAGCGCCAGTATCGCAGCCCCACTTGAGGGTGAGAAAATGTTTGCGCCCTCGGCAGATCGCAACAGCGCCGACATTTGTGAATTGATCCAATCGCTGGTTTCGCCAAAGACGCATGCATTGGAAATCGCCAGCGGCACCGGCCAACATATCAGCGCTTTGGCAACGGCGATGCCCGACGTGCATTGGCATCCAACCGACGTGGACTCTGCCCGCTTGGCCAGCATCTCGGCCTACACCCAAGAGCTGGGATTGACCAACATCGCTGGACCCATTTTTCTGGATGCAACTGCGGCCGGATGGGGTGCGTCGATGCCGGCCGTGGATTTGGTGTTATTGACCAATTTGCTACACCTGATCAGCGCCGGTGAATGCCGCACTTTGATCCTTGAGGCGGCGCAAGCATTGTCGCCGGGCGGCACCTTGATGTTGTATGGTCCGTTTAAACGCAGCGGCGTGTTGACCAGCGATGGCGATGCCCGTTTTGACGCGGATTTACGCGCTTCGGACCCGAACATCGGCTACAAAGATGATCTCGACATGCGCACGTGGCTCAGCGATGCTGGGTTCGCCAGGGTCGCAGTCAACCAAATGCCCGCCAACAACCTCGCTTTTGTCGCACGGAGTACCAGTTCATGATGTTATCACGCTTTTCACTACGCCATTTTGCTGCTTTGGCGTTACTGGCCTTAGCCGCTTGCAGCGGTGGGTCCAGTGCGCCGCCCGCAGAACCCGGCGTGTTATTTGCCCCCAACTTTGGCGACAATGATCCGGTGAATTTTGCAGGGCGCGCACCCTCTCGCTACCCTGTCCAAGGGATCGACGCTGCGCGGTTCCAAAAAAGTATCAACTGGAACACGGCACGCCGCAACGGCGTAAACTTTGCGTTCCTCAAAGCCACCGAAGGCGGCGATTTACTGGACACCGCGTTCAAAGATCACTGGCGCGGGGCTGGTCGTGCGGGCGTCGTGCGCGGGGCCTATCATTTCTATTATTTCTGCACGCCACCCGAGGTACAGGCGCGTTCGTTCATCAAAAATGTTCCGAAAGGCAACATGCTACCGCCGGTTTTGGACATGGAATGGAATCCGTTTTCGCCAACCTGCGCCACGGTCCGCCCGCCAGCCCGCGAGGTGCGCGCGCAGATGCGTCGCTGGTTGGACATCGTGTCCGCCCACTATGGCCAAACACCGATCATCTACACGACGCCACGGTTTTACAAAGAAAACCAGTTGGGCAAATTGCGCGGATACGAATTCTGGCTACGCTCGACCGCCAAACGCCCGTCTGAAACCTTTCCCGGCGAGCGCTGGACGTTTTGGCAGTATTCGGCAACGGGTTTAATCAACGGCATCGAAGGTGAAGTCGATCTGAACACGTTTTACGGATCCCGCGATCAATGGAATGCATGGGTCGCGGCGCGCTACAAGTAGGATGATTTCAGCGCGGTCGGTGTATCACCCCCGCGCTGAAAACTGTTTAACCGTCGATGCGGATCACGGCGTTTTTCGGATCGTACGGTGAATCCTCGACGATCTCGGCATCCCACAACTGATCCATGATTTTGACCTTCAGCTTGGTGCCGACAACCGCGTGCTCTGGCTTGACGTAACCCATGCCGATAGATTTTCCGAAGGCCACGGAATAGCCGCCAGACGTCAAACGGCCCGTGCGTTCTTCGCCGACATACAGAACCTCGCGGCCCCACGGATCGGCATCTGTCGGGCCATCGATCAGCACGGTGATGCACTTGGCACGAATGCCATGGCCTTCCATTTTGTCCTTGCCGTTGAATTCTTTGGACAGGTCAACAAAGCGCGGCAGGTCGGCCTCGAGCGGTGTGGCGTCACGGCCTAGTTCGTTGCCAAATGCGCGATAGGATTTTTCCTGACGCAGCCAGTTTTGCGCACGCGCACCGACCAGTTTCAGTCCATGCGGTTCACCCGCCGCCATCAGTTGATCCCAAAGGTATGCTTGCATTTCGATCGGGTGGTGCAATTCCCAGCCCAGTTCGCCAGTATAGGCCACACGGATCGCGCGCACAGGGCACATGCCCAGTTCGATGTTGCGCATTGTCAGCCACGGGAACCGCTTGTTCGACAGCACGGTAGACGGGTCGCCATCCTTGACCAGCGCGTTCAGAACGTCGCGGGATTTTGGGCCTGCGATTGCGAAAACGCCCCACTGCGTGGTGACATCGTGGCATTCGATGTAGCCAAATTCCGGTGCTTTGTCCTCAATCGCTTTGCGTAGGAAGTCGCTGTCATACGCCGTCCAAGCCCCTGCGGATACAAGATAATATTCGTCCGTCGCGATGCGCACGATGGTGTATTCCGTGCGGGTCGTGCCGTTGGATGTCAGCGCATAAGTCAAGTTGATGCGCCCGACAGACGGCAATTTGTTGCAGGTGAACCAGTCTAGGAATTGCGTGGCACCGGGCCCTTTGACCACATGTTTTGTGAACGCGCTGGCATCGACGAGGCCGACGCCTTCGCGGATCGCCTTGGCCTCTTCTACCGCGTGTGTCCACCATGTCCCACGGCGGAACGAACGCCCTTCGATATCGAAGTTGTCTGGTGCATCCAGTGGGCCGTAATAGTTCGGGCGTTCCCATCCGTTCACGAACCCAAACTGCGCGCCCAGCGCTTTTTGGCGGTCGTAAACGGGACCTGTGCGCAGTGGGCGACAGGCGGGGCGTTCCTCATCCGGGTGATGCAGCGTGTAGACGTGATCGTAGCATTCTTCGTTTTTGCGAGCAGCAAATTCGGTGGTCATCCAGTCGCCGTAGCGTTTGGGGTCCAGCGATGCCATGTCGATTTCAGCTTCGCCGTCGACCATCATTTGGGCAAGGTAATAGCCCGTGCCGCCCGCCGCTGTGATCCCGAACGAGAACCCCTCGGCCAGCCACATGTTGCGCATGCCCGGTGCCGGGCCAACCAGCGGATTGCCGTCTGGTGTGTAGCAAATCGGGCCATTGAAATCGTCTTTTAGACCGCTGTCTTCGCACGACGGCACACGGTGGATCATCGCCATGTATTGCTCTTCGATGCGCTCCAGATTCAGCTGGAACAGATCGGCGCGGAAACTGTCTGGCACACCGTATTCGAACCGTGCTGGCGCGTCTTTTTCGTAGACACCCAAGATCCAGCCGCCGCGCTCTTCACGCACATAAGACTGCGCATCAGCGTCGCGAATGACGGGGTGTTCGGGATTGCCCGCAGCACGGTGTTCGACCAACGTGGGGTCTTGTTCCATCACGATAAATTGGTGCTCGACCGGGATCGCGGGCATCTTGATGCCCAGCATTTTCGCAGTGCGCTGCGCGTGGTTGCCAGAGGCGGTCACGACGTGTTCTGCCGTGATCACAATCTGCTCGTCAGACGGGATCAGGTTGCCGCCTTTTTCGATCATTTTGGTACAAGTAACGTCCCACGCATCGCCATTCCAATGGAAGGCATCCGCCTGCCATTTACGTTCGATCACAACACCGCGTTGGCGCGCGCCTTTGGCCATCGCCATGGTCACGTCAGCGGGGTTAATGTAGCCGTCCGTGTGGTGGTACAGCGCACCTTTCAGGTCTTCGGTGCGGATCAGCGGCCATTTCGCCTTGATCTCGTCCGGCGTCATAAAGACATAAGGCACATCGCAGGTTTCGGCGGTGGCGGCGTATAATTTATACTCGTCCATCCGTTCGTCCGTCTGGGCCATGCGCAGGTTACCAACAACGGCAAAACCTGCGTTCAGGCCGGTTTCTTCTTCAAGCGCTTTGTAGAAATCGACCGAGTATTTATGGATGTGCGTTGTCGCATACGACATGTTGAACAACGGCAGCAAACCCGCCGCGTGCCACGTCGATCCGGACGTTAATTCGTCGCGTTCCAGCAGAACAACGTCGTCCCAGCCAGCCTTAGCCAAGTGATACGCAATCGACGTGCCAACGGCCCCGCCGCCAACAACCAATGCTTTGACCTGAGTTTTCATGGCCCGACTCCTTAATGCAAACTTGCACCCGTTTTAAGGCGCGCATCAGAAAACCGCGCCAAAGGCCCGACAAGTCATAGCAAAAAACCGACCTCTGAAAGGCCGGTTCGTTGTCGTTTTCTAAAATGCGGTGACGTGGCGCGGATCAGACCGCGATAATCTTGCCCGGGTTCATGATGTTGTCGGGGTCTAGCGCCCGCTTGATCATCACCATCATGTCCACGGTTTCTTGGCCCAGTTCTTTGGACAGATAGGCCATTTTGCCCTGACCAATGCCGTGTTCGCCGGTGCACGTGCCGTCCATCGAGATCGCCAATTCGTTCAACCAGCTGACAAAGGCGGCGGCGCGGGTCATCTCGTCTTCGTTTTGTTCATCAATCAGCAGCAAACAGTGGAAATTGCCGTCGCCAACGTGCCCAACGATTGGCGACAGGAATTTTTCCTCTTCTAGCCGTGCGCGCGCGGCATTCACGCAATCCGCAAGGCGCGAAATCGGGACACACACATCGGTGGAAATACCTGATGCACCAGGGCGCAATTGCAGCGTCGCCCAATAGGCGTCGTGGCGGGCCTGCCACAGCTTGTTGCGTTCCTCGGTCGAGGTGGTCGACGTGTAGCCCGACCCGCCGTGTTCTTCGGCAATCGCGCCAAACATTTCCGCCTGTTCCAGAACGCTCGCATCCGAGCCGTGAAATTCCAGCAACAGCAACGGTTGTTCCGGCAAATCCAGCTTGGAATAGGCGTTACAGGCGCGGACCTGAACCGCATCGAGCAATTCAATGCGCGCCACCGGAATGCCGTACTGAATGACCTGCATCACCGTCTGACACGCAGCGTCCACCGACGGAAATACACAGCGCGCCGAACTGATCGCCTCTGGGATGCCTTGCAGCTTGAGCGTGATTTCAGTGATCAGCCCCAGCGTGCCTTCGGAGCCGACCATCAGACGCGTCAGATCGTAACCGGCAGATGATTTTTTCGCCCGCTGCGCTGTGCGGATAACGTCGCCATTCGCCATCACGGCTGTGACCGCCAAAACGTTGTCTTTCATCGTGCCGTAGCGCACCGCGTTGGTGCCGCTCGCGTTGGTCGAAGCCATCCCGCCAAGGGACGCGTTCGCGCCCGGGTCGATGGGAAAGAACAGGCCTTTGTCGCGCAGATACGTGTTCAGCTGTTCACGGGTCACGCCAGGCTGCACAACACACGACAGATCATCAGGGTGCACGGAAACGATCGCGTTCATCTCGCTGACGTCTACCGAAATGCCGCCTGCGGGCGCATTGACATGTCCCTCTAGCGACGTGCCGGTGCCGAATGGAATAACCGGTACTTTGTGCGTGGCGCAGACCTTGATGATGGCGGCCACATCGTCTTGTGATTTCGGGAACACGACGGCGTCAGGCGACTGGTTTGTCAGCCAAGTGGTCGTGTGCCCATGCTGTTCACGCACCGACGCGCCAGTCTGGAAACGTTCCCCGAACTGTTGTTTGAGCACGCCCAGAACCGACGCGATCCCGTCTTCGTTGCGCGGTAGCGCCGTTACGTTCGCCATAATCGTTCTTTCCTAATTGCCCGACCCTAGTTGCCCAGCGCGATGCCTTCGCGACGTGGATCAGCCCCGCCCAGCAAAGTGTCGCCAATCGAAATCGCGTGCAAGCCGGAATTCAAACCCCGCACGCCCACTTCGAACCCCATCGCACTCAGCGGCCCCTCAAGAGCGGCGGCATCTGTGCCTTCTTCTAGATCATAAGTGCCAAAGCAATTGACCATATGCGGCACAGAAACGGCCTGCTGCACGTCCATACCCCAATCGATGTGCGCGACAATCGCCTCGGCCACGTACCCGATGATGCGACTGCCACCGGGGCTGCCGATGGCCAAAACCGGCGCGCCGTCTTTCATCACAATCGTCGGTGCCATGGATGACCGTGGGCGTTTGCCCGGCTCTAACCGATTGGCGACAGGCACGCCGTCACGATGACTGCGGAACGAAAAGTCGGTAAGCTCATTGTTCAACATGAACCCGCCCACCATCATGCGTGACCCAAACGCGTTTTCGATGGTCGTCGTCATCGACGCAACATTGCCATAGCTATCGACGATCGACACATGCGAGGTCGAGGGCAGATCGATGGGATAGTCATCCGCAAAGTTCAGCGCGTGGTCAAATTCCGGACTGCCTGCGGACACCTCAGCCAAAGCCATGTCGCCTTCCAACAACTTGGCACGATCCGCGAGATATGCAGGATCGACCAAACCTGCCGTCGGCATTGGCACATAATCGCTGTCCGCCATATAACGCCCGCGATCCGTAAAAGCGAGCCTTGCGGCATCCCCCATAAGGCGGCGCACATTGGCATCATTTGGTCCCGCACTCAGGTCATAGCCGTCCAACATTCCGAGGATCTGGCCCACCGTCAGCGCACCAGAACTGGGCGGCCCCATGCCACACACATCATGGGCACGGAATGTGGCGCAAACTGCCGGACGTTCCTTGACCTGATAAATCGACAAATCGATGTGGCTGAGAACTCCGGGATTGCCCGGCGCATTTTGCACCGCCGTGACAATCGCATCAGCGATTTCGCCGGTGTAGATTGCAGACGCCCCTTGGGTCGCCATCGCAGTCAGGCTGTCAGCATACGCGGTGTTGGTGAGCGTCGCGCCAATTTGCAACGGCGCACCGGCAGGCAGGAAATACGCGGCAGCAGTCGCGTCACTTGCCAGACGTTCTGCATCACTCTGCACCAAACCGGCAAGCCGGGGCGACACGGCAAAACCATCTGTCGCCAAGGTGATTGCCGAGTCAAACAGACCGGCCCAATCTGCCTTGCCCCACTTGTCGTGGGCCATTTGCAGCAGCGCTGGCGTGCCTGGTGTTCCAACAGATCGCCCACTGACAACGGCGTCGAAGAACCCCAGCGTTTCCCCGTTTTCGTCCTGAAAAAACGTCGGCGTTGCGGCCAGCGGTGCTGTCTCGCGCCCGTCCAATGTGGTCAGCGCACCGCTTGCCGCGTCATACCAGACAAGGAACGCACCACCGCCAATACCCGAGGACTGCGGTTCAACCAAACCCAGCACAGTCTGTACGGCAACCAGCGCATCAGCGGCTGTACCACCAGCGGCCAAAACGTCAGCGCCGGCCTTAACCGCATGGGGGTTGGCCGCCGCGACCATCCAATCTTTTGCCGCGACGGGCGTTCCGCTGGCTTTGGCCTGCAAAGCGCCTTGAACCGCAGGATCAAGCGATTGAACCACACCGGTCGCGGCCCCTTCGGGCTGTGCGGAATCTGCGGTTTGCTGAGCGGCGAGCGGCGCGCCCAACATCATTGCTGCTAGAAAAATGCTTTTGTTCATCGTCTTTCCTTTCGCGTTGAATTGCGGCCAGAGCGCTGTGTTACAGCATCGACGGAACCACTTGGTCCGGCGGCCTGTGACCGTCTTGGAATGTCTTGATGTTGATGATGACTTTTTCGCCCATCTCGATCCGGCTTTCGAGCGTGGCAGAGCCCATGTGCGGCAACAAAACCACGTTTGGCAGTGCGCGCAGGCGCGGGTTCACATCGGTGCCGTTTTCGTAAACATCCAGTCCCGCGCCACCGATTTCACCCGCACGCAACATGCGCGTCAGGGCGTTTTCGTCGATGACTTCGCCGCGCGAGGTGTTCACGATCACCGCGTTCGGTTTCATCAGTTTCAAACGTCGCGCGTTCATCAAATGAAAGGACGACGGCGTGTGCGGGCAGTTGATGCTAAGCACATCAACGCGCGACACCATCTGATCAAGGCTGTCCCAATAGGTCGCGCCGAATTCTTCTTCGGTTTCCGGGCGCAGACGACCACGGTTGTGGTAGTGCACCTGCATTCCAAAGGCACGCGCACGTTGCGCCACTGCACGGCCAATCCGGCCCATGCCCAGAATGCCGATACGCTTGCCGCCAATGCGACCACCCAACAGGGCCGTGGGCGACCATCCCTCCCAATTGCCGGTTTGCATCGTAGCGAGCCCTTCGGGCAGGCGCCGCGTGATCGCCAGAATCAAACCCATCGCCATATCAGCGGTATCATCGGTCAAAACACCGGGTGTGTTGGACACCAGAATGCCGCGTTGGCGGGCTGTTGCCACATCGACGTTGTCGACCCCTGCCCCGTAATTGGCGATCAATTTCAGTTGTGGGCCCGCCTGCCCGATCAGCGCCGCATCGATTGTATCCGTGATCGTTGGCACCAAAACATCCGCTGTTTTCATGGCGCGGGCCAGTTCTGCACGGCTAAGAGGCACATCATCCAAGCGCAATTTCACATCGAACAATTCCGACAGCCGCTTTTCCACAGCTTCGGGCAACCGTCGCGTCACGAACACACTTAGACGTTCCTTTGTCATGTCATCCCCTATGTGCTTGGCCTGATGGTGGCGTTTGTGTCATGCTGGCTCATGACGAAGCGAGGCACAAGACCAAGCTCGGCAATTTGACGGATAACCTCTGGGTGCGTTCGTTTTGGATCCGGCAGTACAGGCCAATGACATGATAAAAGTTTTGCGGACCCTTGGGTTGGGAATAATGACGGCATGTGCGCTGTCGGCCTCTGCTGTGTTTGCACAAGACAAGGGGCCGGTGACGAACCTGCCTTTGCCACGTTTCGTGTCGCTCAAGGCGGCCGAGGGCAACGTGCGCCGTGGACCGTCCTTGACCCACCGGATCGACTGGGTGTTCAAACGCCGCGACATGCCCCTGCGCATCACTGCCGAACACGGGCACTGGCGCCGCGTCGAGGACCGTGACGGTCTGGGCGGCTGGGTGCATTATTCGCTGCTATCGGGCACGCGGACCGTGTTGATCGAACAAGATTTGCTGACCTTACGGGCGCGTCCAGATGCGGCTGCACCTGTGACGGCCGCATTGGAAATCGGCGTCGTTGCGCGCCTTGGCAAATGCGATCTGGAATGGTGCCGCCTCAGTTCAGGCGGCTACCGCGGCTGGGCCCCCAAAGCCCGCCTTTGGGGCGTCGGCGCAAACGAAATCCGCGACTAACTGGTTTTCGCGATAAACGCATTTGTGCAGGCCGCCAGCTCTGGTCCCACGTCCTCTTGCAGGAAATGCCCCGCCCCTTGCAGGATTGTGTGATCTTGACCCGCAGCGCCCGGCATCATCTTTTGAAACACCTGATCCACCCCTGCCATGATTTTGTCGTCCGCGCCAAAGGCCGTCAGAACTGGTAGGTCTAGTCCCCGTAAAATGCCCCATGCCTCGCGATTGGGCTGGGCTGCCGGATCATCCGGGCTGGCAGGCACCAACATCGGAAACTGGCGCGCGCCTTCCTTGTAGCTTTCGTCAGGAAACGGCGCGTTGTAGGCGGCGATTTCCGCCTCGCTCAGGTCTGAGGTTGTGCCACCCGAAACGATCCGCCCCGCGTCAAAAATCGGCACGGTTTGCGAAAACTCGCGCCACGCAGTGAACGCGTCATTCATCGGCTGATCGCCCGTCGGCAACGCCGTGTTCGCCACAACGATCCGCGCAAAACGATCAGGGCGCGCGGCAACAAGACGCAAACCAATCAGCCCGCCCCAATCCTGACAGATCAGAGTAATTCCCGTTAGGTCCATCTGATCCAACCAATCGAGCATCCAATCCACATGGCGCTGGTAGGTGTAATCCGTACGCAGCGTCGGTTTGTCCGACCGCCCGAACCCGATCAGATCAGGGGCAACAACGCGGTGCCCTGCTCTCGTAAATTCAGGGATCATGTGGCGGTAAAGGTAGCTCCAGGTTGGTTCGCCGTGCATCACAAGGATCGGGTTCGCGTCCTTGGGACCTTCGTCCAGATAATGCTGACGCAACGTTCCGCCTTCAGTATCATCCACCTGCACATAATGCGGATCGTAATTAAAATAAGGCAGGTTTTCGAAACGATCGTCTGGCGTGCGCAGGAATTTCATCATTCTTCTTAGGTGCGGTTCGTTTCAGCCTAGCTATCGCTGCGCGGCGCGATAGTGTTAACGTGACGGAAATGTATCAAAATCGGAGCCACCCATGCGCGCAGTCACCTATTCAAAATTCGGATCGGCAGCAGATGTCTTGCAGGTTCAAGAAATGGACACCCCAGCTGTTGGCGCGGGCGACGTCTGCGTTGAAATTACATATTCAGGCGTGAACCCGTCCGATGTCAAATCGCGCAAAGGCCGCCCCGATTTGGCCAAACCCGCGTTTGACATGATCGCACCCCACAGCGACGGCGCGGGGGTTATATCGGCCGTGGGCGACGGCGTTCCTGCCAGTCGCATCGGTGAACGCGTCTGGATCTGGAATGGCCAGTGGCAACGCGCACTTGGCACCGCAGCCACACACATCGTGTTGGACCAAACCCAAGCCGTCACAATGCCTGACGACGTAAGCGACGAGGTCGGCGCCTGCATGGGCATTCCGGGGCTAACGGCCTGCCATGCCGTATTCGGGTCAGGTGACGTAAAAGGCCAAAGCGTTTTGATCCAAGGCGGTGGCGGCACTGTTGGATACCTCGCCGTGCAACTCGCCGTTTGGGGCGGAGCGACCGTGATTGTCACATGCTCGCCCGCCGACATGCAGTTGTGCACCGACGCCGGTGCCCATCACGCGCTTGACTACAGAGACCCAGAATTGGCGGCGAAAATCCTGGCCGCGAATGGCGGTGCGCCAGTTGACCGAATCGTCGAGGTCGAATTCGGCATCAACGCCGAAATTGACGCCGCAGTGATCGCTCCGAACGGGACAATTGCCGCGTATGGCTCAGCCAAAAACCTAACGCCAGAGCTGCCGTTTTTCCAAATGCTGTTCAAAGCTGTCACGATCGACATCATCCTGATCTACCTTTTGCCACTGCCTCAACGCCAAGCAATCATCGCAAGATTGCACGCCGCACTCACAGATGGTGCACTATCATGCCCAATCGCTGCGGTTTTCCCTCTGGATCAGACAATTGCAGCGCATGAACTGGTCGAAAGTGGCGTGCGCAACGGAGCAGTATTGATCGACGTGAGGGCTTAACGCCCGGGTTTTTGACATCCGGCCCGTTGGCAAAACTTTTTCGCACTTCGGGTCTTGTCACCGCCTCTTTCACGAACTATTTAACATCTGAGATTGGGATGTGGCCTAGCGGTAGGGCACCTGTTTTTGGTACAGTAGATCGTAGGTTCGAATCCTACCATCCCAGCCAACTTTCTTAGAGATACTCAAGAAAAAAAAGGCTTAACCCAGCCCGAAACGACCTGTGTGTCACAGCATTCTGAAATTGTGACACAGGGTGTAACACATGGCCTTGCGCGCTACCCCCAAAAGCGGTGCGGTTCAGCCCGACGAAAACCCCGACAAAAACCCAAATATCACGCCGGCCCTTACTTGATGCGTAGAAGCCGGATGTTCTATTTCCGCAAACGCCTGCCAACAGGGCCATCAAATTCCGCTCCAAACCAATTTATCTGTCTCTCCTTGCGAACCCATCTCCCCCTCGACGCCGTGAAGCGTGCCGCAAGGCTGCTCACGGTCTACGAGAAAAAGGAGATAGAATTCGTGGACGCCGTAACCAAAAAGAACTTGAGCCCTGAAATGACCAAAGCCGTGTTGATCGAAGCAATGCGTAGCGAATTGAGCGAGATGATCGCTGAAGAAAGCCAAGCGGGTCCGCTGTCTGATGCAGATATTGATCAACGGGTTGCGGCGCTTGAAACGGAAAACCGGCAACTGCGCCGAGC
>JAQXDI010000040.1 GCA_029251465.1 Ascidiaceihabitans sp.
ACCCTGATTCTGGTGGCGGTGTGACAAACGGTGGTGGTTGTCTCTTTGCCTTCGAAATTCCGTTCGCCGCGAACACGACAAAACCCAAAACGACCAGACTTATAAATATATATTCCATAAACTCTCAACCGACTAACTTTTTTAGAATAGTCAGTACCGATCGCCATTCGCAACCGGCATATTTTGAGGTACTGATCTATCGGGATTGGATGATGCCCGCTAGGGGTTGCCCCACACCCCAAACCCTCCTATACGCTGCCATCTACTATGACCTCCACCAGAATCAGGGTCACCCACATGGGGCCCGCTGGTGATGTTGAAAGGAACAGGCGATGAACGCCAATGAACTACATGATCTGACACCGGATCAGCTGCGCGAAAAGCTGGCTGAGACCAAGAAAGAAAGCTTTAACCTGCGCTTCCAAGCAGCAACGGGCTCTCTTGAAAACCCTGCACAAATCCGCAAAGCCCGTCGCGGCGCTGCGCGTATCAAAACAATTCTGAGCCAAAAAGCCGCAGCTGCGGCGTCTGAATAAGGAGAGCACTTATGCCTAAGCGTATTTTGACCGGCACAGTGACCTCTGATGCCAACGAACAAACAGTTACTGTTTCTGTAGAGCGTCGCTTTACACACCCGGTTCTGAAGAAAACCATTCGTAAGTCCAAGAAATATCGGGCGCACGATGAAAAGAATGCCTTTAAGACTGGCGATTCCGTACGCATCATCGAATGCGCGCCACGCTCAAAGACAAAACGCTGGGAAGTGATCACAGCCTAAGCTGCGAACACGAACAGTATAATCGAAACCCTGGGGATCAGGCGCGCATCGCCCCCCAAAGGTCGGGAGAAACCATATGATCCAGATGCAATCAAATCTTGAAGTGGCTGACAACAGCGGCGCACGCCGTGTTCAGTGCATCAAGGTTCTGGGTGGTTCCAAGCGTAAATACGCATCCGTCGGCGACGTTATTGTCGTGTCGGTCAAGGAAGCCATTCCACGTGGTCGTGTTAAGAAGGGTGACGTCCGTAAGGCCGTCGTCGTTCGCACGGCAAAAGAAGTTCGTCGTGACGATGGCACAGCCATTCGTTTTGACACGAATGCAGCCGTCATTCTGAACAACAACAACGAGCCAGTAGGTACACGTATCTTTGGACCGGTTGTTCGTGAATTGCGCGCAAAGAACTTCATGAAAATCATCTCACTCGCTCCGGAGGTGCTGTAACCATGGCTGCTAAGCTGAAAAAAGGCGACAAAGTCGTCATGCTTACCGGTAAGGACAAAGGCAAAGAGGGCACGATTTCCTCAGTCAATCCTACCGCAGGCAAAGCCGTTGTTGATGGTCTGAACATCGCAATTCGTGCGACACGTCAGTCTCAAGAATCCCAAGGTGGACGCATTCCAAAAGCCATGCCAATCGCGCTGAGCAACCTTGCTCTGATAGACGCAAACGGCAAGCCAACACGCGTTGGCTTTAAAATGGACGGCGACAAAAAAGTGCGTTTTGCCAAGACAACAGGAGACGTGATCTAATGTTGGATGAAGCAAACTACACACCCCGTCTTAAGTCGATCTACGCGGACACAATTCGTCCGGCGATGAAAGAAGAGTTTGGCTACAAAAACGATATGATGATCCCTCGTTTGGATAAAATCGTATTGAACATTGGTTGTGGCGCTGCTGCGGTACGCGACTCCAAGAAAGCCAAATCCGCTCAGGGCGACCTGACATTGATTGCCGGCCAAAAAGCGCTGACAACCATTGCCAAGAAATCCATCGCGGGCTTCCGTGTACGTGAAGAAATGCCAATGGGTGCGAAAGTTACCCTGCGCGGCAATCGCATGTACGAATTCCTTGATCGTCTGACCACGATTGCAATGCCTCGTATCCGTGACTTCCGCGGCGTATCTGGCAAATCTTTTGACGGTCGTGGCAACTATGCCATGGGCTTGAAAGAGCACCTCGTGTTCCCTGAAATCGATTTCGATAAAATCGACGAAAACTGGGGAATGGACATCGTTATAGCAACGACGGCTAAAACCGACGACGAAGCAAAAGCACTGTTGAAAGCTTTCAACATGCCTTTCAATTCGTAAGCGGAAGGGAATTTAGATATGGCTAAAAAATCCATGATCGCACGCGAAGTTAAGCGTGAGAAGCTGGTCAAACAGTACGCCGAACGTCGTGCTGAGTTGAAAGCAATCGTGACCAACCAACAGCTGCCTATGGAAGAGCGTTTTCGCGCTACTCTGAAGCTGGCCAAGTTGCCACGTAACTCGTCCAAAGTTCGCTTGCACAACCGTTGCCAGCTGACAGGTCGTCCACACGCTTACTACCGTAAGCTCAAAATTTCGCGGATCGCGTTGCGGGATCTCGGCTCTGCCGGTCAAATCCCCGGCATGGTCAAGTCGAGCTGGTAAGGAAGGGCATTAGATATGAACGATCCTATCGCAGATATGCTCACACGCATTCGTAACAGCCAACTGCGCGGCAAATCCATCGTCGAGACACCAGCCTCAAAGCTGCGTGCCTGGGTTTTGGACGTACTCGCAGACGAAGGTTACATTCGCGGCTATGAAGCAACGACAGGCAAAGATGGCCACCCGGCCATCGAAATCAGCCTGAAGTATTACGAGGGCGAACCTGTTATTCGCGAATTGAAGCGGGTCTCTAAACCCGGTCGTCGCGTTTACATGGGCGTCAATGACATCCCAGTTGTCCGTCAGGGCTTGGGTGTGTCGATTGTCTCCACCCCTAAGGGTGTGATGTCGGACGCAAGCGCGCGCGCAGCCAATGTTGGCGGCGAAGTGCTCTGCACCGTATTCTAAGGAGCATTTGATGTCTCGTATTGGTAAAAAACCAGTCGGTCTTCCTGCAGGCGTTTCCGCCTCCATGTCTGGCCAAACTATCGAAGTCAAAGGCCCAAAAGGCACACGTTCGTTCAAGGCAACGGATGACGTGACCATCACGGTCGAAGACGGCTCTGTATCTGTAACACCACGCGGTAAATCCAAGCGCGCACTTCAGCAGTGGGGCATGAGCCGCACAATGATTGCAAACCTGGTTACCGGCGTCACCGATGGTTTCAAGAAAGAACTTGAAATCCACGGTGTTGGTTATCGTGCAAACGTGCAGGGCAACACATTGAAACTGAACTTGGGCCTGTCCCATGACGTTGATTACGTTGCGCCTGAAGGCGTGACCGTTACGTCACCAAAACAGACCGAGATCATTGTGGAAGGCATCGACGACCAGCTAGTTGGTCAAGTTGCCGCGAACATTCGCGCTTGGCGGAAACCAGAGCCCTATAAAGGCAAAGGCATCCGTTACAAGGGTGAGTTTATCTTCCGCAAAGAAGGCAAGAAGAAGTAAGGAACGCACAGATGGCAAACAGCAAACGTACACTGTTCATCAAACGCCGCATGCGCGTTCGGAACAAACTTCGCCGCGTAAACGCAGGACGCTTGCGTCTTTCAGTTCATCGCTCCAACAAAAACATCAGCGCGCAGATCATCGACGATGTGAACGGCGTGACGCTCGCGTCCGCTTCCACATTGGAAAAAGGTCTGGGTTCTGTTGGCAAAAACAACGTCGAAGCAGCGACTAAAGTGGGCGCGGCAATTGCCGAGCGTGCTAAGAAAGCTGGCGTTGAAGAAGCTTACTTTGATCGGGGCGGTTTCCTGTTCCACGGCAAAGTAAAAGCAGTTGCAGACGCGGCCCGCGAAGGCGGTCTGAAGATCTAAAATCTTGAGGGCAGCGTTCGCGCTGCCCCGATGATCCGGGGGCATGTTGCCCACCAGGATTGAAGTTATTTGGCGCAAGCCACCAATGAAAAAGGATGTTCTCAATGGCAGAACGTGAAAACCGTCGCGGCCCACGCCGTGATCGTGACGAAACACCGGAATTTTCCGACCGCCTGGTCGCGATTAACCGCGTATCGAAAACCGTAAAAGGTGGTAAGCGCTTTGGTTTCGCAGCTCTCGTAGTTGTTGGTGACCAAAAAGGCCGCGTAGGCTTTGGCAAAGGTAAAGCGAAAGAGGTCCCAGAGGCCATCCGCAAAGCCACAGAGCAAGCCAAGCGTCAAATGATCCGCGTGCAATTGCGCGAAGGTCGTACGCTGCACCACGACATGGAAGGCCGCCACGGCGCCGGTAAAGTTGTGATGCGCTCAGCACCAGAAGGCACCGGTATTATTGCTGGTGGTCCAATGCGTGCCGTTTTCGAAATGCTGGGTGTTAAGGACGTTGTGTCCAAATCCATCGGTTCGCAAAACCCGTACAACATGATCCGCGCCACCATCGACGGCCTGCGCAAAGAGGCATCACCTCGTTCCGTAGCCCAACGTCGTGGCAAAAAAGTAGCTGACATTCTGCCAAAGCGTGACGACGCGCCTAGCGCAGAAGCACCTGCTGAATCAGCAGACGCATAAGGACTGGCATCATGGCTAAAACAATCGTCATCAAACAAGTAGGCTCTCCGATCCGCCGCCCTGCAAAACAGCGCGCAACTCTGATCGGCCTTGGCTTGAACAAAATGCACAAAACCCGCGAACTGGAAGACACACCTTCTGTGCGCGGCATGGTAAGCTCGATCTCTCACATGGTTGAGATCATCGAAGAAAAGGGGTAAATTCCGGTCCGCACCTTCAGGTGCGGCAAACGCTCCGGTGGAGCGTTTGAGGGATTTGCGGGCGGAGCCCTGGGATTAACGCCTAGGGTAGCGCCACACATAGAAACGCCTCGCAGGAAACTGCGGGGCGTTTTTGTTTCTATTGGACGTTTACGTGTGTAATGTGCGCGTCTGTTTGAAAATTGAGTAATGGTGAAAATATGTCCTTAAAATCAGATGTCGTAGTTAGTTCGTTCGGAATCTATCGGCGACTATTTAGGAACCCAGCGGCTATAGTATTCCTGAGTCTGTTTATGCTGATTTACGGTTTGATCGCTGTCACCGTCGCAAGCAAATCCAGTTTCAGCTTTATGGCTGTCGCTGAAGCCGTGCCTTTAGCGGTTTCTGCGTTAGTTTTAGGATTTTTCTCCGTTCTCTTTTGGGCGTTGAACTACGTCTCAAGAGAAAGAAAAGTCGCGCTTCGAATTGAAGAAGCTTCTGCACTTTTCAAAATCCGTCAAACTGCCATAGATGAAGTGCTGCCAGATAGTATCTCGTCCAACAAAGTCGGGATTGCTGTGTTAAAGGCTCATCTCTTGGTAGCAATTGATGAAATTCCGAAGGATGTAGAAGTCCCTGGAGATGGTTTGTCGTTCGACGATTCTGAAGCTGTCAAAGCGGTATTAAAAAAGTAACCTATGCCCGTAGTTCCCGATTACGGGCAGCGCACGACTGCCCCCTGTGGGCGGGCGCGACTGCGTCACCCCCGATGCTGTCGCCTTCTAAACCCTGAAACTGTCCACTGGACAGTTTGCAAGACGGGTTTTGACCCGCGGCCGTGCACGGCCCTACTTCCTGGAAGCATCTGATATTTCATCCGCCCCTAACCTATACTTCCCCGCAAACCGTTCCCGCGCCGCTACCAGACGCGTGTCATCCGGTTCCAACCCCAACGTCTTGATAAACTCGATCCGTTGTTTGCTGTGCAACGCATCCCGATCAATCGCGGTGCCCATCATCTTGTCGATCACCAGCCCGCCGGGAGAGACGTGGAACCACTTCTCGAAATCACGAAAATGATGTTGGGCGTGCAGCCCCGCTACATGCCGTTCGATCCATGTTTTGCGGACGGGCAAGTGGGCGGTCATGTGGAACCACTCGTACCCTAGAAACGTGCCGACGCCGCCGACCATGACCAATGCGGCGGCGATGGGCAGGGCGTGCATCGACACCAGTGACGCGATCCCCCAGACCAACGCAAAGTTGATTACCAAAATCGGCAGCGTCACCCATGCAGGGGCAAAGAACAGCGGGATGTTCGTGGGGAAATCGTGATGGCCGTAGTGCGCTTGGTACAGGATGTCGAATTTCCATTGCGCGGTTGGAGGGGGCAGGTGAAAGATATTGCGATGCAGCGAATACTCGTTCAGCATCTGCAGTGGCACACCCAACAGCGCGAACAACCAGACCCACCACGGTCCGCCAAAGGCGACGATCAACACGCCTGCGCATAAAGCAACCACCATCGGAGGGATGGAATTGTGCGACAGCATGATCCGCCAGCGTGGCAGTAATTCTTGATTTTTTGACATAAGATTAGATCAACACAGGCTGCCCTGTGCACGCAATAGATTCCCGTACGGCAGTTTCAAACCAACTGCCCCTTGATCCCTCCTTGCTCGGCGACTATACGCGGCCAGTGTTCACCTCACAGGTGACTCGAAAACCAAACATGCCGTGGTTGTCCCATTTGCTTCGAGGGGCATATCCGGCGATAGGAGAAGCAAAATGTTTAAACTAAATGAACTACGCGACAACCCAGGTGCCACCAAACCACGCAAGCGCGTTGGCCGTGGTCCAGGTTCCGGCACCGGTAAAATGGGTGGCCGTGGTATCAAAGGTCAAAAATCCCGTTCGGGTGTTGCGATCAAAGGTTTTGAAGGCGGTCAAATGCCTTTGTACCAACGTCTGCCAAAGCGTGGCTTTAACAAGCCGAACCGCAAGGCATATGCCGTCATCAACTTGGGTCTGATCCAGAAGTTTGTTGACGCAGGCAAGATCGACGCGAAATCAGCCATCACCGAAGAAGCGCTGGTCGCATCTGGTGCGGTTCGTCGCATTTTGGACGGTATCCGCGTCCTGGCAAAAGGCGAAGTTACGTCCAAGCTGAACATCGAAGTACACGGCGCGTCCAAGTCTGCTGTTGAAGCAGTCGAGAAAGCTGGCGGGAAATTGACCCTGACAGCCAAGGTTGCGGCCGAGTAACTGAGCCTTCGGACTTGTGAGGCGTGCGTTTGCCGCCTACATAGTCCTAAGAGTTTTCCAAACGCCGCCCCCCGGAAAATCGGTGAGGGCGGCGTTTTTGATATAGAAAGAGCCTTCCTATGGTATCTGCCGTCGAAAATATGGCCGCCAACACGACTTGGGCGAGCCTTGGCAAAGCGACCGATCTGCGCAACCGCATCCTGTTTACGTTGGCGCTGCTGATCGTTTACCGCTTGGGCACGTTTATTCCTGTCCCCGGCATCGACGGCGCTGCATTGCGCGACTTTATGGAAAATGCGGGCCAAGGGATTGGCGGCATGGTGTCCATGTTTACCGGTGGCGCGCTGGGTCGCATGGGTATTTTTGCCCTCGGGATCATGCCCTACATTTCGGCCTCGATCATCGTGCAACTGATGACCTCGATGGTGCCCTCGCTTGAGCAACTCAAGAAAGAAGGGGCGCAAGGCCAAAAGAAAATCAACCAATACACCCGTTACGGGACGGTCGCGCTGGCCACTGTGCAGGCATACGGCCTTGCTGTGTCGCTGGAATCTGGCGATTTGGTCACCGAGGCTGGTTTTTACTTCCGCATGACCTGCCTGATTACGCTGGTTGGTGGGACGATGTTCCTGATGTGGCTGGGTGAACAGATCACTGCGCGCGGCATCGGTAACGGTATTTCCCTGATCATTTTCGTTGGCATTATTGCCGAGGTCCCTGCCGCTTTGGCGCAGTTCTTTGCCTCCGGTCGGTCCGGCAGCATCAGCCCAGCAGTGATTGTCGGGGTGATCGTGATGGTGATCGCAACCATTGCGTTTGTCGTCTTTATGGAGCGGGCCTTGCGCAAGCTGCATATCCAGTATCCGCGCCGTCAGGTCGGCATGAAGGTTTATGACGGTGGGTCCTCGCACTTGCCGATCAAGGTGAACCCAGCCGGCGTTATCCCCGCGATCTTTGCATCGTCCTTGTTGTTGCTGCCTGTGACAATCAGCACGTTCTCTGGCGGGTCTACCAGCCCTGTGATGTCGTGGTTGCTTGCGAACTTTGGTCCCGGTCAGCCGTTGTACCTGTTGTTCTTCATCGCGATAATCGTATTCTTTGCCTACTTCTACACCTTCAACGTATCGTTCAAACCGGACGAAGTGGCGGATAACCTGAAAAACCAGAACGGTTTTGTTCCAGGGATCCGTCCGGGCAAAAAGACCGCTGAATATCTGGAATACGTTGTGAACCGCGTTCTGGTTCTGGGGTCCATGTACCTTGCTGCGGTCTGCGTTCTGCCAGAAATTCTACGCGGTCAGTTCGCGATTCCGTTTTACTTTGGTGGCACGTCGGTTTTGATCGTTGTTTCGGTGACGATGGACACTATCCAACAAGTGCAAAGCCATTTGCTTGCTCAGCAGTACGAAGGTCTGATTGAAAAATCGAACCTGCGTGGCAAGGGTAAAACACGCAAGAAACGGAGCCCGGCTCGTAAATGAACATTATCCTTCTCGGGCCACCAGGCGCTGGCAAAGGGACGCAAGCGCGTCATTTGGTTGAAACACGTGGCATGGTGCAGCTGAGCACCGGCGACATGTTACGCGCTGCCAAAGGCAGTGGCACCGAGATGGGCAAGGTTGTTGCCGACGTGATGGCACGGGGCGCGTTGGTCACGGACGAGATCGTGATCGGCCTGATCCGTGAACAGCTGAACACGGTCAAAGCAGCGGGTTTCATCTTTGACGGTTTCCCGCGGACGCTGGCACAAGCCGACGCGCTGACGGAATTGCTGTCAGCAGAAGGCGAAAGCCTTGATGCGGTGATCGAGATGGAAGTCGATGACGAGGCACTTGTTGCCCGCATCACTGCCCGCTCAACATGCGGTGCCTGTGGTGAGGTCTACAACCACAACACCAAGCCAGAGCCGGCAGACGGCAAATGTTCTAACTGTGGTGCGGTTAACAAATTTACCCGCCGTGCAGATGACAATGAGGAAAGCCTGAAAACGCGCCTCATGGAATATTACAAAAAGACGTCTCCGCTGATCGGCTACTACTACGCCAAAGAGATGCTGAACCGGATTGACGGTTTGGGTGACATCGAAAACGTGCAGCGCGATATCGCTAAGGTCATGGATTGAAGCGGGCTCGGATTGCAGCCTTTCTTGCTATCTGCGGTCCTTTTGCGGCGTATGCAGACGGTCAGGCCGGCGACTACTTTGTCACAAACATCGAACAGTGCGCACTTGATTCTGCGGGACTGCCACTTGTCGACACTTTGGTGCTGCGCGCCCAAAGCATTTCAGGTCATGGCGTCAATTGTCATTGGGCCGAGGCATTGGATTTTGATGCCTTGGTGGGGCAAACTGTTATTGCCAAGACGACCTGCGACAATGGCGATAAAAGCTGGACAGACGAGTACAGTTTTTCGGTTCCCGTTCTTGGGTCCGTTGCGACCAAACCCGTGCGGGTGCAGGGTTTGCCCACATTATTTTACCGGTGCGAGTGAATCTTTGGCTCTGACCGATTGGATTCACAATCTACGGACTTTTCGCAGTTGACGCTTGGGCCAAAAGCCCATAACCATCCGTATCTCTTATGAGAATCAAATATGTTTCAAAGGTCGCTCCTGCGAAACACGATCACCTGATCAGCTGCGGCCCGAATGCTTAATTGCCTCGGGCTTACGTTGTGAAAAAAGGGCCTGGAATGACGGGCTCGCAACGAAAAGGAATTGCACACGTGGCACGTATTGCCGGCGTAAACATCCCGACTGCAAAGCGGGTTCCAATCGCCCTCACATATATCACCGGTATCGGCACAACTTCTGCGCAAGCGATTTGCGAAGCTGTTGGCATTGACGCGACACGTCGCGTTAACGAATTGTCCGACGCCGAAGTTCTGAAAGTGCGTGAGCACATCGACGAAAACTACACCGTTGAAGGTGACCTTCGTCGTGACACACAGATGAACATCAAACGCCTGATGGATTTGGGTTGCTACCGTGGCTTGCGTCACCGTCGTAACTTGCCTGTCCGTGGTCAGCGCACTCACACCAACGCTCGTACTCGCAAAGGCCCTGCAAAGGCCATTGCTGGTAAGAAGAAATAAGGGAGGCTCTGATCGATGGCACGCGATAAAGTACGCGCAAAGAAAAAAGAGCGTAAGAACATCGCCGCAGGTGTGGCGCATGTGAACTCTTCTTTCAACAACACTAAAATCTTGATCTCAGACGTTCAAGGCAACGCAATTGCATGGTCTTCTGCCGGCACGATGGGCTTCAAAGGCTCACGTAAATCTACGCCTTATGCGGCGCAGATGGCTGCCGAAGATGCAGGCAAAAAAGCACAAGACCACGGCGTGAAAACGCTCGAAGTCGAAGTGCAAGGTCCAGGCTCTGGCCGTGAAAGTGCGCTACGCGCATTGGCTGCTGTTGGGTTCAACATCACATCTATCCGTGACGTGACACCAATGGCGCACAACGGTTGCCGCCCACCAAAGCGCCGCCGCGTCTAAGCACGACTACTTCGGTTGGGGCCGCGTGATTTCGCACGGCCCCATTCCGCATTTTTTGAAACCTCGGGCGCTTTAGCCTTTAGGACATGGGGCTGAGGCAAGAATGGAGGGACGCATGATCCACAAGAATTGGGCTGAACTAATCAAGCCAACACAATTGGACGTTAAGCCGGGCAATGATCCAGCACGTCAAGCAACCGTTGTTGCAGAACCACTGGAACGTGGTTTTGGTCTGACAATGGGCAACGCGCTGCGTCGCGTTCTGATGTCATCGCTGCAAGGTGCCGCGATCACATCTGTGCAAATCGACAACGTTCTGCACGAATTTTCGTCAGTTGCTGGTGTGCGTGAAGACGTCACCGACATCATCTTGAACGTCAAAGGCGTTTCATTGCGCATGGAAGTCGAAGGGCCAAAGCGCCTGTCGATTTCTGCAAAAGGTCCGGGCATTGTCACAGCAGGCGACATTTCGGAATCCAACGGCATCGACGTGCTGAACCGTGATCACGTCATCTGCCACCTCGACGATGGTGCCGATCTGTACATGGAGCTGACGGTTAACACCGGCAAAGGCTACGTTTCTGCTGAAAAGAACAAACCAGAAGATGCGCCAATCGGTCTTATCCCGATCGACGCGATCTATTCGCCGGTCAAGAAGGTCTCTTATGACGTTCAGCCAACGCGCGAAGGTCAGGTTCTGGACTATGACAAACTGACGATGAAAATCGAAACAGATGGATCCATCACGCCAGATGACGCGGTCGCTTTTGCGGCGCGTATCTTGCAGGACCAACTGGGTATCTTCGTGAACTTTGACGAACCAGAATCAGCATCCCGCGCGGATGAAGATGACGGTTTGGAATTCAACCCGCTGCTTCTCAAGAAAGTGGACGAGTTGGAATTGTCTGTTCGTTCGGCAAACTGCTTGAAGAACGACAATATAGTGTACATCGGCGATCTGATCCAAAAAACCGAAGCAGAAATGCTGCGCACCCCGAACTTTGGCCGCAAATCTTTGAACGAAATCAAAGAAGTGTTGTCAGGCATGGGTCTGCACCTCGGCATGGACGTCGAAGACTGGCCACCAGACAACATCGAAGATCTGGCGAAAAAGTTCGAAGACGCTTTTTAAACAATTCGGGTAGGCAGGCCATGTGTACGCCTACCCATACGAACAGACTGGGCAATCTGCCCCAAGGAGAGCCTGCGACACGCATCAAAGGCCAGACAAAGTAAAATCGCTCGTAGAGAGCACACTTAGGAGAATAGAAAATGCGTCACGCACGTGGATACCGCCGCCTGAACCGCACACATGAGCACCGCAAGGCGCTCTGGGCAAACATGGCCGGCTCGCTCATTGAACATGAGCACATCAAAACAACATTGCCAAAAGCAAAAGAACTGCGCCCGATCATTGAAAAAATGATCACTTTGGCGAAACGTGGCGATCTACACGCCCGTCGCCAAGCCGCATCCAAGCTGAAGCAAGATCAATATGTCGCGAAATTGTTCGACATCTTGGGACCACGCTACAAAGACCGCCAGGGTGGTTATGTGCGCGTCCTCAAGGCCGGTTTCCGTTACGGCGACATGGCACCGATGGCGATCATCGAATTTGTTGACCGCGACCGCGACGCCAAAGGCGCAGGCGACAAAGCCCGCGTTGCAGCAGCAGAAGCCGCTGGCGAATAAGAATTTGAACCATCCGGTTCTAACAATGCCCTCGCCAATCGGCGGGGGTTTTTGCGTTTTGGGGAACATGCCCTGAAATGCTCATATATCCGCGCGCGCGTCGATAACCTGAATACACGGGGTTGCATGATTGTGGGGCGCTGCGCATATCCTACCTCATGAGATATATTTTTGCCCTAATCGCTTCGTTTAGTTTTGCAACCGCCGCTTTGACGCAAGAGCAAGTGCCGCAAAGTCAGACGCAAATTGCCCTCAGCTTTGCGCCCTTGGTCAAACAATCGGCACCTGCGGTCGTGAACATCTATGCCAAGCTTATTACGCAGGCACGCCCCAACACCTTTATGGAGGACCCGTTCTTCCAGCGTTTCTTTGACGGTGGTACACCTGCGCCACGCGTGCAAAATTCGCTCGGGTCAGGTGTGATCCTGTCCGAAAGCGGGATTGTCGTGTCCAACTATCACGTGGTCGGCATGGCGACGGATATCCGTGTGGTTCTGAACGATCGCCGTGAATATTCCGCCCGTGTTTTACTGGGGGATGAGGACAGCGATCTGGCGATTTTGCAACTGGAAGGGACTGACGATTTACCCAGCCTCGATCTGCGCGCCAGCGACGACGTTGAAGTCGGTGAATTGGTACTGGCCATCGGTAATCCCTTTGGTGTCGGTCAAACTGTCAGCAGCGGTATTGTGTCGGGCCTTGCACGATCTGGCAGCTCGAATGGGTCGGGGCGCGGGTATTTCATCCAAACGGATGCACCGATCAATCCCGGCAATTCCGGCGGCGCGCTGATCGACATGGCGGGTCGCCTGATTGGCATCAACACGCAGATTTTGACGCGCTCTGGCGGGTCCAACGGTATCGGTTTTGCTATTCCGGCTGACTTGGTTGGTGCCTTCGTGGCCCAAGCCGAGGCGGGCAATCAAGAATTCCTACGTCCGTGGGCCGGCATGAGCGGGCAATCGGTAGATGCCGATATGGCCGATACTTTTGGCCTTGATCGCCCGGGCGGCATCGTCATTTCGGGACTGCATCCTATCAGTCCGTTCAAGCAGGCGGGCTTTGCCGCAAGTGACGTGATCACGGCGGTCGACGGACAAGTCGTCAATACGCCCTCGGAAATGGTGTTCCGGATGAGCGTTGCCGGGCTTGGCAACACGTCGCAGGTGACCCGTATTCGGGACGGCATCGCCGAGGACATCGCTGTCAATCTGGTCGCGGCCCCCGATGATCCCCCCCGAAACGCGACGGTCTTGGGCGAGGATTCGATCCTGCCCGGGCTGCAATTGGCGCAGATAAATCCGGCCGTGATCAGTGAGATGAACTTGCTTTTGCAGGCCGCAGGCGTGGTGATCACAGACACTGGCCCGTTTGGCGCGCGCGTCGGTTTGCAAGGCGGGGACGTCATCGAGAAAGTGCGCGGCACACCAACGCTGACCCCGTCGGATGTCGAGGAATTGCTGGCAAGCGGCGGGCGCAATGTGTCGATCGTTGTGCTGCGCGGCGATAGCCGTGTGCAGCTTCGGTTCCGTCTCTGATGGCGGATTTATTTGGGGATCAGACAGTTCCTGATATGCCGCGCCCTTTGGCGGATCGCTTGCGTCCACAGACGCTGGCAGAGGTTATTGGCCAAACCCAAGTCCTTGGTCCTGACGCGCCGCTTACCGTCATGCTGGGTGCGGGCGCGTTAAGTTCGTTGATCTTTTGGGGCCCGCCGGGCGTTGGAAAAACCACAATTGCGCGGTTGTTGGCCAACGAAACCGATCTGCATTTTGTACAAATCTCAGCCATTTTTACCGGCGTTCCTGACCTGAAGAAAGTATTCGAGGGCGCGCGTATTCGGCGTCAAAACGGGCAGGGGACACTGCTGTTTGTCGACGAAATCCACCGTTTCAACAAAGCCCAACAAGACGGGTTTTTACCGCACATGGAAGACGGGACTATTTTGCTGGTTGGCGCGACAACCGAAAATCCATCGTTTGAACTAAACGCAGCTGTGTTGTCGCGCTCGCAAGTTCTGGTGCTTGAACGCCTTGATCTGGCGGATATGGAACGCCTCGCGCAGCGTGCGGAAAAGGAATTGGACCGTGCGTTGCCGCTGGATGGTCCTGCACGCGAAGCGCTGCTTGAGATGGTCGACGGCGATGGCCGCGCGTTGCTGAACCTGATCGAGCAGGTCGCTGCGTGGAAGGTTGAGGGCAAGCTGAACACAAACACGTTGTCGACCCGTTTGATGCGTCGCGCGGCGCAATACGACAAGGGTGGCGATGCGCATTACAACCTGATAAGCGCGCTGAACAAATCGGTGCGTGGATCGGACCCGGACGCGGCCCTTTATTGGTTTGCGCGGATGCTTGAGGGTGGCGAAGATCCGCGATTTCTGGCGCGTCGCATCACCCGCATGGCGGTTGAGGACATAGGTCTGGCCGACCCCAACGCCCAAGCCGTGTGCCTGCAATGTTGGGAAACCTACGAGCGTCTTGGCAGTCCCGAAGGCGAATTGGCCTTGGCCCAAGCGGTCACGTATCTTGCGCTCGCCCCCAAATCGAACGCGACCTATGTGGCGTACAAAGCCGCGCGCAATGCCGCCAAACAGACCGGATCGCAACCGCCCCCAAAGCACATCCTGAACGGGGCGACATCGTTGATGAAAGATCAGGGGTACGGGGCCGGATATGCCTACGATCACGACGCCGAAGACGGGTTTTCGGGGCAAAATTATTTTCCTGACGGGATGAAACGTCCGGTGTTGTATGTCCCTGTGGAACGCGGCCATGAACGCGAGTTGAAAAAGCGGCTCGATTACTTTGCTAAATTGCGCGCCAAGCGCGGCGAGTAACCCACAAAACTTGACTCTGCCGGCCGTGTGCGCGATGCGGTCGATTATGTTTTCAACCTTGTCTCTTGTTGCCCTTGGCGGGGCCATCGGCGCGTCGACGCGCTACCTCTTTGGGGTTGGTGCGATGCGTTTGGCTGGCCCAACCGACTTTCCTTGGGCGATCATGTCGGTCAACGTCATCGGTTCGTTTCTGATGGGCGTCTTTGTCGTGGCAGCAGCGCAGCGCGGGTTAACCCACTTTAGTCCGTTCGTGATGACGGGCTTGCTTGGTGGTTTCACAACGTTTTCGGCCTTTTCGCTGGAAACCGTCACACTGATGGAACGAGGTAACATTGGCGCGGCGAGCCTTTACGTGGCCTTGTCCGTCGGACTTTCAATTGTTGGCCTGATGGTAGGCCTGGCTGTCGCCCGAGGTATATTCGCATGAGCCGTGTTCAAACTGTAATCGTAGGAAAAGACGAAGGCGATCAACGCCTGGATCGTTGGTTCAAGCGCCGCTTTCCGCATATCCCGCAGGGGCGCGTCGACAAGATGTGTCGTAAGGGTGATTTGCGTGTCGATGGTGGCCGCGTCAAAGGGTCAACCCGCATCGAAGTTGGTATGCAAATCCGCATTCCGCCGCTGCCCGATCATGCGGCCCCGGAACCCGATCACAAACGTCGCGTGTCTGCGGCAGACACCAAATTGATGCTGGACTGTGTGATCTACAAAGATGACCACGTCATCGCGATCAACAAACCTGCGGGCTTGCCGACCCAAGGCGGATCCGGTCACACCCGTCACGTCGACGGGCTAGCCGAAGCCTTGCAGTTTGACTACGAGGAAAAGCCGCGTCTGGTGCATCGCCTCGACAAAGACACATCCGGTGTTTTGCTTTTGGCGCGCACACGTGTTGCCGCACGGGCATTGACCGAAGCCATGCGCCACCGCGAAACCCGCAAGATTTACTGGGCGCTCGTGGCTGGTGTGCCGACGCCGTATCTTGGTGAAATCCGCTTTGGTCTGGTCAAGGCCGCAGGGCGTGGCAAGGGCGGCGAAGGCGAAAAGATGATCGCAGTCCACCCGCGTGACGTCGAAAATACCGAAGGTGCCAAACGCGCGCAGACGTTGTACGCGACGCTCTACCGTGTGGCATCGCGGGCGGCGTGGGTCGCGATGGAACCCATCACGGGACGCACCCACCAGCTGCGTGCGCACATGGCCGAAATCGGGCATCCGATCATCGGTGATGGCAAATACGGCGGCTCCGGTCAGGAAAATATGGGCGACGGTTGGGGCGCGCAATTGGGCGGCACCATTTCTAAAAAACTGCACTTACACGCGCGCATGATGCGGTTTCAGCACCCCGAAACGAAAAAGGTCATCACGGTCACAGCCGAGTTGCCAGAACACATGGCGCACAGCTGGGACACCTTCGGTTGGACCGAGGATTTGGCCGCAGAAGATCCGTTCGAGTCGCTTTGATGACTGCGGATTTGCGGCTGGTTGTGTTTGATGTTGATGGCACGTTGGTCGACAGTCAGGGCGATATCGTTTCAGCGATGACCTCTGCATTTGTGGCGCTTGGGTTGGCGGTGCCAGAACGCGCTGCGATCCTTGGTGTCGTGGGTTTGTCGTTGGATGTTTTGATGCCAATGCTGGCACCTGACGCGTCTGGCGCAACCCACGCGCAGTTGGTTCAGGCCTACAAAGACAGCTACATGGATGCGCGTAAACAGCAGGGGGCGGCAGTGTCATCGCCGCTTTATCCGGGTGCGCGTGCCTGCCTTGAGGCGCTAAATTCGGATCCGAACATCTTGCTGGGCGTGGCCACGGGCAAATCCAAACGCGGGCTAGATAAACTGATCGAAGGCCACGGGTTCGAGCGCATGTTCGTCACCCAACAGGTCGCAGATTTCCATCCCTCCAAACCGTACCCGTCCATGCTGATCCAGGCAATGGCAGATGCGGGGGTTGAGGCGCACAGCGCTGTGATGATTGGCGACACCAGCTTTGATATGGACATGGCCAAATCTGCGGGCATACGCAGCATTGGTGTGGCGTGGGGCTATCACACCCGTGATCGTTTGGCGCAGGCCACGCGTTTTGCCGACAGCTTTGGCAACATACCTGACATTCTTACCGAACTATGGAGCACACAGCCATGAGCGATTGGGCGCTAAAACGGTTTTGGACCGAGGCAAAAGGCGTTGCAGTTGACGGTGGATTTGCTGTTCAACTGGACGGACGTTCGGTTAAAACACCGGCGAAATCTGCGTTAGTTGTGCCGACCCAAGCGCTCGCGGATGCGATTGCCGCCGAGTGGGACGCGCAGAGTGAAAAAGTAAATCCGAACACGATGCCGTTCACCCGCTCCGCGAATGCGGCGATCGACAAAGTCGCAACCCAGCACAGTGAAGTTGCGGACCTGTTGTCGGAATACGGTGACAGTGATTTGCTGTGCTACCGTGCTGATACGCCTGTCGAACTGGTCGCGCGGCAGACGGCGCAGTGGGATCCGATGCTGGATTGGGCGCGCACCAATTTGGGTGTCGTATTGCACCCGCGTGTCGGCATTATTCACGCCCCCCAAGATCAGGGCGCATTGGATATTCTGCGCGCCAAGACCCATGCATTCGACGCGTTCGAATTGGCAGCCTTTCACGATCTGGTGTCGCTCAGCGGGTCATTGATTCTTGGTTTTGCGGCGACGACGAACAATTTTTCCGCAGAACAGATGTGGAAAATTTCGCGCTTGGACGATCTTTGGCAAGAAGAACAATGGGGGCCAGATGACGAGGCAACCGCACTCGCCGAGTTTAAAAAGAGTGCATTTGCGCACGCAAAGCGGTTTTTTGATGCGTGTCAGCGCGCTTGACGCTGGGGAAGGTGAACTTATGCGGGATTGTGACACGTCGAACGATCCGTTTTCGTGATGCAACACTTGACGTTGGATGATGAATCCTAGCACACTGTGCGACACGGGCTCAGTAACAACTGGGCCTGTATCGCTTACGGTGTAAAATACACCGACGAATCACCCTAATTGTGGTGGAAAATCAGGAAGAGGTAAAAATGAAAAAATCCGTAATCTTTGGCGCGTTGACCGTTGCTGGCCTTGCGGCCGGTGCTGCGGCAGCTGGCACTTTGGAAGATGTACAAGCACGTGGCAAACTGAACTGCGGCGTGACAACTGGTCTGGTTGGCTTTGCTGCACCAGATGCGAATGGCGTATGGAAAGGCTTTGACGTTGCTGTATGTCGCGCTGTAGCCGCCGCTGTTCTTGGTGACGGCAATGCCGTTGAGTTCGTTCCTACAACAGGCAAAACACGCTTTACTGCGTTGGCGTCTGGCGAAATCGACATGCTGGCACGTAACAC
>JAQXDI010000053.1 GCA_029251465.1 Ascidiaceihabitans sp.
AATTAAAACAATAAAATCAAAGCCAGAGTAAGTGGCGGAGGAACAGGGATTCGAACCCTGGGAACCCGTTAAGGCTCAACGGTTTTCAAGACCGGCGCATTCGACCACTCTGCCACTCCTCCGACAGCGATGTTCCTAATGCGGCGGAATTGATTCTGCAATTGGGTAATGCCCAACAAATTCAATGAAAACATGGGTTTTTTTGCCGACGCTCAATCAGTTGCCTTTTCAGATGCGTGCGAGCGCGCTAGAGTGCGTCTAAACCGTCCTCTTGAGGGCGCGTAAATCGTGCCGAAATTGGCGCAAAAGGTGTGCAAAACACCATATAATAATGGGCGCGAGCAGCGCCAAATGACAGGCAGGGATCAAAGGCGATGGGCAGCGCAATTTTATTTCAACACATTGGCACAAAAGCCAATTTGGGTATCACATCATTGGCAATGGCCGTCGTTTTGGCGGGCTGCGATGAAACGGGCCAATTCAATTTAGGCCAGAAATTACGCGGCGATGGCACAACTGCCGCCGCTCCGCGCAGTGGTGCAACAACCAAAACCACCGAACGCGACGTCGAAGCCCCCGAGGTATTTTCGGCCACCGAAGCAGGCCTTTGGGATGGGCGCCCGTCGCTGGGCGGCGTTTGGGTCGCACACCCGGACGTGACAGACCCGGAACGCGTGATCATCCGCAACTCAACTAACAACAAATTTGTCGTTGGTGCCTTGTTCCGCCGTGAACGGGATATTCCGGGCCCACGTTTGCAGATTTCATCCGATGCCGCCGAAGCGCTTGGCATGTTGGCCGGCGCACCGGCGCAATTGAATGTCACGGCATTGCGCAAAGAAGAAGTCGCCGTTGAACCCGCCGCAACCGAAATTGCCGCAGCAGGCGAGCTTAGCCAACCTGCGGACGTTCAGGAAACAGCGCTTGATCCGATTGCAGGTGCTGCGGCGGCAATCGATGCGGCGGCCCCGACAACGCCAGTGGCAGCAGCCCCTGCACCACGCCCGACGGGGTCAACTCTGGACAAACCGTTCATCCAGATCGGCATCTTTTCGGTCGAAGCGAACGCGACACGGACTGCCAGCCAAATGCGCACCGCGGGTTTGGTTCCAACGATCAAACGCGGCGAAAGCGGTGGCAAAGCCTTTTGGCGTGTGCTGGTCGGCCCCGCGCAAAACAGTTCAGAACGCAAAGCTTTGCTGAGCAAAATCAAGGGCGAAGGGTTTTCCGACGCCTACGCCGTGACCAACTGATAGACAAAACAGGAGCATCCAAACCGTGATCCGCCCTATCGCAGCCCTATTCGCGTTGATCGTGCTGAGCATGCCCGCGCACGCCTTTGAAACCCGTGCAACGGCGGCCTATGTAGTTGATCAAACCACCGGCACCGTGCTGCTGAACAAGAATGCAGACACGCCGCTGCCCCCTGCATCGATGTCAAAATTGATGCCGCTGTTCATGGCATTCGAGGCGATCCGCGATGGCCGTTTGTCCTTGAACGAAAAGCTGCCCGTCTCACAGCACTCGATGGATTACGGCGGATCTACGATGTTTCTGAACACCCGCGATCGCGTCCGTGTCGAGGACCTTTTGCGCGGAATTATCGTGTTGTCAGGCAACGACGCCTGTTCAGTGATCGCCGAAGCGCTAAGCACCGATGGCACCGAAAGCGGCTTTGCGCGGATGATGACGCTACGGGCACAAAAGCTTGGCATGACCAATTCGACATTTGCCAATTCCAACGGCTGGCCACAAGCGGGCCATCGTATGTCGATGCGCGATTTGGCCTTGCTGGCGACGCGATTGATCGAAGATTTCCCCGAATACTACCCTCTGTTTGCTGAAACAGATTTTCAATTCGACGGGCGTGCACCACAAAACACCCGCAATCGTAACCCGTTGTTAAAGCTGGGTATTGGTGCTGACGGGTTGAAAACTGGGCACACATCTGAGGCTGGATACGGCATTGTTGGTTCTGCCAAACAAGGCCTGCGCCGGGTGATTTTTGTGATTTCAGGCCTCGATAGCTCAGCCGCTCGTGCTCAAGAATCCGAAGCAATTGTGAACTGGGCCTTTCGCCAATTCGCGCAACGTCCCTTAGCCAAAAAAGGCGAGCGGATCGCCACAGCGGACGTCTGGATGGGCGCTACGCCCACTGTGGGATTGGTCCCTGCCGAAGATATTTCGGTTTTGCTGCCGGTGCTTGCAGGCAACGAAGTCGCAGCCGAGGTCGTCTACACAGGTCCGATCCAAGCGCCCATCACCGCCGGTCAACAGCTTGCTGAACTGGTCCTGTCCCCCGAAGGATTGCCCGAAACGCGCATCCCGTTGGTCGCCGAATCCGATGTTGCCGACGGCGGCTTTGCAGCACGCCTCAGCACCGCCGCAATGAAACTGCTGGACCGCGTGAACCAGAATCCAAACCGGAACCCATCGTGACATCAACCGGTACTTTTATCACGTTTGAAGGCATCGACGGGTCAGGAAAATCAACGCAGGCGCGGATGCTTGCGGATCACTTGCGCGCGCTTGGGCGCGACGTTGTGCTGACCCGCGAACCCGGCGGCAGCCCAGGTGCCGAAGAAATCCGCGCGCTGGTGCTGCAAGGCGATCCTGATCGTTGGTCCGCTGAAACCGAAATCCTGCTGTTTGCCGCCGCGCGTCGCGATCATTTGGAACGGACGATCCAGCCCGCGATCGAGGCGGGCAAAATCGTGATCTGCGACCGTTTCGCCGACAGCTCTCGCATGTATCAGGGCCTGTCGCGTGGCGATCTGCGCGCAACGGTCGACCAATTACACAAGCTGATGATCAAACGCGAACCCGATCTGACCATTTTGATCGACATGGACCCGACCACGGGCCACAGCCGCGCCAAAGCCCGCCAAACGGTCGAGGAACGGTTCGAGGATTTTGGCGCCGATCTCCAAGAAAAAATGCGCGCCGGCTTTTTGTCACTGGCCAAAGAATTCGCGGATCGTTTTCGCGTCATTGACGGTGCGCGCCCCATTGACGATGTCGCGCAAGAAGTCGCTGACGTCGTGGCCTCACATTTAGCAAAATAGCCGCGCTCAAGGTTGCAATTGTCGGGCCAAAGCCATTTCCTCGGCGCGGGTCCGGTGCTACATCATTGCTTATGGCTGACGAAACTCCTGATCCAACCCAAGTGCCCGGCGCACCGCACCCGCGTGAAACCGATCAGTTGATTGGTCAAGATGCCGCACAATCTGCATTTTTGGACGCGTTCAATTCTGAACGCTTGCACCACGCGTGGATGCTGACTGGCCCTCGCGGCGTTGGCAAAGCGACATTGGCATGGAAAATCGCCAAATTCTTGTTGGCGACACCCGATCCCGGTGGCGACGATATGTTTGGTGGCCCCCCTGCCCCGACCTCGCTTGAGGTGTCGCCAGATCATGCCGTGTCCCACCGCATTGCCGCCGGTGCCGACCCCGGTCTTGTTGCCGTGAACCGCACGCCCAACGAAAAAACCGGGCGGATGCGCGATCAGATCGTTGTGGATGACATTCGAAAACTGTCGGGCTTTTTCCAGCTGTCTGCCACCGATGGCGGGCGACGGGTGGTGATTGTCGACGCCGCCGACGACATGAACACGCAGGCCGCAAACGCGCTGCTTAAGATGCTCGAAGAACCGCCCGAACGCGCCACTTTGTTGCTAATCACCCACCAGCCTTCGCGGCTTTTGCCCACGATCCGGTCGCGGTGCAGAACGTTGCGCCTGAACACTCTGTCCGGCGATCAAATGCAGGCAGCGATGATGAACGCGGGTGTTGATGCCGGTGTAAACGGCACGGCTTTGGCTGAACTGTCAGGCGGGTCTGTCGGCGAGGCGATGCGGCTGTCTTTGCTTGGGGGCCTTGAGATTTACAGCGAAATCATTGGCTTACTTGGCAGCCTGCCGCAGCTAGACCGAGCGCGGACACTGCGTTTGGCCGAAGCGGCCGCACAGCGCGGTGCCGAAGAAAAGCTGGATCTGTTGTTCACTTTGCTGGAAATTGCGCTGGCCCGTTTGGCACGCACCGGTGCCACAGGACACCCCCCAGCAGGTGAAGCCGCCCCGTACGAGGCCAAAACCCTGATGCGCCTTGCGCAAACCCCGCACCAAGGGCGCGCATGGGCTGATATCGGTCAAGAGGCTCTCGCGCGTGCCCGTCACGGGCGGGCCGTTAACCTTGACCCCGCAGCCTTGGTTCTAGATACGATGTTTAAAATTCAAGGTGCCGCAGCATGAGCATGGCGATGACACAGCCCCCCGAAATCACCGACAGCCACTGCCATCTGGATTTTCCGGATTTTGAAGGGCAATTGCCGCAGATCATTGAAAACGCGCAGGCCGCCGGCGTCACGCGCATGGTCACGATCTGCACAAAACTGCGCCAAGAACCGCAAGTTCGCGCCATCGCAGAGGCCCACGCGCCGGTGTTTTACGCCGCTGGCACCCACCCGATGAGTGCGGCGTCAGAACCGCTAACATCCGTCGATGCGTTGGTCGCCATGGCGCAGCATCCGAAGTTTGTCGGGATCGGTGAGACTGGCCTCGATTACCACTACACTGCCGACAGCGCCGACATTCAAAAGCAATCGCTACGCATTCACATTGCCGCCGCGCGGGAAACCGGATTGCCGCTGATCATTCACGCACGCGCAGCCGACGATGACATGGCCCAAATCCTGGCAGAAGAGCACGCGAATGGTGCCTATTCTTGCGTCATGCACTGCTTTTCATCCTCGCCTGAATTGGCCCGCGCCGCACTTGATCTGGGGTTCTATTTGTCGATGTCGGGTATTTCTGCGTTTCCCAAAAGCCAACCCATTCGTGACATCTTTGGGGCGGCACCTGTGGACCGCATTCTGGTGGAAACCGATGCGCCCTATTTGGCCCCACCACCCCACCGTGGGAAACGAAACGAGCCAGCCTACACAGCGCACACCGCCCGCGTCGGAGCCAAAGTTTTTGGTATGGAATACCCAGACTTTGCCGCCCAAACCCAAGCCAATTTCGAAAGGCTTTTCACCAAAGTCGCGCAGTTTTCGGTGGCCGCGTGATGGCAGAGCTAAAGCTCACCATTTTGGGCTGCGGGTCTTCTGGCGGCGTGCCGCGTTTGGGTGGGCATTGGGGCGATTGCGACCCTGACAACCCGAAAAACCATCGCCGCCGCTGTTCGTTGTTGGTGGAACAGGTCACGCCCGATGGCACGACATCCGTGTTGATCGACACTTCGCCGGATTTGCGCAGCCAATTGCTGGACGCCAACGTCGGCCGGTTGGATGGCGTCATCTACACCCACAGCCACGCCGATCACGTGCACGGTATCGACGATTTGCGGATGATCGTGATCAACATGCGCGCGCGATTGCAGGTCTGGGCCGATGTGCCAACCCACGAAGCCCTGATGGATCGATTTGGGTATGTGTTTGTGCAGCCTGAATGGTCCTCGTACCCGCCGATTTTGGAATTGAACCCGATCGACGGCGACGTCACCGTTGACGGCCCGGGCGGCGCGATCACGTTCACGCCATTCTTGGTGAACCACGGCGGCATGGATGCTTTGGGCTTTCGGATCAATGATGTTGTGTACCTGCCGGATGTCGCAAAAATACCTGACGACGCATGGCACCACATGGACAATCTGGACTGCTGGATTGTCGACGCCTTGCGCCGTGATCCACACCCAACCCATTCACATTTGGCGCAAACGCTTGAGTGGATCGACAAGGTCGCGCCCAAAACTGCCGTCTTGACAAACATGCACAACGATCTGGATTACGCCACGGTGGCAGCAGAAACGCCGGACCACATTCAACCGGCGTTTGACGGATTAACGCTAACGTTCCCAATACCTTAAATAACCTTGCCGCCCGCCCGAGATACTCTCTTTTGCTCTCAACCCACTGGCCTAAGATCATGCAAATCCTTCTCGATATCATCCTGCCTGTGTTTCTCGTTATCGGGTTTGGCTACGTCGCGGTGTGGCGCGGTGTTTTTCCGCTAAGCGGCGTCGACGGGCTGATGAAATTCACCCAAGGTTTTGCAATTCCGTGCCTGCTGTTTCAGGCCATTGCCAAAATCGATATTCAAGCTTCGTTTCATCCGGGATTGCTATTTAGTTTTTATTCCGGTGCCGCCGCCTGTTTTGCACTGGGTATGTTCGGGGCACGCATCCTGTTGAAACGGGATTGGGAAGATTGCGTTGCCATCGGGTTTTGTTGCTTGTTCTCAAACTCGGTCCTGTTGGGATTGCCCATAAGTGAGCGCGCCTTTGGCCCGGATGCGTTGACCGGCAACTATGCGATCATCGCCCTGCATTCACCATTTTGTTACGGTCTGGGCATTACGGTGATGGAGGTAACGCGAAATCGCGGTGAATCCGTCGCCGTTATGGCGCGAGCCGTTGGGCGCGCGATGTTTCGCAATGCTTTGGTTTTGGCCATTTTGGCTGGATTCGCTGTGAACCTCTTGGGCGTTAGTTTGCCCAAAGTCATGGATGACGCGCTAAGCTTGGTGGTGCGCGCAGCCCTACCCGCCGCGCTGTTTTCCTTGGGCGGTGTATTGCTGCAATACAAACCGGAAGGCGACAAATTGGCGATCGCCATGGTTTGCGTCATCGGATTGTGCATCCATCCCGCACTCGTCTGGGGGATGGGCAGCGCATTGTCTGTGCCGCCCGATTTCTTCCAATCTGGCGTTCTGACAGCGGCAATGGCCCCCGGCGTGAACGCGTATATTTTTGCAAATATGTACGGTCGGGCGCGACGTGTTGCCGCCTCAAGCGTCTTGATTGCAACCGGTGCCTCTGTGTTTACCGTCTGGCTGTGGCTTATGGCGCTTGGGTAGCGCGCGCTTCTAATTCGGCGTTCAAAGCGCCGCCCAACAGCACCAGCCATGCGCTGATAAACAACCACATCAGCATCGCGATGACGGCGCCGATCGAACCGTACACTTCGTTGTAAGCCCCAAAGTTTGACAGATAGACCGAAAACCCGGTGGATGCCGCGGCCCAACACAGCGTCGCGAAGACCGCGCCCGGCGTAACCAAACGCGCAGGAGCCCCCGCACGATTGGGGCCTAGACGGTAAATAATCGAGAAACCAGCCAGCAAAACGGTTAATGCAACGGCCCAACGCGCAACATCTAACCCTGTTTCGGCCCACGGTCCCAGAGGTACAAACGCCAAAATGACCGGCACCAAAACGATGCAAGCAATCACGGTGACAGCAACACCTATCAACGCGACAGTAAGGACCAACGCCCGCGAATAATGTGCAATGCCTTGCCGGTTTGGTACATTGTAAATCGCGTTCAACCCACGCATCAACGCGGCAACGCCAGCCCGCGCGGACCAAAGCGCTAAGGCCAGAGATGAAATTGAAGCCCAGCCAAGTGTCAGCCCGTCAGCTTGTGACAACGCCCTGAGCTGCGCATCGATCAAAGTGAAAACATCTTGCGGCAACACCGCACGGAATTCAGACATCTGTTCCGCAACGGCCCCGGGATCCCCCACGACCCCCCAAAGTGCAATGACTGTTGCCAGCCCAGGAAAGACGGCCAAGATTCCATAAAATGCAACACCCGCAGCGATAAGGCTGAGGTTACGTTCATCCATTAGTCGAAATACGCGTTTCAAAACCCGCCAAAGCTTTAGAGCCGGCATTTTATGTTCCTCATCTTGGTCGTGATGAAGATACACCTTGATTGGACCATCATTCCAGATTGAAGTGTCGAGCGTTGCCTTTTGACTTGGTCACGTGCAAAATCCCGCTACTATTTACTGGCTTAATAAACATCACGCCCGCCCGTGGCATTAAAAGGCGATATTTGTCCAAGAATGGCCGGGCGTTTCGCGTGTCGTGCCATTGCGCCGATTGCTTTGATCATCGGCAGGTTGGGTCTCTGGCTCATAGCCCAGATGCTCGGTCAGCTCAGCGCCCAACATCCACTCCATCAGACGAACCTTCAGTTCCTTCATCAGGCCTTGGTTGCCCAGCAGATCGTCTGCGTTCTCAACGCCGCTCAGCAGCTCGTCTAATACTTCCTTGGATATCGTCATTGTCGTCA
>JAQXDI010000073.1 GCA_029251465.1 Ascidiaceihabitans sp.
ATTGGGCCAAAACAGGCTATTTTAACAAAATTTCCCTGTTAATTCCCTGTTAGCAGGGAAAATCAGGCCTAACCGAAGCGCGTGATGCTGGCGGTAGAGACGGCCGAGGGATTTGGCCCTGATCGACTGGATCACAGGTGTCTCCCACGCAGATGGCACAGCGCAAGCCCCCGTAAAGTCAGGATAAAAAAGGGAAATGCCGGATGTGCTGACAGAGACTGGGGTGTGTGGCGGGCGCGAACGGATTCGAACACAGAAGTCAGCAACTCCTGTAATTCGGTGATATCCCTATCTGGGGTGATCAATGTCATGTATGTTCGTTTACCTCTCGCGTGATGTGATCTCCGCACGGGCGAAACGAAAAAACGACCGGTCAGGTTACCCTGACGGCCGCTTGCCCACTTCTTCTAGCATGCCACAAGGTGTAGATTGGACCGTTCGCAAAGTCAAGGTAAATCGCGTCTTAGAATTTTCCTAAGCGTACGGTATCATTAACAAATTATTAATTTCAGAGCATTTTTCCAGTGTCGAAAAATACGCGCCTAACGTGAAAAAATCTTCACTTTCAGGTACTTCACAACACCACCGGCGATCAGGCCAAAACTGTATTCACTGCGGATCAAGGCAATCACCTCGCGCTCAGACAAGCGTGACAGACGACGCACGCTGCGATCCCACTGGGCGGCGTCATATTTTGCGATCCGTTGATTGGCGGCGTATCCAAGGCGATAGTTGCGCTTAAACCGTTTGGCGCATTTTCGTTCGTATCGTTTTAGCGGGGCCGCCCGGCCGGTCTGAACCGCCTTGCCCAATTCGTCGCCCAAGATCCGCCCGAATTCGATGGCCATGCGAATGCCTTCGCCCACAGTCGGTGTCGCAAAATTCGCCGTGTCCCCGACACGGATCACCCGGTCAAACACCAGCTTGCGGTCATAGGGTTCTGACGGGATCACGCCTGCGTTCGCGTGCACGCGCGTGCCAAGGCGCAGCCCTTGATCGTTCAGAAACCCGCTGGCGTGCAATTGGTCCATCAACGTGCGCGGCGACACATCCGTGTCAGGACTGATCACGCCGACCCCGATGCGCACACGGTTGTGCGGCGCGGGAAAGATCCAGCCGTAGCCGACCAAAGCTGCCGTGCCGACGAACAGGACCGCCTTGTCGCGATCGCCGTCTAACATCTCGTATTCGTATTCAATGCCAACACCAGTGCGCTGCGGGGCGTCCGCCAACCCGAGAGCCGCAACAACTGCATTCGCATTACCAGAGGCATCAACGACATAGCGCGCGCGCACACGGCCCTCGGACCGATCAGCAAAGCGGATCGTCGCGAGGTAACCCGCCCCGTCACGCACGCACGCAAGCATCTTGGTGCCCACATGCACGTCACAGCCATTTGCAACGGCCGCACGCCCCAACCACTGATAGAGGCCGGTGATGTCCAAAACCGCCAGCGTCTGGCTTTTCATTGCGTGGGTTGCAACCACGTTGTCGGAGCGGAATTCAAGCGTGTTCATCGTCACGTACAAATCGTCCGGCACGCCAAGCGCGCGCATGTCCGACACCCACGTCCCGCCACTGGTGCGCACAGGGCGGCCGATTTCAGCGTCTTGATGCACGAGGATCGAACTGACCCCGTCTGGCAACCGCGCGGCCACGGACAGGCCCGCAGGCCCGCCACCGACAATCAAAACATCCGCTTGCAGCTCTGTCATGGCTTGGATCGCCCCGCAGCTTGGATCAGTCGTTTGCCCGTCCCGCTTCGATTTTGCGCCATTTGGCAACGTTGCGGTTGTGTTCATCCAGGGTTTCGGCAAAGGCGTGACCGCCAGTCCCGTCAGCCACAAAGAACACGAATTTTGTGTTCTCAGGCTGGCCCGCAGCCATCAAACTGGCGCGTCCTGGGTTGGCAATCGGGGTCGGTGGCAACGCAGGGATCACGTAGGTGTTCCACGGCGTTTCTGCACGCAGCTCAGAGCGGCGCAGGCCACGGCCCAAGACGCCCTGCCCTTTGGTGATGCCATAAATCACAGTCGGATCGGTTTGCAGCTTCATGCCCCGGTTCAAGCGGTTCACAAAGACACTGGCGACCTGTTCGCGTTCAGACGAAACACCGGTTTCCTTTTCGATGATCGAGGCGAGGATCAGCAATTCTTCCCGGTTGGCCAGTGGGATATCCGCATCGCGGGCTTCCCAAGCAGCTGCCAACAGCGTCTCTTGGGCTGCGGCCATCCGCGCCAAAACGCTGGCACGATCGTCACCCGGCGACACCTCGTAGCTGTCGGGGGCCAACGCACCTTCGGCAGGAATGTCCTCAACCGTGCCGTCCAGCACATCCATGCCCTTCAGGCTTTCGGTGACTTGCCAACTGGTCACACCTTCGGCCAAGGCGACACGGAAACGGGTGTCGGATTTGGCTTTGGTCTGCACGTACAGCTCTGGCACGTCATCCACGGCAGGATTGAACTGCGCCTTTTCAACGTAGCGGTTGGTGCTTGGGTCCAACTCACGCACCTGAACGCTTAGGCGGTTGATGCCGATGCGGTAAACCACTTCGGTGCCGCAGGTGCTTGCGCCGCCTTTGGTGACGATGTCGATGATGCCTTCCATCGACGCGTTGGCCGGCACCAAATAGCTGCCCGCCTTCAATTTATCCGTCTTGTCGACGTAATCCGCGCTGATGCGAAAGATCGCACCGCTGCTAACCGCACCTTGATCTTGCAACTGCCCGCTGACGCGACGCATGTTCGATCCGCGGTCTACCTGCAGGCAGATCGCCTGATCCAGCGGACCTTCGGCGGTGTATTGGCTCTTGCCCCACAGGACCATGCCGCCAAGCAGAAACAAGCCCAGCGCCAGAAATGTCACAGCGTTAGACGCAAGATGTCGCCACATCAGCGGATTTTCCCAAACACAACAGAGGCATTGGTGCCGCCAAAGCCGAACGAGTTGCTGAGCGCGACCTCGACTTTGCGTTCACGTTTCGCATTTGGGGCCAAATCGATCGATGTTTCGACCGCGAGGTTGTCCAGATTGATTGTCGGCGGGCAGACCTGATCGCGGATCGCAAGGATGCTAAAGATCGCCTCGATCGCGCCGGCAGCACCCAACAAGTGGCCGGTTGCGGATTTGGTCGACGACATTGTCACATCGCCCGCAGCATCGCCCAGCATCCGCTCAACAGCGCCCAGTTCGATCGTGTCAGCCATGGTCGAGGTGCCGTGCGCATTGATGTAGTCAATGTCGGATGGCTCAAGCCCTGCGTTCTTCAGGGCTGCACGCATTGACCGCTCGGCCCCGTCGCCGTCCTCGGAAGGTGCAGTGATGTGGTAGGCATCGCCGGACAGGCCGTAGCCTAACACTTCGGCGTAGATTTTCGCACCGCGCGCTTTGGCGTGTTCGTATTCCTCAAGCACCACAATGCCGGCACCCTCGCCCATGACAAAACCGTCACGGTCGTCGTCATAGGGGCGTGATGCCTTTTTCGGATCGTCAGCGCGTTTGGTGGACAAGGCTTTGCAGGCGTTGAACCCGGCAATGCCGATTTTGCAAATCGATGCCTCGGCGCCACCAGCAACCATCACATCCGCATCACCAAACATGATCAAACGGGACGCATCACCAATCGCGTGCGCACCCGTAGAACAGGCCGTCACAACCGAGTGGTTCGGGCCGCGAAATCCGTATTTGATCGACACCTGACCAGAGATCAGGTTGATCAACGCGCCGGGCACAAAAAACGGGCTGACGCGGCGTGGGCCTTTTTCGGCCATCATCACAGCTGTGTTCGCGATAGAATTCAAACCACCAATGCCCGATCCGATCAGCACGCCGGTGCGATCCAGATCTGCGCGGTCCTCGGGCATCCAACCGGAATCCTCGACCGCTTGTTGGGCGGCGGCCAGACCGAACTTGATAAATGTGTCGACCTTGCGCTGCTCTTTTGGTTCCATGTAGGCGTCAGCGTTGAACGTGTCATCGCTGCCGTCGCCCAATGGCACTTCGCAGGCATAGGTGGTTGCCAAACCTTCGGTGTCAAAGCCGGTGATCGGCCCCGCGCCAGACTGGCCGTCCAAAATACGGCTCCAGCTTGCTTCAACGCCGTCAGCCAGTGGTGTGACCAGCCCCAAACCTGTAACAACTACTCTGCGCATATTTCTCGTGCCCCTAAACATTTCTAACTTCGTCCTTATCAAGGCTTGGGGCACCTGTTCAAGAGTGCACGCATCTTTCGCCTAGACGTCAACGAGGCGGCTTGGGGCGGGTCATCAGCTGTGCGGGATCACCATCAAAGTCTGCAATGCGCAAAGGGGTGTAGCCCAAGCCGTCTGCCACAGCACGCGAGGCGGTGTTTTCGGGCGACAAGATGCACACCACAGGGCCGGTAATGACGCGATCAAACCAGTCGTGCGCGGCTTGGGTCGCCTCACGGCCATAGCCTTTGCCTTGCGCATCCGGTGTCAAAATCCAACCCGCCTCGGGGCAGTGATCAAAGTCGTCCCCCAGATCGCGCGTGCCGTGAAAGAACCCCGTTTGCCCGATCATCTGCTTGCTGGATTGCTCGACGATGGACCACTGCCCAAATCCGGTGACCTGCCATTGCCCGGCGTTGTGCAAAAACGAAGACCACGCCTGCCCGCGGCTTTTGGGTTGGCCACCGACGTAGCGCACGACCTCTGGCATGGCCCAGATTTCGGCAAAGCGGCCAAAGTCCTGCGGCTCCATCGCGCGCAGGGTCAAACGACTGGTATTGATCGTGGGAATAACACGCGACATTGGGGCCTCTAATGTTCTGGTTTTCCACCAAAAGCCCTACTTTGCCTGTCACTTGCAAATGCCAAATATTCGCGCCCCCTAAAACAGCGATTTTCCGCACGGTTTTAAGGCGCGGCAAACACTTTGTTCAGAATATCCGCCAATCGCTTGCCGCCCTGATACAAGCGCTGCTTCAACAGTTCGTCCTGACGGGCCACATATTCATATCCAAGGCGTGGCACGTTATCGGCGCTGTTCGTCCCAAATCGATAGACATCAGCGCGGTAACTGACGGATTCCTCGGCCCATGTGACAGGTCCCTCGCCAAAGCCCGCGATATCTGTCTTGCCAAATCGCTGCTCCAGAAACGCGGCGTATTCGGTGTAGCTTAGCTTTTCACCGTCAATCATCGCCTCATCCCAGACCTCGTGCAGCTTAAGCGGCGCACCGAACCAATCCACGGTGATCGTGTTGCCACCGCGATCCTTGGCTTTGCCCACGTGCAGCGGCTGATGCACATCGCCCACCAGATGCACCAGCAACGCCAGCGTGGTGGCTTGGAGTGTGCCGTTGTAGGCGGCTACCTGCATGTCATTGATCGCCCAATTCAGGCTTTCAAAATTGACCGGAGCCGTATCGATAACGTCTTCGCGCAGCACTGCAGTTAGAAATTCGATCGCATCAACCACATTGGTCGGCAGATTGTGTTTCTCGTAAATGGCCATGTCGCAGGTTCCGGCGGGTGCGGGTGGCAGTTTGCGGGCCTCTTGCACCGTGCGCCCGTCCACCGTCAGGAAATGCCAAGGCTTGAAACAGTCGCATTTCGGAAAAGAGCGGATGAAATCAGGCCATGTCGCCATCAGCGCCATTGATTCACCTTTGGCGATAGATTCGACCCATCGTGCGGCGTTTTCATCCAGATTGGCTTGAGCAACCTGCGCGGTGATCCGGTGCCCGTTGGGCCCCCACGCCAATGCCACCTGCGTGTTCAACGCAATCGCAAACATCGTTAACAAAAAGTACCGCATCAAACTGTGTCCTTGCAAAATTTTTATCAAAATATGCAGGTAGTTTAGCGGGAAAATCGACCCTGTGGAAAATGTTTCGTGTGCGAAACAAAAACGGCGCCCCGCAATGTGCAGGACGCCGTTTTTTAAATTTTAGACCTCAACCAATCCGAAACGGATCAGGAAGCTTTCGTGATAAAGCCAACCGCATCGCCGAAGCTTTGGATTGTTTCAGCTGCGTCATCAGGGATTTCGATGCCGAATTCTTCTTCGAACGCCATGACCAGCTCAACTGTGTCCAAGCTGTCAGCGCCCAGATCGTCGATGAAAGACGCGCCTTCGACGACTTTGTCTTCTTCAACACCCAAGTGCTCTACAACGATCTTTTTAACGCGTGCTGCGATGTCGCTCATATCTCAATTCCTCATTCGTGCGGATCTAAAGTGATCCAAGTTGTGGCCCCCAACGTTGGGAAACCCTGCTTTGCCCCGAAGGGCGCTCAGGCCCTGCCAACGGCAAGGGCCGATCGTCAAACACAATGTTTAGCGATCAATTCTGCGCCGCTATAACATAGTCGACGCACTTGGCAAATGTTTTGCACATCCGGCGGTAGACCCGCGCCTACAACATGGCCATGCCACCGTTGACGTGCAAGGTGGTGCCCGTGACATACCCTGCCTCTGGTGAGGCTAAGTACAAGACAGCGCTCGCTATTTCCGCCGGGTCCCCCATCCGATTGGCCGGGATTTGCCCAAGGTTTGCAGCCTTTTGGTCATCCGTCAATTTGTCTGTCATCGCGGTGGCAATAAAGCCGGGCGCGACCGCGTTTACTGTGATTCCCCGCGATGCGACCTCGTAGGCGAGCGATTTGGACATGCCGATCATGCCTGCCTTGGACGCCGCATAGTTCGCCTGACCGGGGTTGCCGGTGGCCCCGACGATGGATGAAATGTTCACAATCCGGCCCCAGCGGGCTTTCATCATGCCGCGCATCACGCCTTTGCACAGCTTGAAAGTGGCTGTCAGATTGACGTTCAGAACCGAATTCCATTCGTCATCCGACATGCGCATAAACAAGTTATCGCGGGTGATCCCGGCGTTGTTGACCAGAATATCGACCGATCCCATCGCCTCCGCGGCTTGCTTGGGTAGCGCCTCAACCGCGTCCATGTCGGACAGGTTGCACGGCAAAACATGGGCGCGTTCATCCAGCTCAGCGGCCAATGCCTCAAGCGGTTCAACCCGTGTACCGCTTAGGCCAACTGTTGCGCCTGCTGCGTGCAGCGCGCGCGCGATATCCGCACCAATGCCGCCCGATGCACCGGTGACCAGTGCATTTTTACCTGTCAAATCAAACATATCGTTCGTTCCTCATTTTTCTTATCTTACACGTGCGGTGTTCGTTCGCCCAAGATGTAACGCGCCACATCCACAAAATCAAAGGCCAGCGAAATCGCGATCACGCCCATGACCACAAACATGATCCGGCGCGGCCACGCGGGCATGTCCGGACGTTTGGTTTGGAAATACAAGAACACCAGCAGCGGCGTCCAAAAGACCAGATGCGGCAGGCCCAGCAGTTTCACATAACCCATGCTGTTGAACAGCATGTTGATCGACATGCCCGCAATCGCGCTTGCCAAAAGGGTCAGCAGACCTGCGACCCGGCTTTGCTTCCAGATCAGCAGCGCCAATAGGCAAAATGAACGCGCCGAGCAGCAGAATGTTTATCCAGACCATCAACCACGCGGGCTGCAACGCCATGGCATCGTTTAGGGTCATGGTGTCGGTCATTGTGCTTCCAGCAGGGCTGCGATGTCGGCGGATGCACCGATGTTGCGCGACGTGATCGAACGATCAATGCGGCGGATCATGCCGGACAAGGCTTTGCCCGCGCCGATTTCCCACATTTCGGTCACGCCTTGGCCGGCCATCCACGACACGCTTTCGCGCCAGCGTACAGATCCTGTGACCTGCTGCACCAACAAATCGCGGATGTCTGCGGGGCTAGTCACCCCTTCGGCCCGCACGTTTGCGACCAAAGGTACGGCAGGTGCGTTGATGTCAACGCCGCCCAATGCATCGGCCATGACACGGGCTGCGGGTTCCATCAAAGCACAGTGGAACGGGGCCGACACCGGCAGCATCACGGCGCGCTTGGCACCTTTGGTTTTGGCAATTTCGATGGCGCGTTCAACCGCCCCCAAATGACCCGAAGCCACAACCTGACCGGGGTCATTGTCGTTGGCTGCCTGGCAAACTTCGCCCTCAGCTGCTTGTGCTGCAACGTCGGCGGCCGTGGCAAAATCCAAGCCTAGCAATGCGGCCATTGCGCCAACGCCAACCGGAACCGCCTCTTGCATGGCTTTGCCACGGGTGCGCAACAGACGCGCCGTATCCGCGACAGAAATCGCGCCAGCCGCAGCCAGAGCGGAATATTCGCCCAGCGAATGCCCTGCAACAAAGGCTGCTTTTTCGATCGTGATCCCTTCGGCCTCTAGCGCGCGCATCGCGGCCAAAGACGTCGCCATCAAGGCAGGTTGGGCGTTTTGGGTCAGGGTCAGCACGTCTTGCTCGCCCTCCCAGATCAGCGTGCTTAGCTTTTCGCCCAGCGCGTCATCGACTTCTTCGAACACAGCGCGTGCGGCTGGATAGGCGTCGGCCAGATCGCGGCCCATGCCGATGGTCTGTGCCCCTTGGCCCGGAAAGACAAAAGCGACTGTCATGATAGTAATCCCCAGATGTGTTGGTCGTTGTTATCGGGTGTAGCCCGCAGGCCAGAGCCACACAAGATGCCACTAAGGGCGACACACAAAGATGCAGATGATCTGTGCAAGGATGCAAAGACCGCACACTTGTAACTTTTTCCCCGGATGAAAAGATGGTGTAACGAATGAAACCACCGTGTCACGTGTTAAAGACGGAACACTCGCGTAAAAAGGATCATCACATGTCGCTCGCCAACACGTCCCATAGCTATGGCAGTATCGCCAAAACCTTTCACTGGCTGACGGCCCTGTTGATCCTGACGCTGATCCCGCTGGGGATTATTGCCAATGGGATGGAATACGACACGTCCGAGCAGCTGGCGCGCAAAGCGTGGCTGTTTTCATTGCACAAAACCCTTGGGGTGACGGTGTTTTTTGTCGCTTTGGCCCGCATTGGGTGGGCGATCAAGCAGGCAAAACCGGGTGGTCTGCATCCTGAGCGGAAAATGGAAAGCTGGCTGGCCGAGACAATCCACTGGCTGCTTTATGGCTCGCTGGTGCTGGTGCCGCTGTCGGGATGGGTCCATCATTCTGCGACCACCGGCTTTGCGCCAATCTGGTGGCCGTTCGGTCAATCCCTGCCGTTTGTGCCCAAAAGCGAAAGCCTCGCGGCGCTGACTGCCGGCTTGCACATCGTGTTTGAGCGGGTTTTGGCTGCGTCCATTTTGCTGCACATCGCAGGCGCGCTGAAACACCACTTTGTCGACAAGGACGTGACCCTGCGCCGGATGTGGTTTGGCAAACCCGCCCTGCCCGACACAAAACCCGCGCATCACAGTGCTTTGCCTTTGGCCAGTGCGCTGGTCGCTTGGGCGGCTGCGCTGATGATCGGCAGCGCGATAGGCGTGTTTTCGCATCACGAGACCAGCGCGCAGGCCGCCGAGCTGGGCGAAGTGCAATCGGACTGGACCGTTCAGGACGGCACCATCGACATCACAATCACGCAATTTGGCAATGAGGTTACCGGGCAATTCGAGGATTGGACCGCTGCAATCGCCTTTGACCCCGAAACGGGCACTGGCACGGCTGAGGTGAATATCTCGATCGGGTCACTGACGTTGGGGTCGGTCACCGCGCAAGCCATGGGGCCGGATTATTTTGACAGTACCACATTCCCGACCGCTGTGTTCACGGCCGACATCGCGCCCATCGTCGACGGGCACATGGCCACAGGGACGCTGACGATCCGGGACAAAACTGTACCGATTGAAATGCCGTTTTCCCTGAATGTGCAGGATGACACAGCACAGATGAGCGCGGCACTCACGCTGGATCGCAGGGATTTTGATGTTGGGAACAACATGGCGGATGAATCCAGCCTGAAATTTCCGGTCAACGTGCAGATCAACCTGTCGGCGCAACGCTAAAAGAAAAAGGTGCGGGACACCCGCACCTTACGATCTGGTAAGGTGGGCGTGTCGCCCACCTCGTTTGTTCAAAAAGCTTATTCGGCTTTCATCGCCTCAACCGAGATCATGACCTGAACTTCGTCGCTGACGAAGGGTGCGAATTTGCCAAGGCCGAACTCGGACCGAACCAAAGTGGTCGTACCGTCAAAGCCAGCCCAAGGCTTGCCCGCCATTGGGTGATCGCCCTTTTGGTTCAGCTTGGACTCCAAAACAACCGACTTTGTCACGCCGTTCATCGTCAGATCGCCGGTGATGTTGGCTGTGCCTTCGCCTGTCACTTCGATGGATGTGGACGAGAACGTGACCATGTCACCCTCTGCCGCGCCAAAGAAATCGTCGGACATGAAATGCCCGTCACGCTTTTCCCAGCCGGTGAACATGCTCATCACTGGCATCGAGACGTTGACCGAAGAGTTGGCCGCGTCGTCTTGATCAAACATGATCTCGCCTTCAAAGCCCGAAAACATGCCGTAGGTCGTGGAAAAACCGAGGTGGTTGTAAGAAAACACAACCTGGCTGTGGCTGGAATCGAGAACGTATTTGTCAGCGGCGGCGGCGAAAGTTGCAGAAGACGCCAGTGCGGCGGCAAGAATAAGGGATTTCATGTTATGCTCCATGTTGTTGTCATTGTGCATGACGTGGGCCGCGCGCGCGAAACAGCAACTGCGCACCATTCAACAAGTTGTGCGCGCTCCTGAACAGAAGCGCGCACGCATAGAATGGCTGCCTGAGGTGTTAGGGTCTCGAAAGGCTTAAAATTTACCGGCTTGCATCATCGCTGACGTCAGGCTGCGGCGGATATTCGGGTCGCTCATTGCGACTTCGGCCAGCATTACGCCCCCCTTTGCCCACAAGATCATATGGGCACCAAGTAGCTCAGCACGTTCCAAATCGGCAAATTTATGCGCACTTAGCATTTGATCACCGGCATCGTTGCGGCGCATCACGCGCACTTCGCGGCGGATCGTATCGATTTCGATTTCGGGGGTCTTGGCCCGGTTTGGCGTGTGCAGCATCGCAATGCCACCCAGCACCATCATCAAAGACAGAACCAATTTGATCAGCAGCAAATCACCGGACCAATCGGCCCCCGGCATGGCCCACAACCCGACAGCTGCCAAAATCAGAACCGCACCGATAAACGCTTGTGTGGCCCGGACAACCAAACGGCTGCCATCCAGCGCACGGGCTGGCGCACTTTGAACACCAAACGTGTCTGCCCCAAGAGGCGTGCTTTGCGTCGGCATAAATTCTGAAGTTGCTGTCATTGTTCTGTTTCCCACTCGTCTGTTGCCCCGAATGAAGGTTAACAAAACGACCACAATGAGGCAGATGACGGGCAATGCAGGGGCAATGCACGGGCAATCCCTTGACGATGCAGGGGCATAAGACCCCCCAAAACCCGCAGCGCGCGCCTATATCCTTGCGCACCCCCCAAAACCCTGTATAAGCAGCCAATCCTTTGCAGATTTGCATAACCGCGCAGTCTCTCGTGACGACCCCGCAAAGGTTCATTTGGGTCCGTCTTTGAAATGCGCCTTGATATAAAGTGGAGCAAACATGCCTTTGTATGAGCATGTCATGATCGCTCGCCAGGACTTGTCTAATACACAAGCCGAGGGTCTGATCGAACATTTTGGCACCGTACTGTCGGACAACGACGGTAAACTCGTAGACAGCGAGTATTGGGGCGTCAAAACAATGGCCTATAAGATCAACAAGAACCGCAAAGGCCACTACGCCTTTTTGCGTTCAGATGCACCAGCCGCAGCCGTCCAAGAAATGGAACGCCTGATGCGCTTGCATGATGATGTTATGCGCGTACTGACCATCAAAATGGATGAGCACAAAGACCTGCCATCCGTTCAAATGCAAAAACGTGACGAGCGCCCAGAGCGCCGCGAACGTCGCTGATTTAGCTGTAGGAAAGGACGTAAACCATGGCCGCAAAACCATTTTTCCGCCGTCGCAAAGTCTGCCCATTCTCTGGCGACAACGCACCGGCAATCGATTACAAAGACACACGCCTTCTGCAACGCTACATCTCTGAGCGTGGCAAAATCGTGCCGTCCCGTATCACCGCAGTCTCTGCGAAAAAGCAACGCGAATTGGCTCGTGCCATCAAACGCGCACGCTTCCTCGCCTTGCTGCCATACGCTGTTAAGTAAGGAGAACCTGACATGAAAGTTATCCTTCTAGAACGTGTTGCCAAGTTGGGCCAAATGGGCGACGTCTGTGACGTCAAACCTGGCTTTGCACGCAACTATTTGTTGCCACAGAAAAAAGCCCTGTCCGCTTCCGAGCGTAACATTGCTGATTTCGAGGCCCGCAAAGTTCAGCTTGAGGCACAAAACCTCGAGACCAAAGCCGAAGCCGAAACAATGGCAGCAAAACTCGACGGACAGCAGTTCGTTGTGATTCGCTCTGCCTCTGACGCCGGTGCGCTTTACGGTTCTGTCACAACACGTGACGCCGCCGAAGCTGCAACAGCCGAAGGTTTCACCGTAGATCGCAAACAAGTCGTTCTGCTCGCCCCGATCAAGTATCTGGGTCTGCACGAAGTCTCTGTTGTTCTGCACCCAGAAGTTTCTGCCACAATCGAGATGAACGTTGCACGTTCGGTCGAAGAAGCCGAGCTTCAAGCCGCAGGCAAATCGATCCAAGAATTGGCCGCTGAAGAAGAAGCAGCAGCCGAATTCGAAATCGCAGAGTTGTTCGAAGATATCGGCGCTGCCGCATCTGACGACGACGATCTGGCAGAATCTGCAGGCATCGAAGTTGCCGCAGACGACGCAGGCGAAGAAGAAACACCTGCAAGCTAGGCCGCTTTCAGTTGAATTCGAAAAGGCCGCTCAGAGATGGGCGGCCTTTTTGTTTGTCAGATGGTTGGTGGATTTGCGCGCTAAAACTGTGATCGCGAGTGCCCCGCCACGTGAATACCCGCAGCGCCCAATTATTAGCCAAGTGGTGTGAAAATTTAGGCATTTGCGCCCAAATTTGCCTCACATCGCGCGACTGCCGCACAATCCTTGCGACCCTGCCCCGGTCTGTCCAGACAGTTTTCCAGAGGTAGGAGTTTGAAAAGCGGTGGCAAGGGGTGCTCAGTTAGCGTCGCAGGTGGGTTTCCAACGCGCGGTTGGAAAGGTGTCGCTGCGCGTGGCAGCAGACGGATCCGGTGCAACCCGCCTCAAGGATTTGCGCCAAGAAGGGTCAATGCGGGCCGTTTTTCCGAATTCAGCCGCTCAGAACGTTGAAGTTGTGTTTTTGAATACGGCTGGCGGCGTCACCGGCGGCGATCATTTTTCCATTGATGCGCAGGTGGGCGCGCAGGGGCGTTTGTCGCTGACGACGCAGGCTGCTGAACGCATTTATCGCGCTGTAGGCACAAATTTTGCAACGGTTCAAAACACCCTGAGTGTCGAACAAAATGCGCAGCTGTTTTGGCTGCCGCAAGAAACCATTTTGTTTGACGGGTGCCGGTTAAAACGTCGTTTGGATGTCGAAATCGCGCAATCCGCCCGGTTTTTGATGCTGGAACCTTTGGTATTCGGCCGTGAAGCATCGGGCGAAAATCTCAAATCCTGCTCCTTCAGTGATCGTGTCACGCTGACGTGCGAAGGGCGTCCGATTTATGCGGATGGCATCCAGCTGAACGGCAGCATCACGGAAACGCTGCGACACGTCGCGATTGGCAACTCCGCCCGCGCGCTTGCAAATATTGTGCTTGTTGATCCCAATCCAGAACCCCTTTTGAACCACCTAAGACAGCTGCTGCCACCCACGTCCGGTGCCAGTCTGGTGGCGCAAAATGTGTTGGTTGTGCGCCTGCTCGCGGCGGACAGTTTTGCGTTGCGCCAAGCCCTGTTGCCGATCCTCACCTCGCTTACAAACGACGCTGTACCAAAGAATTGGAGGCTTTAGTCCATGAAACTCACCCCGCGTGAAAAAGACAAATTGCTGGTGGCAATGGCGGCCGAAGTGGCCCGCAAACGGCTCGCCCGTGGCGTCAAGCTGAACTACCCCGAAGCCATCGCGCTGATCACCGACGCTGTTGTCGAGGGGGCGCGCGACGGGCGATCGGTCGCCGACATGATGGAGGCTGGCGGCCGTGTCGTCACCCGCGCGCAATGCATGACCGGCATCCCGGAAATGATCCACGATGTGCAGGTCGAGGCGACCTTTCCTGACGGCACCAAACTGGTCACCGTCCACAACCCAATTCGCTAAAGGAGGCCCAAGATGATCCCCGGAGAACTGTTTCCCGCAAGCGGAATGCTGACCTTGAATGAGGGCGCGCAGTCGCAAACGCTGATGGTCGCCAACATCGGCGATCGCCCGGTCCAAGTCGGCAGCCATTACCACTTTGGCGAGGCAAACGCGGCACTGGAATTTGACCGCACAGCCGCGCGCGGCATGCGTTTGGACATCGCCGCAGGGACCGCCGTGCGTTTCGAACCCGGTCAACGCCGCGAGGTGCAATTGGTGCCAGTATCAGGCGCGCGCCGCATCTTTGGCTTCAACCAGCAGATCATGGGGGATCTTTAGATGCCCTTGCAAATCAATCGCGCCGAATACGCCGCCATGTTTGGCCCCACGACCGGTGACAAGCTGCGCCTTGCGGACACCGACCTGATCGTTGAGGTCGAAAAAGACCTGACAACCTACGGCGAAGAGGTCAAATTCGGCGGCGGCAAAGTCATTCGCGACGGCATGGGCCAATCGCAAGCCACCCGCGCGGACGGGGCCGTGGATACCGTCATCACCAACGCACTGATCATTGATCACAGCGGCATCTTCAAAGCCGACGTTGGCCTGCGCGGCGGTCGCATTCACAAGATCGGCAAGGCCGGCAACCCCGACACGCAGCCGGGCGTCGAAATCATCGTGGGTCCCGGCACCGAGGCGATTGCTGGTGAAGGCCGCATTCTGACTGCGGGCGGGTTTGATTCACACATCCATTTCATCTGTCCACAGCAGATCGAGGACGCGCTGCACTCCGGTCTGACCACGATGCTCGGCGGTGGCACTGGCCCCGCGCACGGCACACTGGCCACCACCTGCACGCCGGGCCCGTGGCATCTGGAACGGATGTTGCAGGCGGCTGATGCGTTCCCGATGAACCTAGCGTTTGCAGGAAAAGGCAACGCCAGCCAGCCAGCCGCCTTGGTCGAAATGGTCAATGCCGGGGCCTGCGCGTTAAAATTGCACGAGGATTGGGGCACGACCCCTACCGCGATTGATTGCTGCCTGTCTGTGGCCGATGACATGGATGTTCAGGTGATGATCCACACCGATACGCTCAATGAATCGGGCTTTGTCGAGAACACAGTCAGCGCCATGAAAGGCCGAACGATCCATGCCTTTCACACCGAAGGCGCGGGCGGTGGTCATGCCCCGGATATCATCAAAATCTGCGGCGAAGAACATGTGCTGCCGTCCTCGACCAACCCGACGCGTCCCTACACGGTGAACACGCTCGAAGAGCATCTCGACATGCTGATGGTCTGTCACCATCTGGATAAATCCATCCCCGAGGACGTCGCATTTGCTGAAAGCCGTATCCGGCGTGAAACCATTGCCGCCGAAGATATTCTGCACGACATGGGCGCGTTTTCGATCATTGCGTCCGACAGTCAGGCGATGGGGCGTGTGGGCGAGGTGTTGATCCGCACCTGGCAAACTGCTGATAAAATGAAGAAACAGCGCGGACGCTTGCCCGAGGAAACCGGTGAAAACGACAACTACCGTGTGCGCCGCTACATTGCCAAATACACGATCAACCCCGCGATCGCCCACGGGATCAGCCACGAAATCGGCAGCATCACCGAAGGCAAACGCGCTGATCTGGTGATGTGGGACCCCGCATTCTTTGGGGTCAAACCCGAGATGGTTCTGCTGTCCGGCACGATTGTGTCTGCGCAAATGGGCGATCCGAATGCGTCGATCCCGACGCCGCAGCCCGTCTATTCGCGACACATGTTCGGGGCCTTCGGACGCTCTGTTGAACGCTCGGCTGTGACGTTTGTATCGCAGGCCGCACATGCGGACGGGATTGGGGCCAAACTGGGCTTGGCCAAAGACACTGTGGCCGTGCGCAAGACCCGTGACATCGGGAAATCGGACCTGATTTTAAACACTGCACTGCCCAAAATTGACGTGAACCCCGAAACATACGAGGTGCGCGCGGACGGCGAATTGCTCACCTGTGAACCGGCGACAGAGTTGCCCATGGCCCAAAGGTATTTCTTGTTCTGATGACTGATTACAAATGTTTTGAGGTCCGCCGCGCGGGCAGTTGGTCGGGCGCCTTTGAGCTGTGCGTGATGCGCTATGATGACCGGTTTTTGCGCCGCAAGGTTGTGACGACTGTGCACGATGAAACCGTCCTGATTGATCTGGAACACACCACGTCTTTGGATCACCGCGATGCGCTGGTCCTCGAGGATGGTCGTTTTATCGAGGTGATCGCCGCAGAGGAACCTTTGCTGGAAATCACCGGCGCTGACCTTGTTAAACTGGCGTGGCACGTGGGCAATCGCCACACGCCCTGCCAGATCGAAACGCAGCGGTTGTTGATCCAGGCGGATCCGGTGATCGGGCATATGCTGGAACATCTCGGGGCCACAGTGACCGCGGTGTCAGAGCCATTCACACCCGAAGGCGGGGCCTATGGCCACGGGCGCACCCACGCCCACGAACACGTCCACACCGCGCATGATCACGCCCACGGCCATGACCACTAGCGCCGACACGCTCACTTTGGTGCAGCTGCTGTCCCCGTCCTTTCCGGTCGGGGCCTTTGCCTATTCGCACGGGTTAGAAAGCGCGATCGAAAGCGGGCTGATCACAACGGCGGATGATCTCGAGGATTGGCTTTGGTGTTTGTTGACGGCTGGTGGTGCCCGCGCTGACGGCGTTTTGCTGAATGTTGCCTACTGCGCTGAAGCGGCGGATGTGCCGCAACTTGATGCCCTTGCCCGGGCCTTTGCGGCGTCCAAGGAACGAGTGCAGGAAACCGACCTGCAAGGGGCGGCGTTTTGTGAAACCGTTGGTGCGGTTTGGCAGATCGCCCTGCCCCGGCTGACCTACCCGATCGCTGTTGGTCGTGCTGCGCGCGCGTTGGGATTGGATCCGGAACTGACCAGCGCGATGTACCTACAGGCCTTTGTTGCCAATCTGTGCGGGGCCGCGATGCGCCTTGTGCCGCTTGGGCAAACTGACGGGCAGCGCGTTCAGGCCGCGCTGAAACCGGTTGCGCTGTCGGTCGCGTCTGGACTGGTGGGGGCGACGCGCGACGATCTGTATTCCAACATGTTCATGTCAGACATCGCAGCGATGCGGCACGAAACCCAGTATTCCCGCGTTTTTCGCACCTAAAGGAGCCATTTCATGTCTAAGCACGGTCCACTGCGCATCGGTATCGGCGGCCCTGTTGGTGCGGGGAAAACAACACTGACAGCGGCGCTTGCGCGTCTGTTGCACCCGCAGCTGTCCATTGGGGTCATCACCAACGATATCTACACCCAAGAGGACGCAGAGGCGTTGATGCGGATGCAAATCCTGCCCAAAGACCGGGTGATTGGCGTCGAAACCGGCGGCTGTCCGCACACGGCCATTCGCGAGGATGCCTCTATCAACCTCGCGGCTATTGCCGAAATGCACGCCCGCCATCCAGAGGTCGAAATCGTGCTGATCGAAAGCGGCGGCGACAACCTGTCGGCCACGTTCAGCCCTGAACTGGCGGATTTAACAATCTACGTGATCGACGTTGCCGCCGGCGAAGAAATCCCGCGCAAAGGTGGCCCTGCGATCACCAAATCCGACATTCTGGTGATCAACAAAACCGACCTTGCCCCCTACGTCGGGGCCTCGTTGGAGGTTATGGAACGGGACGCCGCGCGCATGCGTTCAGGCAAGCCGTTTGTGTTCACCAGCTTGCGCCACGGGACCGGCGCGGATCAGGTTTTAGCGCTACTGTCTGAGCTAGGCGGGTTTGTCAGCCCTGCGGATTAAACCAGCACCTGTTAGTACAATTCATCACGCGACAGGGTTTCTGCGCGCTTGTTGAAAACAACTTCGCCCCGTTTGAGAACGGTAAATTCTGACCCCAGATCGTAAGCGAAATCAAAGAACTGTTCGACCAGCACAATTGCCATGTCGCCTTGGTCACACAGGGTACGGATCACGCGCCCGATCTGTTGAATAATGTTGGGCTGGATGCCCTCTGTCGGCTCGTCCAGCAGCAGCACTTTTGGCCGTGTGATCAGCGCGCAATGGCCAGCTGTTGTTGTTGCCCGCCTGACAAATCACCGCCGCGCCGTTCGATCATGTCGTTGAGCACGGGAAACAGATCAAAGATGTGATCGGGAATGGTGTGATCCGACTTGGGCAGGCAGGCAAATCCGGTTTGCAGGTTTTCACGCACGCTCATCATCGGAAAAATTTCGCGCCCTTGAGGAACATAGGCAATGCCGGCGCGCGCGGCGGCAAACGGGGTTGGGTGCATCAGGTCCGCCCCGTCCAAAGTCATGGTGCCGCCAGCATACGGATGACGCCCGCCAATCGCCTTGAGCAGGCTGGTTTTCCCAACGCCATTGGTGCCCATGATTGTGGTGACTTCGCCTACGGCAGCGTTCAAATTGACGCTATGCAAAATCTGGCTTTGGCCATATTTCAAGGTAAGATTTTCAACGTGCAACATGTTTTAACGCCCCAGATAAACGTCAATGACGTCTTGATTTTGCGTGACGTGATCCAGCGACCCTTCGGCCAGCATCGACCCTTGATGCAACACCGTGACCTTGCAATTCAGTCGGCGGATGAATTCCATATCGTGTTCGACAACCACCACGGCGCGGGTTTTAGCGGCGCGCACCAGCAATTGCGTGGTGTGTTCGCGCTCTGACGGGGTCATGCCCGCGGCGGGTTCGTCGACCAGCAACAGGCGCGGATCCTGGGCCAACAGCATGCCGATTTCCAACCATTGTTTTTGCCCGTGGCTCAGCGCGCCTGACACCTGATCCAGCGCGTCGCTCAATCCGATTTCGTCACTGATGGCACGCACGCGGTCTTCTTGATTATTGGCGCGGCCCCTGAAAAGAACATCCAGCGGGCCACGCAAATCCTTGAGGGCCAGAACAATGTTTTCCCGCACAGTTTGTGCCTCGAAAACGGTCGGTTTCTGGAACTTGCGGCCAATCCCTTGCTGGGCAATCTGACTTTCGTTCATACCGACCAATGAGATCGATTTCTCGCCCCAAATGACGCGGCCCTCATCGGGTTTGGTTTTGCCGGTCACGATGTCCATGAACGTGGTTTTGCCTGCGCCATTGGGGCCGATCACCGCGCGCAATTCTGGTTCCGCAATTTGGATCGACAGGTTGTTGATCGCTCTGAACCCGTCAAAACTGACGCTGACGCCTGACACTTCGAGCAGGGTATTCATGTCTGATCCTTGTTTTTGGAGGGCAGTAAATCGAACAATCCGCCGATGCCTTTGGGCAGCAACAAAGTGACGGTCACAAAGCCGAGCCCAAGCAAGACCAGCCACCAATCTGTCCATTTGATTTCGTAAAATCCAAGGTTGATGTCGGGCGCGCTGCCACCGGTGAACCACGACGACAACAGCGACACGTCGGCCGCGCCAATCACTGCGCCGTACAGCCGCCCACGCCCGCCAATCGCGACCCAAACCGCCAGATAGATCGACGCGATGGGCGCGATTTCGGCGGGGTTGATGATGCTTGCTTGGGGTAGTAGAGCACGCCTGCGATCCCTGCGACCATCGCTGTGAGGGTGAACACAAACAGTTTGTAGCTTTCGACGTGGTACCCGAGAAACCGCACGCGGGCCTCATTGTCGCGCACCGCGCGGATCACCGATCCGAATTTGCCCGAGGTGACCCAAGCGAACAAAACGTAGCCCGCGCCCAGCGCAAATGCAGAGGCCCAAAAGACCCACAGCGACAGCGTGGCTTGGGGTGTTGATTGAAACCCAGGGATGTTTTGCAGCCCCGACAACCCGTTGTTGCCGCGCAAGCCAGTGTCGTTCTGAAAGAAATACAGCGCCAATGCCAAGGTCATCGCTTGGGTCAAGATCGACAGGTAAACGCCCGTGACGCGGCTGCGAAATGCCAACCAACCAAAGACCAAAGCCAACAGCCCCGGCACCAGCACAGCCGCCAAAAGTTGTAGTGGCAAGGAGTGCGAGAACGCCCAGATCATCGGGAATTCGGAACTGCCGACAACGCCGAATATTTGCCCGCCCACCGCGCTGGTGATTTCATCCGGTGTTGGCGGAATCACACTGGATGCCAGTGACGTTTCGACCAGCGCGCGCGTGCGTTCATACATCAGCCACATGCCGATGGCGTAGCCGCCGATGCCGAAAAATGCGAAGTGCCCAAGGCTTAGGGTCAGGACTCATAACCAAAAGATAACGGTTGCTGCGAGAGCTATTGCGGAGAGAAAGACGGTTGGGGATCTGTCGTAGCGTGTAGCTACGCGTCGCCAATCTTTGAGCCTG
>JAQXDI010000074.1 GCA_029251465.1 Ascidiaceihabitans sp.
GAAGTTCTTCCGACAAACCATCCCAAACGATTGGAAAACCTTCCGAAGTCAAGTCTCAGACAATTTCCGCGTCATAACTCATGAAAATTTTCGGGTTTTGGCGTAGCTCAGGTATAACACCAGTCGCACCGCGTAATCCATTTGCGTGGTGCGCTTCTGACCAAAGACATGTTGTTCCGGATCGAAACTGCCAAACACTGTTTGTAAATCAGTGATCGGTGCATATGCTAAATCAAAGCCGTCGCGATCCCGAGGTCCCAATGCCTAACCCATACACAGATTTATCGCCCAACGCTTATTGGCGCACGGCAGTTGCCGAAACCGATCCGATGACGCCCGGCGATCTGTATCAACCGAAGTTTGAAATCACGCCTGAAACTGCGATCCTGACGGTCGGATCCTGCTTTGCACAGCACGTGGGCAAGGCGCTGCGCGGTGCTGAATTCAACGTCATCGACACAGAATCCTTGCCCGATGCCGTCAGCGACAGCGTGGCCCAACGCTTTGGCTACAGGATGTACTCGGCGCGGTATGGCAACGTCTACACGATGCGCCAACTGCTTCAGCTGCTCAGAGAGGCGCGTGGAAAATTCACCCCCGAAGATGCGGTTTGGGAAAAAGACGGTCGTTTTTTTGACGCCATGCGCCCAGCCGTGGAACCCGAAGGGTTGGACACTGCCGATTTGGTCAACAGCCATCGCACCTCGCATTTGCTGCTGACGCGGCGCGCGTTTTTCAAGGCGGATGTGGTGGTTCTGACGCTGGGTCTGACCGAAGCATGGATGCACCGCGCCAGCGAAACCGTCTATCCAACCGCACCGGGCGTCATCGCGGGCGCGTATGATCCTGACATCCATGTGTTCAAGAAATTTCGCTACGACGAGATCATCAAAGACTTTTTGACATTCCGCAAAATGCTGCAACAACGCAATCCAGCCGTCAAATTCTTGCTGACCGTGTCGCCCGTACCGTTGACGGCAACAGCCAGTGGTCAGCACGTCGAAGTCGCCACCGCCCATTCAAAAGCCGTGCTGCGTGCGGTTTGCGGCGCTTTGTATGATGACTACGATGACGTCGACTACTTTCCGTCCTACGAGGCGATCACTTCAGCCAAGTCAGGGGGGGCCTATTTCACCGAGAACCGGCGCAGTGTCACCAAAGAAGGTGTCGCCAAGGCGATGCGCATGTTCTTGAGCGCGCATGGAGCCCCTGTCCCCGACGACACCGATGATGCCCCCGCCAAGCTCAGCATTCCCAATGCTTACGCCAAAGCCGAAGCCGACGCGCAATGCGAGGACGTGCTGCTGGAGGCGTTCTCGAAATGATGCGCATTGCTGTGATTGGCAATTCGCACGCCACGGCCCCACAGTTGGCGTGGTACAACCAGCTGGAACAATTGCGCCCGGACATCGATGTGTCGTTCTTTCGCGGTCATCAGATTGGCCTGCGGGCAATGTCGGTCGAACCCGAGCAACGGTTTGGCTGTTTCCCCCAAGACGGCGAAGATCCAGAACTGCTGCGCCATGCGATGCGCCACAACAAACGTCTGTCTATAGACTTGTCCCCGCTTGCTGCCGTGATCTGCATCGGCTGGTGGTATTTTGATACGATCCTTTTGATGTCGCTGCTGCGTCAGTTCGAAATCGACGGCATTCACGCGGATGCAGGTGGCAAGAAAATGTCGCGCCCTGCGTTCGAGCACATCCTGGCCCAGAGCATTCAGGAAAATTTACCGACAGAAAGCTGGCACAACTGGACAGCGCCGCGTGTTCTGCATGTCGGCATGCCACGGCGCAATGAAACGACGCTTGAGCAGCCCTTTAACAGTGCGCTGGACCTCGGCGCATCTGCGTACGTTTGGGAGCACACCGCAGACCTATTTGCCACGCGCCTGCTGGAATGTGGCATCCAGGACATCGCACAACCCACGCAAACCATCGGTGAACACGGGCTGAGCCTGCGGCAATACGGCATCGGCACCCGCAAACAGATTTCGCCGAACCATCCTGTCAAACCGGATCACACGCACATGAACGAAGCTTACGGCATCTTGCTATGGCGCGATATCTTTGCCGCGCTAGGCGTCTAGTTCATCAGCGCGAACACGCATCCGTCGCTGATCAACTCTGGTGGCGTCAGGCACAAGCCACGCGCCACTTGGAACGCCGCGAGCACCTTAGGGACGTAATCACGGGTTTCTGCAAACGGTGGCACACCGGCGTATTTGCGCACTGATCCTTCGCCCGCGTTGTATCCGGCCAGCACCATGATCGGGTCATTGTCGAATTCGCTCATCAACCAGTTCAGATATTTGACGCCACCCGCGATGTTTTGCGCTGGCACAAGACTGTCTTTGACGCCAAAGCGCGCGGCTGTGGCTGGCATCAGTTGCATCAACCCTTGGGCCCCGGCGCGACTGACAGCGTCTGCCTTGCCCGCGGATTCAATTGTCATCACAGCCAAAACCAAGGCCGGCGACACGTCGGTTCCGATGGTTGATTTCAAGATCTCGATGCCCTGCACCTTTGCAATGCCTTGCATCACGGCCAATCGCGGGCTGGCCACTTTGGCGTTGGACCCGGCCAAAGCCGACATTGCCAGTTGCAAGCGCCCTGCCCCCGCGTTTTCCAGATCAGGCGAGATTTTGTCCCAGAACCAATCGTATTTTGCGTCCGGTCGACGCGGGGCTGGCGCGCTGGCTTTTACCGTTGGGTTCGCAGGCTTTGGTGTTTGCACCTGCGCCTCTGGATCAATCTGGATGGTGATCCGTTTGGATCCGCTGGCTTTTGGCGGCTTCACACGCTTGGCAGAAAAATCCGGAAACGGCTTTGGGCCTTCTGCCTGCGCGATTCCAGACAGAACCATCCCGAAGATGGCGATTACTAAAAAATTCCGCATATGTTCTGCCCGCTCGTGCGCCGATTGTTCGGCTTTGCTTGTTTTGTGAGGCTGTTATTGCAGATTTTGGCCGATTCAGCCAGCAAATCGGGCACAGAACAAGGCGATACCGCCACATTTAGCAGATTTCATTAACAAAACATCAATACTTGAAAATTCAGCAAAGTTTAATATCGTTTAAAAACAATGCACTAAATACTTTTTCCTAGGAAGCTTCCCAAAAAGTGCAAAAGCCATATTTGCAGTCAAATTCATGCCTCAATCAAAGTGCAAAACATGCTCATACCAAGTCGGACAGGTTCAAATGAGACAGTGAGCCGCTAACGCCGACCAGGTTGAAACTTAAAAACACTGACCCTTTGGAGGGACACACCATGATGAAATTTATCAAAAACTTCCGTAAAGACGAAAACGGCGCCGTAACAGTTGACTGGGTTGTTTTGACAGCCGCAGTTGTTGGCCTGGCCGTTGCAGCATACACATCCATCGAAACCGGTGCGACTGAGCTGACAACCGACACAGACACATTCTTGCAAGCACAAGACCCTAACGCATAAGCGTAGGTCTGGCCTCGGACTAGCGCGTTTGGCCTAGTCTGAACCGCAGATTTTGGGGCCGCGACCGTTCACTCGGACGCGGCCCTTTGTGCAACGGAAGACAGAGTAAGGAAATTGTATGTTTAACCGAGTGAAAATGTTCTTCAAAGAAGACAGCGGCGCGATCACTGTTGATTGGGTTGTTCTGACTGCAGCGCTTGTTGCAATGGCAGCAGGAATTGCCGCGACAATGCAATCAAGCATTCTGGTTCTGACGGGCTACATCACGGCATTGTTGTCCGGTTGGTCGTTTTAAGCCCCCCTTGTCCGGCAGGATTGTTGCGCGGCAAATGTCGCGCGCAGGTATGCATCCCTGAGACTGTAGGTTGGTCTGGTTCCACGCGCGAAATGCCGTGCGATGGTCACAGCAGTTCCTTCAAGTCGCCACAATTAGCGGCGCACACTAAATCGAGCAACCGGGCCACATAAGTGGTCTAGAAATTTAAAGAGGTGACATCATGCGAATGGTATTTGGACTTGTGCTTATCGTAGGCGTTGCGCTTGCTGGTGGTGCGGTTTATCTCGCCAAAGAGCAATTTGGCGCATATCAAACCGAGCTGGCAAAAGAACGTGCCGCCCGTCAAAAGATTGTCCCCACTGTCGAAGTTTACGTGGCGGACCGCCAGTTGAAATACGGCGAGGCCCTAGCGGCAGAGGACGTGCGGATGGTCAGTTGGCCTGAAAACGCCATCCCCGAAGGCGCATTCATCGGCGAACATAGCCTGTATTCCGAAACCGAAGACCAGCTTCGTGTTGTTCTGCGGGCAATGGAAAAAGACGAAGCCATTTTGGCCGTCAAGGTGTCCGCCCCTGGCGAAGAAGTAGGCATTACATCCCGTCTAGAACGTGGAATGCGCGCCTTTGCGATCCGTGTTGATGTGGCCAGCGGCGTGTCAGGCTTTTTGCGCCCCGACGACCGCGTCGACATCTACTGGACTGGCCGCCTGGAACGCGGCACCAGCAACAGTGTCGGAGCGAGCACCAGCGCAGTCACAAAATTGATCGAAGCGGGCGTAAAGCTGATCGCGATCGACCAATCCGCCGCCGGCGATCTGAATGGCGCTGTGATTGCGCGCACCGTCACCGTCTCTGTCAAACCAGAGCAGGTTGGTGCCCTCGCCCAAGCACAATCCACAGGCAGCCTGTCGCTGTCATTGGTTGGCGCGGATGATGACACGGTTGCGGGTTCTGTTAACGTCGATCAACGTTCGCTCTTGGGTCTTGCAGATCGCGAAGAAACCGTCGCATTGGAAGAAAAGAAAGTCTGTACAATCCGCACACGTCGTGGTGCCGAAGTACTGGAAATCCCAATTCCCTGCACAAACTAATCAAACGCGGGTCGGAGTGACCTTTAGAAATCCCTCCCGATCAAACGGTTCTCAGGTGTCGCCTCGACAGGCGGCACCTGTGTCATTTTTACCCTGTTGCGATTTATCCACATGCACAAAGCCGGCGAAGTCATTGATTCTTGATTAAAAAGCCAAAGTGGCGCATGGTGATTACAATATGGGCACAAAGACCCAATCCCGAGGCGTGATCAAAAGGGCAGGTCACATGAAAATTGATAATCTATTCAAAGCGGCCCTTCTCGGGCTGTCACTTACCGTTTCGCCCCTTGCGGTTCTTACCGCGAGCGAGGGCTGGGCGAATAATATTCGTGTCCTCAAGCAAGGCACATCGCGCAGTTTAGATGTGCCGATGAACCGCGCCGTGGTTGTGGAAAGCGACGTTCCATTTGCGGAACTGAGCATCGCAAACCCCGGAATTGCTGACATTTCATCGCTTTCGGATCGCACGATTTATGTTTTGGGCAAATCACCGGGCCTTACGACGCTGACATTGCTGGATGCGTCCGGCAAGTTGATCACAAACGTCGATGTTCGGGTGTCCGCAGACATTTCAGAATTCAAAGAACGGCTTCGCCAGATCCTACCGGGCGAAAAAATCGAAGTGCGCACCGCAAACGACGGGATCGTAATGTCTGGCATCGTGTCCAGTTCGTCCCGCTTGCAACGCGCGCTTGATTTGGCCGAACGCTACGCGCCTGAAAGGGTGTCCAATTTGATGAGCGTTGGTGGCATCCAACAAGTCATGCTGAAAGTGCGCTTTGCAGAAATGCAGCGCAACGTATCAAAATCGCTCAGCTCGTCGTTGTCCCTTAGCAACACGGTCGGCGGTCTTGGCGTCAGCGCAGGATCCGGCACAAACGTGACATCTGGTGGCATCGCGACAGCCCTAGGTGGCAACGTTCCAGGCACAAACACCAACAACGGCGCGATCTTGTTTGGCTTTAATGCAGGGTCGACTCAGGTCGGCATTTTGCTCGAAGCCCTTGAAACCAAAGGCGTTGTGCGCACATTGGCGGAACCGAACCTTGTTGCCCTGTCGGGCCAAGAAGCGAAATTCCTGGCGGGCGGCGAATACCCCGTCCCTGTCAGCCAAGACAAAGGCGCGATCACGGTTGAATACAAACCATTCGGTGTTGAGCTGAACTTTATCCCCCGCGTTGTGGACAAAGACCTGATCAACCTCGAACTCGAGGCTGCTGTGTCTGCGATTGACCCCACAAACAGCTTTACCACGGATGGTGGTCTGTCGATCGACGCGTTCTCGCGGCGTGAAACATCGACCACAGTCGAATTGCGCGACGGCGAAAGCTTTGCAATCGCCGGTTTGTTGCAAGACGACTTTACTGACGACAATTCGCAGCTGCCTTGGATCGGCGATGTCCCTGTTTTGGGCGCACTTTTCCGTTCTGCCAGCTATCAGCGCAGCCAAACCGAGCTGGTCATTATTATCACCGCACATTTGGTGACTCCGACACGTGGCGATGTCTTGTCTTTGCCCACCGATCGGATCAAACCACCAAGCGAAAAAGACTTGTTCTTGTTCGGACGCACAGCCGCCGGAACGCGTACACCTAAAAAGGGTGCCGCTGCCGAGGTTGCCAAACAAGACTTCAGTGGTTCATATGGCTATGTTCTGGACTAACAAAAAGCAGATCGGGAAAATGCAGCTGACCAAGCGTACAAAACTTCGCGTAAGCGCCATCGCTGCCATTACGGTTGGTGTGGCCGCATGCGCGCCCAGCAGTGACCCTGTTTACACGCAGTTTTACCGCGAAGCCAGGGCCTTGGCCGACACTGGTCAGTTCGGAAACGCGACGCTGAACAACACGCTGATCCAAACCGGTGAACGCCAGTATACCTTTGATTTGGCAAACAGATTTTCGTCCGAAGTGTTGACGACCGTCAACTTTGCCTTCAACAGCGCGACGTTGGATGCAGGGGCCCGTGATACGCTTGGCGAACAGGCGCGTTGGATCCGTCAATTCCCGGAAATCCGTTTTCGCGTCTACGGACACACCGATGCTGTCGGCGGCGCACATTCAAACAAGCGTTTGGGGCTGCGACGTGCCAACGCTGTTGTGCACTATTTGACCACACAAGGAATCAGCCGTTCACGCCTCGAGGCCGTCGCCTCTTTGGGTGAAACACAACCACTGATCGTGACGCAGGGGCGTGAACGCCGCAATCGTCGCACCGTGACCGAAGTCACCGGCTTTGTGAACACGCACCAAAATGTGCTCGACGGCAAGTACGCTCAGATCATCTACCGCGACTACCTGAACAGCGCGACGGCACCGTCGCAGCTTTGAAGGTATTTCAGGGTCTGATCTGCGGACTGAACAGTAAAAATTTGCTGAAAAATCGGCTCTGCTGTTACGGCGGCAGAGCGATACAATACAACCTAAATTAGGTTGATCGTCCCAAGATATCAAACAATTGGTTTCTTTCGGCCCCAATCTCGCCCTAGTTCACCGACATATTCGCTTCAATAGGACAAATGCGTCTGGCCAAAGTTGCTGGATGCGGGCGCCAAGCGAGTGATGACATCATGCCATTCCCCGCCGTGCCGTTAACAAAGGACGATTGGCAATGAGCAGTGTAATGCCGCAACCCGAAACGACGCCCATTGTGGCCTGTACCGTCAGCCGTGACGTGCAGAATTTTGGCTTGCTGATCGAAGATATGGAATCGGCCCTGGGCGAAAGCTGGGGCGATTTGGGATTTGCCGAGGCTCTGGCCTTTTTCGGTCAACCCGAAGCTGAAGCCATGGAATTTATCGCCCTTGCGATGGATGATACCGACGAAGACAACCTTGTTTTGATGGGCGAAATCATCGCCCAAGCCAAAAAGCGCAACATCAAGGTTATCCTGATCGCCGAAGACGTGCCCCCTGCCTCGTTGCATTCCTTGCTACGAAAAGGTGCTGACGAATTCGTACCCTACCCCCTTCCCGAAGGCGAATTGCAACAGGCCATCGATCATGTGCGCGCAGCAAATGCACCTGCGGTTGTGGCGACCCCAACAACGCAGCTAAAACCCGGCGCCAGCAAAGACGGTGCAGTGATCGTCAGCCACGGATTGGCCGGCGGAACCGGTGCGACGACTTTGGCCGTTAACCTTGCTTGGGAATTGGCTAACATCGATGGCGATGCATCACCGTCTGTCTGCCTGATCGATTTGGATCTGCAATTCGGTGCCGTTTCGACGTTCCTGGATCTGGTGCGCCGTGAAGTTGTCTATGACATGCTGTCGGACACTGAAAATCTGGACGCCGAAATTTTCGCGCAATCCCTTCTGACCTTTGACGATAAATTGCAGGTGCTGACAGCCCCCGCAGATATGTTGCCCCTTGATCTGTTGGGTCCTGACGACATCAGCCGCGTGATCGAAATGGCCCGCAGCCACTTTGATTATGTGGTCATCGACATGCCATCAACCCTGGTTCAATGGAGCGAAACCGTGCTGCAAGCCGCGCATGTTTATTTCGCCACGATCGAATTGGATATGCGGTCTGCGCAAAACACGCTGCGTTTCAAACGCGCCCTTCAATCCGAAGAACTGCCGGTGGAAAAACTGCGTTACGTCATGAACCGTGCGCCGAAATTCACCGACCTTAGCGGCAAAAGCCGGATCAAACGCATGGCCGAAAGCCTTGATATCGCGATTGAATTGCAATTGCCCGATGGCGGTAAACCGATCACGCAAGGCAGTGATCACGGTCTTCCACTCGCCACTTCTGCCCCGAAAAACCCGCTACGTCGCGAAATCGCCAAACTAGCGGCTTCCATTCATGAACTTAAAGAAGAGCAAGCCAAAGCGGCCTGATCTGAACCTTTTTCCAAGACTGGGTAATCCATGTTTTCCAAGTACAAAAAAACCGCAGCGCCAACAGCAACACCTGCTGCAGCACCCGTCGCAAAAGTGACCGAACTGCCAAAAGCCGCTGCTGCCGAGCCGTCAAAAGTTGCCCGTAAAGCGCCCCCACAGGCCGCCGCGCAAGTGACGCCGATGGACAAGGAAAAGAAACGCAAAGAACGCATGGGCGAACTGAAGCTCGAATTGCACCGCGTTTTGTTGGACAATTTGAACTTGGCCGCGCTAGAGCATGCGACAGAAGCAGATCTGCGTCAGGAAATTCAGTCAATCGCGGCTGAATTCCTTGAGGAAAAGGCAATCATCCTCAACCGCGAGGATCGCCAGACCCTGAACCAGGAACTGTATGACGAAGTTACTGGCCTTGGCCCGCTTGAAACCCTGCTAAAAGACGAAACCGTGAACGATATTCTCGTGAACGGCCCACAGCAGATTTTCGTGGAACGTGACGGCAAACTGCAACTGACGGATGTTACGTTTAAGGACGAACGCCATCTGCTTCGCATCATTGATAAAATCGTGTCTGCCGTTGGCCGTCGTGTTGATGAATCCAACCCTTACGTCGATGCGCGCCTGAAAGATGGATCACGTTTCAACGCGATGGTGCCCCCGGTGGCCGTCGATGGTAGCCTGGTTTCCATTCGTAAGTTCAAAAAAGACAAGCTGGGTATTGATGACTTGGTCAATTTCGGTGCTTTCACCGAAGAGATGGCCGCATATCTACAAGCGGCTGTGGCTACGCGTCTGAACATTATCGTCTCAGGCGGTACCGGTTCGGGTAAAACGACCACGCTCAACGCGCTGTCCTCGTTCATCGATAACGACGAACGTATTTTGACAATCGAAGACACCGCCGAACTTCAGCTGCAACAGACCCACGTGGGCCGGATGGAAAGCCGTCCGCCAAACGTGGAAGGCAAAGGCGAAGTATCCCCGCGCGATTGTTTGAAAAACGCCCTGCGGATGCGCCCTGATCGCATTATCGTTGGTGAAACCCGCGGCGAAGAAGTTATCGACATGCTGCAAGCCATGAACACCGGCCACGACGGATCAATGACTACGATTCATGCCAACTCGGCGCGCGATGGTGTGTCGCGTTTGGAAAACATGATCGCGATGGCAGGTATCGAAATGCCGCTGAAGGCCGTGCGTTCGCAAATTTCCTCGGCTGTGAACTTGATCGTGCAAGCCTCGCGTTTGCAAGACGGCTCACGCCGCATGACCTCGATCACCGAGATCACAGGCATGGAAGGCGACGTCATTTCGATGCAAGAAATCTTTCGCTACCAGCGTGTCGGCCTGACCCCCGAGAACAAAATCATCGGTCACTTTACCGCCACAGGCGTGCGCAGCCACTATGCCGAACGCTTCCGTATGTGGGGTTACGATTTGCCCGCAGCCATCTACGAACCCGTAGCAGCGCAATAAGGATCCAAAGATAATGAGTGCAGAACCAATCATTTATGGCCTGATCTTCATCGGCGTACTGGTGCTGGTCGAAGGCCTGTATCTGGTGGCCTTTGGCAAATCCATCAGCCTGAACAACCGCGTCAACCGACGCCTCGAGATGTTGAACAAAGGCGGTCGCCGCGAAGAAGTGCTGGACCAGCTGCGCAAAGAAATGCAGCAGCACATGAATTCAAAGTCGATCCCTTTGTATTCCTTGTTGTCGTCCAAAGCGCAAAAAGCGGCCATTGCCTTTACGCCTCAGCAATTGATCATGATCATGGGCGGACTAAGCGTCGTGGCGTTTGTGGGTCTGAGTGTCGGGACCGAAACTGCGGTGCCAATGCGCATTGTTTTATCGATCGCTATCGGCGTCGGCGCTGTCTATTTTTGGGTCAGTTCCAAGGCTGGCAAACGTCTTGGTATGATCGAAGAACAACTGCCCGACGCGGTTGAATTGATGGTGCGGTCCCTGAAAGTCGGACACCCGTTTGTATCCGCTGTGCAAATCGTAGCCAAAGAAGTCCAGGATCCACTGGGGTCCGAATTTGGCGTCATTGCTGATGAGGCCGCCTATGGCCGCGACGTTGGTGAAGCGCTAAAGGACATGGCCGAACGCCTTGATATGCAGGATTTACGGTTCCTCGCGGTTGCCGTGACGATCCAGCAGCAATCAGGTGGTAACCTGGCAGAAATTTTAGCCGGTCTTGCCCTTGTGATCCGCGCCCGTTTCCGTCTGTTCCGCCGGGTTAAAGCAATCACCGCCGAGGCAAAATGGTCAGGTAAATTCCTGTCCGGCTTTCCGCTGATGGCGTTGGTTGTGATCAATCTGGGCGACCCGCATTACTATGACGAAGTGCGCGATCACCCCTATTTCATCCATGCATGTATCGCCGTCGGTTTGTTCTTGTGTGTCAACCTTGTTGTCATGCGCGTGCTGACAAACATCAAAGTATAAGGAGCCCGCGACATGGAAATGATCACCAATCTGCTTGGTCCATTGGGGCCTATTATTATCGCCGGCGCCCTTGGGCTTGTCATGATTATTCTGACGGTTGTGATGATGATGCGTCAGCCCGAGGACCCGCTAAACAAGCTAAAGCGCACAGCCAACGGGCAAACATCAACGGATACGCAAAAACTGCGTCAAGGCGGGCACAACGAACAACTTGACCGTTTCGCCAGCTTTCTTGAGCCAAAAGATGTCGCCGAGCTAAGCAAAAAACAACTTGAGCTGCGTCAAGCGGGCTACCAGTCCAAAGATGCGGTGCGGTTTTTCCACTTTGCCCAGTTTGTGCTTGGCATCATTGGTCTGATCATTGGCGTGATTTACGTCACCCGCTACTTGGGGGCAGACGGATCCGAAGTCAGCACCAAAAAGATGATCATGTACACAGTCGGACCCGGTGGCATCGGCTACTACATGCCGCAATACTGGATCACGCGCCGCGTCGAGGAACGCAAAGAACAGATTACCGCAGGCTTTCCAGACAGCCTCGATATGATGCTGGTCTGCGTCGAAGCGGGGCAATCGTTGGATCAATCCATCGTACGTGTGGCCCGTGAATTGCGTGCCTCCTACCCCGCTTTGGCCGAAGAATTCGAGGTCGTCGCCTACGAGATGAAGGCCGGTAAGGACAAAGTCACCGTTTTGAACGACATGGGCGCACGTTGCGGCGTGCAGGATGTGGCATCCTTTGTGACCGTTTTGGTCCAATCCGCCACCTTCGGGACCTCGATTGCCGACGCGTTGCGGGTTTATGCAGGTGAAATGCGTGACAAACGCGTCATGCGTGCAGAAGAGGCCGCAAACAAGTTGCCAACAAAGATGACCTTGGCCACAATGATGCTGACCGTGCCGCCCCTGCTGATCATTCTGGTTGGGCCGTCCGTGCATGGCATCACGCAGCTGGGCAATATGGGCAACTAGTACATGAAATCAAACCTTTGGCGCGCGTGTGTCGCCGCCCTTTTGGGTTTAGGAACTGCCGCCTGTTCACCGGGCGGTTTTTCTGCATCTCAGGACGGTGTTTTCGCGCCGGGTGTTGACCGAAAAGCCACGGCCGTAAATGGCATCGATGTCGGGCACCGCTTACTTGCGGCTGGTGAACACGAACTCGCGCTCAAAGCCTTTACACGTGCCGCCCTCGCCCAAGGCATGAACGGCGAAATCCTATCCGGCATGGGCAGCGCCAATCTGGGTCTGGGCCGACTGGGACAAGCCGAAGCCTTGCTGCGCCGCGCCACCACAGAATTTGAACCGACACCGCCAGAATGGAACAATCTGGGGGTAATCTTGATGGAACGGGGCAAAACCGAGGAAGCAATTCTCGTTTTACGCAAGGCTTTCGCGCTCGATAGTGGCAAAACAACACAAATCAGGGACAATCTACGCTTAGCGCTCGCAAAATCTGAAAATACAGCGTATGATAATTCTCAAAATAATAACTATAAATTGGTGCGGCGCGGTAGCAGCGACTACTTGATATCGCCGACATCATAACCGAGGCAGAGCAGTAAAAGGACGCACAACATGCGCCAACCTATTTTCGTGTCCGCAACATTAGCGGGGGCACTATTCCTTTCCGCATGCGCAGAAAAGAACGCCAACGACACCGTTGAGCGCGCGTTCAAAGACGTGAACGTCGTTGACGAAACCAATCTGACAGACGTCATGTTGACCGTGGCAGACCCCAACGAGGCGGTCGCCTACTTCACCCGATCTGTAAACGAAGATCCGGAACGCATTGATTTCCAACGCGGACTGGCCGTTAGTCTGGTGCGCGCAAAACGCTTCACCGAAGCGTCGGCCGCCTTTGCCAAGCTGGTCAAAATGGACGGCGCAACCGCTGGCGACCGCGTTGATTATGCCCACGCGCTGATCCGGTCGGGCGATTGGGCCAAGGCAGAAAAGACCCTTGATACCGTGCCACCCACCCACGAGACATTCCAACGCTACCGCCTCGAAGCGATGGTCGCGGACAGCAACCAAGAGTGGAAGAAATCCGACAGTTTTTATGAAACAGCTGTGGGCCTAACGACGCGCCCTGCTAGCATCATGAACAACTGGGGCTATTCCAAGCTGACGCGCGGCGAATACAAAGAAGCCGAACGCCTGTTTGGCGACGCAATTCGCCAGGACCCAACGCTGTTCACCGCAAAGAACAACCTGATTTTGGCCCGCAGCGCGCAGCGTGACTACACGTTGCCGGTGATCCCGATGGACCAAACAGAACGCGCACAACTGCTGCACACGATGGCATTGTCTGCGATCAAACAAGGTGACGTTGAAACCGGCAAAAGCCTGCTGCGCGATGCCATCGACACGCATCCACAGCATTTTGAAGCCGCAGTACGCTCGCTTCAAGCGCTCGACAATTCAAACGGCTAGGGCGCGCCATGTCCATCACCGCCTTTTCCGCCTTGTGGTTTTTGCCCTTCGTCTTGCCGATTTGCTTTTACGTGGCGTTCACAGACATGCGCGAAATGCGCATCACCAACCAGGCTGTACTGGCTTTGGCCGCAGTGTTTTTGATCGTCGGCTTGGTCGCTTTGCCCTTTGACGTCTACGTCTGGCGTTTGGTTCAGTTGGTGATTGTGCTGGTCGTGACGTTCATTCTGAATGCGGTAAACGCTATGGGCGCGGGCGATTCAAAATTCATCGCGGTCGCTGCACCGTTTATTGCACAAGGCGACGTACGCCTGCTTATCCCCATGTTCTGCCTCATTTTATTGGCAGCCGTGGCCGCACACCGTTTGGCAAAACACACCCCCCTGCGGCGCTTGGCGCCTGAGTGGAAAAGCTGGGAACAGGGCAAGAAGTTTCCGATGGGTTTAGCCTTGGCGATGACTTTGGGCGGCTATCTGTGCTTTGGCGCAGCCTTCGGTGCCTCTTAACCGACCAATCATTCCGTTCAGGCCACATTGTTGACGAAAATGGCTGTTATCCAAACGCTGTGATTATAGATTCAAAGGCCGTTTGAAATGAACATGCAGACCTCAGCCGTCATGGCCCCCCCCGCCCCAAAGCGGATCCATGAGATGCGAATCCCTATCGTAATGATGCGGGATATTTTGTTGAAAACAATGTTTCGCAAGAACGTTGATATGGTCACAGAACTGTCGCGCGCGATCTGTCTGCCGATCCCTGTGACCCAAGAACTTATCGACATGGGGCGCGATCAAAACCTGATCGAAGCGACCGGAACGCTAAACGCAAATAACGGCAATGAAATGGGGTATCAGCTGACGGACGCCGGCAAGGCCCGCGCCTTGGATGCCCTTTCACAATCCGAATATTTTGGCGCGATGCCAGTGCCACTCGACGTGTACCGCGAGCAAGTCAAACGCCAATCCATCAGCAATCTGATTGTGACACGTGAACAATTAACCGGTGCGATGGGCCATTTGGTGCTGCCGGATGAGCTGATCGGCAACCTTGGACCAGCTGTTTCAGCAGGCCGTTCGATCCTGATGTATGGCCCTCCCGGCAATGGGAAGTCCAGTATTTCCAACGGCATACGCGACGCTCTTGGCGATATGGTTTATGTTCCACGTGCCATCGAATACGCGGGCCAGGTCATCACCATGTATGACCCGATTGTGCACACAGCAATCGAGGAAGCCGAGGATGATATTAACACGCTGCGCAAGACAACCGGGTGGTATGACACGCGGTATGTGCGTTGCGAGCGACCAACAGTGATCACAGGCGGCGAGCTGTCCTTGAACATGCTCGATCTTGTGTACAACCCGACCGCACGGACCTATCAGGCCCCGCTTCAGTTGAAATCCACAGGTGGTATTTTCATCGTCGATGACCTTGGTCGGCAAGCTGAACCACCCCAAGCATTGGTCAACCGTTGGATTGTTCCGCTTGAGGAAAGCAAAGATATTCTCGCTCTGCAATCGGGCGAAAAATTCGAAGTTCCCTTTGATACGTTGGTTATTTTCTCAACCAACTTTCACCCGAACGAGATTTTTGACACGGCTGCCCTGCGCCGGATTTTCTTTAAAATCAAAATTGATGGTCCCAATCAGGCGAACTACCTCAAGATCTTTTCGATGGTTGCCAAAAAACGTAAAATGCCTCTGAACGAGGCGGCGCTGATCCATCTGCTCAAGGTGAAATACCCGACAATCGACAACGTCTATGCCAACTATCAGCCGATCTTTTTGATCGACCAGATGATCGCAATTTGTGAATTCGAAGGAATTCCATACCAGATGACGCCGGAATTGATCGACCGCGCATGGGCCAACATGTTCGTCAAAGACGAGCATATCGTTAAATGATCGGGCTTGCAGGGTGCGGTCGCATCGGCGCACCTATGCTGGATGCGTTGATTGAAAATGGGTTTAGTGCCAGAGGGTTCGATGTCGTTCCTAAGACATCAGATGAAATCACCAACGATCCTGTATCCTTTGCGCAGGACCTTGAAACGCTGATCACAGTTGTGCGCGATATTGAGCAAACGGACGACGTGTTGTTCGGCGCGCAAAACTTCTCATCTCTGCCCTCTTTGAAACGCATCATCGTCTCATCCACGCTGTCGCCGCGCTATGTGCGGAACTTGCGCAACCGTATTCCTGAGCACATTTCGTTGATTGACGCACCGATGTCCGGCGCGCAAATAGCCGCCGAAAATGGCACGCTTAGCTTTATGTTGGGCGGTACGCCTCATGATCTCGACGCCGCTCAGCCGCTGTTCGATGCGATGGGCGAACACTTTCATCGCATGGGCGCTTTTGGCAGCGGCATGCAAGCCAAGGTTTTGAACAACCTCCTCGCGGCATCAAACACTGCGATGACGCGGCTGGTTCTGGATTGGGCGGATGATGCAGGCATCGATGAAACCGCTTTGTTGAACTTGATCCACACATCGTCCGGGCAAAACTGGCTGGCCTCTGGATTTAACGACATCGAATTTGCGCGTGACGGACATGACCCGTCAAACACCATCGCCATTCTGGTCAAGGACGTCGCCAGCGCGCTTGATGCTGCCCCAATTGGCGCAAACACAGCTTTGCCCAAAACAGTGCAAGCTGCGATAAAATCCCTAAAGCCGCGACCAAAAACAACCTAGGTTTCAAAGTCAGGGCTGGCCCCCATCGCGCCATCAGATACACTTGCTGAATGTCCGCACTGCCACACATTTTCCAATCATGGTTTGATACAAAAGGCTGGTCCATCCATCCACATCAGCAGGCCATGTTGGCGCGCAGTGATGATCCTGCGCTGTTGCTGATTGCCCCGACTGGTGGCGGTAAAACATTGGCCGGCTTTCTGCCCACGCTTGTTGATCTGGCCACCCAAGATCACGACGGGATGCACACGCTGTACATCTCGCCGCTCAAGGCTTTGGCCGCAGACATCAAACGGAATCTGCGCACGCCGGTCGATGAAATGAACCTGAACATCCGGATTGAGGATCGCACCGGCGACACCACCCAAACCCAAAAACGCAGGCAACGCGCAGACCCGCCGCATATTCTGCTGACCACGCCGGAATCCCTTGCGCTGCTCACCAGCTACGACGATGCACACCGTACGTTCAAAGGGCTCAAGCGCGTCGTAATCGATGAAATTCATGCCCTTGCAGACAGCAAACGTGGCGATCAATTGTTCCTTGCTTTGGCACGGCTACAAACCCTGTGTCCCGATCTGAAACGGGTCGGCTTGTCGGCCACGGTCGAGGACCCAGACGCAATCGCGCACCTGCTTGCCCGCCATCCTGATCCTTGCGAAATTCTGCTCGCTGATCCCGGACCCGCCCCGGATATTCAGATGCTCACGACAGACGATCCGCCACCTTGGTCTGGCAATGGTGCCAAATATTCCATTCCCGCTGTGCTGGATCAAATCAAACAGCACAAGACCACACTGATTTTTCACAACACCCGCGCGCAGGCGGAAATTTTCTTTCACAATCTGTGGCTTGCCAATGATCAAAGCCTGCCAATCGGCATCCACCACGGCAGTCTTGATCGCGTCCAACGCGAGCGGGTCGAGGCCGCAATGGTGCGCGGCGATCTGCGCGCAATTGTCTGTACGGGTTCGCTAGATCTGGGGATCGATTGGGGGGACGTAGATTTGGTGATCCAGATCGGTGCGCCCAAAAACGTCAAACGCTTGGTCCAACGGATCGGACGCGCCAATCACCGTTACAACGCCCCGTCCAAGGCGCTTTTGGTGCCTGCCAACCGGTTCGAAGTGGTCGAATGCATCGCAGCCCTTGAGGCCGCAAAAGAAGGCGAATTAGACGGCGATCCACGCGGCCCTGGCCCACGCGACGTCTTGTGCCAACACATCCTGATCGCCGCCTGCGCAGGCCCGTTTGACGCCGACGCATTATTCACAGAAATGACCAGTGCCGGCGCATACAGCACGTTGTCACGCGCCGATTTTGACGCTTGCCTCGACTTCTGCGCAACCGGTGGCTATGCCCTGCGCGCCTACGACAAATGGAAACGCCTGCAGCAACGCCCCGATGGCATGTGGCAATTGCGTGACCCGCGCAGCACCCGTGCAATCCGCATGAACCTCGGCACGATCCAAGACACCGACACGCTTAAGGTCCGCCTCAAACGCAGTCGCGGCGGCAAACCACTGGGCGAAATCGAAGAAGCCTTTGCCGCAACGCTGACCCCCGGTGATACCTTTCTGATCGGCGGGCAAATTGTGCGGTACGAAAGCCTGCGTGAAATGACCGTCGAGGTCACAAAACGCGCTGACAAGAAGCCCAAGATCGCGACGTTTTCAGGCACTAAATTCTCAACCTCGACAAAGCTGAGCCAACGCATCCTGCGGATGTTTCAACAAGAAACGTGGCCCGAGTTGCCACAACACACGGCTGATTGGCTGGCCCTGCAACGCAAGGTGTCGCGGCTGCCGGAACCGGGACGTTTGCTGGTCGAAACCTTTCCGCACGACGACCGCGCCCACACAGTGATCTACGGATTTGCAGGGCGCAACGCGATGCAAACGCTAGGCCTTTTGTTAACCAACCGGATGGAAGACGCAGGCCTGAACCCACTGGGCTTTCTGGCCACTGACTACGCCACGATGATCTGGGGCTTGGACGCCGTGCGCGACCCAGCCGCGCTGTTCGATCTCGAAACGCTGCGCGATGGCCTAGATACATGGCTTGCCGGAAACGCGGTGATGAAACGCACGTTTCGCGCCTCTGCAACCATCGCAGGGCTGATCGAACGCAACAGCCCCAGCGCGCGCAAATCTGGGCGACAAGCGACCTTTAGCTCCGATATTCTGTACGACACACTGCACAAATACGACCCAAACCACGTTATGATGCAGATCACCCGCGAAGAAGCGATGAAAGGCCTGATTGATTTTGGCCGGATCGAAGACATGATCCGCCGGATAGATGGACGCATTGACCTAATCGAAAATACCCAAATCACGCCGTTGGCAGCCCCCCTTTTCCTTGAGGTTGGGCGCGTTCCTGTCAAAGGGCTGGCCGAGGAAAAACTGCTAGCAGAAGAAGCCGCGCGCCTGATGGCAACGGCAGGTTTGACGTCTTAACAAACTTCTGGAAACTGGCAGGCGTTAACGATACAAAACAAACCATGAACGGATGCAACATCACTTTGGCTGGCGCGCAATTGACGGCCTTAGGATCAGGCGCGTTGTGGTGGGACGCGCATAATTTGTTGTGCGTGTCGGACTTGCATCTGGGCAAATCCGAACGCATTTTGCGTCGTGGTGGCGCCGCCTTGCCGCCCTACGAGACCCGCGATACGCTGTCGCGTTTGGAACGTGATCTAGAGGCAACAGGCGCGCGAATTGTAGTCTGCCTCGGCGACAGTTTTGATGATCTAGCCGCCGCCCAAAGCCTGTCTGAAACTGAACGTTTGTGGATCACACGCCTGCAGGCCGGACGTCGATGGATTTGGATCGAAGGCAATCACGATCCCGGCCCAATCGACCTTGGTGGCAGTCATTTGGCTGAACTACCCCTGCCCCCGTTAATTTTTCGCCACATCGCCCAAACAGGAAAAAGCGGCGAAATTTCAGGGCACTATCATCCAAAGGCGCAAATTTCGATGCGTGGACGCAGCCTGTCACGCCCTGCGTTTCTGCTGGACAGTGACCGTTTGATTATGCCCGCTTATGGGACTTACACTGGCGGTTTGCGCAGCTCAGACGAGGCGCTTACGCGGATTATGCGATCCGACGCGACGGCGATTTTAACAGGCCGCACGCCTCACCAAATTCCGATGCCACGCTAGCCTATAGCAGTCCCGCAGCCTCAATGTTGGTTTGGTATTTCCGACTGACCGAAACCTCGTCCTGATTTTTCATAACCAAAACTGGGCGCCCTTTGCGCATTATCACGTGGCTGACGGCCGACTGGTTCACCCAATGTGATCGGTGGGTGAAATATCCTGTTAGTCCGGCGATTTCTTCGACCGCATCAGCAAAGCGCATCCGCAGATCAAAGGACCCTTGCGAAGTGACAACCAACACTATGTGACCGTTCACAGTCAGTCGCAAAATCTGACCAGAAAAGTCATGCGGAAGACGTCGGGCAAGGCGTGGCTGTTGTGCGACAGACTCTTGTTGCTCAGCCGGTCTGGCAATTTGCGGCACCCAATAAATGATCACAGACAAGGCTGCACAAATCACCAAAACCTCGGAGGCAAGCAATAGATACCCCGGCGGCGAGACCGTCAAACCGGGAAATGCTGCCTGCGTCCAAACCTGCAAAAATGCTGTGAACACCGCCGTCATTGCCAATATGACAAGGCATTCGCGGGTGAGAAAACTGAAGCGTGCAAAATATTTTGAAATCAATGCCTTAATGCAAATGGCGTCCACCAAAGATATGGCAATCAAGACCATCCAATAGAGCAAGCGTTCGCCGAAATCGCCTGCCTCATACGTGCCAAACGGCCCTGCGATTGCGAACAGGACTGAAATCATGCCCAGCACCCCGATCCGCACGGCCCATCCGGCAAATTTCGGGTCCAGCCTTGATCTTATATCGCTCACGGTATCATCTTTTGAAATCAATTTCTGGGTCTCTGCGTTTAGCCGGGCTGTGACGCCATTGTGCGTCAATAGAATTAAAAATCAACACGTTATCCGAACGCGCGCGACTCAAATCAGCGATGGTAACAATTACCCAACGTCATTCCCTTATAGGGTGTACAAGTCGCGCAATACGACCACGGTTGTTGCGGCTGACCGGAATTTCTGCGCCGTCTTCGGTTGTCAAAAAATCGCGCCCTGCCCGTCGCTTATGGGCACTGACGGCCCCACGCGCGATCCAATGCGAGCGATGCACTTGCGTGCCATAACCGTCCTCAAGCTCCTTTGCGGCATCCCTGATCCGCATCAAGATCAGACTGTCGCCTGCGTCGGTCACAACCTTTAAATAATGATCCTGTGCTTCGAGACGGATCAATCGGGATCGCTTTTCCAATGGCAGGCGTTCCAGGAATTTTGCCAACCGGCTTTCGTCTTGAACTTGGGGCACTTCCGGGCGCAACAGCCTGATCGTCAAAAACACTAATGCGACAACGACACCCACGATAGCCATCAGGTAAAAGTACTTTCCCCAACCGCTCCACACACTGAACAGCGCGACATTTGCCGTATGAATGCCCGCACTTAGCACCGCCGCAAAACCGGACCAAACCAGCAATCTGATTTGCAGAGGTTTTCCATCTTGAAGGCGCACCGCCACCCGGGCTTAGGGTCAGGACTCATAACCAAAAGATAACGGTTGCTGCGAGAGCTATTGCGGAGAGAAAGACGGTTGGGGATCTGTCGTAGCGTGTAGCTACGCGTCGCCAATCTTTGAGCCTG
>JAQXDI010000080.1 GCA_029251465.1 Ascidiaceihabitans sp.
TCGGCGCAAGGATCGCATAGCTCAGCGCCTGCATCCGCGGCTCGGTATAACCACCGGCTGCGGCCCACGGGGCAAGTGCGGTTTTCGGCGTGCGGGTCACAGCGTATCCACCCGCACCAACGGCCAAAATGACGCCCCCACCGATCAAGGACAATGTTTTGCGTCGGGAAAGTTTCATCACGAATCTCCCCTGGTTCGATTTCGTACTATTTGATATGATGTGATATCGAACCAAACAAGTGCAATTTCGAACTTAATTAAACATTGTGCTGATTTTCCCAAATTGGTAATTAAACCTAACCAATAACGGGGCTTCACCATGTCGATCTTTCCCAAACCGATCATCACCAACATCGCGGATCTAAAACGCATCCACGAGGCCCGTGTCCCGCGCATGTTTTACGACTACGCCGAATCCGGCAGCTGGACCGAACAGACATTCCGCGAAAACACGTCTGATTTTGATCAGATCCGCCTGCGCCAACGGGTCGCCGTCGACATGACGGGGCGTTCGACAGCCACGCAAATGATCGGGACGGATGTGGCCATGCCAGTTGCCCTTGCCCCTGTCGGGTTGACCGGCATGCAACACGCAGACGGTGAAATAAAGGCGGCGCGTGCGGCTGAAAAATTCGGTGTGCCCTACACGCTGTCGACCATGTCGATCAACTCGATCGAGGACGTGGCAGAGGCGACAACCGCCCCCTTTTGGTTCCAGCTTTATACGATGCGCGACACTGATTACACATCGCGGCTAATCGAACGGGCGCGGGCGGCCAAGTGTTCGGCGCTGGTCATCACCCTTGATTTGCAAATTCTGGGGCAGCGGCACAAAGACATCAAAAACGGGCTCAGCGCCCCGCCCAAGTTAACCATGAAATCGATCGCGAACTTGGCGACCAAATGGTCGTGGGGCATCGAAATGCTAGGCGCGCAGCGTCGTGAATTCGGCAACATCGTCGGCCACGTGGACGGGATCAGCGACGCGTCATCACTGGGCGCGTGGACGGCAGAACAGTTCGATCCGTCCTTGGATTGGGACAAAATCGCCAAGCTCAAGGAACAATGGGGCGGCAAGGTGATCCTTAAGGGAATCCTCGACGCCGAAGACGCCAAAATGGCCCTAAAAGTCGGTGCAGATGCGATCATCGTGTCCAACCACGGCGGGCGCCAATTGGACGGCGCATTGTCGTCAATCCGCGCGCTGCCATCCATTCTAGAGGCAGTCGGCGATCAAATCGAAGTGCACATCGACGGCGGCATCCGGTCCGGCCAAGACGTGCTAAAAACGATGGCGATGGGCGCAAAAGGCACCTACATCGGGCGCGCCTACATCTACGGTTTGGGCGCGATGGGCGAGGCTGGCGTGAGCGAGGCGCTGAACGTCATTCACCGCGAACTCGACACCACAATGGCGCTGTGCGGCGAAACCCAAGTCACTGATTTAGGACGGCAAAACCTGCTGATCCCACAGGACTTCGAAGGACGCTGGCAAGACTGAACAAAGCGATGTATCCCTAACCCATGTTAGTGTTTTCAGACCAAAACCTTGTGTTTCTTGCGGTGCCAAAGACCGGCACAACGGCCGTGGAAATGGCGCTGAAAAACAAGGCCGACATCATCCTGACCAAGGGGCGCAAGCACACGCCTGCCCTGCGTTATCGCAACAAAATCGCGCCGTTTTTACACGACACATTCGCAATCACGCCGGACCCGATTGCGGTGATGCGTGATCCGATTGAACAAATTCGCAGCTGGTTTCGCTACCGCTCTGGCCCGCGCCAAGCAGGGACACCAAAAGGCACAGGCGGCTGCAGTTTTGACGATTTTGTGCTGGGTGTGATTGCCGACAAACCGCCGGTTTTTGCAGGCATCGGCAGCCAGTATAATTTCCTGACAAGCGCCAAAGGCGAGGTGCTGGTCAAGCACCTGTTCGCCTACGAACGCCAGCCGGTGTTTCGCGGATTTCTGAACGAGACTTTCGGCGAAGCGATTGTTTTCAAGCAGAAAAATGTATCTCCTCCGATGGACGCGCCGCTATCTCAGGCGGTCGAGGATCAACTGCGCGTCGCCCGTGCGCCTGAATTCGCGCTGTATCAACGGATCCTTGATGCGGGTGGGCATTTGCAGCCCTAAACGCGCCTGCCGTGGCGTGTCAGCAACGGCAGGCGCGTGATCGCCACCACGATCAACAAGCCCGCGACGACGTAGAATGCGGCGCGCAATCCCAGCCCTTCGGACACGAAACCCATCAACGGTGGACCGAGGAAATAGGCGCTGTAGCCGATGACAGATGCGCGGCTGATCGCGGCCATGCGCGCCTCTGCCGGCACCGAGCGACCGAGCAATGCCAGCGCCACGGGTGCCACAACCGAAATGCCCAAACCGCCTAACGCAAACCCCGCATAGGCCATCAATATTGTCTGCGCCGAAGCCGCCAACGCGATCCCGCATCCTGACATCACCAAGGCCACCGCGATCAACACCCGATCGGCCACGTAGCGCGACACGATGTGCCCGCTAAGCCGCCCGATGCCCATGGTTAACCCCAACAACGCCGGGCCCAACGCCCCCTCGCCCGCACCGCCATTCAGCGTGCGTTCGATGTGCAAAGCCGACCAGCTTTCGCTCGCGGTTTCGGCCAGAAACGCCATCATGACGATGCCGCCGATCAGCCAGACAAACACGACGGAAATGGCGCCTTCGCTGCTGGTTTCGGGTTCAATCCCAGTGTCGGTATCGCGCCCGTACATCACACAGCACAACACCAGAACCGCGATGCCCAACACGCTGAACACCTGCGTCGGGGCCCAGCCTGCTTCGCGTGCAGCGCCGGTTAACAACGCCGATCCCGCGTAGGCGAATGAATACAAACCGTGGTTCAGGTTCATCAAATTGCGTTTTGAGCGCGCCTCGATCCCGGCGATGCGGGCATTCACCAACACGTCGATGATTCCTGATCCTGCCGTGGCAATCATCAGCGCGATGATGAAAGTCACAAGATTGGACGACGCGCCGCCCCAAAAGAACCCGGCTCCGACCAAGGCCGCGCCCAAAGGCAACGAAAATGCACCCGCCAAACGGTCCGCCAGCGGGGCCAACCACATCGCCGCCAATGCTCCAAGGGCTGCCACCAGCAAAATGCCTCCGAACATGTCATCGGACGCGCCTAAATTTGCTTTGATCACAGGCATTTGCGCGAAAAAGCTGGCCCATGCCAGGCCAATGACAACAAAGCCAGCAAGCGGTTTGCGCGATAGGTAAAGATCGTGTTTAAGCCCCATAAACGAGCCGTGACAGAGGGCCGCGCAATTGCCAAGAGGCATTTGTGGCCCCCTGTCGAAAGTTTGAGGCGCGAAACGCCTTTTCAAACCGCCATTTCCGTTGTATGTGCGCGACTTCACGCGGGACGACAGCCTTGGAGGCGTCCTGCCCTTAATATATTGGAGAATACTATGGCTGGAGAGATTCCTGATCTCGAAGCTCTGGAACGGACGGGGACAGGCAAGGGCGCCGCTCGTCAGGCACGCCGTGATGGCATGGTTCCGGGCATTGTTTTTGGTGGCGACACAGACCCGCTGCCGATCAACATCCCGTTCAACAAACTGCTGAAAATGCTGAAGGCTGGCCGCTTTAAATCCACGCTGTTCAACATGAAAGTCGAAGGCCAAGAAGACGTTCGCGTCATCTGCCGCGACGTTCAGCGCCACGTTGTAAAAGACTTGCCAACGCACGTCGATTTTATGCGCCTCAAGCGTACAACAAAAATCAACTTGTTCATTCCAGTTGAGTTCATCAACGAAGAAGAATGCCCCGGTATCAAACGCGGTGGGGTTTTGTCTGTTGTGCGTCCAGAAATCGAACTGATCGTAACGGCGGGTGACATTCCTGACACGCTGACCGTCGATTTGGCCGGTCTCGAAGTTGGCGACACCATCAACCTGTCAGCGATCACGCTGCCAGCTGGTGCCAAACCAACAATCGACCGTGATTTTGTTGTCGGCAACATTGCCGCCCCATCTAGCTTGCGTTCCGATGACAACGACGACGATGAAGGCGAAGAAGTTGCAGCAGACGCGGTTGAAGCAACAGCCCAAACCGAAGAATAAACGCGCAGTCAATTGGCTATGTGTTGAAAACGGGGTCCTTCACTGGGCCCCGTTTTTTTGTGCGCGCCCAACATGTGCCCCGCTTGTGCCCGTCATGTGGTGGAGTGTCCCCAATTTCGCGTGTAAAAGGGCGACAGACAAAGGAGCACGCGCATGAAATTGATTGTTGGGCTTGGCAATCCCGGTGCCAAATACGCCGGGCATCGCCACAATATCGGATTTATGGCGCTGGACCGGATTGCAGCTGATCATGGCTTTGGCCCGTGGAAATCCAAACACAACGGGCTGGTCAGCGAGGGGCGTTTTGGATCTCATCGCGCGGTACTGCTGAAACCCGAAACCTTCATGAACAACTCAGGTCAGTCGGTGAACGCCGCGATGCGATTTCACAAACTCGCCCCCGGCGATGTGGTTGTTTTGCATGATGAAATCGATCTTGCACCCGGCAAAGTGAAACATAAAATCGGCGGCGGGCACGCAGGTCACAACGGGTTGCGATCGATCCACGCGCACATCGGTGCCGACTACGGACGCGTGCGTTTGGGCGTCGGCCACCCCGGTCACAAAGACCGCGTACCGGGTTTTGTACTGCATGATTTTGCCAAAGCAGATCACGATTGGCTGGACGATGTGCTGCGCGGATGCTCTGACGGTGCACCATTTCTGGCCGCAGGTGATCCTGCCAAATTCATGAACGCCGTTGGCCTGCGCGTCTCGCCGCAACGCGAAAGCACAGGCACCAAAGCAGGCAAGCCAAAGCCGCAAGCACAGGCCAAAACGCCTGTCCCCGAACTCGAACCCGAACCTGACACGCGCACAACGATGCAAAAATTGATGGAGCGTTTCAAATGAGCTTGATCGAAGCCTTCATTGATCAATCCGAAACCTGCACCCGCATGGGGTCACCCCTGATGGGCCGGATCTTGGGGGTTTTGGCGCAAGATTGGGACGTAAACACCGCCCTCGGCCAAGCCATGGACGCCTACACCGGTGACGTTGGCCCTGTCGGTCATTCGCTGCCGTTGCGCATTGGTGCGGGCCTGCACGCGCTGGTTTTAACGCGGGCCTGCGCCGAATTGATCGCCGCCTACCCGCCCAACGACGTTGATGACGCGACCCTGCGCGCCGCGATCATTACAGCGCTTCGCGATCACGAACCCTTTCTGCTTGAGTGGACCAAAAGCCCGCCTCAAACCAACGAAGTGCGCCGCTCTGGCGCGCTGATTGCCGGTGCACATGTGGTCCTGTCGCATTTTGACAAGCCGCTGGTGATCTCGGAACTCGGGGCCAGTGGTGGGCTAAATCTGATGTGGGACCAGTTCGCCTTGCGCATCGCCGGCACGGTGTTTGGACCTGCGAATGCGGCGTTAGAATTGACGCCCGATTGGGACGGCCCCCTGCCCCCGCATGCAACGGCGCAGGTGACATCGCGCGCCGGTGTCGATCTGAACCCGCTTGATCCGGCAAACACCGACGACCTGTTGCGCCTCACGGCTTACCTGTGGGCGGATCAACCGCACCGTTTGGTGCTGACCACCGCTGCAGCCGCCGCGATGACCACCAAGGTCACAAAAGGTGACGCAATTGACTGGCTCGAAACACGCCTGACAAACCCAACGCCGGGGCATTTGCACCTGATCCAGCACACGGTTGCCTGGCAGTATTTCCCGGCTGAGGCCCAAGCCCGTGGCACCAAATTGATCGAGGCCGCAGGGGCCAAAGCCACCTCTGATAGCCCGCTTGCCTGGTTGTCGATGGAAACCGATGGCGACAAAACCGGAGCCGTCGGGGCCGCCCTGCGTCTGCGTCTGTGGCCCGCGATATCGACCTGCACCTTGGGCGCGCCGATTTCCACGGCCGCTGGGTCAACTGGACCCATTCTATCTAACGCAAGGTTGCCTTTGCACTTTGCCTACCCCCATGCCTAACTGACGATCAAAGGAGACTTTCATGCGCAAGATTTTCAAATGGGTAGGCCGGATTTTACTGGTTCTGGTATTGGCCGCCGTCGCCGTAGGTCTCTGGAAACGCGAAGAAATCACCCGCCTGCTCGCCGTGAATTCACTGTTCGAAGCAGACAAGATCGTCTCGAATTTTTCCAACATGAACGCGGCCTTTTTGAACGTCGAATTGCCACGTGGCGCAGGGCCGGTTTCGCCCCTGCCCAACGGCGCGAACATGCAAATGCCCGCCGCCTACGACGCTTGGGTGACGGGGCGCGCGGTGACCTCGACGCTGGTCCTCAAAGACGGCGAAATCCGGTACGAGGCCTACTACCAAGGCACCTCGGAAAACGACCGACGCATCAGCTGGTCTGTCGCAAAAAGCTACCTGTCGGCCCTGTTCGGCATCCTTGTGGACGAAGGCGCGATCGCCTCGCTTGACGATCCAGCAACCAAATACGCCCCTGCGTTAAAGGGCGGCGCGTACGACGCATCGACCGTGCGCAACGTGTTGCAAATGTCCAGCGGCATCACCTTTGACGAAGACTATCTGGACTACGATTCAGACATCAACCGCATGGGCCGCGTGCTGGCGTTGGGCGGCAAAATGGACGATTTCGCGTCGGGTCTGACCGAAACCTACACGACGCCGGGGACCGAATGGAACTACACCTCGATCGACACCCACGTCGTTGGCATGATCGCGCGCGGCGCAACGGGGCGGTCCATTCCTGACCTGATGACTGAAAAATTGATCTCGAAACTCGGGTTAGAACAGTCGCCCTACTACCTGACGGATGGCGTCGGCGTGGCGTTTGTTTTGGGCGGCTTGAACGTCACCACCCGTGACTATGCGCGCTTTGGGCAGATGATTTTGCAAGACGGCAATTACAACGGTCAGCAAATCGTGCCCGCCGCTTGGGTCGCGGAATCCACAACGCCAAGCGCTAAAACCGAAGCCGGCGAATTCGCCTACGGCTATCAATGGTGGGTGCCTGTTGGGGCGGTTGCCGGCAGTGAATTTATGGGCCGCGGCATCTATGGGCAGTACGTTTACATCGACAAATCGGCAGGCGTCGTGATCGTCACAACCGGGGCCGACAAAAAGTTCCGCGATGACGGAGTATCAGATCAACACATTGATATGTTTCGCCAAATCACCGCAGCAGCCAAAGGATAGATCATGGAACCCGATGACAGCATCAACGTGTTAGGCGGCCCATTGGCGATCTGCGGCACCGATCCGATCACCGGATTTTTCCGCGACGGCCACTGCAACACCTGTGCCGCCGACGCAGGCAGCCACACGGTTTGCGCAGTGATGACAGCCGAATTCCTCGCCCTATCGAAATACCTCGGCAACGACCTGTCCACACCCCAACCCGCCTACGGATTTGCAGGCCTCAAGGCAGGCGACCCATGGTGTCTATGTGCAGGCCGTTTCTTGCAAGCCCACGACGAAGGCGCCGCCCCAAAGGTGCACCTAGAGGCAACACACAAACGCGCGCTGGAGATCGTACCGTTGGAGGTTTTGGAGATGTATGGGGTGGGTACTGGGGATTAACCCAATGTCTGCCATGCGGGGTGGTTTCAACGGGTCGACGCAACACTTTAATCTTTTTGGAAAGATGGAGTGTAGATTATGGCCTATCGGAAGCGAGTATTTTTCACGGATAAACAGAAGGC
>JAQXDI010000058.1 GCA_029251465.1 Ascidiaceihabitans sp.
CGGCAGGCTCAAAGATTGGCGACGCGTAGCTACACGCTACGACAGATCCCCAACCGTCTTTCTCTCCGCAATAGCTCTCGCAGCAACCGTTATCTTTTGATTATGTGTCCTGACCCTAAGCCAGGTTCGGGTCGTGGATCAGGGGCCGCTTTGACAGGCGTCTGCCGCGCCTTTGCTGGTCAAAATTTGTATTGACCGGGTTGGAGGTGAGTAATATGTTTCTTTATGCAAATATTATGTTTTGAAATATGAAACAATGAAGAAAGACCATTCCAAATGACCAATCCCGGATCAAAGGAATCAACCAATGGACGCATTCATTGGTACAGCACGGCCGGTGCGGCCCCTGATTGTTCGGTTTTGGCATCAGAAATCGATGCTGACTTTGTCGTTGTCGGAGGGGGGTTAACGGGCACGCGGACAGCACTTGGGCTTGCGGAACAAGGCGCTAAGGTCGCACTGCTTGAGGCCCGTGAAATTGGGTGGGGCGCATCCGGACGCAGCGGCGGTCAGTGCAACCCGATGTGGCGGGCAACACCGGACGATCTGGCGCAACGGGTGGGTGACGCTTGCGGCGCCCGTTTGGTTGAAACCACAATCGGATCAGCGGATGCGCTGTTTCGCGACATAGAAACCTACGGCATCGATTGCGATCCCGAACAAAACGGCTGGGTCCAAGCAGCGCATTGTGGCAAGGCGCAAAACAGTCTGGAACGGTTGGGCGAGGCGTGGAACAAAGTCGGCACCAACATCAGCTTTCAAGATCGCGCGCAGACACAAGCGATCAGCGGATCGCCCGCCTATGCATTTTCGCTGTTTCACCCGAACGGCGGGCATGTGCACCCCCTGTCGCTAACTCGTGGTTTCGCCCGCACCGCGATCAAATTTGGCGCGCAATTGTTTGAAAACAGTCCCGTTCTGGGCATGACCCGCGTCGGCAGCAAATGGAAAGTGGCCACCGCAAACGGATCGGTCACCGCCCCCCAAGTCATCCTGACGACAAATGCATATTCCGACGATCTGTGGCCGAAATTGCGCCAGACTTTTTATCCGCTGGTCAGCATTTCATTGGCGACGGCGCCGCTGTCGGACAATCTGCAAAAGACGGTTTTACCGAACGCCGTGACCATCGCGGACAGTCGCCGCGCGATCTATTACTCTCGCTACGACCGTGATCGCCGTCTGATTTTTGGCTGTGTTGGCAGTACCGAAAACGCGGCGACCTTGGGCGGTATTCAGCGACTAAAACGTGGTTTGCGCACGGTGTTCCCCCAGCTTGCAGATCAACCAATCGAAGCGACGTGGGCAGGTCGCATTGCTGTCACGCCCGAAATGATGCCGCATCTGCATGAGCCGGACAGCGGCGTTTTGGCGGGCCTTGGCTTTAGCGGTCGCGGCATTGCGATGACGTCCGTGATGGCGCGAACCTTGGTCAAAAAGGCGCTGGGCGCGGGCGATGAAACGCTGCCGTTTCCAGTTTTGCCTGTTAGACCGATCCCGTTTCAGCCGGTGACACGTCGCTTAATTCCGCTTGCTGCCCCCGCCATGACACTGCGCGACAGGCTTGATGCCGTCCTTGGTCGATCATAAAGTCATCCCCCCCAAAATCACAAAGGTTACCCCATGAAATTCACATTGTTTCGCGACCAATCCCCCGCGCGCGTCGAAAAAGAAATTGCCGATTCCATCGTTAGCGGTACACCGCAACAGCACGCTCAGTTGATGTTTTCAGGCCAGCAGGACAGCATCAAATCCGGGGTTTGGGAAAGCACGGCAGGCGTGTTCACAGCCGTCATGCAAGACCAGATTGAATTCTGCCACATCCTTGAGGGCAGCGCGACAATTCGCACTGACGAAGGCGAAACATTCACCGTCAAAGCGGGTGATGCGTTTGTCATGGAAAGCGGGCTCAGCACGGAATGGACGGTCGATGACTTCATCAAAAAGCACTTCGTGATTTGCGCGGTCTAAGGGTCTTTTGGTTCCTCATCCTCGACCAGAATGCGCCACGCATCCCCGTCTAGATCGTCGCACTGATGGCTGCGCAAGGTCCATAAAAATGCCGCAAGGCCAACGCCTGCCAGCAGCAACGAAACGGGTATGAGAATGAATAGAATGTTCATTATTATCTCACCCTTAGGGCATTTAGCAGGACAGTGATTGATGAGGCCGACATTGCAATAGCTGCAGCCAAAGGCGTTGCAAAACCCATGACGGCAATCGGGATCGCGATCATGTTGTAGCCTGCCGCAATCGCGAAGTTCTCGATCACTCGGGCGCGGGCCGATTTCGCAGTTTTGATCGCATCGGGGATCTCGATCAGGGATCGTCCGAGAAGTACAATATCGGATGCCGTGCGCGAGGCATCCAGTGCCGAAGCAGGTGAAATCGAGGCATGCGCTTGGGTCAATGCCGCGGTGTCATTCAGACCGTCGCCGACCATCAAGACACGTTTCCCAGTCGCCTCCAATTGTTTGACCCGATCAAGTTTGTCTTGGGGTCGCATGTCTGCTTGAACCTGTGAAATACCGAGCGCTGCACCCAATTTGGCAACAGGTGCCTGAGCGTCGCCAGACAGGATGTGCAGATTAAAGCCAGCGGCGTGCAATTTGCCAACCGCATCCTTTGCACCATCCCGCAGAGTTTCGGAAAACGACAAAATCACTGGCGCGTCTTCACCAATTGAAAAGGCGGGTGATCCACTGGCCCCAACCCATTCTGCACGTCCTAAGCGAAAGGGTTTTCCGGCCCAGTTTGCCTCAACACCTGCGCCGGAAATTTCGCGAATGTCCGTCAGTTTTGCCATCACAGTGTCGTTGGGGATTGCCGCGGAAATCGCGCGCGATACCGGATGGCTCGACGCGGCACTTAGGGCCGCAAGGACGCATTTTTGATCCGCATTCAGCTGATGTAAATCGATGCGCGCATGCCCTTCCGTCAGGGTACCGGTTTTGTCGAACACAATGCTGTCGACCTCGGCCAATCGCTCGAGCGCGGTACCGTTCTTGACCAGCAATCCACGACGAAACAATCGGCCCGAGGCGGCCGTCATCACCGCAGGCACAGCCAGTCCCAGCGCGCAGGGGCAGGTGATGATCAATACGGAAATTGCGACGTTCAGCGACCGCACCATGTCGCCGGATACCAAAATCCAACCCGCAAATGTTGCCAATGCCAGCAAATGAACTGCGGGTGCGTAGATCTGTGCGGCGCGATCAGCCAGGGCTGTGTACCGGTTTTTGGCACCCTCTGCGGTCTCGACCAAGGCGGCCATGCGGCGCAGGGTTGTGTCCTCGCCCACGGCTGTGACGCGCAATGTGATCGGGCCGGTCAAGTTGACTTCACCCGCCGCGATCATGTCGCCTGTGTGGATAGAAATCGGCAGGCTTTCTCCGGTTAAAAACGAGCGGTCCGTTTCGGATTGACCCGCAACCACTTGCCCGTCGACGGGGACCCGCATCCCGACCATGACGACGATCTTGTCGTCGATTTGCACGTCCGCGACGTTCACGGTGTGATGCTGGCCTGCGATCAATTTTGTGGTGCGAGGAACCTCAAGCGCGCTGAGTTCCTGTGCCGCTGAGCGTGCCGCCATGCGTGTGCGATGATCTAGGTACCTGCCCACCAATAAGAAAAACGTGAGCGACAATGCCGCGTCGAAATACACATGCGCACCGCCAAATGCGGTTTCGTAAACCGACATGCCGCCTGCCAAAATGATGGCGAGCGAGATCGGCACGTCCATGTTCAACCGGCCCACGCGCAGCGCAGTCCAAGCGTTGGAAAAGAAGACCTGCGCACTAAAAAGCAGGGCTGGGATCGCGATGGAGGCCGAGATCCAGTGAAAGATGCCTTGCGTCGCTTCGGCCGCACCGGACCATACCGCCACCGAAAACAACATGACGTTCATCATCGCGAACCCAGCGACGGCCAAGCGAACGAGCAACGCGCGCCCCGCAGTGTCGGTTTCTGCATCGCCCAAAAGGGACGCGTTCAGCTCGTTGGCCTCGTAGCCGACGTCCGCTAACATTTTGATCAACGTGTCTGCACCTAGATCGGGGGCGTCGATTGTCACGCGCTTGCGACTGAGGTTCACGCGGGCGTTTTTCACCTCTTTTGAGGCCAGCAATGTCCGCTCAACCGTGCCGATGCATGCGGCGCAATGAATGCCCGGCAAGGACAGCACGATATTGGCGTCCTTTACGTCGCGTGCCGCAATGTCTTGGGCCAACGGCGCGACGTCACATGCAGGGCAGGCGGCCAGTGTCATTTTGCAACGTCCACGATGATGCGTTGGCGAAACATGGTGCCATCGGCGGCATTGGCGACCAAACGTAGGTTCCAATTGCCTTCCCCCAGATCGACGGGGGCGACGTAGTCTTGGCCGTCAAACACCAGAATCGGGGTTTGGTCTTGGGCAACATTTGTGGCGCGGCCCAGTACGGCAGAGACGATCTGAGCCTCGACGGGTGCTGTGTCTTTGCGCAGGCTGAGGCGCAGAACACCTTGGTCCAGACGTGCGGACACATCCCAGTTCAACGCCTGTTGCGCAGCGCGATCCGCGTCGAACGTCTGGCTCGAAACGTAGGAATTTTTCGTCTCTAACCCAGGGAAAGTCGCGACCGCCTGATAGGCCAGGGTCAGGTTCACGGCGATTATGACTGCAAAAGCAGAGCAAATGATCAGTAGAACTTTGCGCCCTGTGAGCGGTTTTCCCGCAGTGGTATCCATCAGTTTGCCTTTCCGTTAAAGAGGCTGTCGCGGTGCGCGCGTTCGCCGTTTTTCGTGTCTTCGATCCAAAATCTCAGGCCTGTGCGTTCGGTGTGCGCCGCCTCGTCTTGGGGGCGTGCGATGACGTAGACGCGGTGTTGCGTGGTGCTGTCGGGCGGCACGGTTAGGATGTTGCTAGCGGATCCTTCTTGCCGAATGCGCAGGATGCTTTCGGACGTCAGCGAGATGCGGAAATCGCGCGCTTCGCCGTGTTTGTTGCGCAGCCGGATGTTGTAGGTGTTGCGAACCGAACCGTCAGACATCGTGATGAATTGCGGGTTGCGCACAGGTTCGACCGTCAGGTCAATGTCAGCCCGAATAAACAAGGCAAAGACCAGACCAAAGCCAATCATCGACCACAAAGCCGTGTACAAAACGGTACGCGGACGCAGCGCGTGTTTCCAAATCGGGCGAGGTGGATCGCCGGCGCGTTCGGCCGGTTCATCCGCCAGCGCAAGGTAGTCGATCAAGCCACGGGGTTTGCCGATCTTGTCCATCACGTCATCGCAGGCGTCGATGCACAGGGCGCAGGTGATGCATTCCATTTGTTGGCCGTCGCGGATGTCGATGCCCATGGGGCAGACGTTGACGCAGGCCATGCAATCGATGCAATCGCCGGTGTCTTCGACCCGCTTTTTCGCCCGTGGTTCACCGCGCCAATCGCGGTAGGCGACGGTCAGTGTGTCGTCATCCATCATCGCGCCTTGGATGCGGGGCCATGGGCACATGTAGATGCAGACCTGTTCGCGCATGAAGCCCCCGAACAGGAACGTCGTGGCGGTCAAAATCGCGATGGTTGAATAGGCGACGGGGTGTGCGGTGAACGTGACCAGTTCGACGGCCAAGCGCGGCGCGTCGGTGAAATAAAACACCCAAGCCCCACCTGTGGACACGGCAATCAGCAGCCAGACCAGCCATTTGGTCAGCCGCAACCGCCACTTGCGAAAATCCCACTTGGTCTTCCATAATCGGACACGCGCGTTGCGGTCGCCTTCGATCCAGCGTTCCACCAGAATGAACAGATCGGTCCACACGGTTTGCGGGCAGGCGTAGCCACACCAGACGCGCCCCAAGGCGGATGTGAATAGGAACAATCCCAGCCCGGCCATGATCAGCAGGCCGGCGACGAAATAGAATTCGTGTGGCCAGATTTCGATCCAGAAAAAATAGAACCGGCGGTTGGCCATATCGACCAGAACCGCTTGGTCTGGCAAGGACGGCCCGCGGTCCCATCTGATCCAAGGGGTCAGATAGTAAATGCCGAGCGTCACGGCCATAATCCACCATTTGAAACGGCGGAATGCACCTGTCACGCGACGAGGGAAAATCGGTTCCTGCGCCGCGAATAGAGGTGGGGTGTCAGGGGTGTTCATCACATTCTCCGGACCTGTTCGCAGGATCATCGTTAGCTTGAGTTGCACCGATGGCCTTTGACCCAGATCAAATAGACATAAAAAACCGCCCCCGGAATGTTGCGAACAGGTCCGGGGGCGGTTGCCAGCAGCACAAAACCGGTGTGCGTCTGGACCTCCCTTTCTGTATCAGAAAGGTTCCGCTATTCGCCGCCGCCCAGTTGGTGAACGTAGGCGGCGACGGCGTTGACTTGGCGTGTGCCCCAAGGCGGCATGACGCCAAAGCGCGAATAGGTAATCGTCTGTTCCAAGGTGGCGGGATCCCCGCCATAGAGCCAGATTGCATCGGCAAGATTGGGGGCCCCTTGTTCGCGATCACCCAGACCTGTTTCGCCGTGGCAATCAGAGCAGTTTTCCAAAAACAGATCAGCGCCAGTGGCAGCCAAACCTGCGTCATATTCCGCACCACTTAGTGAGCGAACATGCTGGACCAATGCACTGATTTCTTCGGTTTCAAGGATTTCGCCAAAGGCAGGCATTTGCGAATAATGCGCATCATCGTCCAGTTCGTTGCGGATGCCATGGCGGATGGAATAGACAATCGTTTCGATGTCCCCACCCCACAGCCAATCGTCGTCCAGAAGGTTTGGATAACCCTTGGCCCCGTTCGCGCCAGAGCCGTGACATTGCGAGCAATTGGCCCGGAATACCGCCGCACCACCGGCAACGGCAAAGCGTTGCAGGTCTTGGTCTTCGCCCAGCGTTGTCATGTCAGCTGCCGCAAGTGCGGTCCGCAAATCAGCGTTCAGATCATCAAAGCGGGCGATTTCTGTAGCCACCTCGGCGCGGGTTGAATAGCCTAACAGACCGGCCGTGGCCCCGTTCACCAAAGGCCATGCCGGATAGGCGATGACATATCCAATGCCCCAGACGATCGTCAGGTAAAAGCACCACAGCCACCAGCGCGGCAGCGGGTTGTTCAGCTCTTTGATCCCGTCCCAGTCGTGGCCGGTGGTTTCAACGCCGGTCTCCTGGTCAATATCTTGGTTTTTATCGGTCATTTTCCATCCTCCTGTTCAGGGGGCGTTGGGATGGTTTCATTGCGAAACGGAATGTCAGCCGTGTCCTCGTGGGTTTTTCTGCTGCCGGGTCGAAAGGACCACACGATCGTGCCGATAAAAAAGCACGTCAGCGCAAGTAAAACCCAGCTGTCTGCCAGCTCGCGTAGGAATGAATAAGTGTCCATGTTTTGCCCTCCTTAGCGGCTTGCGTCTGGGGTAAAGGTCGAGAAATCGACCAGCGTGCCCAGCATCTGCAGATATGCGATCAATGCGTCCATTTCGGTCAGCAATGCCTGACCGTCAAAGTTGGATATGACCGCCTTGGGGTAGCGCGCCACCAGATCATCCCAATCGCTGTCAGGGTCCGCTTGGGCGGCGAAATCTGCCTGCGCGTTGTCGATCATTTCGTCGGTGTAAGGCACGCCAACCATACGGTGCGTTTCGAGCAGATCCTGGACATACTTGCCGTCAATCGCGACGTCCGACAGGAATGAATATTTTGGCATGATCGATTCCGGAACCACGGATTGTGGATCGCTTAGGTGATCGACGTGCCATGCATCCGAATAGCGCCCGCCGACCCGCGCAACGTCTGGTCCGGTCCGTTTTGAGCCCCACTGAAACGGATGGTCGTACATCGATTCTGCGGCCAGTGAATAATGCCCGTAGCGTTCGACTTCGTCCCGCATTGGGCGGATCATCTGGCTGTGGCAGTTGTAGCATCCTTCGCGCACGTAGATGTCACGACCCGTCAATTCGAGAGGGCTATAGGGGCGCACCCCTTCGACCTTTTCGATGGTGTTTTCGAGGTAGAACAGCGGGGCGATTTCGACGATCCCCCCGATGCTAACCACGAGAAACGAAGCAACCAGCAGCAGTGTCGGGCTGCGTTCCAGTATTTGATGTTTGTTGAGAAAACCCATGATTCAGGCCCCTTATTCTGCAGGAATGCCAACGGGTGCAGCAACCTTTTGGCCGCCCCGAATGGTCATCCACATATTCCAAACCATGATCAACGCGCCGGTCAGATACATCACCCCGCCCAAAGCACGCACAACGTACATCGGGAATTTGGCAGTGACCGTGTCGGCAAAGCTGTTCACAAGGAAGCCTTGGGCATCAACTTCGCGCCACATCAGGCCCTCCATGATGCCGCTGACCCACATCGAGGACGCGTATAAAACGATGCCGATCGTCGCGAGCCAAAAGTGCCAGTTAATCGCGCTCATGGAATACATCGCGGTACGTCCCCACAGTTTTGGTGTCAGGAAATACAGCGCGCCAAAGGTGATCATACCGTTCCAGCCAAGCGCGCCGGAATGCACGTGCCCGATGGTCCAGTCGGTATAGTGGCTAAGGCTGTTCACAGCGCGGATCGACATCATCGGACCCTCGAATGTGGACATGCCGTAAAAGGCCAGCGACACTACCATCATCCGAATGATCGGATCGGTGCGCAGCTTGTCCCACGCGCCTTGCAGCGTCATCAGACCGTTGATCATGCCACCCCAGCTGGGCATCCAAAGGATGATCGAAAACACCATGCCCAAGGTTGCCGCCCAATCGGGCAAAGCGGTGTAGTGCAAGTGGTGCGGACCCGCCCAGATGTACAAAAAGATCAGTGCCCAAAAGTGGATGATCGACAGTTTGTAGCTGAACACCGGACGCCCAGCTTGTTTCGGGACAAAGTAGTACATCATCCCCAGAAAACCGGCAGTCAGGAAGAACCCAACGGCGTTGTGCCCGTACCACCACTGGGTCATTGCGTCTTGGACGCCCGCGAATACTTGTACCGACTTGGAGCCCCAAAATGATACCGGGATCGACAGGTTGTTGACCACATGCAGCATTGCGACAGTGACGATAAAGCTGAGCAAGAACCAGTTGGCCACGTAGATGTGACGTTCTCGTCTTGTGAAAATCGTGCCCATGAACACGACAAGAAAGGCGACCCAAACGATGGTCAGCCAGATGTCGATGTACCACTCGGGCTCTGCGTATTCTTTGGATTGGGTCGCGCCCAGCAAATAGCCGGTGGCCGCCAAAACGATGAACAGGTTGTAGCCCCAAAAGACGAACCAGCTTAGGTTGCCGCCCCAAAGGCGCGCGCCACAGGTGCGTTGCACAATGTAGAACGACGACATGATCAGCGCGTTGCCCCCAAAGGCAAAAATCACGGCACTGGTGTGCAGCGGGCGCAGCCGTCCAAAGTTGGCAAAGGGTTGGGCCCAATCAAGGTTCAGTACCGGAAACGCCAATTGCAGCGCAATGATCACACCGACCAGAAACCCTACAACACCCCAGAACCCCGTGGCGATGACACCGGCGCGCACAACGCCGTCCATGTAACCGTTGGAGTCAACTTGGACGACGGGTTCATCCGTGCGCCGCAGCACCCAGATAAACATGCCCGCAGCGATGAATAAGATCAGCGTCGCGTGCACCTGATACGCCAAGTCGCGCGCGAAATTTATACCCATGGCTGCGAATAAAATAACGATACTGAGCACCAGCAGCTTTACATAATTCATGATTTTTAATCCTCTCTCGTGGCGTTGCCACCGAACACCTGTTCGAATTGCAAAGCCGCCTGTTCGCTGAGAGTGTTCTGCCGTGCCTGAGGCCCTCGTACTTTGATCTGGGTCAACTCACCGGATGATTGCGCCCTTGAGGTAGATCAAAGACGCAACTGTTCGGGCGCGCCATCGTGACCATTCAACCAGCAAGGGATCCCGCCATGTCTTACAAGGCCATCGCCACGATACTGTTTGATGCAGAGCAAGCAAAAACAGTTCTGCATGGCGCTATCCAACTGGCGCAGCACACTGGCGCGCATCTCAAGGTGATATGCACAGGGGTCGATCATACAGAAACTGGTTACTATTACGCCGGTGCTCAAGCGATCGCAGTGCAGCAGAACTTGGATATGGCGTTGGAAGACGCGAACAAACTTCAGTTTCACGCCCGCGCGGTGCTTGAGGCGTCGGGCGTATCCTACGACATCGAAGTCGAAACGATTGGCGTCGGCAGTGTCTGCGATTTTGTCTGCGACCGGATGCGGTTTTTCGATCTGGCGGTGCTCGCGTTGCCGTATCAGGACCAAAGCAGCGGGTTGGATGTTGTCGCCTTTGAGGCCTGCTTGTTCGATGCAAAACGCCCGGTGTTCATGTTGCCGTATCAAGGCAGCGCAGCATTGGCGTTCGAAAAATCAATGATCGCTTGGGATGACGGCGCGCAGGCGTTGGCCGCCGTGCACGCGGCTGGTCCTCTGCTTGCTGCTCCCGCGCGTGCCTCCATCATCATGATCAGCCCTGCGACCAATGCACCTGACCGATCCGACCCGGGTGGTCGCCTGTCCGAAGTGCTGGCGCGTCATGGGGCCAAGGTCGACATTGCCATTCTGGCAAAAACCGACCGGTCTATAGCGCATCAATTGCTGGGCCAGGCCAAAAAGGAAAACGTGGATTTTATGATCATGGGCGCGTATAAACATTCCCGTCTGCGCGAGGCCATATTAGGCGGCACGACGCGCGACGTTCTCAGGTTGTCTGACGTCCCCGTGTTACTCGCGCATTAGATTTGGTCTGATCCCGCTTCTGCCTGAAGGGCCGAAACATTCGGAATGATAATGCTGCGTTTGCCGTCCATTTCGATCAGCCCGTCTTTTCGCAATCCCGAAAACTGGCGGCTCACTGTTTCCAATGTCAGCCCCATATAATCTGCCATCGCTTCGCGTGTGAGCGGCAGTTTGATCTTGGACTGACTGGCAGCATCAATGGTGTTTGATTCCGTGGTGCGCCGCACGATCATCATCAAGAACGTCGCGATTTTCTCTCGGGCGGTTTTGCGACCCAGCAACAGCATCCAATCGCGCGCTGAGTCCAACTCATCCAAGGCCATTTCCAAAAGGCGCTGAGCAACATTGGGTTTTGTCGCAACAAGCTGTTCGAACTGGCCACGCCGGAAACAGCAAAGGGTCACATCTGTCACTGCTGTCACATCGTAAATCGCAACTTCGCGCCCGGGCCTGCCAATGAAATCAGAAGGCAACAACAGACCCATCGTTTGTTTGCGCCCGTCCTCCATCAGCCGCTCGATTGTCGCAGTGCCAACAACAACAGAGCCGACAAACTCCATTTTGTCGCCGCCCCACATGATGGGCTGACCGGCCTCAAAACTGCGGTAGTATTTCATTTGTTCTAACTGCGTCATCTCGTCTGGTTCACAATTGGAACAGACCGCACGATGGCGGATCGGACAGTGGGTACAATCGGAACTGAATGACATTGCGGTGCTCATATGCGTCCTGCAGTGAAATATCTATCTGCAGTCAGAATGGCGTATGGCGTGGAAAACTGCAACTCTGGCAGAACGTCGCGGGGTGTTTGTCTGTGGGTCAAGGCTCAGAATCTGAAGTCCAATTGACAAAAAACGCCCGCAGTGATTGCGGGCGTTTAAAGACTTGGAACTGATATGAACGGTTACTTCCAACCAACAGTATCAAAGATTTTCTGCGCCACAGGGACGTTCTTGGCCACAGCGCTCAGATCAACTGCGTCGGCTTTAAACTCACCCAATTTCGCGACGGACGGGCTCAGCGGTACACCCGCAACAGCCGGGAATTCATCGTTGCCCGCAGAGAAATACACCTGCGCCTGTTCTGATGCCAAATACTCAAGAAACTTAACCGCATTGTCCTTGTTCGGCGCATTGGCCGCAACGCCGGCTCCGGACAGGTTCATGTGCGCGCCTTCTGCGTCTTGCGATGGGAACACCCAGCCGATCATGTCGATGTCAGAGGTGACGCCTTTGACGTCTTTGCGCAACGAACGGGCAAAGTAATAGGTGTTGGAAATCGAGATTTCGCACTCGCCAGACACCAATCCGCGCAGCTGATCCGTATCGCCGCCCTGCGGGTCACGGGCAAAGTTATCAACGAAGCCTTGGGCCCAAGACGTCGCCGCTTCTTCGCCGTGGTTTTCGATGATCGCGGACAACAGCGTTTGTGAATACACGTTCGAGGACGAGCGGTGGCAGACCATACCTTTGTACGCCGGATCGGCCAGATCAAGGTAGGTCATCGGCGGGTTTGGTACGTCGTTTTTATCGTAAAAGATAATGCGGGCGCGTTGCGAAAACCCGAACCATTGATTGTCAGAATCCTGCAAATTGCCGGGAATGCGTTCCTCGAGCAGGGCGCTGTCGGTTGCTTGCAAAACGCCAGCGTCTTTGGCGCGCTCCAGACGGGATGTGTCGACCGTCAACAACACATCCGCAGGCGAATTTGCGCCCTCGGCTTGCATGCGTGCGATCAATTCGTCGGCCTTGCCTTCGATGCGATTGATGGTGATGCCGGTCTGTTCGGTGAAATCTGAGTACAGCCGTTCGTCGGTGTCATAGTGGCGTGAGGAGTACAGGTTCAGCTCGCCTTCTGCCTGCGCTTCGGCTGCGATGCCAGTTGCGATCAGGGCGGCAAGTGCAGTGATTTTGACGTTAGTAGACATGTGGATCCTCGTTTGGGTTTAATACAAATATTTAACTGACTGTTTTAGTCAATTACCTGATTCCACACGTATTGCAAGGATGTTGACTAAATTAGTCGGAAATTAATTGAGACCATCTAAATGTCTTTCATCAACCGCAGAGCATCATAGATCGCCGCATGCGTGTTGCGCGCAGATACGGCGTCGCCAATGCGAAACAGTTGGAATGACCCCTCTGGATTTCGCGAAATTGTCTGAGGATTACCGGCAATCAAAGCCTCATGATCAACCGCGCCGCCGTTCACCGACAGCGGTTTTAGGTCGAAATACAAATCGTCCAAGGGCAAAGTGCCATAGTTGACGACAACCTGATCGTAGGATTTCTCGGTCTTTAGATCGCTGTAATCGGTCCCGATCGTCGCCGTTAGTTGGTTGCCATCCCGCACGACATTCAGCAGCCGACGCGTCACGGTAAAGGTCACGTCCTTGTCCTGCAAATTGCGCATGTAGGGCACCAAATTCATCGCCATGATGTCTGGCGAAAACGTCCGGTCGGGCGTCATGATTTCGACTTTGGCACCGGCGTTCGCAGCTGTTTCTGCGGCCATCAATGCCGGATGATCACCACTTTCGTCGTAGATCAGAATGTTACCGGCAGGGGCAACATCACCTGCGATCATGTCCCACGCCGAGATGGTCAGCGATTGTTCCTGCTTGCTCTCGAACAACTCCATGTTGGGCATACCGCCTGTGGCCACAATCACCACGTCGGGGTTCAACTCGGTCACGTCTTGCGCCTCGGCCCAGGTGTTGAACCGGAATTCTACGTCACGGGCAGCACATTGCGACATGCGCCAGTCAATGATCGAGATCATCTCGCGTCGCCGCGGGTTTTGCGCCGTCAAACGGATTTGCCCGCCGGAGTCACCTGCCGCCTCAAACACCGTCACATCGTGCCCGCGCATGGCGGCCACGCGCGCGGCCTCTAGTCCCGCAGGTCCAGTGCCGACAACCACAACCTTTTTGCGCGTGTCACTAGGCGTGATGTCGTGCGGCATGGACAGTTCGCGCCCTGTCGCTGCGTTGTGAATGCACAGCGCCTCGCCCGCTTGATAGATGCGATCAAGACAATAGGTGGCGCCGACGCAGGGGCGGATGTCGTCTTCGCGCCCTTCGATCAATTTGCGCACAATGTGCGGGTCGGCCATGTGCGCGCGGGTCATCCCGACCATGTCCAGCAGGCCGCTGGCAACAGCGTGGCGCGCAGTCGCAAGATCAGGGATTTTCGCGGCGTGGAACGTAGGCATGCCGGTGGCCGCTTTGACCGCGCCTGCGAAATTCAGATGCGGGGCGTTAGCCATACCTTGCACCGGAATAAGATCGGTCATGGCGGGATCAGTGTGAATGCGCCCGCGTACGACGTTCAGGAAATCAACCTTGCCTGTCGCCGTCAACCGTTTGGAAATCTCGAGGCCTTCTGCGGGATCGATCCCACCGGTTTCTGCCTCGTCAGCAGTATAGCGCAGACCGACGATGAACTTCTCGCCAACACGGTCGCGGATAGCGTCCAGAATATCGAGGGGGAATTTCATGCGGCTGTCGAGCGTCGCACCGCCGTAAGGCCCATCCAGATCGTTGGTCAAAGGCGACCAGAACTGGTCGATCAAATGGCCATAAACCTGCAATTCAATCCCGTCCATGCCGCCCGCTTGCATCCGTTCTGCGGCGTCGGCGAAATCAGAAATGATCCGCTCAATATCCCAGTCTTCGGCCAGTTTCGGGAACGCGCGATGCGCCGGTTCGCGGTGTTTGGACGAGGACACAGAAGGCAGCCAGTCGCCTTTGTTCCACGTGGTCCGCCGCCCCAAATGGGTCAGCTGGATCATCGCCGCACAACCGTGTTCGTGCAGCGCATCGGTTAGGCGCTGAATGTGAGGAACCACCTCGTCCTTGTAGGCAAGAATGTTGTTGAACACCGGTGGGCTGTCGCGTGACACAGCGGCCGACCCTGCGGTCATCGCCAGCGCGACGCCGGCTTTGGCCCGCTCTGCATGGTAGGCCACGTAGCGGTCGGTTGGCATGCCGCCTTCGGGGTAGGCTGGTTCATGGCTGGTCGTCATGATGCGGTTTTTCAACGTCAAATGTTTGAGTTGGAATGGCTGCAAAAGAGGATCGTTTGACATGGGTCTTCCTTACGCACTGCGGCCTAGAAACTGGGTGACGTTGATATTCTCTGCCACAAGCGCGTCGCGCACAGCATGGGCCATTTGCACGGCGGTTGGTCCATCGCCGTGCAGGCAAATCGTGTCAATCGGGGTTGGAATGTGCTTGCCAGATTCGGTAATGATCGCTTGCGCTTGGACCATGTCGACCATGCGCTGACCGGCGATACTGGCGTCATGAATCACCGCGCCCGGCAGCGACCGATCAACCAGCGTCGCATCGTCATTGTAGGCGCGATCGGCAAAGATTTCGCAGGCGTAGGAACAGCCCAGCGATTGCACCGCGGACACTTGCGCCGTCGCGGCAAGGACCATCACGATCAAGTCCGGATCAACCTGCAACGCGGCCTCGTAACAGGCGCGCGCCATGGGCTCGTCTTCGCAGGTCATGTTGGACAATGCGCCGTGCAGTTTCAGGTGGCGGACCTTGACGCCAAGCGCCTTTGCCATGCCAAGCGATGCCCCAACTTGGACGCGGATCGAATTTTGCAACGAGGCGATGGGGATATTCATGCGCCGCCGTCCGAACCCTTGCAGGTCGGCAAAACCGGGGTGTGATCCGATCCCGACGTCGTTGTCGCGGGCCATGCGCATCGTTGCTGCCATTACATCAGGATCACCCGCATGCGCGCCGCACGCGATGTTGGCCGAGGTTACGACATTCAGCAATCCTGCGTCGTCGCCCATCTTCCAAGGGCCAAAGCTTTCGCCCATGTCGGCGTTCAAATCGACCTTTAGCATCGGGTTATCCTTCGTCTTTTGTGGTGGCAGAAATGGCGCCGCTGATCAGTTGGTAACTTAGCAAATCTTGCATGGTTGCAGGGTCGCGCACGAGCGGTTTTACGACACGCCGCATGTTCGCCAGCGACGTGTTGGCGCGGGCTTGGATCGCGGCGGCCTGATCAAAAGTCAGAAATTCAAATTGCAGCGTGCCGCCAATCGGGGCTTGCGACACCTTGGACAGATCGGCGGGCAGCACGGTGCCAATGCGCGGATACCCCCCCGTCGTCTGACATTCGTGCATCAGCACAAACGGTGTGCCGTCGCCCGTGATCTGGATGTCGCCGAGGACCACAATTTCCGACACGATGTTCAACTGACCAGAGGCGTGAAATCCGTCACCGTCAAAATCCATCCGCATCCCTTGGCGATTGCCACGCGGGTCACGACGGAACTTTGTCGCCTCGAACCGCGCGCGGGTTTCATCCGAAAACTTGTCGGTCTGCACGCTGGGCACCACACGGATTGTACCACCGTCTAGACGCGGTTCGGGGATCAGATGCAGCCCGGTTTCGGTACCACTGTCGGGCAAAGCGTTCAGCGTGTCGCCAACCGCAATCAGTTGCCCAAGACCCGCAGATAAATGCGATCCGCGTGTGCCAAGATACCGCGGCGTGTCAAACCCACCGCCAACGTGCAGGTAGCCAAACGTGCCACGCCGCGCGGCGCCAATGGCCAAAATCGCGCCTTTGGGCAGCAGGTGGGACGCGTTCGAATGCGGGGGATCACCGTCGATGGTTGCTGTCATTTCGGCCCCTGTCAGGGCGATGCGCATGTCGGCGGTGGCCTCAAACGTGCCACCCATTCCAGCCATTTCCAGCGCAGCCATTTCGGGCGCGTGGCGCAGTAACGCGGCCCCTTCGTACAGGGCTGTCGGGTCTGACGCCCCACCACGCGTCAGGCCGTTTGCCAGAAATCCGGGCCGGCCCAAATCTTGGATTGCGCAGGCGGGACCGATGCTACGTACGATCAGCGCGCTCATGGAATCGCCTCGCGTTGTGCGCCGCCTAAACCGTCTTTGACGGAGGCTTCGATTTTGGCGAGTTCAGTCTCTGATACGGGGTCAAAGATCATTTCATCCCCTGCGCGCAAAACAAATGGCTCGTCCGCCCAAGGCCGAAAGCTTAGGAAACCGGTTTGCCCGACGTGTCGCCATCCAGTCGGCGTGTCGTAGGGAAACAGGCAAAACTGGCGCACGGCTGTGACCAAAGCACCCGCAGGCACGCGCGGTGTAATTTGCGACAAACGCGGGATTTCCCAGTGATCGGGCAGGGTGCCAAGATAGGGCTGGCCGGGGGCAAATCCGATGGTCAATGCGCGCATGGTTGTGGTCGACAGATCCGTGATCGCTTCGTTCACGCTGCGCCCAGCCATGTCCGCGGCCTCTTGCAATTGCGGGGCGCGATCCGTGCCAAACAACGTCGGAACACGCCATAGAGTTCGACCATCGGGCAACGGTGCATCCAGCCAATTTTGTGTGCCCAACATGTCGCGCAAACGTTCGACCAACGGCTCTGGCCGGTGGGTGGCCAGATCGATACGAAAAAACGCAGACACCAGGGTCGAGTTGCTTTCCTCGATCTCCGTCCAGTCCTGGTCTTTGACAGCCGCGCGAAACGCAATCGCAGCCCGATTGGCCGACTCTGACAAGACAGGCGAGAACGTCACAAGAATACCGGCAAGCCCCACAGTTTTGATCTGCGGCCAGCCGTCATGTGATGGGGTGTTTGCAGTCATACAGCCAACTTTGCGCCTCTGGTTCCGGGGTAGCCTAGGGGCAGGTGCCGTGGCCCGCAAGCAGGGGTTGGCGCGATTGTGCGATCCGGTCTAGAACAGTCCAAACATCAGGAGACGACCGTGGCCAACCCGCTTTTTGATCGACTATTTGCACGCCACTTTGGATCGGCCGCACCGTTTCTGCATTTGCCGGGTGGTGGACGGTTAAGTTATGGCGATTTCTTGACCCAAGCGGCGCGTTTTGCCGGGGTCATTCGGACCGTAGGTCTGGAACCGGGCGACAGGTTGGCCGTGCAAATCTACAAGTCGCCTGAGGCCTTGGCTGTCTACGCGGCATGCGCGATTACGGGTGTCATTTTCTTGCCGCTGAACACTGCGTATGCGCCCGCCGAAGTGTCGTATTTCTTGTCAGACAGCGGGGCCGCATTGTTTCTTTGTGACCCGTCCAAGTTGGACAGCCTGACCGAAGTGGCAGCAGGGGCAGGTGCGCAGATCATGACCTTGGGCAGTTCTGGTGACGGCAGTTTTGCAGAAGCTGCCAAGACCGAGATTGCGCAGTTCAAAGTGGCTGACCGCAGCGAGGATGACCTTGCTGCGTTCTTGTACACATCCGGCACAACGGGGCGATCCAAAGGCGCGATGCTGAGCCAGCGCAATCTGTTGTCCAACGCCGAAACGCTGACCGACTTGTGGCAGTTCAGTGAACGTGATGTGTTGCTGCACGCCTTACCGATCTTTCACACCCACGGGCTGTTTGTTGGTACGAATGTGACGCTGATCGCCGGTGGCGCGATGTTGTTTTTACCCAAATTCGACGTGGATCAGATGGTCGCCAACATGACGCGTTCCACGGCGATGATGGGGGTGCCGACGTTCTATACACGCCTGCTGGATCATCCAGAATTTGACGCCGATCTGACGCAGCACATGCGGGTGTTCATCTCGGGTTCCGCGCCGATGTTGTCTGAAACACACGCCCAGTTTCAGGCGCGGACTGGCCACACGGTGCTGGAACGCTACGGAATGACTGAGACGAATATGAACACCTCGAACCCGTATTCAGGTCAGCGTAAAACGGGCACTGTCGGGTTGCCGCTGACCGGTGTTGAGTTGAAAATATGTGACCCTAATACAGGCCAAGAGGTCGTGCAGGGTAAAATCGGTGTGATTGAGGTGCGCGGCGACAACGTGTTCCAAGGCTATTGGAACATGCCGGAAAAGACAGCCGAAGAATTGCGCGGCAACGGGTTTTTCATCACCGGTGATTTGGCGCAGATGGACACGGATGGCTACGTCACAATCGTTGGACGCGGCAAGGATTTGATCATCTCAGGTGGCTTTAACATCTACCCAAAAGAGCTGGAAATGATCCTCGATGATCAGGCCGGCGTTTTGGAAAGCGCGGTAATCGCGGTACCGCATGCGGACATGGGCGAAGCGGCACTGGCCATTTTGGTGCGCTCAGGTGGTGGCCCGGATTTGGACGCGATCAAAGCGATGATGCCGCAGGATGTCGCCCGTTTCAAACACCCGCGTGATTACATTGTCGTTGACGCATTGCCACGTAACACGATGGGCAAGGTGCAGAAAAACGTGATGCGCGACCGCTATGGCGATTGGTTTTCAAAGCCCTAGAATTGGTCGGTGCGCAGCCAGTTGTTGTCGAATTCGACGGTGCTAACACCGGCCAATTTGGTTAGCCTTTGCACCTCAGCCTCAAACGCTTTGGCACGCGCGGGGGTCCAACGCACACCGCGTTCCGGCCACAAGGCTTTGACGCGCAAAACGTCCTGATCGCGGAACGCTTTCATGTCGACACGACCAACCAAACGATCCCCCTCGAGCAGCGGGAAAACGTAATAGCCATATTTGCGTTTGGGTTCGGGCACGAACATTTCGACGGTAAAATCAAACCCGAACAGACGGCTGGCGCGCTTGCGATCGCGTAAGGCCGGATCAAACGGACTAAGCACGCGCAGGCACGACGTCGGTTTGATCAACAGCGCAGCATCATCGGCGATGTCAGGACGGGCAAACGCGGGTTTGAGTTGTTTGTCGGCCCCTTCGATCATGATTTGGAAAATATCACCGCGCTCGACCGCCCGCGTACACCACGTTTTCGCCTCGGCAGGGGTGATATGCGCCCAGAACGCGGCGATTTCAGCATGTGTTCCAAACCCCAACCTGTCGAGCGCTTGATTGCAGCACCAATCGATTTTTTCGGCCTCGTCAGGGCCAAGGTTCGTGTCGCACAATTGCTGATCCAGCACCCGGTCCGTCAGGTCATAGCGTTTCTGGAAACCGTCACGACTGACAACGCACAACGCGCCACTGCGCCACAAATATTCCAGTGCAGTTTTGGACGGATGCCAATCCCACCATCCGCCAGAGCCGCGTTTTTCATCCTTGCCCACGTCGGCAGAACAGCACGGGCCCTGTTCGCGAATTTGGTCTAGTACCGCTTGGATTTTGCTCTCGAACCCTTCGCGTCGACCTTCTTTCCAGTGGCCTTTCAGGCGTGTCGCATCGCGGGTTCTGCGCATCTGCCACTGCGGATAAAACTCTAGCGGAATCACAGCGGCATCGTGGGTCCAGTGTTCAAACAATGTGCGGTCATTTTCGTAAACCGACTTTAGAACCTTAGGCTGATACTGCGCTTTTCGCGTGAACAGGATCAAGTCATGGGCCCGCGCAACAGTGTTGATGCTGTCGAGTTGGACAAAGCCGAGCTTGGTCACAACATCCAGAATATCGGCGTTTTTAGCAGGACCCGTTGGCGCGTCACTTAGCAAGTGGCGGTGCATAAACACCCGCCGTGCGGCGCGGTTGGTTAGGACAAAGTCGTTCACACGCGTCGATTGCGACGCAGGGTATCGCCATAGCTGATGGTCGGTGTCAGCGTTTGCAAAACAGGGGCGTCATCGGCACCCTCAGCATTGCGATCCACGATGATTTGCGCGGCAGCACGCCCGATTTCCAGACGACAGGCATCCATGGTTGCCAGCTTGCGCGGTAGGCCTTGCAGCAGTTCCACATCGTTAAAGCCAGCGAGGCCAATTTGGCCCGGAACATCGATCCCTTGGTCCAGCAACCACAGCAAACCACCAGCACCAATCATGTCGTTTGAATAGTACAAGAAATCGAGATCAGGCGAGCGTTCCAGCATCGCTTGGGTCATTTCACGCCCCTTCGCAAGCGCCGATCCGCCCGAATAAAATTCGCGATCCTCGATTTCGACACCAGCTTTTGCCAAACCTTCGGTAAAGCCTTCGAACCGTTTGCGGGCACGGTGATCAAGCGGCATCTTTGTGCCCATAAACCCGATGTGTTCGTAGCCTTGTTTCAGGATCGCTTTGGCCATCTCTTGACCCGCGCGGCGGTGCGAAATGCCGACCATCGAATCTACGGCGCGTCCGTCGGCGTCCATGATTTCGACCACCGGAATGCCTGCGTTGTTCATCATGGCACGCGCAGCGTCGGTGTGTTCAAGCCCTGCCAAAATCACGCCAGAGGGCCGCCACGACAACATCTCGTACAGCACGCGCTCTTCTTTTTCGGGCATGTAATCCGTGACACCGACGACGGGCTGCAACGGCGTGTCATCGAACACTTGATTGATGCCGTTCAGAACTTCGGGAAATACCATGTTGGACAGCGACGGAATGATGATCGCCACCAAATTCACACGCTGGCTGGCCAGTGATCCTGCGATCTGGTTGGGGACATAGCCCAGCTCTTTTGCTGCGGCGAGCACGCGCTTTCGGGTCGCATCGCTGACGTCGCCGCGATTGCGCAATACGCGACTGACGGTCATTTCAGAGACGCCGGATGCTTCGGAAACGTCACGCAATGTCAGCGGGCGGCGCGGGGATTGGGTCAATGCAGGTATCCTGTAAACTGTTAGTCTAACGCTAGCGCAAACGAGGGCAATGTTTCAAGCACATCACGCGTAACAGTGTGGGGATGACAATGCGCCGCTGGTGGATTAGATCGGATGTGCGTGGCCCCGTGGCTCAACTGGATAGAGCAGCCCCCTCCTAAGGGGCAGGTTATTGGTTCGAATCCAATCGGGGTCGCCATTCATTTACATAAATCATTTTTTATCTCCTACTTTCAGATATTTATTCAATCGTGTCCCATTTATTTGGTCTGCGTGTCCCACTTTATGAACCCGTCATTATGAGCCTAACGATCTTCTCGCGATCTGCGGCTCGAGTATAGCGTTCAACTTCCTTCAAGGTCAGGTGCCCCGCCATCGCCGCGATTTGGTGAGTAGTTTTGCCCTTTTCCGCCCAATATACACAGAATGCTTTACGCAGACCGTGTAACCTTGCCTGTAAAACGCGGAGCAATATTGGGCCACAGAAGCGACTGCGTTTTGCAGTTGTAGCGGATTAAAAGTCCGCCAGTTTGTGTCCTTCGCTTATGCGGAGGGCGGGAGATGTATTCTGTGG
>JAQXDI010000022.1 GCA_029251465.1 Ascidiaceihabitans sp.
CGCAATCGTTGGATCATAAGGCGAAAGCGCGGGCGCGAGAATGCCAATCACAATGATAAAGACGAGCACTCCGGCAGCAATCATGGCCGCACGTTGCTTCTTGAACCGCGCCCAAATCAACTGGCTTTGCGACGCCGTGAAATAGGACTCTTTGTCCTGCTGTAGGCTTTTGATTGTTTTAGAACTCATCTCAGCTACCTCAAGATGCTCTTGCGGATCCGTGGATCCATGATGGCAAGAAGAATGTCAGTCAGAAAATTCAGCGTGACGATGGATGCCGTCAGCAAGAAGATGATGGCGCCCGCAAGCTGCTGATCGTTGGACTTTGCCAAGGCATCAATCAGAAGCGATCCGGCCTCGGACAACGTCAGAATAAGCGCGACGATTGGCAGTTCGTTGAACACACGGTTCAAATCAAAACCAAGTGAATTCACAATGGGGGCCAATGCGTGCCGCGCCGGATACCGCCATAGCAATTTTGCACCGTACAAACCCCGCGCCTTAGCCGCCGTGACATAGAGTTTTCCAATCTCGTCAGACATCAATGCGCGAACCGTTTGCAACGCAAATGCAGTCGCCGACCAGCCAAGGATTAAAATTGGCAACCATGCGTGTTTGAGCAGGTCAACGAACTTGGCCCATGACCAATCCGCATCGCGATACTCAGCCGAGAACAGCCCCGTTAGGGTTTCGCCAAAATAGACCGTCGCAACCAACATGATCATCAGCGCCAGCAAGAAGTTTGGCATTGCCAGGCCAAGATAGCTGACGATCCGAAGGCTGTTGTTCAAAACCGCATTGCGCGAAGATGCGGCGATAATGCCAACCGGAATGGCAATAGAATAAGCTAGGAAAAGCGATGAAATGGCGATCGCCAAGGAAATCCAGAATTTGGTTCCCAGAAGGTCTGCAATATTGACGCGAAGGATACAGCTGTCGCCAAAATCACCTTGAAAGGCGCCCATGACCCAGGTGCTCCAACGGGTAATGAAAGGTCGGTCTAGCCCAAGGCGAACACGTTCGCTTTGGATATCCGCCATAGAGATCGCGACCCCCTGCGTCTGTTTGTAAGATAAATAACGTTCTGCACAATCACCGGGAACCAGTTCCATCAGTGAAAAAACAACGAATGAAACGATTAACAGCGTGACGAATGCCATTCCCGCGCGCATCAGCGCAAATCGTCCAAATTGCAACATGCCCTGACCCCTCAGCCGTCGTTCTTAGTTCATAGAAAAATCACAGGCGGACTATAGCCCGCCTGTGAAAGTGTTAGATTATTCAGACAACCACCACTGGGTCGGGTTGTATGGGTAAGCACGGTAGAAGTCGTAGCTTGTCGTCTTGAACTGAACCACGTTCTGCAGAGCATTCGAATAGTAGGTCGGCGACGATGATTTCACCGTTCCGATGAACAACAGATTGGATGTAATTGCTTCGATGAGGCCATTCGCTGCCGCAGCCTGTTCGTCGGACCCCGGAGCGGAGACCTGCATGGCATTCACATCATCAATCATGCCCATGACGTACGCAGGTGGTTCAACACCGTTCGCACCGTCACTGTCGATCCATTCTGCCCACAGCATGCCGTTGCGAGCATTAAAGTAGGTCGAGAATGGAGGTACGTGCAACTCATTCGAACCCATCGCAACACCCAACGGCGCGCCTTGTGACCAAGACATCAGATCAAGCTGGTTTGCAGATTGCGCTGAGCGGTACTCATCCGGTGTCACTTCTTTGATCACCGAAGCCACACCAACATCAGCCCAGTTCTGGCCAGTAATTTCGATCAGCTGCGACGAAAGTTCCTGCGTCGAGAACTGAATGTTGAGCACGAACGGATCACCATTTGGCAAATCACGGTTGCCGTCCCCGTCTGCGTCTACAAGACCCATCTCATCCAAGAGGGCGTTCGCACGATCTACGTCATAGCCGACCTCATGGCTTTCCCACGCTGGATCAGCAAATGCTGGATATGGTGAGAACGTTGTATATTGGGTCGGAGTCCCAAGATCAAAAAACACAACCTCGTTTATTTCATCACGGTTCATCGCAATGGACATCGCCGTCCGGAAACGCAGATCGCCAAAGACTTCACGCTTTGCGAGATCTTCTGAAGTGACGTTGAACGCGAGCACCGGAAACGAAATCCCTGGGTTTACGTCAACCGAGTAGTTGCCGGCATCTGCGTTGTCCAAAAGCACTGGCAACATATCCAATGTGACGGACTGGGATTTGTAGGTTACGCCACCATTGATCAATGTCAGTGTCCGAACTTCTGTGTCTGGCACATAACGTTCGTCTTGCTCGTTGATGTAAGGCAGCTGGTTACCCGCTGTGTCCACTTGGTGGAAATAGGGGTTTGCGACCAAATGACGGCCTTCGGTGTTTTCAGCAACAATGATGTGGCTTTCCAACGTTGGCATGGTGTCGGCTGGAAGGCTGCCGACCTCATTTGGACGAATGAACATCATCGTCGGTGTATCAGTCCAATCTGAACTCCCGAAGTAGGCTTTGACGACTTCATAACCATTCTCAAATCCAGCAGCTTGCGCAAGAGCGTCGGCGTCTGGGTTGATCTCTGGGTGGAACTGGCCAAGGAAGTGAACCGGCTGGAACGGCTGGATAAAGCTGGACGTGAAGGTTTCAATCAGACCGGGCTTTGGAGCGGCAAGATCGAACACAACTGTTGTGGCGTCCGGTGCCGTTACCGTCATCGGTTCACCACCTGCAAGCGCATAGTCTTTGGCGTTCTCGATGACATTAGAATCCATCATCAAGTTATTGTACCAAAACAGGACGTCAGCTGACGTGAAAGCAGCGCCGTCAGACCATTTGTGGCCGGCGCGCAGTGTCACTGTAAGCTGAGTGAAATCGTCGTTCCAAGCCCAGTCTTTGGCGACATTGGGGATAATTGTCTCAAGGTCGGTCGAATAGCGGAACAATGTTGTATGGCGAACTGACAAAAAGTCCGACGTGCCGGATTCTGTCGCGTTCGAGAGCGCGTTAAACGTGCCACCGTATTCGCCGATGGACGCGAAAGGAACAATGACCAGGGGCTCATCCGGGAGGCGATCTGCAACAGGCGGCAAGTCAGCATTGCCACGGATTTGGCTGTTCAATGCAGCGATGGACGGGTTTTCAGAAAAACCCATTTCGCAGGACGCAGCATCCTGTAGCGCTGCAAGCTCAAATTGGTTCGGATATGCACCGGCGCTTATGCCTTGCATGTCTTCTGCCGTAATGGCGGGGCAATCGGCTAGCGCAAAGGTTGGTAAGACCGCGCTAATGACACCGGTTAAAAATAACTTTTTCATGTGACCTCCTGTCAGTTTCTTTGTGAGTCAAAGGGCAGCCTTTAGGTGGCACAACATGTCCCATCTTAGGTTGTCAAAATCCTCCGACCGTACCCTTTGAAGCGCCGAAGCGCTGCGAATCCATCTTAAGTCTTGAACACTACATTCATATGACACTGTTTTTCCCTCCCAAGACGCAAGGGAGGACATGGAAAATAGCGTTAACAAATGCACGAAAGCACATAAACGTTCAAATGCAAACAAGAATGAGGGATTCTCTGTGGTTTTGTGTGAAATTAATTTGCGAGACCCAAAAACGTCGGGTAAAGAACTTTTGATCTACTGCAGTTTCCTCCTGCCCAAAATGGAAATCAAGGCGGGTCTTGTCGCTCAAAAGTGCTATAAAAGCGAACGTGTCTATCAAATTTCAAAAGGTGTCGCATGGCCAAGCAACGAAACGTTTTGTTCATCACGATTGACCAACTTCGTGCAGACTGCCTGATCGGGGGGCTCGCTGAACATGTGGACTTGCCGAACATGCGGGCCTTCATGGCCGAAGGCGTCACCTTCGAGCGCAATTTTTCGGTGGCGAACCCGTGTGGCCCGTCACGGGCTTCTATGTTGACCGGTCAGTACGCGATGAACCACAGATCTGTTCGCAACGGCACGCCCCTTCGCTATGACACACCGAGCATTGCAAGTGAGATGCGCAAGGCGGGCTACCTCCCGATGCTGTTTGGCTACACGGACACCAGCCAAGACCCGCGCGCCTTTGACAGCAACGATCCAGCGCTCAAGTCATATGAATACCCGATGCCTGGTTTTCACGAAGTGACCGAAATGCGCTTGGAAGCCTCATTTCCTTGGCGATCTCACCTCAAGAAGGCCGGATATGAATTTGAGGACTATTGGGACGTTTACAAACCTGTCGCACCAAATGGTGGCGCACCAAAACTTAACGATTCGGCCTTTTATGCGGCCGAAGACAGTGACACCGCATTCCTGACGGACAGTTTTCTCGACAACATGGGCGCCTACAGCGATCAAAATTGGTTTGCCCACCTGACCTATATTCGACCGCATCCACCGCTGGTCGCCCCCTCGCCTTACAACGACATGTATGATCCAGCCAAGCTGCCACTACCTATACGCGACGAAAGCGTGGCACATGAAATGGCCAAGCATCCGTTTTTAGGGGCCATCGATCCAGCGCTTGCAATCGCCGGCACCGTCGTTGGTTTTGATAATGTCGCCCCGACAGACGAGAACATTCAATCGCTCAGATCGATTTATATTGGCCTCGCAACCGAGGTTGATCATCACATTGGGCGGGTCATTCAATTCCTGAAAGATACGGATCAATACGACACGACCTTGGTTGTGATCACCGCGGATCATGGCGAATTATTGGGTGATCATTTCGGTTGGGGCAAGATGAGCGTCTATGACGCAGCTTTCCGAACGCCTTTGATGATACGCATGCCTGGGCTGACAAATGCGGGCGCACGCATCGACGCAATCACCGAGTCCATTGATGTAACACCGACGATCCTTGATTGGATTGGCGCAGATATTCCTAATTCCATGGATGGGCGATCGCTGATGCCAATCTTACAAGGGGCAACTCCGGACGATTGGCGCAGCTATAGTTTTTCAGAACTGGACTTTGGCAACAGCAGTGAACCAAATGCGCGACAGCGGGCGCTTGGCACAACGGCAAGCGAGTCTTGCTTCAGTATTTTGCGCGATGAGCGGTTCAATCTGGTTGAATTTGCCACCGACCTGCCCCCCTTGTTGTTTGACCGACAGCGCAATTGGGAGTCTGAGAACGTGGCTGAGAAACCTGAATATGCCCAACACGTAACACGGCTCACACGGCAAATGCTCAGACATCGTATGCGCAATGCAGACCACACCCTGTCCTTGTTTGAAATTACCACAGATGGTCCAAAAATGGCCAAGCGCTTCACCTAGCTTGGTGAAGCACTCAGAACTCAAATAAGTCTCTGAAAGTAAAGTAAAAAATCTCAGACTATCTTAAGTAGAAGCTGGGTGGTGTTCTCTTTGGTCATCTCAATCGGGTTGCCACCTGTGCTGGGGTCAATCAACGCACCTGCCACGATACGATCAATGTCAGGATCGGCAATGCCTAGGTCCGTCAGGCTTTTGGGGATGCCAAGCGATGCATTCAGATCATCGACATAGGCGCAAAATCCGTCAAAACCGCCAGCAATATCAAGATATTTTGCCGCCTGTTCGATCACATCCTTGATCGCGGGTTTGTTGAATTGCAACACAGCAGGCATGCAGACCGCGTTCGTGGTGCCGTGATGCGTGTGATAGATTGCACCAATCGGATGGGACAGCGCATGGATCGCACCAAGGCCCTTTTGGAACGCCGTGGCCCCCATGATCGCCGCCGACATCATATGTGATCGCGCTTCAAGATAGGTGCCATCCGCATAGGCGCGGGGCAGATACTCTTTGACCAATCGCATGCCTTCCAGCGCCATACCTTGGCTCATCGGGTGATAATGCGGCGAGCAGAACGCCTCAACACAATGGGCGAAAGCATCAAGGCCCGTACCCGCCGTGATAAAATTGGGCATGCCAACGGTCAGTTCAGGATCGCAAATAACAACAGAAGGCAGGAATTTGGGGTGGAAGATGATCTTTTTCTCCTCCGTCTCCGAATTGGTAATCACCGACGCGCGGCCAACTTCGGACCCCGTCCCTGCCGTTGTCGGCACTGCAATGATCGGCGCAATGGCATCCGCATCAGCGCGCGTCCACCAATCGCCGATGTCCTCAAAGTCCCAAAGCGGGCGGGTTTGACCAGCCAGAAACGCCACCAGTTTCCCAAGATCAAGACCAGAGCCACCACCAAACGCAATCACCCCGTCATAACCGCCATCATTATAGGCTTGCACACCAGCGGCGGCGTTCTTTTCGTTGGGGTTCGGATCTACGTCGCTGAACATCGCACGCCCAAGACCCGCTGCCTCCAGCAGGTCCAGCGTCTTGGTGGTGATATCCATGTTGGCCAAGCCGCGATCTGTGACCAGCAAGGGTTTGGTGATACCAGCGACATGGCAGGTGTCAGCGATTTCAGAAATGCGGCCCGCGCCGAAACGGATAGCGGTCGGATAGGACCAGTTGGCTGTGATGGTCATGATGTCAGGCTTTCTTCAGGTGATATGATTTGGGGCGCGTCAGGTTGTGATAGCCGATGACGGACAAACCGCCGCCGCGTCCGGTGTCTTTGCAGCCCGTCCAACACAGGGCCGGATCAAGATAGTCTGCGCGGTTCATGAACACGGTGCCGGTTTCGATTTGGTCAGCAATGGCTTCGGCCCGCACCGTGTCCTGCGTCCACAACGATGCGGTAAGGCCGAAATCGCTGTCATTTATCAAAGCGATCGCCTCGGCGTCGGTCTTAACGGGCATGATACCGACCACCGGCCCAAAGCTTTCTTCGCGCATGACCCGCATTTTATGGGTCACGTTCGTAAGGATTTGCGGCGTCAGATATGCTCCGCCATCATCTTCGGCAAACCTGTCGATATGGGCCGTGGCGCCATCAGCCACAGCTTCGGTTATCTGACTGCGGACTTCAACTGCAAAGCGCACATGCGCCATCGGGCCAAGTGTCGTTTCTGGGTCCAGAGGATTGCCAAGCTTATAGCCCTTCACGATTGCCACAGCCTTTTCCACGAAAACGTCGAACAGGCTTTCATGCACATAAATTCGTTCAATCCCGCAGCAACACTGACCGGAATTGAACATCGCGCCATCGATCA
>JAQXDI010000064.1 GCA_029251465.1 Ascidiaceihabitans sp.
GGTCACATCCGACAAAAGCGACGATTGCGACCTGTGCAGGTTCGGGTAATTCAAGCTACTATCTTCCAGAAATTATGACGAGCTGCGTCAGCGCTAGCTGCTACTGAATAGGTCCAGAACGCCCGCAATGTGTTAATTATGCCAATGATCTTTACTGCACCTTGCACGAATGGCGGGTTTCCCCGCTGCGCGTCAGCATCGAATTTTATGCTGACGCAGCAAATTCGACGCTGCGAGCGCCCGCAGCGAGAAAATGCAAGGTACAGGTTGGGCTCATTCCTGCCGTTCTCCGTTTCGCGGCATAATGGGGGGACCTGACAAGGTTGCGTCGACACGAACGGCCCTTTGCGGACCTTCGCGACAGTGTCGAGCGCTGCGATGCAGCTTCAACAGACCGGCCATTCGCTGCAACCGCAATATCTGTGCTGCTATTGCGAACCGCTCTGACGGATAGCAGGGCGTCTCCTCCTCCATTTCGCATTACACTATAGCCCAGCTAGAGATCTGAGACGAAGTTGGTCTTGGATCTCTTGGTGAATATTGAACAATGTCTCTGCCTTTAATTCTAGCGATACGGCAACGGCAAAACGTATGTCCTCATCAGGGCTTAACCCCCCCTGACCCATCTCGACACTGAACCCGGATTGGTAAAGCTTTCCCGTCACCGTATTGCGGTACGACAGCACCACTGTGGATCACCGGAGGCAGTCTCGTCACCGTTTCCATGCCAACGCTTAGCGAATGCCGAAGAAAGGTGAACAAGGCTTAAGTCGATCAACGCCATGTGGCCGAACGGTGCAATGACATGATTTTCGACTTTACCTCAATATCTCGTTTTTTCGCCTTCGTTTTTCATAGTGGTACGATGTTCAGCAAACCATAGCGGGGCAATGTCACCAATTTTGATCGCCCTATGCATGGTTTCTCCTATGTCGGGAGGTGACGCTTTACCGAGACGATCAATGCCGTTTTTCACTTCTAGCCGAAGCCGATTTAGTCTGGTTTCAGCGGCTTTGATGCCAACAGTCGGAAATTTACCAAGACCGGGGTGGCGACGCTTCCCGCAGACACGCAGATCGCATTCCCAACGACCACGACCGCCACTATGAAATCGCAAGCCTTCCTTTACGGTGACTTTCTGACCTCTATCCAATGCTGCTAACGGTGTCTGCTTCCATCCACTTTTTTCGTCATCACAGCATTCGTCTTTTCGTTCAAAAACAACCCACCAGAAACCCACCGCAACCCACAGAAAACCCACTGCGGATTGTGATTGCAGGTGACTGAGATTGATGCGTGCTGACTTTTGTTGAATGTCATTGGCTTCAGGTGTTGAGCCTCTCACGACTCACCATTCTTCCCCTGATAGCTTCAAAGACACACCGCTGGTTGCAGTGTCGATGATTGCTGTACTTTAGGGTCGTTCGCGTTGCACTGTTTGCATGTGCAAACGATCTAATTCGGAAGAAAAACAGCAGTGATGCGGCAGTCTAATCCAAATCTCGATTTCATTTTTGTCCACGTGCCCAAAGCGGGCGGCGCATCGATTGTTGACGCCATTAAGAAAAAATATGGTACCGATTTGTTGTTGGACTACAAGGACAAGATTGTTGATCCTAATGCGTTGTATGATGCTGATTTTAAATCGTTTCTTGATCTAGACCACGCGCAGAATTTGCAAGGCAAGCGGGCTGTTGCAGGACATTTTTCGGTGTTGAAATATGGCCAGGTTCAAGCGGCCAATTGCGCATGTATTTTGCGTGATCCGCTAGAACGAATGATGTCCAACTACTTTTATTGGAAAGGCACAAAGCCCAATCCCGCTAATCGCTTTAACGCGCAGTTTCATATTGAAAAGCCAACAATCGAAGAGTTCGCTAATTTTGATTTGATCCAGAATTTCTACACCAACTGCATTTTTCGAAGCGTGGATATGGGGCAATTCGACTATATCGGTGACTTTGCGGATCTGGTGTCGCACTGGGATTTGGTTATGGCCCGCTTGGGTTTGCCGGCCGAGCGAATCCGGCGCAATGTCACCCAGGATATCTACAAAGACTACCACACAGAGAAATCTGCGATTGTGAGCAATGAAAAGCTGATGGCCCGGCTGCGCAATCTGGTGAAAGATGACCAGGTTTTCTATGAAAAATGGGTGATGTCTGTAGGTGAACGCTAAGATGCGATTGCGCCAGGTGTCCTTAGTTCCGCATGCAATTGTCTCATTGGATTTTAGGAAAAGCGGCACATTTTGCTGCCTGACAGGGCGCAACGAAATAAACTTTGATTTTGTGCATTTGGCCGCTTGACGGGGAAGGGCACTGGCCATATTACACCCAAACGCAGCGGGCGGTTGTAGCTCAGCTGGTTAGAGTGCCGGCCTGTCACGCCGGAGGTCGCGGGTTCGAGCCCCGTCAACCGCGCCACTGCGTAAACAAAGGGTCGCCCATCAATTGATGAGCGACCCTTTTGCATTTCACCGCGATTTTGTTCAAAAAATCGGCCGGAAAACCTGGTTAGTAAGAATAGCCAAGCTGCGCTTCGAGATCGAGGTCGAGGTGAGCTTTCATGTGCGCGATGTCAGTAGCGCTTAGGGCGTCCGGCGTTTCAGGACGTTCGTCTATTGCAGCTTTGAAATTTGACCCCAAGCGTTTGATAACGGGGCGGAATTCATCTGTGCTCAGCTCAAGTCCAAGGCTCGTGCGCAAATGCACCAGCGTGTCTTCGGGGGCGGCTGTCGCGCCTTCCATGCGCAGCAGAACACAGGCGCAGTCACGGTTCAGCATGCTGATCAGGCTGCGCAATTTAGCCGTGCGCAACGCAAAGATGTTTTCGAACCGTTTGCCGGTGATGGGATCACGGTCATACTGCAACGGTTGGCCCAAAGTGCGGCGGTCCAGGTCGTCAAAATAGCGCGGGCGATCAATAATCGTGTCCCATTCAGCGCGGATGAAATCCTCAAAATCCAGCTTTTGCAGGTCAGGCGTCGTGTGCCACGGCTTGGCATGCATCGAGCGCACCCAACTGTCGGCGCTGCGCACCACACAAACCACCGCCAGATCGACCGGCACCGCGCGCATGTGCATGAACGCGTGCTTCCAGCCCAACGCTTCGGTTGGTTTCAGCGCCGTATTGCGCCCCAACAGCCGTTTGACAAAGTTGGTCCCAGAAGATCGTTCGCCCAAAACGTGAAACCGTGCGATGTCGTGTAACACGGGGCGTGCATGAAAGCCTGACGCTGCGAATGAATTTGGCAACATGTCGGGCTCCTGTCGAACGCATGCGTAAATTAACGATTCTCTTGTAGCAGGGGAACGGCTAGGGTGCGAGACAAAGCGCAGGCAAGCGCAAGGGCGAGCAGGTAGGTTACGATATGCAGACAGTAGCAGCGGTCACGATGGTGCGTGATGATGCGTTTTTTCTAAAGGCGTGGTTGCGTCATTACGGCGAAATGTTCGGGCGCGAAAATTGCTATATCGTCAATCACGGTCGTGGGGACGAGGTCGCCAAGCTGGCCGAGGGCTGCAATATCATCGGTATTCCCGGTGATCCGCACAAGAATTTTGACGTCAAACGCTGGGGCTTGCTGAACAACATCACCGGCGGTTTGCGGCGTTACTATCGTCACGTGATTGTCGGTGACGTGGACGAATTGGTTGTGGTTGATCCCGATGCTGGCGGTAACTTGCTGGATTTCCTACAGAACGCGCCAGAGGGCCGCGTTTACACCCCGGTCGGCTTAGAGGTGATCCACCGTATCGACGTCGAAGACCAGGTGATCGATGATACGATCCTCGGCCCGCGTCGCCACGTGCGTCCAGCGCCGCATTATTCGAAACCCTGCATTATCTCGGCCCCGGTGAAAATCGCGCGCGGCGGACATTTCACGCAATACGCGAAGCTGCACACGCCCGATCAGCTGTATCTGATGCACCTGAAATTCTGCGACTTTGGCGCCTATGTGAGCATCATGGATCACCGCAATCAAGTGACCGAAGAAGTGAACGTCAGCGTCAAAGAAGCCTCAATCGGACGGCACTGGTTTGCCGAGGTGCGCGGCGAAGATCGCGATGTGTTCGAGGAATTTGCCAAACTCGAGATGCAGGACGGCTTTGATATGAAACCGCTGCGACGCAAGATGCAGCGGTCTTTTACAGCCCGCGGCGACACAGGGTTTTACCAGTTTGATCGACCGGATTATGGCACGCAATATGTGCTGCCGGAACGGTTCAACGGGGTGATCTAGGGCGCGCGCTCTTGCGTCAGTAGAAATTCGGACAGGCGCCGCGCCGTGTCTATCGGATGCTGATCGACGAAAAAATGTCCGCCCGAAATGCCTGCGCTTTGCATGTGTGACAATCGTTCTGCCCACGTGGCAGGCACGTCATAACGTTGCGCCATGATCCCGACGGCTCCGTACAAAATCAACGCAGGGCAGGTGATCTTGCGCCCCAAATCTTGGGCATCCAACGCGAAATCTATATCGATTGCCGCGCGATAATCGTTGCACATGCCGCGGATGTTTTCCGGTTTACGCCAACTTTGACGATAGGACGCCAGTGCATCTGGATCAAAATCCTCAAGCGTCGCGCTGCCCCACCCTAGCAGGCAACTTTGATAGTACGCATCAGGGTCGTGACTGATCATCGTTTCAGGAAACGGGGCGGGCTGAGCTAGGAAAAACCAGTGATAATAATCACGCGCAACCTGCTGGGTTAGATCGCTAAGCAATGTGTGCGTTGGAATGATATCCATTAAGGTCAATGACTTAACTGTCTCTGGTGCGTCCAGCGCCAATCGGTGCGCCGTACGTGCGCCGCGATCATGACCAACCAAATGAAACGTTTCAAACCCGAGATGGGCCATCAAGGCACTTTGATCAGCGGCCATTTCGCGAAAACTGTAGGCCGACATTTCGGACGGGGCCGAGCTGTCGCCATACCCACGCAAATCCGCAGCGATCACGGTGAAATTCTGCGCTAAAACCGGGGCCACCGCATGCCACATGGCGCGGGTTTGCGGAAAACCGTGTAACAGCAGTAAGGCGGGTCCGGACCCGCCTTTTGAATATGCAATCTGCTGCCCATTCACGCCTGCAACACCTTGCTCGAACCCTTTGATCATGTGCAGCCCTTTTGTTTAGTAAGGTGGGTTTTAACTCACCTTCAGGTCAGTGCGTCCAGAATGCGCGCCCATGACCGGATGCCATGGTGAAAGCTTTCCATGTCGTATTTTTCATTGGGCGAATGCAAGGCATCGTCGTCTTTGCCAAACCCGATCAGCATCGGCGTGGTCCCCAGAATGTTTTGGAAATGCCCGGCAATCGGGATCGAGCCGCCACAGCCGACGTAGGCCGCTTGTACCCTCCATTCCGTGGTTAACGCCGCGCGGGCTTTTTCGAAGGCGGGGTCGATCGTTTCCGTGACCGACGCGCGTCCCGAGGAATGGCCGTGGAAGGTCACGGTGCAATCTTCTGGCAGCATGTTTGTGACATAGGCGCGGAAATTTTCGCGGATGGCGTCGGGGTCCTGATCGCCGACCAGTCGAAAGCTGATCTTGGCGTGCGCTTCTGAGGGCAAGACGGTTTTGAAACCGTCGCCCGTGTAGCCGCCCCAAATCCCGTTCACTTCGCACGTCGGGCGTGACCAGATCATTTCAAGCGGCGTGCGATCCTGTTCACCGGCAGGTTTTGACAGGCCCACGTCACCCAAGAATGACGCGTGATCAAAGGCAAGGCCCTGCCACTGCGCCTCTAGCTCATCTGACAAATCCTGAACGCCGTCGTAAAAATTCGGCACTGTGATACGCCCTTGGTCGTCGTGCAGCGCGGCAATAACGTTGCCCATCACCCGGATCGGGTTCATCGAAATACCCCCGTACATGCCTGAATGCAGGTCCAATGTCGGCCCTTGGATCGTGAATTCTTCGCCCAGCAGCCCGCGCAGCATTGTCACAATCGCGGGCGTTTTTGATTCAAAAAGCCCCGTGTCGCAGATCAGCGCGAGGTCCGATTTCAGCTCTTCTGCGTTTTCAAGCATGAAGGGCACAAGGCTGGGTGAACCGGATTCTTCCTCGCCTTCAAAGAAAAATGTGATGCGGCAGGGCAGGGTGCCGTGCACGTCTTTCCACGCGCGACAGGCCTCAACAAAGGTCATTAGCTGGCCCTTGTCATCCGCCGATCCGCGGCCACGAATGACCTGACCTTTGGCGGTGTCTTCGATCTGTGGATCAAACGGATCGTTGTCCCACAATTCCAATGGATCAACCGGTTGCACGTCGTAGTGTCCGTAAAACAGTAAATGCGGGCCGTCCCCTTCGACATGCCCGATGACCATTGGATGCCCCGGTGTTTCGCGTTTTTCTGCAGCAACGCCAAGGGTTTGCAGATCATTCACCAACCAGTCCGCAGCCGTTTGGCAATGCTCGGCAAAGGCCGGATCGGTGGAAATCGATGGAATGCGCAACAAATCCAGCAAACGATCCGTGGCTTGGGGAAGGTCGGCGTCGATCTTGGCTAGGACAGCGTCAAGGCTCATGAGAGGGGGCTCCGGTATGTTCAATTTGCGCTTAGGTTACGCCCGTGCCTGCCACTGTCCAGTGCCAAAGCCATTTCGCGCGGCCGGATGTTTCCGATACACGTTAAAAGTGTTGCCAAGTGCGACAAGGTGCGCACATAAATGTGCATTGATCGACTCGCATCGCGCCTATAATCGTTCTAAATTAAGAACGCAGGCGCAACGAATAAAACGTCTGACGAATTTGGAGATACCGCGTGGACTATACCGCAAAGCTAGATGAAGCGATTGGCCGTTTGCACGAAGAAGGCCGCTACCGGACCTTTATCGACATCGAACGCCAAAACGGACAATTCCCTCATGCGGTCTGGACGCGGCCTGATGGCGAAACCCAAGACATCACAGTTTGGTGCGGCAACGACTATCTGGGCATGGGCCAACATCCCGTTGTGCTGGACGCAATGCACGAAGCGCTGGACGCCACCGGCGCCGGATCGGGCGGCACGCGCAATATCTCTGGCACCACGGTCTATCACAAACGCCTAGAGGCCGAACTGTCTGATCTGCACGTCAAAGAGGCGGCGCTTTTGTTCACATCCGCCTACATCGCCAATGACGCGACGCTGAGCACACTGCCCAAACTATTCCCCGGATTGATCATCTATTCTGACGCGTTGAACCACGCCTCGATGATCGAAGGCGTGCGCCGCAACGGTGGTGCCAAACGTATTTTCCGCCACAACGACGTGGAACACTTGCGCGAATTGATGGCAGCGGATGATCCTGCCGCACCTAAGCTGATTGCGTTCGAATCGATCTATTCGATGGACGGCGATATCTCGCCGATCGAGGCGATTTGTGATGCGGCGGATGACTTTGGCGCGCTGACCTACATCGACGAAGTCCACGCCGTCGGCATGTACGGTCCACGCGGGGCAGGGGTTGCGGAACGCGACGGCCTGATGCACCGCCTCGACATCATCAACGGCACGCTGGCCAAGGCCTACGGGGTCATGGGCGGCTACATCGCAGCCTCTGAAAAGATGTGCGATGCAATCCGGTCCTACGCGCCGGGCTTTATTTTCACGACGTCCTTGCCACCTGCAGTGGCGGCGGGTGCTGCGGCATCGGTTCGGCATCTGAAAACCGCGCAGCATTTGCGCGACGAGCAACAAACACAGGCGAAAATCCTGAAACTGCGCCTCAAGGGGCTTGGTCTGCCGATCATCGATCACGGCACGCACATCGTTCCGGTGATGGTTGGCAACCCGGTTCACACCCAAATTCTCAGCGATAAGTTGCTTGAGGATCACGGTATTTACGTCCAGCCGATCAACTTTCCCACAGTGCCACGCGGGACAGAGCGTTTGCGGTTCACGCCGTCGCCGGTTCATGGATCTGGCGAATTGGATGCACTGGTGAAAGCAATGGACGATTTGTGGTCTCATTGTGCGCTGAATCGTGCCGAATTAACCGCTTAGCCCTACCTGTAGTGCAATTTGCATTGCGCTGTGCTAGCTATCGATTAAGAAAAGCATAACTCGAATCGTTTGGGACGGTTCGGTTAATAATCAAGAGCATGGGGCAGGGCATGATCGGGCGGAGATCCTCCAAGATCATAGAAGAAAAAATCGACCCGAAAGGGTTCGATGATTTCGAGTTGCGCCTTGGCGACATGATGCGTGGCGAACGTGCGACCATGGGCAAAAGCCTGTTGGACGTGCAACGCGAATTGCGCATCAAAGCCAGCTATATTGCCGCTATTGAAAATTCCGATCCAGAAGTATTCGACACCCCCGGTTTTATCGCCGGCTACGTGCGGTCGTATGCGCGTTATCTGAACATGGTTCCTGATCGCGCCTTTGACGTGTTCTGTGCCGAAAGCGGGTTTTCCGTCGCGCACGGCATGTCGGCCGAAGCCTCGGTTGTTAAAAAACCATCACGCGAAGAACGCCTGAGCCGTGGCTTGGGTGCAGATATCTTTGCGACCCCGAACACTCCATTTGTGCCGACCGGTGATTCCATCTGGTCGCGTGTTGAACCTGGCGCGATCGGCTCGTCTTTGGTGCTGCTGGCCTTGATCAGCGCAATCGGGTTTGGCGGCTACAGCGTCCTGCAAGAAGTGCAGCGCGTGCAAGTTGCCCCTGTTGACCAAACGCCTGTTGTGATGGCTGACCTTGACCCGTTGGAAAGTGCCGCGCGCGTGTCCAGCGCGGATGTTAATTCTGATGCGCCACAGGTTATGAACGAACCCCGCGCAGACGCGCTTGATCGTTTGTATCGCCCGCAAGCATTGGACGTTCCAGTTTTGGTGCCGCGCGATGCACCGATTGCCAACATCGACCCCGGTGCATTTGGCAGCTTTACCGCGCCAACGATAGACACCAGCCCGACGCTCGCAGGTGTAACACCTGACAGCACCGCGCCGGCAGGGATCATCCCGCAAGTTGTTGAGGGCCCCGTACCTGATCTGCAAATGGTCGCAGCCTATAAATCATGGGTCCGCGTGAAATCCGCAGACGGCAGCACCATCTTTGAGGCTGTCATGGAAAAAGGCGACACGTGGACGGTGCCTGCCACCGAAGAACCACCCGTCTTGCGCACCGGCGAAAGTGGCGCGATTTATTTTGCAATGGCTGACGGCTGCTACGGTCCTGTGGGCGGGCGCGGCAGTGTCACATCGAATTTGCCGCTGCACCGCCAAGCGCTTGCCGAACTGTACGAGCCCGTCAAAATTCAGGACGACAGCGTTCTGATCCAGATGGTTGCCGACTTGTCAGAGCTTGATCCGCTCAAAGCGCTGCCTTGCGTCACCAACTGACAAATATCCTGAACTTCTGATAAAAAACTCTGCACTGCGTGGTTGCGAGCCTGCGGTGGGGTGTCTATTTTTGTTTACATCAGACTTGATCAAAGGTGGCCTGCCATGTCGTTAAATCACATCCGTCCGTGGCGTAATATTTACCGTCGCAAAAGCCGCCAGATCATGGTGGGCAAGGTGCCTGTCGGCGGCGACGCCCCGATCACGGTGCAGACGATGACCAACACGCTGACCACGGATGTCAAAGCGACGCTGGCGCAAATCATTGCCGCTTATGACGCGGGTGCCGACATTGTGCGGGTTTCTGTTCCGGACGAAGCGTCGGCCAAAGCGATGAAAGAAATCTGCGCCGAAAGCCCGGTGCCAATCGTTGCGGACATCCATTTTCACTACAAACGCGGGATCGAAGCCGCCGAGGCCGGGGCCGCCTGTTTGCGGATCAATCCGGGCAACATCGGCGACGAGCGACGGATCAAAGAAGTTATCAAAGCTGCGCGCGATCACAATTGTTCGATCCGCATTGGAGTGAACGCTGGCAGCTTGGAAAAACACCTGCTCGATAAATACGGCGAACCCTGTCCCGATGCGATGGTCGAAAGTGGGTTGGATCACATCAAAATCCTGCAAGACAATGATTTTCATGAATTTAAAATCAGCTGCAAAGCGTCTGATGTGTTCATGGCCGCCGCTGCCTACCAGCAATTGGCGGACGTCACCGACGCGCCCATTCACCTTGGCATCACTGAGGCAGGCGGGCTGACATCGGGAACAATCAAGTCCGCGATCGGCATGGGAAACCTGCTGTGGAACGGCATTGGCGATACGATCCGCGTGTCCTTGTCCGCCGATCCGGTGGAAGAGGTCAAAGTCGGTTACGAAATCCTCAAGTCGCTCGGTTTGCGCCATCGCGGCGTCAACATTATCAGCTGCCCCAGCTGCGCGCGCCAAGGGTTTGACGTGATCAAAACTGTCGAAATCCTCGAAGACCGACTGGCCCACATCAAGACGCCAATGTCGCTGTCGATCATCGGTTGCGTCGTGAATGGCCCGGGCGAGGCGCTGATGACTGACGTTGGGTTCACCGGCGGCGGGGCAGGGTCCGGCATGGTCTATTTAGCGGGCAAGCAAAGCCACAAACAAGACAACGCATCGATGGTGGAGCACATCGTCGAACAGGTCGAAACCCGCGCCGCCCAAATCGAGAAAGAAACCCAAGAGGCCGAGGCCGCTGAATTGGTGGCTGAGTAGATTTTCATTGTCGACAGCGCGGGGCTGCTTTCGTATCAAGAGATATGGTAGCGCCCCGTTCATCAACCCCAACATATGCCGAATTTTTCTGCGGCGGTGGCATGGTGCATGCGGCCTTGGGTCACTCATGGGACTGTGTGCTGGCCAACGACAACGACCCGATGAAATGCGCGGTTTTCCGTGAAAACTGGGGCGGCGCGGGGCTGTTTGAACAAGACATTGTAAACCTGCCCGACGTCGCGTTGCAACACCCCATCGATCTGTTTTGGGCCTCGTCACCCTGTCAGGATTTTTCATTGGCGGGCAAAGGGTTAGGTCTAGCAGGATCGCGCAGCGGCGTGTTTCAAACATGGGCGGACAAGGTGCGCGTCGCGGTCGATGCCGGCTTTGCGCCGCGGATAATTGCGTTCGAAAACGTATCGGGTCTGGTGACCCGAAATCGCGGCGCTGATTTCAAACATGTGGTCAAAACGCTGGCTGCGATGGGTTATGTCGTCGGCGGGTTGGAAATTGATGCACGTCATTTTTTACCGCAAAGCCGTCCTCGGATTTTTGTGATTGCGGTGCGCAAGGATCTTGATGTTTCGCATCTGGTCAGCCGCACGCCAGACAGCGGGTTTCACACGACCAAACTGCGTCGTTTTGTCGATGAGACGCTAAAATCTGGCAAGCGTGATTGGGTTTGGTGGAAATTGCCGCCGGCCGGATCAAACCGCGCGCCCTTGTCGACCTTAATTGACGAAAAACCTGACACCAAATGGCTGACAAAACCCGAGGTGAACCGCCTGCTGAAAATGATGTCGCCGCCCAGTTTAGAACGTGTGGCAGAGGCTAAATCCAAAGGCGCGCCGATGATTGGGACGCTTTACAAACGTGGCCGTCCCGACGGCAAAGGGGCTGTGCATCAACGCGCCGAGGTCCGGTTCGACGGGATTGCCGGTTGCCTGCGCACGCCTGCCGGTGGGTCGTCGCGCCAGACGCTGATGTTTGTCGATGGCGATCAGATCAAGGCGCGCCTGCTGTCCCGGCTTGAGGCGATCCGCCTGATGGGGTTGCCCGATGATTTTATCATGCCGGAGCGTTACAATCAGGTCTACAAAGTTGCCGGTGACGGGGTTGCCGTGCCGATTGTCGCGCATCTAGATCAGCATCTGTTTCAGGCGATTTTACTGGCGAAATCTAAACAGGCCGCCGCATGAGTGAGGCGCAAAATCACCGCTCCAAAGTGTTGGGTGGATTGACCAACGAGATCGGCGTTTATGCCCTGTGCGATCTGGATCAGGTGCCGATTTACGTGGGGCAATCTGTGGACGGTATCCGCACGCGAGTGCGCCGTCATTTGACCTCCGCGCGCTCGGATGTGATAGCAAACCGGCAAATCGACGTTTGGGAAATCGCCTATGTTTGGGCGTGGCCTGTGGCGTCAAAAGAGGACGTCGCCCCGCTTGAGGCGCATCTGTTTCAGCACTACGACGCTCAGCAATCCTTGATGAATGGCAAGGCGTTAGCGGGCACAGTTGATGCGGTTGACGTGCCGCAAAAAGAAGTGGTGCAAGTGATCGAGGAAAACGAGCGGCTTGCCCGTCTTACCCCATCACAGCGCCTGCCACGCCAAATTCAGCAGTACAATCTGCTGGTGGACTACTTGTTGATCGTGAAGGATGCGGACCATCTGAAACGTTCGCTTCAGGCGCATTTCGAACGCTTGGTCCGCTATCACAACACGTTTCTTTAACTACGTTTGTCGCTCACAACCCGCATCATTTGATCGTAGGGTAAATAGCCGCGCAACAACTCGTCTTGCAGTACAAAAGTTGGCGTTCCGGTGATACGCAATTTCTGCGCCAACGCGCGGGTTTTGGCGATTTCGTCAGCCACATCCGGACCATTCATCGCCTCAGCAATTGCCACCATATCCAGACCAAAGGTGTTGGCCAATCGGGTTAACGTCGGCATGTTGATGTCCGCACTTAGCGTCATCATCGCGTCATTAACGTTCTTGTAGGCCTCGTTGCCCGCAACCTGTTTCACAGCCACAGCAAAACGCGATGCCATCACAGATTGTTCGCCCAAGATCGGGAATTCTTTGACGATCAGGCGGATGTTACCGTCTGTTTCCAGCATCTTAGCGACTTCGGTGTGGGCTTTGCGGCAATAGCCACAACGGTAATCCAGGAATTCGACCAACGTGATGTCACCGTCAGGATTGCCGCCAACATAGGAATATCCGTCGTTAAAAAGGTCATCCGCGTTGTCGCTGACAAGGTTAATGTCTGCCTGCGCCTGTTGTTCGGCTTGGCGATCCTCGAGCAGGTTGACGGCCTCGATAATCACCTGAGGATTGTCCATCAGATAGGCGCGGACTTCGTCGCGAAACAGTTGGCGTTCTTGCGCGGTCATTGACGCGATGTCCAACGCTGCTGCGGGCAGGGCGAGGGCACTGACCAAGCCGGCTGCGATCCATGTTTTAAGCTTCATTAACCTATCTCCGTTTTTTTGCGGCGCGTTCAGATGCAATCAACACATCCTGCGCGCGTTGCCAAGGGCCAGAGCCGCGCGGCAGTAATCCTGTTGCGCGCTTGGCGTGAATTTTAGCGTCTTTGAAACGACCTGATAAGGCATATCGCTCGGCGGTGACCAGCGACGCCATTCCGGGTTGTTTTGATTTTGCATACGCCACTGAAAGATCGCGCAGCATGACGCCGTCGCGAAAATCAATTGCGCGGGCTTTTTCCAACGCGACGCGTGCTGAATTGACGTTGCCAGAGGCCAGCAACGCGCGCCCGTATCCTGACAGGATCAACCCCTCACGAGGTGCCAGCTTTACGGCCTGAGAATACGCATTTGTGGCGGCGCTGAATTGGCGGGTTTCGATCAAAATCTGCCCTTTCATGTCGTACAAAAAGGGGTCGGTCGGGCGCAGTGCAATTGCTTGGTTGATCGCGCTTAGCGCCTTTTTGGTCTTTGAATTTCGGTGGTTGGCAATCGCTTCACGCAGCAGGCGCACGTCTTGGTATCCGGATTCGCCCAATCGGCGCAGCGTCCATTTTGGCGACCGCGTGTAGGCGCCTAGCTTGCCTTTGACGCGGGCAAACCAGTAATCGGCGTCTGTGGGTTGCGCCGGTTTATCCGAAGCTGCAAAACCCTGCACCGCGCGAATGCGGTCACGCGACAACGGGTGACTGCGCAGGTAGGGATCTTGGCGGGTTTCGGCCAGCAATTCCTGACCGCGAAAGATTTCCAGCGTGTCGACAAGACCTTGGGCTTGGATGCCCGCCGCCCGTAAATAGCGCACGCCAGATTGATCTGCAGATGCTTCTTCGGCCCGTGTGTGTTTCAAAAATGCACGCTGGGCGGCCCCTTGGGTGCCAATGGCGATACCGGTTGCTGCGTCTGTTGATCCAGCGGCTGCGGCAATTGCTGCCAGCGCCAGACCAAGACCGGCAGCCGTGCGCGCGGACCCTAAATTGGTGATGCGCCGCGTGATGTGCCCGTTGGTAATGTGCGCGGCTTCGTGTGCGATGATGCCTTGCAACATATCGGCGCGCGTCAGTTTGTTGATCAGCCCGTAGTGGATAAAAATCGCGTCATTACTGACCACAAACGCATTCAGCGAGCTGTCGTTCACTACCAGAATCTTGACCCGACTGGGGCTAAGACCCGCTGCGCGCAACACTGGGGCGGCGATTTGTTTCAAGCCAAATTCGATGTCCGCATCGCGCAGCAAGCTTTGGGCCTGCACAGGCAAGGCGATCAGCATGGCGAACCCGCAGATGACAGCGGCTATTGACTGGCGGGGCAGGACGCGATGAAAGAACGATTGAAAAGCCATGGCCAACAATAGGAACGTCTGCATGAAAACTTCAAGTCGCGCCGAGGTCGATCCCTTCATTGTGATGGACGTGATGGAGGCCGCGCGCCGCGCCGAAGACGCAGGTCGCAGCATTATTCACATGGAAGTTGGCCAGCCGGGCACAGGCGCACCAGTCGCTGCAACCCGTGCTTTAACCCGCGCGATGGAGGACGGACCGCTTGGCTATACCGTCGCGTTGGGCCTGCCTGCGTTGCGCGCCCGCATCGCGCAAATGTACGGTGAATGGTACAATGTCGATCTGGATCCGAACCGCGTGGTGATCACGCCAGGGTCATCCGGTGCGTTTATTCTGGCGTTCACGGCCTTGTTCGACAGCGGTGATCGCGTTGGCATCGGCGCACCCGGCTATCCTAGTTATCGCCAGATTTTGCACGGTCTTGGATTAACCCCTGTTGATTTGCCCACAGCCCCTGAAAACCGCTATCAGCCTGTCGCGGCGGATTTTTCGGGGAAGGATCTGGCGGGTCTGATGGTGGCCTCGCCTGCCAACCCGACCGGCACGATGCTGGACAAACCCGCCATGCAGGCCTTGATTGACGGGGCGCAGGCGCAGAATGCGTCGTTCATTAGTGACGAAATTTACCACGGCATCGAATACGAGGCCAAGGCGGTTACCGCGCTGCAGCTGACGAACGAAACTTACGTGATCAACTCGTTTTCCAAGTATTTCTCCATGACCGGCTGGCGCGTTGGCTGGATGGTTGTGCCCGAAGACCACGTGCGCGTTATCGAACGGATCGCCCAAAACATGTTCATCTGCGCGCCTCATGCGTCCCAAGTGGCCGCTCTTGCGGCGATGGACTGCGACGACGAGTTACAAGCCAACCTCGCTGTGTACACCCACAACCGCGCGTTGATGCTAGACGGTTTGCCAAAGGCCGGGTTCACCAACATCGCGCCCCCGGACGGTGCGTTTTATGTCTACGCCGACGTGTCGGACATTACCGATGACAGCCGCACGCTCGCCGCCGAAATTCTGGAACACGCAGGTGTCGCCGTCACGCCGGGTCTGGATTTTGATCCGATCCGCGGCCACCAAACGCTACGCTTTTCCTATGCGCGAAAGTCAGCCGACATCGAAGAAGGCCTGACACGCCTCACTCGATTTATGGCGCAACGCGGCTGAGTTGTGATTCCCTTACGCCGCGCAATCAGCTAGACTGCCCATCAACAGAGCCGCGCAAGGTTCGACCAAAAGGGCAGGCACATGCGGTACGTATTTCAAATCTTGGCGGTGGTGATTGCTTTTGCAAGCAGTGCGAATGCACAAAACCTCGGGGTTGTGGCGCGGGTTGATGCGCAGGCCAGTCAAATCGTGGACGGCTGGTTCGGGAAAACGACAATCGAAATTCACCTGAGCCAAGGTGTGCCGTTTCGTGTCTTCCATCTGGATAATCCTGCTCGCCTGATCGTCGATTTTCGCGAGGCGGATTGGACAGGGGTCAGCGATAGCGATCTTTTGGAAGCGGCCGGGCGTGTCAGTGCGGTGCGTTATGGCCCGTTTCGCGCAGGTTGGTCGCGCCTTGTGATGGATCTGAGCGAACCTATGCTGCCGCATGAGGTTGCGATGCCGGTGGATGCTGAAACGGGCCGCGCCGTGCTGACGATTCAGTTGAAAAAGGCTAAGGTCAACGACTTTGCCGCCGCCGCCGGTGCCCCAGAGGATGCGCAACGCGAGGCCAAGGCCAGCGCACCCATCCCGCATGCTGGGCCCGACGACAGATTCGTGATCGTGATTGATCCGGGGCACGGTGGCGTTGACCCAGGGGCGGTGCGCGAGGGAATGGCGGAAAAAGATTTGATGCTGACGTTCGCGCGCGAATTGGCGGACAAACTGGCCCGCAGCGGCGAGGCCGACGTGTATCTGACCCGCAACGAAGACGTATTTGTGTCGCTGCCCGCGCGCGTTGGCATGGCCCACCGCGCCAAGGCGGATTTGTTTTTGTCCCTGCACGCAGATGCCATCGCCAACGGGCAAGCGCACGGGACCACGGTCTACACGCTATCGGATGAGGCCAGCGATGCGGCGACCGCGCAGCTGGCTGCCCAACACAACCGCGCCGACATTATCGCCGGTGTCGATCTGACCGGTGCGGATGATCAGGTGGCGGAGATCTTGATCGAATTGGCACGTCAAGAAACCGGACCGCGCAACGATGCGCTCGCGGTGTCGTTGATCGAATACATCGAGGCCTCGGGCGCACCTCTGAGCAAAACGCGGCAACGCCGGGCCGGGTTTTCAGTGCTCAAAAGTGCCGACATTCCATCGGTTCTCGTCGAGGTTGGTTTCATGAGTTCCAGTCGCGATCTGGCCAATCTGCGTGATCCGGTTTGGCGTGCAAACATGGTGCAAGCGATGCGTGATGCGATCCTGACATGGCGCGCGGATGATTTGGCAACGCGGCCTTTGGTGCGCCAGTAAAACCAGCGACTTTCGGCCAGCGCGCGACAGCTTCGTGTTTTGACCCTCAGGCGCGCGTAAAGTATAGCTAAGCCAAGAGTAGAACAGATAAAGAGCGAAAGCAGCCGATGTTCAGATTCATCCTGTCGTTTTTCGGCGGAATTTTCACAACGATAACAATGGGTTTGGCTATGATGGCCTTAACCATTGGCGCGACATTCTGGATGTATGGGCGCGATTTGCCCAGCCACGAATCTTTGGCAGAATACGCACCGCCCACGATCAGCCGGATTTATTCTGGCCAGGGGCGTTTGATTGATGAATTCGCCAAGGAACGACGTTTGTTTGCCCCTGCGGATTCGATCCCTGTTTTGATCAAACAGGCGTTTGTCAGTGCGGAAGACAAGAATTTCTACGAACACGAAGGTTACGATTTGCGCCAAATCGGGGCGGCGGCGTTCACAGCGTTAAAGACGCGCGGTGGCGATGTGCGTGGGGCCTCGACGATCACACAGCAGGTGATGAAAAACTTTTTGCTCGGCGGGGAACGCCGTGCACAGCGCAAGGTTCAAGAGATCATTCTGGCCGCACGGATCGAACAAACGCTGGACAAAGACCAGATTCTTGAGCTGTACCTGAACGAGATTTTCTTGGGTCAAAACAGCTTTGGCATCGCGGCGGCCAGCCAGACTTATTTCAACAAAACGCTTAGCGAATTGGCCCCCCACGAGGCGGCGATGCTCGCCAGCCTGCCCAAAGCGCCGTCTGATTTTCACCCGGTACGCCGCAAAGACCGGCTGACATCGCGCCGTAATTTCGTGCTTAAAGAGATGATGGAAAACGGCTACATCACCGCTGATGTTTATGAAAGCGAGCGGATTTTACCGCTGAAATCCGTGCAAAACGGCGACTACACCAGCTTTAAAAAAGACCTTCCGCCGCGTGACTATTTCACCGATGAAATCCGCCGCCAACTGAGCCAAGATTTTGGCGAGGGTGAATTTTTCACTGGCGGGATGACCGTGCGTGCCACCATCGACAACGAAATGCAGCCTGTCGCTGCGGATGCGTTGCAGCGCCAGTTGGAACGTTACGACCGTGGTCGTGGCGTGTGGCATGGCAGTGGCCAAACCATTCCGGTCGCGCAATTGGACAGTGAGGTCAATTGGCGCACGGCTCTGTCCAAAACGGAAATCGCGCGCGACATTGCGTTGGAAAACCAGTGGTATCCGGCGGTTGTTCTTGAGGTTGGCAGCACTGAGGCCCGGATTGGTATCGAAGGCGTTAAGGATGACGCTGACGGCCACTGGATTTCTGCGAAAGACGTACAGTGGGCCCGAAAGCGGCTCGAAGATGGCTCGCTTGGGCGCAAAGCCCAAGTTGCCGGTGATCTGCTCGCAGTCGGCGAAGTCGTACACGTGCGCCGCATGACGGCTGATGCGGACGGCAGTTTCATCCGCTGGACATTGCGCCAAGAGCCAGAAGTGCAGGGCGGCTTTGTCGCGATGGACGTAGACACAGGCCGCGTAATCGCGATGCAGGGTGGCTTTAGCTATCAGGCGTCGGTGTTCAATCGCGCGACACAAGCGCGTCGCCAACCGGGCTCCAGCTTTAAGCCGTTTGTGTATGCAGCGGCCCTCGATAGTGGTTATTCACCGGCGACGATTGTGGTCGATGCGCCCATCGAAATCAACACGCCGCAAGGGCTGTGGCGTCCGCGAAATTCATCGAACAAATTCTACGGCCCGACACCATTGCGCACGGGGATTGAACAATCTCGGAACCTGATGACCATCCGTTTGGCCGAAGAAGTTGGCATGGACACGGTCGCATCTTACGCCGAGAAATTCGGGGTCTACAACAACATGGGCCGTTTCCTTGCGAACTCGCTTGGATCAGAAGAAACCACGCTTTATCAAATGGTTGCAGCCTACGCGATGTTTGCAAATGGCGGCGAACGCATCCGCCCGACGCTGGTGGACCGCATTCAGGATCGCTATGGCAAAACCATCTTTCGCCATGACGAACGTTCTTGCGAAGACTGCCGCGTCGCGTCTTTGGATCAAGGGTTGGGACCGCGCATTATTTCAGACCGCGAGCGGGTGATGGATTCGATCACGGCCTATCAGCTGACGTCGATGATGCGCGGTGTTGTCGAACGCGGCACGGCACGTAAAACCGTGAACCTATCCGTGCCGACAGCCGGTAAAACAGGCACGACAAACGATTCAAAAGATGTTTGGTTTGTGGGCTTTACCAGCAATATCGTTGCGGGCTGCTACATCGGTTTTGACACACCGCGCTCGTTAGGCAAGGGGGCGTCGGGTGGTGGAATGTGCGGACCTGTGTTCCAACAATTTATGAAAGAAGCGACCAAGAAATTTGGTGGTGGTGCGTTTGACGTGCCTCCGGGCGGGCATTTTATCAATATCGACCGCTTTACTGGCGCACGTTTGGGCGATGGTGCGAGCGGTGACAACGTTGTCTCTGAGTATTTCCGTGACGGCGAAGAACCAATCTTTGGTATCGCGTTTGATGGCGGTTTTGCAATGGGCGCAGATTTACTACTGTTCAGGCAAGAGGGTGGAACTGGCGGCAAAGAAGTCACCACATCGTCGGGCAAAAAAGCGGTTGTCGGGCCAAAAGCGAACTTTGGCACGCTAAGCTCGGGCGGTCTCTATTAGCGCACACGTGGTGGGCGACACGCCCACCTTACCCGCTTGCCGCAGCCTCATCGCTGGTTTATCACCCTAATCCTAAATAGTTTTTAAGGATCACGCAGATGCGCGCTGAGGTTCAAAACACGGTCGCAGAGATTGAAAAATCGCTGGAGCTTTTGGCACAACGTTTGGACGTTGAAACCGCGCAGTTCCGGTTGGAAGAATTTAATGCGCGCGTTGAGGATCCGAACCTGTGGGATGACGCGGAAGCGGCCCAAAAACTGATGCGCGAACGGCAGAATTTAGTTGATGCAATAGGGACTTATGAAGGCATCAAAACCGACCTGAACGACAACGTCGAGATGATCGAATTGGGCGAAATGGAAGAGGACCAAGAGGTCATCACCGATGCCGAGAACGCATTGAAATCCCTGGCTATCACCGCCGCCCAGAAAGAGTTGGAAGCGCTGTTAGACGGCGAAGCGGATGGCAATGATACGTTCCTCGAAATCAACTCGGGCGCAGGCGGAACAGAAAGCTGTGATTGGGCGTCGATGTTGGCACGCATGTACGTGCGTTGGGCCGAGAAAAAGGGCTACAAAGTCGAACTTCAATCCGAAAGTGCGGGCGAAGAGGCGGGGATCAAATCCGCGACCTACAAGATCAGCGGCCTGAACGCTTATGGCTGGATGAAGTCGGAATCGGGCGTGCACCGCTTGGTCCGTATTTCGCCGTTTGACAGTGCTGCAAAACGGCACACCTCGTTTACCTCGGTCGGGGTTTATCCAGTTGTCGATGACAATATCGAAATCGAAGTGACCCCGTCTGACATCCGCATCGACACATACCGGTCATCCGGCGCTGGCGGTCAGCACGTGAACACCACGGATTCGGCAGTTCGGATCACGCACGCCCCGACCGGCATCGTTGTAACCTCCTCTGAGAAATCGCAGCACCAGAACCGTGACATCGCCATGAAAGCGTTGAAATCGCGGCTGTACCAGATGGAGCTGGACCGCCGGAACGCCGCCGTGAACGAGATGCACGAAAACAAGGGCGACGCCGGTTGGGGTAACCAGATCCGGTCCTATGTTTTGCAGCCTTATCAGATGGTTAAAGACTTGCGCACCAATTATGAAACCTCTGACACCAAGGGCGTGTTGGACGGCGATCTAGACGGGCTCATGGGCGCGACCCTGGCGTTGGCCGTCGCAGGCAAAAGCCGCGCAGAGGCCCAAGGCAACTAAGCTGTCGTTTTTGGCATGGTAAGGTGCATCTTGATGCACCCCGTGCTTGCGTCCTGACCGCGTTCAGGGTTTGATCGCGACATGACAGATTTTACTTATGAAAGCGCCTTAGCGCTGTCCGAAAAACTCGAGCGTGGCGACATCAGCGCGCGCGAGCTGATGCGTTCAACTTTGGATCGTGTTGAGGCGGTCAACGGCGACGTGAACGCAATCGTTTCACTGCGCGATGGCGATGATTTGATGGCCGAAGCCAAAGACGCAGAAACCACACCACGCAAGGGCTGGTTGCACGGTATTCCCATCGCAATCAAAGACTTGGGCAACGCGGCAGGCCTACCAACGTCCATGGGATCACCGCTGTTTGCCGGGCAAATGGCCGATACCGATGATTTGGTTGTCGCCAATTTGCGCAACGCTGGCGCGATTGTGATCGGCAAAACCAACACGCCGGAATTTGGCCTTGGGTCGCACACATTCAACCCTGTTTTCGGGGCGACGCGCAATCCGTACGGGCATGGCCAAACGGCTGGCGGTTCCTCTGGTGGGGCAGCTGTGGCGTTGGCGACAGGCATGCTGAGCGTTGCTGACGGGTCCGATATGATGGGGTCCTTGCGCAATCCTGCGGCGTGGAACAATGTTTTCGGAATGCGCCCAAGTTGGGGGTTGATCCCGTCCGAGCCCAAGGGGGATAGTTTTATCCATCAGATGGCCACAAACGGCCCGATGGCGCGTAATCCTGCTGACATGGCTGCATTGCTCGACACAATGGCCAGCCTTGATCCGCGCCAGCCGCATGGCACCAGCCAAGCCCCCGCACTGCCGCAAATCGACGGTGATGTCGCAGGGACACGTGTCGGCTGGTTGGGCGATTGGGGCGGCGTGCTGGTTTACGAAGACGGGATCACAGCGCTTGCCGAAACCGCCCTTGGTCAGATGGCTGACATCGGTTGTGTCGTTCAAGATTTGCCTGCGCCGTTCAGCGCCGCCGCGATTTGGGACAGCTGGACCACGCTGCGCTCGTTCATGGTTGGCAGTGGTTTGGCCCCGATGTTGCAAGACCCCGCAAAGCGAGACCGGCTCAAGGCCACGGCAATTTGGGAAGCCGAACGTTACCTGGGCATGCCCGCAACAGAGGTACATCGCGCCAGTGTTATTCGGTCCAAGTGGTTCCAAACATCAGCGCAACTTTTTGAAAACGTGGATGTTTTGGTGCTTCCTTCGGCCCAAGTTTGGCCGTTTGACGTGGATGTTGAATACCCCACGGATATCGCCGGACGCAGCATGGACACGTATCATCGTTGGATGGAAGTCATGATTGCGCCAAGCCTTTTGGGACTGCCTGTGGTTAACATTCCGATGGGGTTTGGTGGGCCAAACAACCTGCCAATGGGGCTGCAATTGATTGGCAAACGCGGGTCGGATGCGGCGTTGTTACGCTTGGCAAATGCGTGGCACGCAGCCACCGATTGGCCCAACGTGCGCCGGATCTAGGCCGCTGGTTCGCGCCCGTGTTTCACAAGATGCGCGCGCAGTGTTTCAGTGTTTGAATGTCCGATTTCCAACGCAAATACGTAGGCATGCGTTAGGTAAAAGCAGGCGGTGTCCACATCGCCGGCACCATCTGCTGCTAGTGTGTACAGGTTAACCAATTGGGCCGCGTCATTTGTTGCATGCGCCGCCAAAAGCTGCGCGTCCAGAGTGTTCATTCAGCTGCAAGGTTTGCGCTGCGATGCTTGGCAATCCGCGCCGCAACCCAAGCATGAAACAGATGCGTCGGACCATCCATCGCAGGTGAAAAACGCCCGCCATCAAATTTTGGTCCATGCCGGCCTCGCTGCATGCCCTCAACAACAAACACGTCCTCGGCAAACACCTCTTTCCAGAGCGTCGTGTTCTTTGCACGCAAAGCCGCATCGGTGGTGTCGGATGCATAATAAAAATGAATGTTTTCGACGGTTTTTTCCGGTCCTTCGGGGACCAAAACGATCGCGAATGTATGGTCGCGGTGCACGCCCAACAGGACATTTGGAAATGCCGTGATGTATTCTGCGGCCGTATCCCATTTGTCTGAAATCCCTGAAAAATCAGGAAAAGTCTGCCCGTGATCGTCGGTCAACTGGCGGTACAAATACGTGCCTTGGCCCGCGTAAGTGTCTGCCTTTTCAATGTGATAGTGGTCCTCAAGCTTTGAATAGCTGTTAAGCCCGGGGTGCACCCACGGCAAATGATAGCTTTCGCAGTAATTTTCAACGGCAAGCTTCCAATTGCAATTTATCTCTAGCTGGAATGTGCTGTCAGGGCCGCCGTGAAACAGCGGTTTGTCGAAATCAGACCACCGCGACAACAGGTCTGCGTTTGCCACTTCAAAATCAGGTGCGTCGCCCGAGACGTTGATCCAAACAACGTCCATCCACACGTGGCTGCGGATTTCGAACAGGCCTAGCAACGCGCGGTCTATGCCCTCATGGGTGTTTTGGCCGGGACCGCCGACATGCGGGGTCGAGACCAGTTTGCCTTCGGTGGAATAGCACCAACTGTGGTAGGGGCAGCGAATGGCACCTTCGATCTTGCGCGGCTCCGAAACCAAAATCATTCCGCGATGCCGGCAGGTGTTTTGGAACACACGCACAGCGCCGGATTTGTCACGGACCATCAGTAACGGCATGCCCAAAAAGGTTAAGGGCACCGCATCACCAATTTCGGAAATCTCGGCTGCCACGCCCAGTCCGGACCAGCCAGAAAACAGCAGCGCGTTTTTCTCTTCTTCAAAGACAGCGAGGTCAATGTAATGGGCGTTGGGCAGGCCATTTGCCTGCTCGATCGGGCGCTGAACGGCGTCGATTTCTGTTACGTGATCCATGCGAGAGCCCCCTGGGTGATCTTACTCCGAGGGTAACAACCGCGGATCACTCAGGCATGTTTATCAGCGACTTAACTTTTCTGAAGGCGACATGATCGAGTTTAGCGAAACGGCTGGTTTGGCTGCAACAAGCGAATATCAAAGGGGCTGAGCGCGCTTGCATCGCAATATCCCGATGCGCGCGCGACCTTGAGTGCCGCGCCTAAATTTCGGCCCAGATGTTCATACACAATTCGAACTGCGCGTTCACCAGCGGGAGTTTCGCTTATGGTGCGGGATACATATCCGACCCAGAAGTTGTTTTCGAATGACGCAACGCGGTGCAGATAAGTAAAGGAACAGGTCATCGAATTTCGCCGTGAAATAACGCCGGCAACACCTTCTTCTTGCTGTAGAATTAATCCGCGGAATTCACGGGCATCTTGCGTCGGCGGCAACCCTTGCGAGGCCAGCGCTTGTTTGGTTTCATAGCCGCGAATGTAGGTGTTTGATCCTTCGCGTGTCACCCAAACGAGGCAGGTGACAAACTGACTGGCGTCCAGAAAACTTTGGCGGGCAAAGCGGTAGTATCCCGATGGAAAAGTTTCTTCGGAAAGATCACGCGACCCAGTGCCAACAAAATCCTTGAGAAACAGGCTGGACAGCGGGTCTGATCCGCTGGTGATGGTTTCGATCGGTTCCAACAAGACCCGCGCATCGATGTCGAAAAAATCGCAAATGCGTGCCAGAACATCCGGACGTGGAAAGCTTTCGCCAGCCAAATAACGGTTAAACTGGGTGCGATTGATACCCAATTGGCGTGAGAGTTCTGAAATCGATGGGTATTCCTTGGCGAGATATCGCAAATTCGAACCAAACATACTGCGCAATTCGGCAGGGTTGCGGAAGGGATCGGCCATATAAGCTCCATTCGAAAGACATGCGCAAACCCGAGGTTGGTACCGATTACGTCGTTGAAAACTCACAAAAACAGGGCAGTTGCATCAATTGACGCCAACTAGGGGCGAAAGTGACGCGGTATAGTGTCGATACACTACGCAACCAGACACAAAAAGCAAGATAGAGTTGCAGACTTAACCATATTAACACCCGCTCGTTTTGTTTCTGATGGGGGTGGGGGACGAATTGCGAGTGGTGCAAAACGGGGAACTATAAATACTATGATTGGGGTAGTACTTTGGAAGAACACTGATGACGGCAGTGCGGTCATTTGGTGTGAAGATCAGGGCGATCTGGCGTTTTTGAATAATAAGGAAACCGTTCTGGACACGCAGGCATTTTTTGATGTCGGCGATGTTGTTGAGTTCGATGTTTTGATGCTTGAGAATATGCGCGGCGTGCAAAATTTGTCACGCTTGCAGGATCAAGCACGCCCGGAATTAGGGCACACCCTAAGCCGTTCAGAGCCCAGGACATCGCTTGACGGTGCTGAGATTATTTAATTCAAAGATGCGTTTAAAGAAAGGAAACCCTGCGAAAATGCTCGATCTTCGCAGGGTAAATCAGCCTGATAATGCATTGTTATATCGTCGAAATTAGTCGCCGCGTGAAAGAGCGGCGACACCAGTGCGTGCAACATCGACCAAACCCAGAGGGCGCATAAGATCGGCGAATGCGTCGATTTTTTCTGGGGCACCGGTGATTTCAAACACAAAGCTTTCTAATGTGCTGTCGACCACGTTGGCGCGGAAAATGTCAGCCAGACGCAAGGCTTCGACCCGCTTTTCACCATTGCCAGCAACTTTGAACATCGCCAATTCGCGTTCGACGCATGGCCCTTCGACCGTCAAATCATGCACGTCGTGAACGGTCACAATGCGACCCAACTGGGCTTTGATTTGCTCGATCACTTGGGGGGTGCCGCTTGTCACAATTGTGATGCGCGACAAATGTCCTTGATGATCAACTTCGGCGACTGTCAGGCTTTCGATGTTATAGCCACGCCCGGAAAACAACCCGATGACACGCGCCAAAACGCCCGGTTCATTTTCGACCAGAACAGCCAATGTGTGACGCTCAATGACGTCAGAAAAATTCGGGCGCAGATTGTAGGCGGACTTTGAAGACGCGCCTTTGTTCAGTTTCAGAGCGGACATATCACTTCCAGTTTTCAAGACATTAAGCAGGGCTAGGCTATCGTTTCAAACGGGCTAAGGCCAGTGCTTGCACCCTTTTGGACGCTCATTTTCTTTTAATTTATTGAGGATATGACCACAGGTGCGAATTTGTAATGGACGTTTTATGCCCAGCCCCTTGGATCAAGAGACAAAAGCGACTTTTCACGACTTGCTCGCTTTGGCGGAAACAACCTGGTTTCCTATGGTCGACACGTTACCGGTCTGGTTTTGGGCCTGTGATGATCGGTACGAATTGACGTATCTGAGCGATAATTTGACCCGCGTGACCGGTATGACACCGGCAATGTTGCAGGGTGTTTGTATTTTGGATCAACGCTATGGCAGCGCAAAAGACAATTTGGGCTTGGGTGCCTATCATGATGTGTTACGGGCGCGAAAACCGTTCGACAGTTTTTGCTATGAAAAGCTGTTAAAAAGCGGCGAGCGCGTCGTTTTGATGGACAGCGGTGTGCCGATTTATGACAATGCTGGCAGATTTAAAGGCTATCACGGTATCAGTTTTCACTTAACCCACGCTGTAAATACAGCCAGTGAAACCGCCAGTCTGATCTATACGCTCAAATCGCGGGCGGATGAATTGGAACAAGAATTGTCGCGGCGCAATGCGCAGCTTGAGGCCAGCAACAAATTGCTGAACGAAGTGGTGGAGGCGATGGGGCAGGGGTTGATTGTCACCAATGGAACCGACCTGCACGACCCTGAAAACAAAGTCATGATCGTTACCCCGGCGTATCGCGACCTGTTTGATCTTTCAGAAGAAGACATCGGGCCCGGCACGACAATGTATGACGCGATCTCCGTGATCCTAAATCGCAGCGATGTGCCCAAAACCCCCGAAGTGTTTGCCATGGTAAAAGAGCGTTTGAAACGCGGCGAACCTTGGCTGATTGATATCAAATCCTCTGGCCGCGCGACTTCTGTTAAAACAGCGCACCGACCATCTGGCGGCTACGTTATTGTACACACTGATGTCACAGATTTGCGCGCGCGCAATATGATGCTGGAACAGGCCCGTGACGAGGCGCAAGTTGCGAACCTCGCTAAATCGAATTTCCTCGCCACGATGAGCCATGAAATTCGCACGCCCATGAACGGCGTTGTCGGCATGGCAGATTTGTTGGCTGCTACTGATCTTGACGAGGATCAGATGGGGTTTGTTGAAACGATCCGCACTTCAGCGCTGGCTCTTACGATGTTGATTTCCGACATTCTGGATTTCTCGAAAATTGAAGCCGGGCATGTCTCGCTGCAATGCGTGCCGTTTGATTTGCATAATGTCGTGCGCGAGGTGTGTGTGCTGGTTCAGCCCTTGGCGCAAATAAAATCGTTAGAGTTTGATGTATCCATCGCTTCGGATGTGCCCTGCGCGGTCATGGGCGATGCTTTGCGTTTACGTCAGGTGCTTTTGAACCTTCTCGGCAATGCGGTGAAATTCACGATGGATGGCGGTGTGCGCCTAGCCGTCAATATCCTTGCAACGGACAACACGGTGGTTTTTGAAGTTCACGATACAGGAATTGGAATTCCAACTGACAAGGTCGACACGGTGTTTGCGCCCTTTCAACAAGTTGACGGTGGCCTGCAGCGCGAGTTTGAGGGAACTGGCCTCGGTCTGTCCATTACCCGAAATCTGGTCGAGGCAATGGCAGGATCAGTGAAGGTTCAGTCCGAAATGGGGCGTGGTTCTGTCTTTATGCTGTGTTTGCCGTTGGAACCTTGCACGCTGAAATTGCCTAAAACCATCGTTGTGGACGTCGCACAAATAGATTGCAGCGGTCGGCACGTTCTGGTCGCCGAAGATAATCGGACAAATCAATTGGTTGTGCGCCGCATGCTAGAGCGAACCGGCGCGACAATCACCCTTGTGCGCAACGGCGAAGAGGCATGTGTTGCCTTTCGCGACACCCGATTTGATTTGGTTTTGATGGATATTTCTATGCCGGTGATGAACGGGCTAGACGCGTGCAAGGCAATCCGCGCGATCGAAGCTGCACGTGGCATGCCGCATTGTCCGATCGTCGCGTTGACCGGCAATGCGTTTGAACGTGACAAAGACGCGTGTGAAGCCGCTTGGATGGATGATTTTCTGACCAAACCTGTTCGTTTGGCGGACGTGACACAGTGTTTGTTGCGTCATTTGGGCGACGGCGTGCATGCCACCGCCCAAATCAGTTAAACCATTACTGAACCCTTGGCATCGATCACGCCCTGCGTGTTCGCTTCGCCCAAAAGCATTTCGTTATGGGCTTTGCCCGACGGGATCATCGGGAAGCAGTTTTCGTGCTTTTCGACCAGGCAGTCGAACAAAACAGGGCCGTCATGGTTTAACATTTCCATGATTGCGTCGTCCAAGTCGTCAGGGTCAGAACAAATAATCCCTTTTGCACCAAAGGCTTCTGCTAATTTCACAAAGTCAGGCAGGCTTTCTGACCAGCTTGATGAATATCGTTCGCCGTGCAGCAACTCTTGCCACTGACGCACCATTCCAAGACGTTCATTGTTCAGGATGAATTGCTTGACCGGCAGATTGTATTGCATCGCCGTTCCCAGCTCTTGCATGTTCATCAGCCAGCTGGCTTCACCCGCAACGTTGATAACCAGCGCATCGGGGTGCCCCATCTGCACACCAATTGACGCAGGAAAACCATAGCCCATGGTCCCCAAACCACCGGACGTCATCCAGCGGTTCGGATCCTCAAAGTTCAAATACTGCGCGGCCCACATCTGATGTTGGCCAACTTCGGTCGTGATATACCGGTCATGATCTTTCGTCAGCGCTTCAAGGCGTTGCAAAGCATATTGTGGCTTAATCACTTTGCCTTTTTGCTCGAATTTCAGGCAATCGACGGCCTGCCATTCTTTGATCTTGCCCCACCATTTGCCAACGGCTTCTGAATTTGTCCTGCGACCGCGAGACTTCCAAACCTTCATCACGTCTTCGAGGACGTGCCCAACGTCACCAACAATCGGGATGTCGACGCGAATGACTTTGTTGATCGAAGAGGGGTCGATATCGATATGCGCTTTGGTCGATTTCGGGCTGAATTCAGAAATCAAACCTGTGATGCGATCGTCAAAGCGCGCGCCGATGTTGATCATCAGATCACAATCGTGCATCGCCATATTCGCTTCGTACAATCCGTGCATGCCCAACATGCCCAACCATTTGTCGCCGGACGCGGGGTACGCGCCGAGGCCCATCAAGGTTGAAGTGATCGGAAATCCTGTTGATTCAACAAGTTCGCGCAACAATTGGCTCGCTGCTGGGCCAGAGTTGATGACGCCGCCGCCTGTATAAAACAACGGGCGTTTGGCTTTTTCCAAAGCGGCGACCAGCTCAGTGATCTCTTCCATGTCGCCCTTCAGCTTGGGCTGGTAATGCGAAGTCGATGGTTTCGGCGCATCGTAACGGCCCGTGGCAAATTGCACGTCCTTTGGGATGTCGACCAGAACGGGGCCGGGGCGGCCAGAGGTCGCTACGTGGAACGCCTCGTGTAAAACGCCCGACAAAGCATCCGTTTCTTTGACCAACCAATTGTGTTTGGTGCAGGGACGGGTGATGCCAACGGTATCGGCCTCTTGGAACGCATCAGATCCAATCATGAATGTCGGCACTTGGCCAGTCAAAACGATGATCGGAATACTGTCGAGCAATGCGTCCGTCAAACCTGTCACGGCATTGGTCGCACCGGGCCCGGATGTCACAAGTGCCACACCGGGTTTGCCAGTGGAACGCGCATACCCTTCGGCGGCATGCACAGCGCCTTGTTCGTGACGCACCAGAATGTGTTTGATGCTGTTTTGTTGAAAAACTTCGTCGTAGATCGGTAGGACGGCGCCACCGGGATATCCGAATATTGTGTCAACGCCTTGATCAATCAAGGCTTGAACAACCATTTTCGCTCCGGTCATTTGGCGTGTCATCTGTCTAGCTCCGTCTTTCATATCGTGTCTGAAATCTATTGTTTCAGAGAGAGTTTCGTTTTCATTTAAGCAAAAAAAAGCCCCCGTTCTGGCGGGGGCGCATGGGTACCATTATGGTGATCCGTTACCGGCCCATGCGCTGACTTTCGACAATGACGACTAGATTTGTCATGCGTTTCCTGGACCCTAAGGGCGTTTTGATTGCTTGCAGAGACACTATGACTGCCTTTGGGGGGCGTCAACACGCATTAGTAAAAAAATATGTCCCTTTGGGACATTTTTTTGATATTTTCTTGCGCTCAAGGTGCTCGTACTGAAATTTTGGACATTTTGATCCCAAAGCTGGACCTATTCCTGGATTAAATCGTGTCCATCTGGCCGCGTGCGCGGGTCGCCAGTGATTGAATCTCTTCGGCGAGGGTTTTGAATTCGGTCGCAATGACAGCCAATCCTCGACCTGCGTCACCTGCGCGGGCCGCCTCAACCGAGGCATTGAGCGACACTAAACGCACATGTTTGCCGATATATTCCAGACGGGTCAAAATTTCGCCTACAGCTTTTGTCGCCTGATTGGCCTTTGCGGTGTCGGCCGCACGTTTTTCATCCAAACTCGCCCACAACTGATTGCAAAACTCGGTAATGATCTGGGCAAAGCCGGAGCGGCCGAACCGAAAATGTTTATCCAACGCGTCGGCAAGGTTTTGATCTTGATGTGAGGCCGCGCGCAACACATCTTCGCTGAGTTCAACCATGGTCGAAATCGATTGCATCGCGTCCGGTGACAGTTTCGCCTGCTCTTTGACCCAAGTGCACATGCTGCTCGCGAAGTTGTCGTGGTAATATTCCCCAGCCATCAAATCACGCACGGTTTGCATCTCGTGGACTTGTTCGCGCAGAATTTCCAACCGGTGTGGTTGATGTTCGGCGTTGGCACGTTCGCTGGGATTTGGGCGATGGATCAGCGTTCCGAACAGGGCGACGCGGATCGTTCTTGCCCGCATCGTGGCGATCAAATCAATAACATCACGGCGATCTTCGAATGTGTCATCAGCAAGGGACACAACAGCGAAGGCCTCGGGCAGGGTGGTGGCGTGTGGATTCATGTTCATGCCCAAGCGTTAACTATGAAAGCCTAACAAACCCCTACAAATTGACCGGTCTCAGGGCCTTTTTCACAGCGCATAACCAGTGCCTTGCAGAACGCCGTGTTCCAACGCGTAGCGGGTCAGCCCCGCGGTCGATGAAATCCCCAGCTTGCGTTTGATGTTCTTGCGATGGGTTTCCACGGTGCGCACTGAAATTTCCAGCGCTAGCGCGACGTCTTTGTTCGACTTGCCTTGGGCCAATTGCAGCAGGATCGTCTGTTCGCGTCCAGTCAATGCCTCGCGGGTTTCGCCGGGTTTTGGCACCAGTGATTCAGCCGCCCCTGTGCACAGGTATTTTTCGCCGCGCATCACCGCATCAATCGCCAGCTTGATCTCGTCTGTGGGCACGTCCTTGAGCACGTATCCCATGGCCCCGTGGTTCAGCGCAGACGAGATGTATTCAGGACTGTCATGCATCGACAGCACCAGAACATGGGTTTCAGGCCGGCGTTCCAGCACCAGTTCGGTCGCCGTCAGCCCGCTCATTTTCGGCATGTTCAGATCCATCAGGATCACATCGGGGTTGATGGTCTCCAATTGGTCCACCACCTCGCGTCCATTGGATAGGGTGCCAACAACCTCTAGCTCATCGTAACTTTCCAGCACGGATTGGATGCCTTGGGCGACCATGGGGTGATCGTCAACGATCAAAACGCGAATAGGGGATGTCATACTTGTACTCGACTAAGGGATGGGTCGTTGGTTTCGGGTGACAGCAGGTGGGACAGCGGCACGGTGGCTTCGATGATGGTGCCTGTGCTGCCTTTGACGGACAGGATTCGCAAGCTGCCATCCAGTTGCTCCACCCGTTCTTGCATGTTGCGCAGACCAATGCCGGGGCCACGGTTCTTGCTGGACGGATCAACGCCGCAGCCATTGTCCGAAATGCGCAGGGTCGCACCCTTTTTGTGACCGCGCAAATCGATCGAGGCATGCGTGGCACCAGAATGGCGTTCGATATTGGTCAGCGCCTCTTGGGCAATGCGGTACAGCGCGATCTTGGCATTCTGATCCAAACGGTTGCGAAACACCACAGTGCTAAAGGCGGTTTCGATGCCGGTGCGGGTTTCAAAATCATCGCGCAGGGATTTGATCGCGGGGCCAAGGCCCAGATCATCCAGCACACCGGGGCGCAAATCACGACTGATGCGGCGGACTTCGGAAATGGCAGTGCCAAGGTTGTCGATGCCTTGTTCCAGCGATTTACCGGCATCAGGCGCGCCATTGTCCAACCGGCGGCGCGCGCTATCCAGCGCAAAGCGCACGCCGACAAGGATCTGGCTGATCCCGTCATGCAATTCACGGGCCACGCGGCCGCGCTCCTCTTCTTGGGCGTCAAACACGCGCTGGGTCAGGCGTTTTAACTTGGCATCCGCCAGACGACGTTCGCGGATGTTAATCATCATGCCCGACAGGAACACGATCAGCAGGGCGGCCAGCGTAATGACCGAAATATAGACAAAAGTGCGGCGCACACGGGTTTCCACATCGGCGCGGGCCGTCGCGACCGTGGCCAGCACGTCATCGATGAACACGCCGGTGCCCACCGCCCAACGCCAAGACGGAAACGAGGTGACGTAGGTGATCATCTCGGCCTCTTGCCCGTTTGAGGGTTTCGGCCACAGGTGGGTCAGATAACCGTCACCTTGACGCGCAATGTCGATCAGGCTTGCGACAACGGGGGTGCCACGGCTGTCTTTGAGTGCCAAGTGATTGACGTTGATCATCTCGGTCTGGCGCGGGCTGACGAGGATGGTGCCATCGTAGTCGTAGACGAAAAAGAACCCCTCATCGCCGTAAATCATCGCTGACAGGATTTGCGACACCTGGCGTTTTTTATCTTCGTCATTGGGGGCGGCATTGCCGTAGATAAAATAAAACCCGTTGCGCGCTTGGGTCACGTAATTGCGCAGCTCGGCTTTTTTGGCCTCGATCAGCTGGACCTCTAGGGCGCGAATCTCGCGTTCCGCCAGTGCACGGCTTTGGATCGCGACCAACGACGCAATCGCAGCCACCGCCAAAATAAGCGGAAGCGCGGCCACAAGGGACAGCTTGTGCGCATAAGTTAGGCGCAAAAAAGGAAGACGGCGCAGCATGAGGCGAATCGATACGCGGGAATCACCCCGAATCAAAGGGGTAGGGCGACCTATTTGCGTGATCTACCCACTCATACGGATGCCACAAACAGCCGTTAGCGCCATCAAATCAAGGATCAAACCCCCAACTAAGTAGTAGTAGGTATTTCAAATCTTAACGCTGACGTTAAGGTGAGCACACTCGAAACGATCCGCTGCGCGCGGGGAAACACGCGTGGGCATCATATCTGGGAGGATCATTCTATGGATCGTCGTTATTTTTTGAAGACATCTGCCATCGGCGGCACCGCCGCTGCTGCGTCCACACTGGCCGCACCTGTATACGCGCAAGGCAAGCGCACTCTGACAATGGTTACATCATGGCCGCGCGGTTTTGCCGTTCTGGATGATGCTGCATCATATTTGGAAAAATTCGTGGGCGAAATGTCCGATGGCAACTTGACCATCGACAAAAAAGCCCCGGGCGAGCTGGTTGGCGCGCTGGAAGTGTTTGATGCGGTATCTTCCGGTCAAGCCGACATGTACCACTCTGCCGACTACTACTACATCGGTCAGCACCCTGCGTACGCGTATTTCACAGCTGTTCCATTCGGCGGCACAGCCCAAGAAGTGACCAACTGGTACGAGCACGGCGGCGGCCAAGAGCTGCACGACGAACTCGGCGAAATCTTTAACCTCAAAGGTTTGTTGTCCGGTAACTCCGGTTCGCAATCCGGTGGTTGGTTCCGCAACGAAATCAATTCGGCTGCTGACTTCAACGGTTTGAAATTCCGTATGCCTGGTCTGGGCGGCAAAGTTCTGGGTAAATTGGGCGCATCTGTTCAAAACATCCCGGGCGGCGAACTGTACCAAGCGCTGTCTTCTGGCGCTTTGGATGGCCTCGAGTGGGTTGGCCCGATGGCCGATGAACGCGCCGGCTTCCAAGAAGTTGCAAAAGTCTACTACACAGCTGGTTTCCACGAGCCGGGCTCTGCGTTGGCGTCTTCCGTCAACCTGGACGTTTGGAACGACCTGACACCAGCACACAAAGCGATCCTGCAAGGTGCATCACGCGCCACAACACACGTTCAGTTGGCAGAAACACTTGCAAACAACGGTGCCGCATTGGCCCGTCTGCAAGCACAAGGCGTGAAAACGTTGCAGTTCTCTGACGATGTTTGGGACGCGTTTGGCGCGGCTTCCAAAGAAGTCATGGACGAAAACATGGGCGACGAATTGTTCGCAAAAGTGCGTGCATCATTTGAAGCATCCATGGCGTCTTCGTCCTCTTGGATCGACAAATCAGACGGCTACTACGTCGCACAACGCAACCGCGTTCTGGGTAACTAAGAGCCTGATTGCAAAACCGAAAGGGCCTCTGATTTCAGGGGCCCTTTTGATCAAAGAACCTCTGCACCCGGACGGGCAGGTCCGCGAGATACAGAGGTCTAGCGCGAGGTTAAAAATCAACCTCATACGGGACGCGACAGAGGGAGCACATCATGGAAAATGAAGGCGCAATTTCGTTTGGGGACGCTATCGCTGGCTTGGGATCGGGGATCGTCTGGATCCTGACCGAGCTTGCAATGGCATTTTACAACCTCGGCTATGCCATCACGCACCCGATGCTGTGGCTGGACTGGACCAACAAAGAAGCCGTGATGCGGTTCGTCTACTACGGCGGATCGACCGAGTTCTTCTTTGTGATTTTCGCGATCTTTGTCGTCATGACAATCATCGGGTTTTTCAAAAACGAATTCCTGTGGGGCGTCGTGCGCGTGCTCGAAGGGTTCGCCAATGGAATGGGTCGATTGTTCGCATGGGCAGGCCTGTTGATGGTGCTGCAACAAATCATGATCGTGTTCATGCAGCGTATCTTTACGCGCCCTGACATCTCGATCGGTTTCGGTATCCCGCTGCAATTCGACATCAGCTGGTTTGCCGAAGAACTCAAGCTTTACAACGCCTTGGTCGTCTGTCTTTGCGTAACTTATGCGTTCGTGCAAGGCAGCCACGTGCGGGTCGATCTGGTCTATTCTGCCGTGAAATTCCGCACCAAAAAGGTCATCGACATGTTCGGTGCATTGATCTTTATGATGCCGGCCGCTGTGCTGACATGGATGTATGGCTGGTATTTCATGTGGCGTCACCTGATCGTGCCAAAGCCGTCCGCCTCTGACACGCTGGAACGCTTGTTGCTGAAATCGCGCGCCATGCGCTGGAACGTCGAAACCATTGGCTTTTCGCCAAACGGGTTCACCGGCTACTTTTTATTCAAGATCCTGTTGGTGACTTTCACCGCCCTGGTCTTTATCCACGCCATCGCATTTTTCTACCGCTCGTTCCTGGAATGGAAAGAGGGCGAGGAAAGCGAAGGCAAATATCTGGACCGCGACACACTTGGCGAAGGCGAAGAAGCGTATGAAGGGACTCACTAATGTTATTTGGTCTTGATGGGGTCGAAATTGGCCTGATTATTGTCTTTATCTGCCTGTTTGGCGGTATTTTGTCCGGCTTTCCGGTGGCCTTTGCCATTGGTGGTGCGGGTATCATTTCCTTTGGGATTATTGCGTCGCTCGACAGTGCGGGTCTGCTGATCCACCAAGCGATTGACCAATCTTCGCAGCAATACCGCGATCTGGTGAACAGCGGGATCAAGCCCGACAGTATCAGTATATTCAGGTACGCCGATTTACCGCGACTGGCTGAACCCGTGTTCCCAAAAGGTTGGGAAGTCGCGATGAACCGCAATGTGTCATTCATCGTAAACCGCATGAACGAACGTGTTCTGGCAGGCCAATCGATTGAAACACTGCTGGCTGTTTTGATGTTCGTTCTGATGGGCATCACGCTGGAGCGGTCCAAGATTGCCAACGATTTGCTGACGTCCATGGCGCGGGTCTTTGGCCCACTGCCAGGTGGTTTGGCTGTGTCGGTTGTGGTTGTGGGCGCGTTCTTGGCCGCTTCAACCGGGATTGTGGGCGCGACAGTTGTGACCATGGGTTTGCTGGCGCTGCCGACGATGTTGCGCAACGGCTATAGTCCTGAACTGGCGACGGGGGTCATTGCGGCCTCTGGCACGCTGGGGCAGATCATTCCGCCCTCGATTGTTATCGTTTTGCTCGGCACGCTGGCCGGTGATCTCTATTCCTCTGCACAAGAGGCACGCGCGATTTCGGTCGGCTGTACGGATGCGCTAAGCTATCTGGGTGAACCGGCGGTTCTGTCCGTGGGAACCTTGTTCCAAGCAGCGTTGTTGCCCGGCATTATGCTGGCGTTGCTGTATGCGCTGTACGCGTTTGGCTACGCGCTGCTGAACCCGTCCAAAGCACCGGCTGTGCACATGGGGTCCTCTAATGCAGAACCCGTCACCCGCGGCGAAGCACTGACGTACTTCGTATTTTTGCCAATCGCCATCGTGGTTGGGGCAATTGTTCTGGGTCAAATGGGCATTATCGGCAACCAATCAACTGTGGTGTCTGCCTTCTCTGATATTGGCGAAAGCGCGTCTTTGCGCACCAACGTATCCGAGGCTTGCCAAGCAGCGATGATCGAATTGCACGGCCAACCCGCATGGGATGCGGCTATTGCGCAACAGGCCACTATCGAAGCCGCAGGCGGTGTTCAGCAATCCGAACGCCTGTCCGTCGAGGCTTTTAAGGAAGCATTTGACAACAAAGTCGCAAATGCCGCTCCAATTGGCACCGGCACCGCGATCCTGTTGATCTTGCTGAGCATCGTGCTGACAACGGCGCGCGGCGTGTCGCCATCGTCTTCAACCCGTCCAATCATCATTGGCGGCGTTGGCGTGGTGTTGGCACTGTTGGTCGACATCTTGTTGATCGGTCCAAAAATATCATCTGGCATGTATGTGGTCCTGATGTTCCTGCCGTTCTGCGCAATCCTGTACGGTGCATTCCATGGCGTAAAAATGTGCGCCAAGAACGAACTGATCCGCGTGGTGTTCCCACCGCTGGTCCTGATCGTAGCCGTTCTGGGGTCGATCCTTGGCGGGATCACCAACCCGACACCGGCCGCAGCACTTGGGGCAGGGGGCGCGATTATGCTGGCCGCCTACCGCAAGCTACGTGACACAGACCGTTCACCCAAGGTGATCATCTGGTCCACGCTCGCGATCATAGTGTGCATCCTTGTTGGCGTGAATTTCGATCTGCGCATCAACAACCAAGGCGGCGTGAGCTTTGAGAGCTGGTTCGCCTTTTTCGTGGCCTACGGCGCGTATTTGTATGCGATGTTCGGTCTGTTGTTCTCGTGCTGGATCTTGTGGACCTCGGGCGTTCTGACGCCGGTTGTGCGCGAAACGGCCAAGGTGACGTCGATGGTCTTTACCATCCTGATCGGCTCGCAATTGTTGAACCTCGTGGTCATCAGCTTTGGCGGCGAACACTACATCCAACAGTTCCTGAAATCGTTCGACAACGAGATCACAGTGTTCCTGATCGTGATGCTGGTGCTGTTCGTCTTGGGCTTTGTGCTCGACTTCCTCGAGATCATCTACATCGTGATCCCGATTGTCGGGCCGGTCATCTACGGCGGTACGTTTGATCCCAAATGGGTGACGATCATGATCGCGGTGAACCTGCAAACGTCGTTCCTGACACCACCCTTTGGCTTTGCCCTGTTCTACCTGCGCGGGGTCGCCCCCAAAGAGGTCACGACAGGCCATATCTATCGCGGGATCGTGCCATTCGTGGCGATCCAGGTCGGTGGTCTGGCGCTGCTGTGGTTCTTCCCGGCGATCGTGACATTGATTCCGGACCTGATCCCGAACTAAGCGGGGATCCCGAAAAACCAACAACGGCCGTCCAGATTTGGGCGGCCGTTTGCGTTTGGTGGTTCGTGTTTTTGGGGGGTATCAGCTGCGCAAACTAGCCTGCAGGCGTGATGTCTGGCAGGCTGATGTTGGCGACTTGTTCGGCAATCGGGTCTGTGGACAATGGATGCGTGTCAGCAGAAAACGCGCTGGAGTCCTGCACCTTTTGCCAGGTGTTGCCGAGGTAAATCTCGAGCCCTGAAAAGTTGGATTTGTAGCCCATCTTTTGGCTGCCGGGCACCCAATACCCTAGATAGACGTAAGGCAAATCGGCCTCTTGAGCGAGGCGGATGTGATCGAGGATCAGGTAGGTGCCCAAGGAATTGCGGGTAAATTCGGGATCAAAGAACGAATAGACCATGCTGAGCCCATCGCTCAGCACATCCGTCAGGCTGACGGCGATCAGATCGCTGGTGTCTTTGTCAGTGTATTCGACCACACGGCTGCGGATCGGGGTTTCCTCGACCATGGCCGCGAATTCAAAGACGTCCATGTCGGCCATACCGCCATCGGCGTGGCGCGAATCAAGATAGGTGCGGAACAAATCGTATTGCGCTTCGGTAGCCCAAGGCGACGTGGCGCGCCGATCTAGCCAGCCATTGCGTTTGCTCACCCGCTTTTGGCTCTTGCTGGGTTGAAATTCCCGCACATCGATGCGGGCCGACAAACAGGCCGAACATTCAGCACAAGACGGGCGATACAGCACGTTTTGCGAGCGTCTAAAGCCTTGTTGCGACAGGCTATCGTTCAGTTTTTGCGCGTTGTCGCCCTGCAAAGCTGTGAACAGCTTTCTCTCCATCCGGCCCTCAAGATAAGGGCAAGGCTGTGGGGCGGTCACATAAAACTGTGGCGCAAGTGGCAGCGTGTGTCGCATGAAAAATCCCGTGGTGTTCAGGGATGATACCCCAGCGGGGCCAGCGTGCAAGGACTTCCGTAGGAAATGGTTAGTGCCGCGCACGCCGGTTTATCATGACGGTGCCCAAAACGTGGTCCGACAGGCTTTGACCGCGCAGGGACGCACACATCAACACCACCGACACGGCCTGAATGATCAGGCTACCGATGCTGATGGTGTAGCCCAGCGTGTGCAAGGCGGCCTCGGGCAGGTTCAGGCGTGCGCCGGCTGAATTGCGCAGCTCGATCGCCATGATGCGCATGCCCCATGTGGCAGACCCGGTGGTGATCGTGATGGTGCGGTAGGCGAACCCGACAATCAACCACCACATCGGCCAGATAAACAGCGCCAAAAAGCCGGTGAAGGGCAGGATCAGCAGGCACAGGATCAGGATGAACACAGCATCAAACACCCATGCCAGCAAGCGTTTGCCGGGCACGTCAGCGTAAAATCCGGGTTGCTGAATGGGGTCGGGCAGGTGGATCATTGATCTAGGGTCTCTTGTGCTGAACGGGAAAAGACGGCCCCTTTGCAAGGGCCGCCGCAAGTCGCGTTACGATTTAGGCGTCAGACGCGTCATCGGTGCTTTTGGCCGCGCGGTCGTCCATGAACTGGTCGAACTCGGATTTGTCTTTGGCTTCGCGCAGACGCTCAAGGAAGGCCTCAAAGTTCATCTGCTCTTCTTCCAAGCGACGCAGCGTGTCGGCCTTGTAGCTGTCAAAAGCGGCGTTACCGGTCGAGCGCATGGCGTTCATGCCACGGCTGACGTTGACGGGACGGTTGCAGGATTTTGAAAACAAGCGTTTGCTCCAGATCATGTAAAACAGAAGGGCGAGGCCGATGGGCCAGAAAAAGATAAACCCAAGGACCATGGCGGCAATCCAGGCCCCTTTGCCTTTTTCGTCAAGCCATTGTTCGGTGCGTGTAAACCAGCCAGCCGAGCGAACGGAGGCTGTGTCAGACAGCGGAGGAGAGATGGTGTTCATATGCGTGCCTTTCTAAAGTCGGGTCAAGTTGTGCGTTTGTCAGTGTGTGCCGGGCGATGTGAATGCCGTTTACATTATCCAAAATGGGCATTTGGCTGAAAACTGCAAGACCTAATGTAAATGTGTTTTACATTTACTTTTATTGTGATTTTAAATCAGATACTTGCGCGTCACTTAGTTTCTGAATCTCAACGCCGGTTGCCGCAAAAACATGGTGTGGGGTGCCAGCAGCGGCCCAGATTTGATCAAATTCCATCAATCGCGGATCCATAAAGGCACGGATCGGATTGATGTGCCTGATGGGGGAAGCACCGCCAATTGCGAACCCAGTTTGGGCGCGGATCAGTGCCGCATCAGCTTTGCCAAGGGGTTCACCGGCAAGGGCTGCGGCCTTGTCTGCGTCGACCCGGTTGCCGCCTGCGGTGACAAACAAGATCGCCTCGCCAGAGGTTTCACCGCGAAAAATGATCGACTTGGCGATTTGGTCGATGTCGCAATGAACGGCCGCCGCTGCATCTGCTGCAGTGCGCGCCAGCGGTGTTTCGACGATGGTGATTTCTGTGCCGGCGGCCTCAAGGGCGGCGCACACGCGTTTTAAACTTTTGCTCACAACGTAATAATTAAGGGGCGCGATTGGATGTGCAAGAGCCATTGACGCGCCGCCGCCCCAGAGAGAGATTGGACGCTATGAACCTCGCCAAATCCCTTACCCGCACACCCCGCGCATTTAACGAAGATCGCGGGCGTGACGCGGTCGCGGCCTTGGCTGATCTACCGCCGGAATTGACGGCGCTTGTTCACGGGTCCGCAGGCAGCAGTCCTTATTTGGGGCAACTGATCGACAAAGAGGCCGCGTGGCTGCCCGCTGCCCTGCAGGACGCCGACGGTGCCGTTCAATCCGAACTCTCCGCCTGTCTTGCGGCCTCCTATGACTTGGTTGCCAGCCAGTTGCGCCGGTCCAAACGCCGGATTGCGTTGCTGACTGCGCTCGCCGATCTGGGCGGGGCGTGGGATTTGCACAAAGTCACCAGCACGCTCACGGATCTTGCGGATACGGCCTGCACCGCCGCTTTGCGTGCAGGGATCGCCGCGCAAATCAAACGTGGCAAAATTCCGGGACTGACCGAGGATGACGTCGAGACCGCCGGCGGTGTGGTCGTGTTGGCCATGGGCAAAATGGGCGCGCATGAACTGAACTATTCCTCTGACATCGATCTGATTTGCCTGTTCGACGAAAGCCGATTTGATCACGCGGATTTTAGCGAGGCGCGGGCTGGTTTCATTCGCGCAACCCGGCAGATGAGCAGCTTGCTGAACGATCTAACCGGCGATGGTTACGTGTTTCGCACCGACCTGCGTTTGCGCCCAGACCCTGCTGTTACGCCGGTTTGCATGGGGATGGAGGCGGCAGAACGCTACTACGAAAGCCTTGGGCGCACGTGGGAACGCGCCGCCTACATCAAAGCGCGTCCTGCGGCGGGTGATCTGGCGGCAGGGGCTGCGTTCATCGAAACCCTGCGCCCGTTTGTGTGGCGCAAGCATTTGGACTTTGCCGCGATCCAAGACGCCCACGACATGCGTCTGGCGATCCGCGAACACAAAGGGCTGGGCGGGCCGATCACCCTGTCAGGTCACAACATGAAGCTAGGTCGCGGCGGCATTCGCGAGATCGAATTTTTCACACAAACCCGCCAGTTGATCGCCGGTGGGCGCGATCCGTCGCTGCGCTTGCGGGGCACTTGCGAAAGCCTAAGCGCGCTTGCCGACAAAGGCTGGGTCGAACCGGAGTTGGCCGGGGTTTTGACGGATCACTACACCGCGCACCGCACGGTTGAGCATCGCTTGCAGATGGTGCGTGATGCGCAAACTCACACATTGCCCACCACGGATGCAGGATTTGATCGCCTGGCCGCGTTGATGGATATGGACCGCGCTGATCTGATCACGGACTTGCACCGCCGCTTGCATGCAGTTCACGAGGCCACCGAAGGGTTCTTTGCCCCGGATGCAAGTGCCGAGACCGTCAGCTACGATTTGGATCAAGACCTGATCGAGCGCTGGCAAAGCTATCCGGCCCTGCGCACGCAACGCGGTGCCGCAACATTCGAACGGATCAAACCGGCGCTTTTGGCCCGACTCGCCCAAGCCCCGCGTCCGAACGAGGCACTGTTGGCGCTGGATGGGTTTCTGCAAGGGTTGCCCGCGGGCGTGCAGTTGTTTTCGTTGTTTGACGCCAATCCGTCGCTGGTGGATTTGCTGGTCGACATCGTTGCCACGTCGCCTGCGTTGGCCCAGCACCTGTCGCACAATGCGGCGGTGTTTGATGCGGTGATTGGGGGCGATTTCTTTAGCCCGTGGCCAGGGGCGCAGTTGCAAGCCGGGCTGGAACAAGAACTGGGGCGCGAGGCGGATTACGAGGCCAAGCTGGATATGACCCGTCGCTGGGCCAAGGAATGGCATTTCCGGATCGGGGTGCATTTGCTGCGTGGCTTGATCACGCCACAAGACGCAGGGGCCCAGTATAGTGACCTTGCGCGGGCGGTTTTGCGGGCGCTGTGGCCCGAAGTCGTGGCACAGTTTTCGACGCGCCACGGGCCGCCTCCGGGCAATGGAGCGGTGATTTTGGGGATGGGGTCGCTGGGGGCAGGGGCGCTTAATCCTGCCTCGGATCTGGATATGATCGTGATTTACGACCCCGCTGACGTTGAAATGTCAGACGGCAAACGCCCGCTGGCGGCGCGGCAATACTACGCCCGCCTGACCCAAGCGATGATCACCGCCCTGACCGTACCCATGGCCCAAGGGCGGCTCTATGAGGTCGACATGCGTCTGCGCCCGTCCGGCAACAAAGGGCCTGTGGCCACCAGTTGGGCCAGTTTTGACAACTATCAACGGACACAGGCGTGGGTCTGGGAACATCTGGCGCTGACCCGTGCACAGGTGATTGCAGGCGCGCCGCAGTTGGCGGAACAGGTCGAGAACCTGCGCCGCGATATTTTGCAAAACGCGCGCGACGGCACCAAAGTCATCGCCGAGGTCGCAACCATGCGCGCCCGTATTGCCGATGCCAAAACGCCGGTCTCGGTGTGGGAACCCAAGATTGGCGCAGGCCGGATGCAAGACATCGAACTGCTGGCCCAAGCTGGCGCGTTGATCAGCGGCGATGCCCCACGCCAGATCGCAGAAGGGCTTGTGGCTTGTGTCGCTGCAAGGCTGCTGAGTGACGCGGACAGACAGGTATTGCTGCAAACCTATGAGATGTGTTGGACGTTACAAATCTGCGCGCGCCTTTTGACGACGGACGTGCTGGACCCAAGCGACGTAGGGAGTGGCGCGATGAGTTTCGTGTGCCGAACTTTAAAAACCGACAGTGCCGAGGCGCTGGAACACAATCTGAATGCGGCTTATGCAGCGGCAGGTGCCATCATTGATGCCACTGTAGGAACAGGTGTCTCGTGAAAAAGGGCAATCCAAACGACCCCAAGGGTCTGATCTATGAATCCTACCGGATCGACGGGATCACCAAATCCGAGTGCCGCACGATTTTCCTTGATTGGGCGCTGAGCCTGCCGATGGAACAAGACACCGGCACAACCATTCGCGCGCTTCTGGTGCAATACGGCGAAGGCGCGCCGGACCACCCGATGAGCGAAGTAATGCAAGAAGGGCTGGCAGGTATGGCGGCCCCGCGTAGACGTGGTGGCTGGCGTTCGCGCACCCGTGATTGACGCTACGGTCGTGCTCTCCCATACAACCCAACGTCGCACAAAGGCCGCGAAGGTTTCACAACAATTGACTTAAATTGTCGCAATCCTGCCCAGATTGACCCGCATACATTGGTTCAACCGATAGTGGGAAACGCCGCCAAAGAGTGGCTGGAGGACGACATGAAAACTTTGAAACTGATTATGATGCTTGGCCTTGGCGCAATGGTTTCGGCCTGTGCGACAACGGATACAGCAACACGCAACGCACGCTTTGATACCGTGCCGCCGCAAGTTCAGCAATTTGAAACACTGCCTGCGCAGCAATTCCTGGCCTCGGCGCCAACGAACTTCAGCGCGGCCTTCAACGTACAGCAAATCAACGTGCTGGTGCCACAATCCTTGAAAGTGTCCGAACGCAACAGCTATTACCCAGGCGGTGATATCGTGTGGCGCGAAGACCCGATCGGCAACCGTCACGCCCAAGTCAAAGCAATCTTTGACACAGGGTTCGCCAAAGGCACAGATGCCATGGCAGGCGACGCCGGCTTGCGTCTCGACGTCAAAGTCCTGCGCTTTCACGCTTTGACCGAAAAGGCACGCTATACAACCGGCGGCGTCCACTCGATCAAATTCGCCTTGTGGATCCGCGATGCAAAATCCGGTCAAGCCTTGGGTGAGGTTCGCATCGTTGATGCTGATCTGGATGCCTTAGGTGGCCAGCAAGCCATCAACGCCGAGGCCCGCGGTCAAACGCAAAAGGTGCGCATCACCGACCATTTGGCCGAAGTGATCCGTCAGGAATTGTCCAACGCCGAAGGGTTCACCAACCCAAAGCTTGGCATGATCCAACAGTTGAAAAAGATCTAACCTTTCGCTTTCGCGAAATTGAGATTAGGGAAGGGCGCTATGACAGCGCCCTTTTCTGATGATATCAGCCCGAACTCCGAATTGCCTGTGGTGCGTATGCTCCCCAAGGCCAATGCCCGTGCAATCCGCCATGGTTTTCCGTGGGTCTATGCCAATGAAATGGTGACCGACAGACGCACCAAAGCGATCCCCGCAGGCGGCCTTGCGATCCTGCAGGACGAAAAGCGCCAGCCTCTCGGGTTGGTGGCGATGAATTCCAATTCCAAGATCATTGCACGGATCCTCGACACCGATGTCGATGCCACGCTGAATCACGACTGGTTTGCCACACGGATCGCGCGCGCATTGCGTCTGCGCAAACAGCTGTTTGACGCGCCCTACTACCGCTTGATCCACGCCGAGGCCGACGGTTTGCCCGGTGTGATCGTTGATCGTTTTGGCGATACTTGCGTTGTACAGCCCAACGCTGCGTGGGCGGATGTGCATCTGGAAACGCTGTGCGCGGCTTTGGCCGACGTCACCGGCGTCACGACTGTTTTGAAAAATGCGGCTGGGCGCACCCGGGTTCTCGAAGGGCTCGATGACGTGTCGCGCGCCGTGATCGGCACCGCACCTGACGCGCCGCTGCCCGTTGAAATGAACGGCGCGACCTACATGGCGGACCTGACGGGAGGTCAAAAGACCGGCCTGTTCTTTGATCAACGCCCGAACCACGCCTTCACCGCAAACCTATCCAAAGGCGCGCGGGTTTTGGATGTGTTCAGCCACGTGGGTGGCTTTGGTTTGGCAGCTTTGGCTGGCGGTGCGACATCTGCTTTGGCAGTTGATGGATCGGCTCCGGCCCTTGTTCTGGCGACCCAAGGGGCGGCTGCGATGGGCAAATCCGCTGCGTTTTCGACCCGCCAAGGTGATGCGTTCGAAGTGCTGACATCCTTGCGCGCCGAAGGGGCCCAATTTGACGTGATCATCTGTGATCCACCGGCGTTCGCACCCTCACGCCAAGCGGTCGAAGCAGGCCTGCGCGCCTACGAAAAAGTCGCGCGACTGGCGGCACAATTGGTGGCACCTGACGGCATTTTGGGTCTGTGTTCGTGTTCGCACGCCGCTGATCTGGCGCAATTCCGCAACGCCTGCGTACGTGGGATCGGGCGAGGCGGTCGTCGTGCATCGCTGATCCACACCGGGTTTGCCGGCGCGGACCACCCGTTGCTGCCACAACTGGCCGAAAGCGGTTACCTCAAGGCGTTGTTCTTCCGCCTATGAGAATGTTTCTGGACGCCTGCGTTCTGTACCCGACCGTCATGCGCGAGATGCTGATGGGCGTGGCGCGGGCCGGGGTGTTCGAGCCGCAATTCAGTCCGCGCGTGCTGGAGGAATGGGCGCGCGCGACGCTGAAAATCGGACCCGAAGCCGAAGTGTTTGCGCGCTCTGAAATCGCGATGCTGCGCGTGGCGTGGCCACGGGCAGAGGTGTTACCCAACGCGGCACTTGAGCAGCGATTGTGGTTGCCTGATGCCAATGACGTGCATGTTCTGGCCGCCGCGATTGCCGGATCCGCAGATGGGATCATCACCCTGAACGCCAAAGATTTTCCGCGAAATATACTTGCCGAAGAGGGGCTTAGCCGTGTGGATCCAGACGGGTTTCTGCATCAGGTCTGGCAAAGTTCACCCGAGGTGATCACGGATGTTGCCAATGGCGTATTGCAAACGGCGCGGGATCTGTCGGGCAAAGATTGGACGATGCGCGCCCTGTTCAAAAAGGCGCGATTGCCACGGATTGCCAAGGCATTGTCGCAATAGGTTTACTTTGAAACCGGCGTCCACGCGTTCTGCAGCTTTTGCAAAGCCTGAATGCGTTCGGATGTTTTGGGATGGCTGAGCATCCATGCAGGCGCGCCGTTTGCGCCAGACTGGCTGAGCGCGTCGAGCTTTTCAAAAAGCGAAATTTGACCGGCTGTTCCGATCCCTGCTTTGGTCAACAACGCGGCGGCGTAGGCGTCCGCCTCGTATTCGTCGACGCGGCTAAGTTTTGCCGCCAACATTGATGTCAACATGCCCGCAACCCAGACACCAACACCGGGAATGATCCGCCCCAACACCATCGCAAGGGCCGTTCGCAGCGCGTTTTGACCCGAGAAATCGATCATCCGGCGGCGCGAGTGCCCCAAGGCCACGTGCCCCAGTTCGTGTGCGATCACACTGGCCAATTCATCCGCGCTGACCTCGCCCGACTTGAATTTATCGTAGAACCCGCGGGTGATAAAAATACGCCCGTCAGGGGCAGCTAAGCCATTGATCTGCGGGATTTCGTAGATGTGAACCTTGATCCGTTCGATTTCTAGCGCCTTCGCCATTTGCATGCTCATGTGGCCCAGCAACGGGTCCGTCAGCTCGGTCGATTTTGAATCAAGACGCCGCGCCGTTTGCCACGCCGAGAAACGATACATCGCAAGGCCATAAAGGATCGCGAGTAAAATGGGGGTCAGTTTTAACATGGTCTACATATGGGCCTGATTGGGCGCAGGGCAAAGGGGCATCGCTGCTAAATTTCCCAGGCCACAGGCATTTTTGTGGGTCCGCGAAACGCCCAGCCAGTGTAGGGGACTGGGCCGGTCAGGCGCAAATTTGGCAAATGCGCAAAGGCGAGTGGCAATGCGACGTCGGCGATCAGGCACCGTGCTGCTGCGGCCCCTGCGCAAAAATGCGGTCCTGCACCAAAGCTGATCGCGCTTTGGGTGTTGCGGGTCACGTCAAACGTGTCGGGCGCGCTAAAGTGGTCTTCGTCCCGACCGGCTGAGCCGAACATGAAAAAGACGCGGTCTTCGGGATCGAATGTGATGTCGTCGATGGTGTCGGTTTGGGCTATGCGGCGTGGCGACATGCCGATGGGGGCCATCCAGCGGGCGTATTCGGAAAACGCATCGCCGTAGGTTGCGCGCCCGTCTTGGATCATCGCCAACTGGCTCGGGTGGTTCAAAAGCGCCCAGATCGTGCCGGCAATCGCGTCACGCGGTTCGTTTTGCCCGCCTGAAATAATCAGTTTGGTGTTGGCGCTTTGGCTGTCGTCAGGCAGGCCAGCGTCTTGCATGACCTGTAAGGCTGAAAACTGAGGTGGGGCTTGGCGCGCATATTTGATGTGTTCGTCGATCAATGCCGTCGCGCGGTTGCAGCGTTTGGTCAGTTTCGGATCGCCCGCATAATTCGCGCAGCCGTCGATCATCGCCTGACTGACGCCGTCCATTTCCGCGTCTGACATTGATTCCAGCCCAGTGATCGCCTTGAGCGCCATGGCCGAGACCGGCATCGCATAATCGCGTACCAGATCGCATTTGCCCTTTTTGCGCAGCTTGCCGAGCAGGTCCAGCGTTGCAGTTTCAAAGATTGCTTTCCAATGATCATTCACGGTGCGCGGCGACAAGGCTGGAAACAGTGCGCGGCGTTCGGCCATGTGTGCCTCGCCGTCTTTGCGCATCATATTTTCGCCCATCAATTGCACCATCAGACCGTCCGGTTGAACGGATGAAAACACCTGCGTACGTTTTTCGTGAACGTGAATGTCGTCGCGTTTGACCATCAAAGTGGCCGCCAATTCGGGGACAAACGTGATCGGAGTTTTGGCGCGCATACTGGCCAAAATAGGGTAGGGATCGGCGGTGAACTCTGCCAGATCGATATGCGTAATTGGGGCGTTCGACATGCGGCGAGCGTAGATTGAAACACGCGCGCCGTCCAAATGATAATTGCCTGCGTTTAGAACGCGCTAGCGGGTCAGCGCTTTCATCCCGCGGCTGAGCCCCTCAAGGGTCATCGGCACCATCGCGTCTTTGCCAAAGATCTCTTGGATCATGGTGATCGAGTGGGTGTAGGACCAGTATTTTTCCGGGATCGGATTGATCCACAGGTTCGATTTCCACTGATCGCGCGTGCGTTCCAGCCAGACCTGGCCGCTTTCGGGATTCCAATGTTCATTGGCACCACCAGGATAGGCGATTTCATAGGGCGACATGGAGGCGTCACCGACAAAAATACATTTGTAATCAGGGCCGTAGGTGCGCAGAACTTCGTCGGTTTTCATCTGGGCATCCCAGCGGCGACGGTTGTCTTTCCACACACCTTCATACAGGCAATTGTGGAAATAAAAGTGCTCAAGATGCTTGAATTCGGTGCGCGCGGCCGAGAACAATTCCTCGACCACTTTGATATGCGGATCCATTGACCCACCGACGTCCAAAAACAACAGAACCTTGACTGCATTGCGCCGCTCAGGCCGCGTTTTTACGTCAAGATAGCCGTTTTCAGCGGTCGCACGGATGGTGCCGTTCAGGTCCAGTTCTTCTTGCGCCCCGTCACGGGCCCATTTGCGCAGACGTTTCAGCGCCACTTTGATGTTGCGGGTACCGAGTTCAACTTGGTCGTCCAAATTCTTGAATTCGCGCTTGTCCCAGACTTTGGTGGCGCGCTGGTGACGGGATTCTTTTTGGCCGATCCGCACACCTTCGGGGTTGTACCCGTAGGCCCCAAAAGGCGAGGTGCCCGCCGTGCCAACCCATTTGTTACCACCTTGGTGCCGGCCTTTTTGCTCCTCAAGGCGCTGTTTCAGCGTCTCCATTAATTTCTCGAAACCACCCATCGCTTCGATTTCGTCTTTTTCCTCTTGGGACAGGTGTTTCTCTGCCAGTTTTTCCAGCCAGTCAGACGGGATGTCGACGGCCTCTAGAACCTGCTCGATGCTGATTTGTTCCAACCCGTCGAACGCTGCGGCAAAGGCGCGGTCGAACTTGTCGATGTTACGCTCGTCCTTCACCATCGACACGCGGGCCAGATAGTAAAATGATTCAACATCATAGGTCGCAAGACCGGCTTTCATGCCCTCGAGAAACGCCAGAAATTCGCGGATCGAAACGGGGACACCGGCGCTGCGCAAGTTGTCAAAGAACGGCAGAAACATGTTAGACCGCCAAGCGGTGCAGAACGACTGTCGCGATCATGCCAACCACAACAAACGCCATCGCATAACCCGCGGCATATTGCAGTATATCCAAGGTGTTACCTTTGCGGCGCTTGGCCGTAAATGCGCCAACAATCGCCCCCAAAAGGGCTGCGATAATCACGATCATAGTTCAGCTCCGAACCTTAGGTGCGGCCTTTTTTCAGCGGGCTGAGAGACGAGATTTCACGCAACTTGGCCCGCACGGCCCAATCTGGTCCAAAGCCGTATCGCGCCCATCCAAGACTGTCCAGTCTGACGGTACGTGCTTCGGCTGTTCGTCCATTCAGATCAAGCGCTTCGGCCCGCAACAATAGCAAAGTCGACAGCAAAATCGCGTTTTCATTGCGCGCGGCACGATCAATGTGGGGCCCAACCAACAGCAGGGCAAGATCGCCGTCGCCTTGGGTGATCGCATGGGCGGCCAGTTGCGTGGCAACATAGGCGCGGTGCAAATCGGCGCCGGGCGTTGCGGCGTAATAACGGTCAGCAGCAAGGAAATGCTGTTGTGCGGCTTTGGGATCGGAGGACAGCAAAATGCGACCATTTGCGTAGTGCGCAAAGGCGCGGCGGTGATCGTGCCATCCCATCGCGGTCGCAATTTTCAACGCCTGATCCGCAGCAACACCGCGTTCGCGCGGCGTCGCACCCGGGCCTAGCGCCTTTTGAATGGCCTGTGACCACGCGCGCGGCGTACGGGATGCAAATTTCGCCTGACGCCCGTTTCCGCCCGGATTGATGCGACCAAAAATGCCCGGCAACTTGGCTTTGACCTGACCACGGGTCATGCCAGAGCGCAATTCGGGCGAATAATAGGCCCGCAGCATCATCATGTCGAAACCGGTCAGAACTGTGTGCACGTTGTCGTCGTTAAAGACAGAGTCGGGCAGGCGGTACAGATCGTTCAACGGGCCTAACGCTTGGGCCAGTTCCTCGTGCAGGCAATCGCGTACTTCTTGCGGGCTTGCGTCATTTGGCAGGAAAATCGCCAGCTTCTTGCGCTCGCGCATGATGGCCCAGTTCGTCTTGGGCGTGCGTTTGGCAGTGCGGTATTCCGAAATGTCATCGATATTTGGCACAACGAAACAGGCAGCGTGGGGCAGGGCGCGGCGAATTTCTGCGCGGCTGACGGCCTGAATAGTGATGTTTGCAGGCTGCGTCGCGGCGGTTTGGCTTATGCTGATACCAGCCTCGGTGCGCAAGCGGTGCAGCAGTTTGTTTAGATCGGACCCGAGGGACGCAGGTGGTGCGCCCGTCACACGGACCGAAATCGGGTTTTCAAAACGGGTGAACAGCGGCAGATCACGACCGCTTTCCAACCGGAAAGACAGATCAATAAAGTCATTGGTCAAATCGACGTTGGATTTCGCAGGCCGCGATGGGCGCGGGGCCCCAAAGGTTTTCATCGGCGGCAAGGTCGAGGCGGTGATGTTGGCCCGCGTCGCCGTGTCCGTCGGGGTCACAGGCATACACGCGTTCAACATCAAAGCAAGGGGGAGCACATAGCGGCGCATCATGTTCTCCCGTACTTGATAAAGTTCGTGAGGGTGCCGATGCGGTCATAAAGTTTGCGTGCTTGCGTATTGTCGTCTTGGGTTAACCAATAGACGCTTGGTGCGTTTGCCGCGTCGGCTGCAGCGTAAACCGCTTCGATCAAGGCGCGTCCAATGCCAAGGCCACGCACGGATGGATCGGCGTAGAGGTCTTGTAAGTAGCAGGTGTTTTCGACTTTCCAGCCGTGGCGATGAAACAGGTAGTGGGTGAGACCAACCAACTGGCCGTCTTTAACGGCGACAAGGCCGTTGAAATCCTGTGGATCATCGCCAAGCAGGCGCTGAAAATAGACGTCATACGTCTGCGCAGGCACACTTGTCTTATAAAACGCAAGATAAGCGGTCCAAAGTAGGCCCCATGAATCCTTATCGGACTCAATCAGCGGGCGCACTTGGAGTGCGTCGTTACCAATCATTTAATACTGCCTGCCTACTTAGTCGCCTCAGTTGGAGATCTTGTCGCCTCTCAACCCGACCTTCTTAGGGTTCAATTAAGGCAAGTTTGTGGCAGATTTTATGAAAATGGGCGGTAAATGAGCGTATCGAGGGCCGGCTAATGATCCGCAAGCTTATGATTTTAAATCGAAAATCGCCTTACGTGTGCTGTTTTGCAATAAGGCAGAAGTAGGGCGGTTGCGCAAATCTGCCTTATTTCAGCCAAAAACAAAGCCGCCCGAGAGGACCCGCGCGGCTTTTTTGCAACGAATTTGCGACCTTGGCCCAAATTCCGCTATCTGTGGTTGGCTCTAGCGCTGCTGACCCCGTGCCATAAACGCCAAACGTTCAAACAAATGAACGTCTTGCTCGTTTTTCAACAAGGCACCGTGCAGTTTTGGCAGGGCAGAGGCACCGCCAGATTTCAGATCCTCGGCAGACATGTCCTCGGCCAGTAGCAATTTTAGCCAATCCAGCACTTCGGAGGTCGAGGGTTTCTTTTTCAAACCGGCTTGTTCGCGCACCTCAAAGAACTGGGTCAGCGCTGTCGTCAGCAACTGTTCCTTGATCCCGGGGTGGTGGACTTCGACGATGGCGCGCATTGTTTCCATGTCTGGAAAGCGGATGTAGTGAAAGAAACAGCGGCGCAGAAACGCGTCGGGCAGTTCCTTTTCATTGTTCGAAGTGATGATCACGATCGGGCGATTCACCGCTTTGATGGTTTTGCCGGTCTCGTAGACGTAGAACTCCATCTTATCGAGCTCTTGTAGTAAATCGTTCGGGAACTCGATGTCGGCTTTGTCGATCTCGTCGATCAGCAATACGACCTTTTCGCCCGCCTCGAACGCTTCCCACAACTTACCTTTGCGAATGTAGTTGGCGACATCGTGGACTTTTTCCTCGCCCAACTGGCTGTCACGCAGGCGCGATACGGCGTCATATTCATACAGACCCTGCTGCGCGCGGGTGGTTGATTTGATGTTCCATTCGATCATGCGCAGACCCAAAGAGGTGGCAACTTGCTTGGCCAATTCGGTCTTGCCGGTGCCGGGTTCCCCTTTAACGAGTAGAGGGCGCTCAAGTGTGACGGCGGCATTCACCGCAATTGTCAGGTCGTCCGTGGCGACATAGCTGTCAGTGCCTTGAAATTTCATATCTATTTTACCTCAATTTGGCGCGATTTAATTACCAATACCTTTAGCCCAAAGCGCGCAGGATTGTGTAGTGACAATTCCCAAACGCTACGTTAGATGCACCCGCAGGGGGCGACCCGTTTTGGATTGTAAGGAAGCCAACATGACAAGCGCAAGCCGTAGTGAGGGGAAAGACATGAAGCAGGAAGCATTCTTGCCGGATGACTACAGACCGGCCGATGATGAACCGTTTATGAATGACCGCCAGACGGAATACTTCCGTCGCAAGCTTTTGGACTGGAAATCAGAGTTGCTCGCAGGCAGCCGCGATACCATCGAGGCATTGCAAGATGGCACACGCAATATTCCAGACGTCAACGATCGTGCGTCCGAGGAAACCGACCGCGCGCTGGAATTGCGCACGCGGGATCGTCAGCGCAAGCTGGTGTCGAAAATCGACGCCGCACTGCGCCGCATCGACGAAGATGAATTCGGCTATTGCTCGTTCACGGGCGAACCAATTTCACTGAAACGTCTGGATGCACGGCCCATCGCCACGATGAGCCTTGAGGCACAGGAAAAGCATGAACGGCGCGAAAAAGTGCACCGCGACGAGTGAGCTTGACGTGAAACGCACAAAGATATCAGGCGCGTCGGGGGAAACTCTGCCGCGCCTTTTTCGTTCGGGGATGGCATGACAGTGCGCAGCGCAATTGTGATCGGCGGCGGGATCGCCGGGTTGGCCACAGCAGCCGTGCTGGGGCGGGCAGGTGCATCCGTGACCGTCCTGGAACAAGCGGACGCACTGCGCGAAGTTGGCGCGGGCTTGCAAATCAGTCCCAATGGCATGGTAGTTCTGCGGGCTTTGGGCCTCGAAACAGAGTTGAAATCACGCGGTGCCGTACGCGCGCAGGCCGTATCATTGCGCGACTACAAGCGGGCGGGCGAAGTGGCGCGGCTTGATCTGGCGCGATTGGCTGCGGATCAACATTACTATTTTGTGCACCGCGCCGACTTGCTGGATCTGCTCAAAGGGGCGGCAAAACGCGCTGGCGCAGATATCGTGCTGGGCGCGCATGTGGCGGACGTTATTCCGGGTGACATGCCTGAAGTGCGGCTGAGCGATGGGACCACGCGGCGGGCGGAATTGATCGTGGCGGCGGATGGCGTCCATTCGGTGGCGCGCGGCGTGTTGAACCCGCAAAGCTCTGCGTTTTTCACCAAACAAGTGGCGTGGCGCGCGGTTGTGCCAAACGTCATTGACCAAGGGCCCGAGGCGCGCGTGTACATGGCACCGGGCCAACACATCGTCAGCTATCCGATCCGTGGGTCTGCGTTTTTGAACCTCGTTGCGGTCGAAGAACGCGACGCTTGGGCCGACGAAGGCTGGAACCACACAGGTGACCCACAAGAGTTGCGCGCCCGTTTTGCCCAGTTCCAAGGTGACGCAGCACAGACAATCGAAGCAGTCCAAGACGTGTCAATTTGGGGGTTGTTTCGCCATCCTGTCGCGACAAATTGGGGCAAACAAGGTGTTGTTTTAGTTGGTGATTCCGCGCACCCGACCTTGCCGTTTCTAGCGCAAGGGGCCAACATGGCATTAGAAGACGCATGGGCGTTAGGGCGTTGTTTGAACGCACACCAAGGGGATGCCGCATTGGCGGCCTATACCGTGATGCGCAAGGCGCGCGTCAGCCGCATCATCAAAACCGCAAACGGCAATGCATGGCGCTATCATCTGCGTCATGGGCCTGTGCGATTTGGGGCGCATGCGGTGATGGGTTTGGGCAGCCGACTGACCCCGAGCCTGATGATCAAGCCGTTCGACTGGCTGTACCGCTATGACGTTACGGGCAGTGGGACTTGATCCAAAGGCGCCCGACTGCGTTGGGCATTCCATATTTTATAGGTGCGTGCCGTTGGAGTCAGACGTCCAAATTAACCCAAACAGGCACGTGATCTGACGGTTTTTCGCGGGCGCGAATGTCTTTGTCGATCCCACAATCGGTCATCATGTCGGCACAGGCTGGGCTCAGCAGAAAGTGGTCGATGCGGATGCCGTCATTTTTGTTCCACGCGCCTGCTTGGTAGTCCCAAAACGAGTATTGCGCGGTGCGCGGGTCACGGGCGCGGAAGGCTTCGGTCAACCCGAGGTTCAGCAATTCGCGGAATGCTTTGCGGCTTTCGGGCCGAAACAATGCATCTTCTGTCCACGCATTCGGGCGGGCGGCGTCTTCGGGTTGCGGGATGATGTTGTAATCGCCGGCCATGAGAAACGGGGTTTCTTCGGCCAATAATACCTGAGCGCGCGCTTTTAAGCGTTCCATCCACGCCAGTTTGTAAGCGTATTTTCCGCCCGCGATGGGGGTGCCTGCGTCGTCGAGTTCGACCGGATTGCCGTTTGGCAGGTACAATCCGCAAACGCGCAGTGCGTCGCGTTCGCCAACCACTGTCGCCTCGATGTAGCGGGCCTGTTCATCGGTATCATCGCCGGGCAGGCTACGTGTGACGTCTTCGAGCGGTAGTTTTGACAGGATCGCCACGCCGTTAAACGATTTTTGGCCATGGGTTTCGACGTTATAGCCGCGCTCTTCGAAAATCTCGCGCGGGAAACCTTCGTCAACGGATTTGATTTCCTGCAACAAGGCCACGTCAGGCTGCGCTTCGTCCAGCCAATCGGGCAAGGCGTTAATGCGGGCTTTGATGCCATTGATGTTGAACGTCGCGATTTTCATAAGCGTCTCCGAATTCTTAAGCCCAGCTATCGCTTAAGCGGTCGCTGCGGGCAAGGGGCGAGGCTGATTTGCCGGGGTATTTGCGCAGGCGCACCAAAGTTTTCCCCAGATTGGTTAACGCGACCGATTCCCTTTAGGTACGCGTTAACCAATCGGGTTAATTCACGATTATTCAATAAAATCAGCGGTGTGGATAAGATTTTTTTGAAAAATTTTTGGAACATGCTTCCCTTTTTCGACCAAATAATTAGGCGCGAATGCTCATGTGGATAACCCGAGTTTGCGCGGCAAATCCTTGAACCCGTCTGTTAACGATGTGTCGTTCTGCGCAACGCTGAAGTCTCTGAAATAATTGAAATGGGACTTCAAAAATGAACGTACTTCGCAAAGCAAATACCGCCGTCGAAACATCCGATTTGGACATGTTCTCAGGCGATCACGTGGAACTGTTTTCGACCAGCTCTGCTCCGACCTGCAGTGACATGATCAGCGGCGATCTTAGCGGGTCATTCTCGTCTGGATCGGCGCCGACAATGGGCGCAAAAACCGATGCGGGTGAAGGCACGCAGATGTTCTCTTCCGGCTCTTAATACCAGCTGCGGCGCGTTGAATTTGAAATTTGAAAGGTTGATCACAGGAGCAACATCATCGCATTTAACGCGCCGCAACGGCGTCTTGGGTTTCAAGATCAGGCCAGCACGCTGATCTCGCTGTTTGCAACGCAGCGGCGCGGGGCGGACGATGTTTTCTGGCTTAAGGAAAACGCCGAACTGCTGAGCATTCTGGAATGTTCTGGGACAAAGCTGGACGCCAGTGCACTGGAACCATTGGCTAAATTCTATGAAACCTTGCCCCGGCGTTTGTCATTCTTTCCGCAATACTACCGGTTCTTAGTGTCGATATGCCTTGATCTCGAAGATATTGGAATGGCGGGCACGCAAGGCGCAAAGCTGTGCAATTGGGTGGCGCAACAAGAGTTGGCGCAGGCGGAATTGTCTGATTTGCAACGTGGCGAGGCACAGCGTCTATTGGCGCGTCGCGGCGTGGAATTTGAGGACAACGGGCTGAACGCACGTCTTCACCGGTTCATTTCACGCAACGACACCTTTGCGGTTCCTAACAAAAAGGCCGCCTACGAACTGACGCACATTGTGTTTTACCTGTCGGAATATGGCCGTAAAGACCCTCAGTTGGGCAACGCTGCTGTGCGATCGCTGAAGTTGCGGGAATCTTCGCCTACCTTGATCAAAATACAGATTTACTTGCCGAAATTTGCATCGCACTGCGGTTTGCAGGGCATCAACCCAGTCAAATTTGGGAAGATCACGTGACGGAGTGCCTGTCAGATTTCGCGGTTGAGGGGGCATCAGCCGTACCCGCAGACGATCAATATCACGAATTTTTTGTTGCAAACTGGATGGCACTCTGCGCGAAACGACCGGTTCAGCACGCGCAAATTCGAACCGGTCCTATGCGATTTGATCGCAAGAATTCAACCGTCGGACCACTGCGCGCCATGTCAGCCTGTATGTATCAAATGCGCGAGACACGCAGCTCTGATTGGCATCACATGCAAGGAATTATCGAACAATCCGTTAGCCCAGAAGGTTACGAAATTCTACGCGCTGCACAGGATTCTTCAGCAGATTTCGAGATGTTCTTCGAAGGGTTCAGCCGCATGAGCATCGCAGGCTAAGCCATTACATTGAAAACGAAGTTCCGCATCCACATGCGCTGGTTGCATTCGGGTTTTCGATGACAAAACGCGCGCCGATCAATTCCTCTGAGAAATCGATGACAGCGTTGGCCAAGAATGGCAGTGATACGGAATCAACCACAACCTTTTGCCCTGCACCTTCAAGCACCAGATCGTCGTCTTTGGGGGCGTCCAATGCGATTTCGTATTGAAAACCGGAACATCCTCCGCCCTCGACGGCGACGCGCAAGGCGTGCCCATCATTGGCCGCGCCGATTTCGGCCAGACGTTCAAACGCACGAGATGTGACTTTGGGTGGCAAATTCATCGTTCATGCTCCGGATTTAATCAAAAGGTGCCGGTTTCATTGGCCCCACAGCTGCATTATAGAGAGTGGCAGGACAGGCCACAAGGATTGCCACAAAAATGCAGGCATCATTTGCATCCAATCCTGATCACGCGCGGGGACGGCGCTTGGTCGAGGAAGAGATGAGTTTCAGGACGTGTTTTCAGCGCGACCGTGACCGGATCATTCACGCCAGCGCGTTTCGCAGGCTAAAATACAAAACCCAAGTGTTTGTCGAACACGAGGGCGATTATTATCGCACGCGCCTGACCCACTCGATCGAGGTGGCGCAAGTCGCGCGCACGATTTCCGGCGCTCTGGGTCTGAACGCAGAGCTGACAGAGGCCGTTGCCTTGGCGCATGATTTGGGGCACCCGCCGTTTGGACACACCGGTGAGGACGCGTTGGTCGAGCTGATGGCCCCCTACGGTGGCTTTGATCACAACGCCCAGGCGATCAAGATTGTCACCGATCTAGAACGGCATTACGCCGATTTTGACGGGCTGAACCTGACGTGGGAAAGTCTGGAAGGGATCGCAAAACACAACGGTCCTGTGCTGGGCGATCTGCCCTACGCGCTGGCCGAATATGACGCGCAACATGATCTAGAGCTCGCCACGCATGCAAGTGCAGAGGCGCAAGTGGCCGCCCTGTCAGACGATATCGCCTACAACAATCACGACATGCACGACGGGCTGCGCGCCGGGCTGTTCACCGAAGATGACATCGCGCAATTGCCGATGGTGGGGGCCGCTTACGCCGAAGTGGACGCGAAATACCCCGGTCTTGATCTGCACAAACGCAGGCACGAAGCCTTGCGGCGCGTGTTCGGCGTGATGGTAAGTGACGTGATCACCATGTCGCGCGATTTTCTGGCCGAAAGTGGTGTGAACAGTGTCGATGACGTGCGCCATCTGGGCCGGTCTGTGATCCGGTTTTCGCCTGCGCTTTGGGCTGATCTGCAAGTGATCCGCAAGTTTCTGTTCACCCAAATGTACCGCGCCCCATCGGTGATGGAAAAACGCGCCGAAGTGGCGCTGGTGATCCATGATCTGTTTCCGCTGTTTCTGAATGAACCGGCGCAATTGCCGGGCGAATGGCAGGCCGAATTGGCAGGTGCCGACAAAACCGCAATCGCGCGGCGGGTGTCGGACTATATTTCTGGAATGACCGACCGCTTTGCCCTGCAAGAACACCTACGTATTTTCGCAAGCGATTGACACGACGTTGACGTTGCGCGGCGCTGTGGTACACCGCTGATAACTCGATATAGGACCAAAAAGATGAACCTGTTTGCCGACATCCGTGTGCAAGTGATCGACGCGTTAGACGCGATGGTAAAGGCGGGGCAATTGCCTGAGGGCCTCAGCTTTGACAACGTCGCCGTGGAACCCCCGCGCGATGCGTCACACGGCGATATGGCGACAAATGCGGCGATGGTTTTGGCCAAGCCCGCAAAGATGAAACCGCGCGACATTGCTGACATTCTGGCCCCTGCGCTGATGAATGACGCGCGCATTACCGCGGCTGATGTGGCAGGACCGGGTTTTTTGAACCTGCGTTTGGCCCCGTCTGTTTGGCAAGGTGTGATCGCCGAGGCGCTAAAGGCTGGCACTGATTTTGGCCGCTCCGCAATGGGGCAGGGCAAAAAGGTGATGGTGGAATATGTCTCGGCCAACCCGACTGGTCCTTTGCACGTCGGGCACACGCGTGGTGCGGTTTTTGGCGACGCACTGGCCTCTTTGCTGGATTTCGCCGGCCACAATGTCACGCGCGAATACTACATCAACGATGGCGGCGGGCAGGTCGATGTTTTGGCGCGCTCGGTCTATCTGCGCTATCTTGAGGCGCACGGCCAAGAGGTCGCGTTTACCGAAGGCACGTACCCCGGCGACTATCTGGTGAAAACCGGCGAGCAGCTAAAAGCCAAAGTCGGCGATGCCTATGTCGACAAGGGCGAACAGTTCTGGCTGCAAGACGTGCGCGAATTTTCAACCGAAGCGATGATGGACATGATCCGCGACGATCTGGGCATGCTCGGCATCAAGATGGATAACTTTTTCTCTGAAACGTCGCTGTACGGCACCGGCCTGATCGAAAGTGCGATCAAATCGCTGGACGACAAAGGGCTGATCTATGAGGGCGTGCTCGAGCCGCCAAAAGGCAAAAAGCCGGAAGACTGGGAACCGCGCGAGCAAACTTTGTTCAAATCCACCGAACACGGCGATGACGTCGATCGTCCGGTGAAAAAATCCGATGGCGCCTGGACCTATTTTGCGCCCGACATCGCCTACCACTACGACAAAGTGCAGCGCGGCTTTGATGAACTGATCGATGTGTTTGGCGCCGATCACGGTGGCTACGTCAAACGGATGAAGGCAGCCGTTAGCGCGTTGTCTGATGGCAAAGTGTCGCTGGACATCAAGCTGACGCAACTGGTCAAGCTGTTCAAAAACGGCGAGCCGTTCAAAATGTCCAAGCGGGCAGGGACCTTTGTGACCCTGCGCGATGTGGTCGAACAGGTCGGTTCTGATGTGACGCGTTTTGTGATGCTGACGCGCAAAAACGACGCGCCGCTTGATTTCGATTTCGACAAGGTGTTGGAGCAGTCAAAAGACAATCCGGTGTTTTACGTGCAATACGCCCACGCGCGGGTGAATTCGGTTTTGCGCAAAGCAGTTGAGGCAGATGTTGCGGTTGATGATGCAACCTTGGCCAATGCTGATCTGAGCCTGCTGGATCACGAGGCGGAATTGGCGCTGGCGGGTAAGATCGCGGAATGGCCTCGCTTGATCGAAAATGCCGCGCGCACGAATGAACCACACCGGATTGCGTTCTACCTGTACGAACTGGCGGGCGAATTCCACGGGCTGTGGAACCAAGGCAATACGTTGCCGCAATTGCGCTTTTTGCAGGACGATCCAGAAACGTCACAAGCAAAAATCGCCCTAGCGCGCGCCGCAGCGGTTGTAATAGCTGCTGGCCTTGGTATCTTAGGTGTAGAGCCAGCCGAAGAGATGCGTTAAAAAACCGCCTCGGCTGCACAGGCAAACAAACAGATGACCCCACGGACAATGTATCCAAGCGGGCAATGAGGCAAACATGGCAGACGTTCCTTTCACCCAAGGTATGGGGTCCCCCGTCTATGCGACGGCTGGGGCAAGCGCACAGCATGGTGGCGCTAACCCACTGACAAACTTTACGAATTTGATTGCGGCAGGCATTTCTGTCGCGCTGATCGCAGGCGTTGGTGTCTGGGGTTACAAGCTGATGATGCGCGATGTTTCCGGCATTCCGGTGGTTCAGGCGGTCGCAGGCGAAATGCGTGTGCGCCCTGATGTTCCAGGTGGCCAATTGGCTCTGAACCAAGGCTTGGCAGTGAATGCGGTTGCGGCGGACGGCGTCGCGCAAGCCCCCGCAGATCGTCTGGTTCTGGCCCCGCAACCTGTCGCATTGACGCAAGAGGACATGCCAATTCCCGTGGGAATGGTGGCTCCTGTGCAACAGCCCGCCGCGCTGAATCCGTCTGCGGCAATTGATGAAACAATAGATGTGGCTGGCGCTTTGCAGTCCGGTTCCGTCGAAGATCTGGTGGCGCAACTGACCGCCGGATCAGAGCGTATCGTCGCTGATGACACCAGCACCGCCCCCGAAGTCGTCGCAGCGCTCGCCTCAGCGGCGCAAAGCGAAGCAATGCCAACAGCCGTGGTTGCCACAAATGCAGTTCTGAAAGCGCCGGGCGTCAAACGCTCGCTGCGCCCATCCTTGCGCCCCGCCAACGCGCCAGCCGTTGTGGTGCCTGTGTCGGCCCCCGCCGCCGTTGCAACCAACGAAGTCGATGCCGCCAGCCTGCCTGCGGGCACCCGCCTTGTGCAGCTTGGGGCCTTTGACAGCGCCGAAGTCGCGCGGGATCAATGGGGCAAGCTTGAGGGTCGTTTTGGCGATTTTCTGCACGGCAAATCCCGCATCATCCAAAAGGCAAAAAGCGGTGGGCGCACATTCTATCGCCTGCGCGCTTTGGGGTTTGAAGACCTCAGCGATGCGCGTCGTTTCTGTTCTGCTTTGCTGGCCAAAAAGGCAGATTGCATTCCGGTTGTCACCAGATGACCCGCTTTGGCGCGACCATCCTTGATGGTGACGGACATCGGCTAAGTACCGAAGAAAAAGCGTTTTTTCGCGATGTGAACCCGTTTGGGTTTATCCTGTTTGCCCGCAACATCGACACGCCTGATCAAGTGCGCGCGCTGTGCAATGATTACCGCGAGGCCGTTGGGCGCGACTGTCCCATCACGATCGACCAAGAGGGCGGGCGTGTGCAACGCTTGCGCGCGCCGATCTGGCGTGAATGGCTGCCACCCTTAGATTTCGTCAAGGCAGCAGGCGATGACGCGACGCGCGCGATGTATCTGCGCCACCGCATAATCGCCCATGAATTGCGCGACATTGGCATCGACAGCAACTGCGCGCCGATGGTTGATGTGGCCGATGCCACGACCCATGATTTTCTGCGCAATCGTTGTTACGGCGATGACCCGAACACGGTGGCCACGCTGGGTCGCGCTGCGGCCGACGGCATGCTGGACGGAGGAGTGCTGCCGGTGGTCAAACACATGCCCGGGCATGGGCGCGCGACGGCTGATAGCCATTTTGATCTGCCAAAGGTTGATGCGGCACGCGACGGTCTTGGCACCCATGATTTTGCGCCGTTCAAAGCGTTGAACGACTTGCCGATGGGGATGACCGCGCATCTGGTGTACTCGGCCATCGACGATCAGGCCGCGACCCTGTCCAAGCCTGTGATGGATGTGATCCGCACGGACATCGGTTTTGATGGATTGATCATGACCGACGACATTTCGATGAAAGCCCTCAGCGGTGATCTTGGCACATTAAGCCGACAGGCCTTGGCCGCCGGTTGCGACGTGATCTTGCACTGCAATGGCACCCTAAAAGAGCGCCAAACCGTCGCTGCCGCCTCGGGTCAGATGTCGGATGCGGCCCAAAGACGTGCGAATGCTGCACTCAAAGCCCGCAAAACTCCGGACGAGATTGACATTTCTGCCTATGACGCCGAACTTAAGGCTCTTCTGGGCGGGAACCTGCATGGCTGATGACATCTTTGAAGAAGACCGGGTTTCTGTTGCTGAACGGATGGCGGCCGAGGCGCTGATTGTGGACGTCGACGGCTTTGAAGGGCCGTTGGATTTGCTGCTGACATTGTCGCGCACGCAAAAGGTCGATTTGCGCAAAATCTCTGTTCTGCAATTGGCGCATCAGTATTTGGCGTTTGTGGAAAAGGCCAAAGCGTTGCGGCTAGAATTGGCCGCTGACTATCTGGTCATGGCTGCGTGGCTGGCGTTCTTGAAATCCCGTTTGCTGCTGCCGCCTGACCCGACCGAAGAGGGACCGTCTGGCGAAGAGCTGGCCGCCCACCTCGCGTTTCAATTGGAACGCCTGCAAGCGATGCGCGATTGTGCTGCACGTCTGATGGCACGTGACCAACTGGGGCGTGATTTCTTTGCGCGCGGGCAGGTCGAAACGGTTGAGCGGGTCAAATCGGTGACCTACACGGCAACCCTGTTGGACTTGATGCAGGGTTACGCCCGCATCCGCACCCGCGACGATTTCCGCCCGTTTATCTTGGACCGCGAAAGCGTGTTTACGATGGAACAAGCACTGGAACGGATGCGTGGATTGATTGGCTACGCAGGTGAATGGACCGAAATTGTGACCTACCTGCCAGAGGGCTGGGACAACGATCCTGTGCGTCGCAGATCAGCGACAGCGGCAACATTTGCGGCCTCGTTAGAGTTGGTCAAAGAAGGGCATCTGGACATCCGCCAAGGTGAATCCTTTGGTCCGATCCAGTTGCGCAAGAGAGGTGCATAACGTGTCACAAGACGTTGAACAAAAAGAAGAAAGCCTGTTTGAGGCTCCTCCTATTGCCGAACAAGAACGTATGGTCGAAGCGATCCTGTTTGCGAGTGCAGAACCGGTTACCGTGCGCGAGCTCGAGGCGCGTATGCCGCATGGCTGTGACGCCGCCGAGGCGCTGGTGTATCTGCGAAAACGCTATGACGGGCGCGGCGTGAACGTGACCAAAATCGGCGATTCTTGGGCGATGCGCACGGCCGCCGACCTTGGGTTTCTGATGCAAAAAGAAACCGTCGAAACCCGCAAGCTGAGCCGAGCTGCCATCGAAACCTTGGCGATCATCGCCTATCACCAGCCCGTCACCCGCGCCGAGATCGAAGAAATTCGCGGCGTTTCGGTCAGTCGCGGCACTGTTGATCAGTTGCTGGAAATGGAATGGATCCGTTTCGGGCGGCGCAAAATGACACCTGGTCGGCCTGTTACGTTTGTGGTCACGCAAAATTTCCTTGATCACTTCGGGCTGGAAAATGCCCGCGACTTGCCGGGGCTCAAGGAATTGCGCTCTGCTGGTTTGCTGGAAAATCGCCCACCGCCAGGGTCAATGCCGGGACCGTGCGAGGTCGACGAAGACGAGGAAACCAACGAAGGCCAATCCGAGTTGTTTGAAGATTGATCTGAAAATCGCCGCATTTATCCCTATATATCGGGTAAGCGCAGCAAGAGAGGCACCAAAACCATGAACCAAATCATCAATATGTTTCTGCGGCTCGTCATGCGCAAAGCGATGAGCAAAGGTATCGATGCGGGCTTTAAGGGGGCCGCAGGTATGGCGCGCAAGCGAGGCGGTCGCGGCGGGCAACCACAGGGCGAAATTGACGATTATGGCAATCCAACGGGTCAAAACCGGGCTCAAAGTGCCACGCCAGAGCGTGATCGCATCCGCGCCGAACGTCGTGCCAAACGTGATCAGCATTAAGGCGTTTTGAAATGCTTGGACAGTTTTAGGCCCTGTCCTTGATAGTTTGATTTCAGGTCAGCACCGTACAATTGCGTCGGGGCTAGGGCCATTTTTTCATAGACCAAACGGCCCACGACTTGACCGTGTTCCAACACAAACGGGGCCTCGTGACAGCGAACCTCTAGCACCCCGCGTGACCCTGTGCCGCCAGCTGCGTCAAACCCGAATCCGGGGTCGAAAAATCCTGCATAGTGCACGCGAAATTCACCAACCATCGCCAAATACGGGGCCATTTCGGCTGCGTAGTCGGGCGGGATACAGACAGCTTCGCGGCTGACCAAAATGTAGAACGCGCCGGGATCTAGGATGATGTGGCCATCGGTGCTGTGCACTTCTTCCCAATAGGCCGATGCGTCGTAGTGGCCGATGTTGTCCAGATCGATGACGCCTGTGTGCGGTTTGGCGCGGTAGCCGACCAGCGTGGTGCCAGCCAATTTCAGATCGACGCTAAAGCCAAGGCCGTCGTCAATGACCGGATCGCCGTTCACCAGCGGAATGTCTGCGTGCAACGCGGCAAGGGCTGCGTCATCCAAAACAGCGTGGCCGGTGCGGAACCGGATTTGGTTCAAACGCATGCCAGGGCGCACCAGCACGGAAAACGAGCGTGGGCAGATTTCGGCGTACAGCGGGCCGATGTAGCCGCTGGGAATACGGTCAAATTCAGTGCCGCCATCGGTGATTGTGCGGGTCAGCAGGTCCAGCCGTCCGGTCGAGCTTTTGGCATTTGCGACCGCATTCATGTCCGCGGGCAGGGCGAGGGATTCCATCAACGGAACCACGTAGACGCAGCCTTTTTCCAGCACGGCCCCATCCGTCAGATCAACGCGGTGCATTTCGAATTCTTTAAGGCGGTCTTCAACGCGTGCGCCGTGCCCCGTCAGGAACGATGCGCGCACGCGGTAGGCGACGTTGCCAAGGCGCAGATCAAGACTGGCGGGTTGGATTTGTTCAGGAAACACAGCGGGTTGCGCGACGATCTGGCCGCCGTCAATCATCTGGCTGATCTGTTGGTTTGGAACCACACCGGTCATCATAGCACCCTTGTAAAACGACAAACGCCCGCGACCAGATTGGCGCGAGCGGTTTGTGCAAGTCGGTGATTGGTCGGGCTAGCAGGACTCGAACCTGCGACCTTCCGTCCCCCAGACGGACGCGCTACCAGACTGCGCCATAGCCCGACTTGCCATGGTTCATACCCGATTTGTGGCCCGTGACAAGGGGGAAACGGCACGACCGTCTACTCTTTGCGCGCCTGAACCATGCGATCGCGCAGGCTGACCAATTGCGCAAGCAGTGGGGTTACGTCTTTGGCCTGTGCAGCACTCAGCGCTTTGGTTTTGCTGAGCGTGCTGAGCAGTTTTGGAGCGGCGTCAAAGCTGGCTTCATCCGGTGTTTCAGGCACGTCTATGATTTGCGGTTTTGGCGTGTCTGGCTCAGCTGGTGTTGCTGGCGGAGCATCTATGCTCGCAGCCTCAACGGGCTCTGCCGCCTCGGGTTCTGGTGCATCCGTTGCGAGGTCCACTTCGGGAGCACGCCGATGCAAAAACGAGGGCAGGACAGGAGCCGCAGGCGCATCATCATCAGTTGATTCGACGTGTTCGTCGGCTTGCTCGGCGACCTGTGATTCATCCTCAGCGGCAGTTTTTGCACTTGCGGACATGAACACTGGAATGGTCTCTGGTTCTGGTTCTGGTTCTGCCTCGGGCTCCGCCGCGGCGTCTGAATCGAGCACAGCAACTTCGACGTCGGGTTCAACCTCTACAGTGTTTTGTGCAACAGGCTCTGGTGCATCCCCACCGGTGGTTTGGCCTTCGGGCTCTGCATCCACGGGCTGTGGTGCGGGCGTCAGGTCAGCTTGAGCCGTTTCGTTTTCGGGTGCTTCAGACACCGGATCGGGTGGCTCTGGCAGCGTTTCGGTTTGCGGTTCTGGCTCAGCCTGTACAGGTTCCGGCGTTTGAATGTCTTCTTGTGGAGGAGGTGCAGCCGGTTGTGGCGGCGTGGGCTCGACGACGTCAGGCGCGGTGGGTTTGGGATCTGGCATGACAACCGCGTCTTCGGTGAAAGACGGGCGCTGTGCGGCTTGGGTTTTGTCGTCATCCGACATGTCAGAGGTGTCGCCAGACATGAAATTAACCACGTTGGCCTCATCCGGGTCAGCGTGCGGCACGTCCATCGCACTGGGTGCTTCTGGCGCAAGTTTGTCCATGTTTGGGGACGCAATCGGGGTCACTGATGCACGCGAGGTCTCGCCCGAACCGGTCGTTTTTGGCCCGTCCGCGTCCATATCATCCAGACCTTTAGACAAGGCGGACACATGCGCCATGCCTTTTTCGCGCAGAATTTTCTGCACACCTTTGATGGTCAGCCCGTCTTCGTGAAGCAATTTTTGGATGCCACCCAGCAATAACATGTCGACAGGGCGATAATAGCGCCGCCCACCAGCCCGTTTGACCGGCTTGATCTGGGTGAATTTGCTTTCCCAAAACCGCAAAACATGCGCGTGCACGCCAAGCCAATCAGCCACTTCTGAGATAGTGCGAAAGGCGTCGGCGGATTTGCTCATCAGATCAGCGCTTGTTGCCCGAGGCGACGCGATCTTTCATCAAGTGAGACGGGCGGAACGTCAGGACGCGGCGCGGGTTGATTGGAACCTCTGCGCCTGTCTTTGGGTTTCGGCCAACGCGCGCTGATTTATCGCGTACAGAAAAGGTGCCAAACGAGGAAATCTTGACCTGCTCGCCTTTTACCAAAGCGTCGGACATATGTTCCAAAACGCCTTCTACCAATTGCGCGCTCTCGTTGCGCGACAGTCCTACTTCACGAAAAACAGCTTCGCTCAAATCCATCCGCGTCAAAGTTTTTTCGGCCATGTCGTCCCCCTATTTTCGAACAACCATAGGGGCAGGCGATTTTCCGAGTCAATATCAATGACTTGCAAGGGACTGTTTCAGTGACGAATTCGGCGTAAATATGCGAGTTACCAGCGTAAAACGACAGCACCCCATGCCAATCCACCGCCGATGGCTTCGGTCACGACCAAATCGCCCTGTTTGATCTGGCCACGTTCGACCCCCACAGACATGGCAAGCGGGATGGATGCGGCAGAGGTATTGCCGTGATCCTGTACCGTGACAACAACCCGGTCCATCGGGATGTCCATCTTTTTGGCGGTGCCTTGGATGATGCGAATATTGGCCTGATGTGGCACGATCCAGTCGACGTCATCGGCCGTGACACCGGCGCGATCCATGGCGGTTTGGGCTGTGGCCGCCAGTTTGCCAACGGCATGGCGGAACACCTGATTGCCTTGCATCCGCAAATAGCCCGTGGTGCCCGTGCTGGTGCCGCCATCGACGTACAAAAGATCGTGGTGGGTGCCGTCCGAATTCAAATCTGTCGCCAAGATCCCACGATCAGCGGCAGTGCCAGCGCCGTCTTCGGCTGCCAGCAAAACCGCGCCTGCGCCATCGCCGAACAGCACGCAAGTGCCGCGATCGGTCCAGTCCATAATGCGGCTGAATGTTTCAGCACCGATCACCAAAACCCGTTTTGCTTGGCCCGACACGATCAAGGCATTGGCATTGGTCAACGCGAATACAAATCCCGCGCATACAGCCTGCACATCAAAAGCGAATCCGTTTTTCATGCCTAGATTGGCCTGAACCATGGTCGCCGCGGACGGAAACGTCAGATCGGCAGTTGATGTCGCCAATACGATGGCATCAACGTCAGATGCTTCTAATCCGGCCATGGTCAACGCGGCCTTGGCCGCCTCGGTCGCCATCATGGATGTGGTTTCGGTTTCGTTTGCGAAATGGCGATTCTGGATGCCAGAGCGCGACACGATCCATTCGTCTGTTGTGTTCAAGGTTGCCTCGAATTCCGCATTCGGAACGATGCGCTGGGGCAAATAATGCCCAACCCCTTTAACAACAGCGCGAATTGTCATGCGTCGGAATCCTTGGTCTGTGTTTCGGCGTCTTTGGGCGTGGCGGCTGCCACACGGGCTGCCAGCTTGCCGGTAAAACCGCTTTGCGCCAATTGTGCCGCCAAGGTGATGGCCGCGGCAACCCCTGTTGCATCCGCAGAGCCATGAGATTTCACAACTGTGCCATTCAGCCCCAAAAATACCCCGCCATTGACGCGGCGTGGATCAATGCGCCGTTTCAGGCGCTGCATCGAAGTAAAGGCCAAAAGCGATGCAAGGCGGGACAAAGGCGTGTATTTGAACGCTTCTTTAAGCAGATCACCGATCAAACCCGCGGTGCCTTCGCCGGTTTTGATTGCAACGTTGCCGGTAAAACCGTCGGTGACGATCACGTCTGCCACGTTGCCCGGAATGTCACCGCCTTCGACGAATCCGACAAATTCGAAATCGGCTGATTCTTCGTGGGCGCGGATCAGATCATAGGCGTCGTGCAATTCAGCGCGGCCTTTGTGTTCTTCGGTGCCTACGTTCAGCAGGCCGATGCGCGGGCGGGGCAGGTCCATGCCATTGCGAGCATACGACGCCCCCATCAGCGCATAGCGCAGCAAATCATCGGCGTCGGCGCGAATGTCAGCGCCCACATCCAGCATCACGTTGAACCCTTGCGGGTTGCGCGAGGGCCACAGCACTGCAATCGCCGGACGGTTCACGCCGGGCAGTTTGCGCAGGCGGATCATCGACAGCGCCATCAGCGCGCCGGTATTGCCACAGCTGACGGCCACACCTGCATCGCCATTGCGCACAGATTCGACCGTTGCGTACATCGAGGTTTTCTTGCCCGAGCGTACAACCTGGCTGGGCTTGTCCTCCATCGAAACAACTTCGTCGGCGTCACGAATTTCGTAACGACCGTGCAAGTGCTTGCGACGCGCAACAAGGCCCGTCAGTTGTTCCTGAGGGCCGTGAAGTATGAAATTGATGTTCTTGTGGCGCTTGGCGAACAGGGCACACCCGGCGATCACTGCCGTTGGCCCCATATCGCCACCCATAGTATCCACCGCAATCACAGTAGGGGCGTCAGTTGTATCAGCTGACATTAAGTCAGCTGGAGCGGCCGCGATCTGTTCAGATTGGGCCGTCATGATACAGCTGCCTGCCTACCGTTATAAAAGCGGGGGTCTATGCGGGGCTCCATCCAGAAACGAGGGCCTTTAGGCCGCGTCGTCTTCCAGATCGATTTCCTCGGCCTGTGCAACAACTTCGTTGTGTGCATAGTGACCGCAGGACGCACAAATGTGGTGTGGGCGTTTCAGCTCACCGCAGTTGTCGCACTCGTTTGGGTTTGCAGCCACCAGAGAATCGTGCGCGCGACGGTTGTTGCGGCGTGATTTGGAGACTTTGTTCTGTTGAACAGCCATTGTATGGGCCTTTGATTAAAGGGCAAAGCAAGGTTGCAGAGCCCGTGTTGCATAACATTGGGTTTAGGCGTGACGTGCATTTAGGCTGTGCGCCCAGACATGTCCAACCCTAAATACCGTGAGGGAGGCAAAATACTGCGAATTATGTGTAGTGCAAGCCGATATATAATGCGCCAAAGCGGGTTTGTCAGTCTTTTGGTTCCAATTGATCCTTGAGGGCGGCCAAACCTGCAAACGGGCGTGCGGCCTCGTCGGTCATGGGGGCGACACCTTTGTCACTGTAGATTGCCTCGCCCAGATCCGCATCTTTGCTGCGTGGGTATTCCGGCAAGGCCAGGCTGAGGGTCTCGATCATCACCGCCTCGACGTCGATCCACTGGCCCAAGCGTTCTGTGCGCTCGTCCTCGGGCATCTCGACCTCTTCTTCATCGTCGAATGTTTCGATTTCCTTGAGGAATACGCGCTCTACCATTGTTTCAACGCGGGTTGTCACGGGGGCTAGCGTCACCGAACACGGTTGCACAACAGTTGCACCTAGCGTCGCGCTCAGCACCCAATCGGCGCCGCCCATGGCTTTGATTTTGCCGACAAAGCGGACCTTGCGCAAATCGAGCAGGTCCAACTCGGCTGCGATGGCCGCATTTTTGGGGGCATCAGGGCGCACCTCAAAGGGCGTCGCACTGTTCTGGGATAGCTCTGCCACACGAAATGCAGCGGTCGAGGGCGCATTAGAAGTCATCAATCATACTTTCGTTTCTTGAAACAGGGCCGTACCTTTGTTACCCGTCGATAAAAGCCGTTGGGTTTAAGAGCAAGAGGGCAGTCAGTATGCGCATCAAATCGTTCTGCAGATATATTGCAGTCGCAGCCGTGACAGTGTCACTGACGGCCTGTGCCGCGACATATACGAACCATGGCTACATTCCGCCACAAGAAGATCTGGACCTGCTTGTGGTCGGGGTCGACACAAAATCCTCGGTTGAGGATTCGGTTGGATCACCGTCGTCAGGCGGCGTTCTGAACGATGGTGGCTATTATTACGTCCGCTCGCGCATTCGCTCATTCGGTCCAACGGCCCCTAAAGTTGTTGAACGTCAGGTCTTGGCCATCAGCTTTGATACTGCAGGCGTGGTCACAAACATTGAACGCTTTGGGCTAGAAGACGGCAATGTCGTGCCAATTGCGCGGCGGGTGACGGATTCTGCGGTGTCTAACAAAACCTTCCTGCGCCAGTTGCTGGGCAACATTGGTCGCATTGCGCCGGGCTAAAGTTTCGGCTTGCGCGCTTTCTTGACTGAACCCTTTCAAAAGGCGTGTTGCGTGTGTTGACCAAAGGCCGGTACCAAACGCGGGTTGCGCAAAACGATACCGACATGACGGCAGCATTTGCCTTGCGCGCGCGCTGCTTTGGCCCCTCTGGTGCCATGCGCGACGCCTTTGATGACGCCTGTACACAAATGTTGGTGTTCGACAGGGCGCAGAATCAGCTGGTTTGTTGTTTTCGCATGTCCACGTTGCGCGCAGATCGGATTTCACACAGCTATTCTGCGCAATACTACGATCTTATCGCCTTAGAATCCTACGACGGTGTAATGCTGGAATTAGGCCGCTTTTGCGTTGATCCCGACCTGAACGACCCCGATATCCTGCGGATCGCCTGGGCTGCCATGACCGCCTATGTCGATGCCAACGACGTGCGTATGTTGTTTGGTTGCTCGTCCTTTGAGGGCACAAAAACGGCGCAGTATCTTGATGCGTTTGCGATGCTCAAAGCCCGCCATTTGGCCCCCGAGTGCTGGTTGCCCCAAATCAAATCCCCTGACGTGTTCCGCTTTGCCGCCAAATTGCGCCGCAAACCGGATGCCAAAAAGGCGATGTCAGCGATGCCGCCACTACTGCGAACCTATCTGATGATGGGCGGCTGGGTCAGTGATCACGCCGTGGTGGATCACCAAATGAACACGCTGCATGTGTTCACCGGCCTTGAAATCGGGGCGATTCCACCTGCTCGTAAACGTTTGTTACGGGCTCTGGCCGAATAGTTTGCTGCGCCAGATCAATACGGGTCGTTGACGCCACCGCCCGCGCAGTCTAGCAGGCCCACATGGCACGTGTACCCTTATTACAATTGAACGAAATTTCGCTGACCTTTGGCGGCGACCCTGTTTTTGACGGGCTGTCTTTGGTTGCGCAACCAGGCGAGCGCGTCGCGCTGGTCGGGCGCAACGGATCAGGCAAATCGACCTTGATGAAAGTCATGGGCGGCTTGGTCGAGGCGGACAAAGGCGAAGTGATCGCAGGCCCCGGCGTGTCCGCGGGCTACATGGATCAGGACCCTGATTTGTCCGGTTTCGCAACTTTGGGCGATTTCGCGGCGCACGGATTAGACGAATCCGAGATGTACAAAGTCGAGCGCGCAGGCGCCGGCCTGAAATTCGATCCAGCCCGTCCGGTTGAAACCGCTTCCGGTGGTGAACGTCGCCGCGCGGCACTGGCCCGTTTGATGGCCGACGCGCCGGATTTGATGCTGCTGGACGAGCCGACAAACCACCTTGATATCGAAGCCATTGCGTGGCTGGAATCCGAGCTGAAGGCGACCCGCAAAGGGTACATTATCATCAGTCACGACCGTGCATTTTTGCGTGAGCTGACCCGGGCAACCCTCTGGATTGACAGGGGAAAAGTGCGCCGCCAAGAAAAGGGTTTTGCCGAATTCGAGGCATGGCGTGACAGCACATGGGAAGAAGAAGACACCCAACGTCACAAGCTGAACCGCAAGATCAAAGCCGAGGCCCGTTGGGCTGTTGAGGGCATCAGTGCACGCCGCAAACGCAACCAAGGGCGGGTGCGCGCCTTGCAAGATTTACGGGCCGAACGCTCTGCCCAGATTTCACGCCAAGGGGCGGCGGCCATGGCCATCGAATCTGGTCAGAAATCCGGCCGCAAGGTTATGGAAGCCACTGGTATTACAAAGGCTTATGGTGACAAAGTCATCTTGACGCCCTTTGATTTGACCGTGCAACGCGGTGATCGCATTGCGCTGGTTGGCCCCAACGGTGTCGGTAAAACCACGCTGCTGAACATGCTGATAGGCAAGGAACAACCTGACAGCGGTACAATCAAGATTGGCACCAATCTGGACATCGCTTTGTTTGACCAAGCGCGCGCGCAACTGGACGGTGACATGACCCTGTGGGACAGCCTGACAGGCGATCCTGACATGCGCGTTTCGGGCAAAGCCGACCAGATCATGGTACGCGGAATGCCAAAGCATGTTGTTGGTTATCTCAAAGAATTCCTCTTTGATGAGGGGCAGGCGCGCGCGCCGGTTCGTTCGCTGTCTGGTGGCGAAAAGGCCCGTCTTTTGCTGGCAAAATTGATGGCGAAACCGTCAAACCTGCTAATTTTGGACGAACCGACCAACGATCTGGACGTCGAAACGCTCGATTTGCTGCAAGATTTGCTGGGCCAATACGACGGCACTGTGCTGCTGGTCAGCCACGATCGTGATTTTCTGGACCGTGTTGCGGTCACGACCATCGCGATGGAGGGCGACGGCAAAGCCACGGTTTATGCAGGCGGGTGGAGCGATTATGTTGCCCAACGGGGCATGGATGATTTCGCAGAGAGCGTTGTTAAATCGAAGAAATCCGCACCTGTGGTCAAAGAGAAATCAGCGCCGAAATCAGGTCTCAGCTTTACTGAAAAACACCGGCTTGAGGCGATTCCAGCCGAGATGGAACGCCTTGAGGCTGAAATCAACAAGCTGCAAGAATTGATGAGCGACCCTGAGCTGTTCACTGCCAATCCGGTCAAATTCCAAAAGGCGACGGATGCGTTGATTGAGCGTCAATCCAAGCTGGATGCCGCCGAAGAAGAGTGGATGTTGTTGGAAGAAAAAGCCGCCGAATAAGGCCCTTAGCCGTTTGAAACGACACGTGCGGGGTTTCCGACAACAACTGTGTCGGGTACCACATCCTTGGTCACCACTGCCCCTGATCCGACAATTGCGCGCGCGCCAATCGTGACGCCGGGCACGATCACAGCCGCGCCGCCAATCCAGACGTCGTCGTTGATTGTGACGGGCAGGGCGATCTCTAGTCCAGCGGCGCGTTTCACGGCATCTTTGTGGTGTTGCGCTGTGTAGATTTGGACGTGTGGACCCAGCAAACAGCGCGCGCCAATGTGCACAGGTGCGGTGTCTAAAATCGTGCAGCCCGCGTTCATGTAGACAGAATCGCAGAGGTGAATGTTAAAGCCGTAGGGGCAGTGAAACAGCGCTTCGATCCGGCAATTTTCGCCCACAGACCCGAACAACGCCCGTAATTTGGGCGCAATGTTTCCACGCACGTCCGGCGGGGCCGTGTTGTGCTGATGCACAGCGTTTAACGCCAGAGCCCGCAGCGCATCCAGTTCAGGATCAAGACAGGTGTACCAGTCACCCGCCGCCATTTTTTCACGTTCGGACCGGATCATCGCATGCGCAGCGCGCCGTCTAACCGGATGACTTCCCCATTCAAATACCCCATTTCGACGATGAAACCAGCGGTTCGCGCATATTCTGACGGATCGCCAAGGCGGGCAGGGTTTGGCACATCGGCGGCCAGTGTTGCCTGCACGTCCTCGGGCAATCCTGCCAACATTGGTGTTTTGAAAATACCTGGCGCGATGGTCATGACGCGAATTCCGGATGACGCCAAATCGCGGGCCATGGGCAAGGTCATTCCCACGATTCCGCCTTTGGATGCCGCATAAGCTGCTTGGCCTTTTTGCCCGTCAAAGGCGGCGATGGATGCGGTGTTGATGATCACGCCGCGCGCGCCGTCCGGTTCTGGATCGTTGCGCGCGATTGCTACTGCCGCAAGGCGCGCGACGTTGAAACTGCCGACCAGATTGATGTCGATAGTGCGCTGAAACGCGTCGAGTGGGTGTGGCCCGTCGCGCCCGATTGTTTTGATTCCATAGGCGATGCCCGCGCAATTTACCGCCGCGGTGATACGCCCCATCCGGTCATAAGCGGCGTCGATTGCTGCACTGACCGAAGCCTCGTCCGTGACGTCAGTTTGCACAAAATGGCCACCGATTTCGTCTGCAATCATCTCACCACGTGCGGTGTCGCGGTCCAGCAAGGTCACAATGGCACCTTTGCTCGCGAAATGGCGTGCGGTCGCTTCACCGAGGCCGGATGCGCCTCCGGTGATGACGGCGGCGGTGGTTGAAAGATCCATGGCGTGCTTCCTATCTGAACAGATGTTCAGTTAACCATGGCACTGCGATCCTGTCTACATCATCATGCCGCGATCAATGCGCCCTAGGCCGGTGATCGGCGAAAGCGCGCGATGCCACAGCCACGTCCCACCCAATTTACGGGTCTGCGCACCGGTGCCAAGTTTGAAGCGCGCCAAGCCAGCGGACGTCTCGGTGTCGATCACCCCCAAGTCCATTCGCGTGACGCCTTTGGACTTTGCCCATGTGATCGCAGACCACAAAAGTAGCGTTTGCGCCGACACAATGCGGCCTGCCGTGCTGGTATGCCCGATGTGGTAGGTCGCGACTGATCCGTGCCGTAGAACCAGCAATCCGGCGATGGCATCTGACCCATAGTGTGCGGTGAAAAGCTTGGCGTCCCCAGTGTTGATCTGGGCAAACGCACTGGTCAACGCCGCAGGCCAATGACGGTATTTAAGCCGCTGTTGTTGTGTTTGCTCGGCTTTTAAAATCCAATGATCGCAGTTGGTTGGCATATTTTTGCGGGTGACACGCAGGTGATGCGATTGTGCATGACGCAGTCGATTGCGCCACTTCCCTTTAAGGTTCGCATGAAGCGTTTTCAGGCCAGGCGACAGATCGAGTTCGGCCACAGTTGCGGGGCTGGTCAGCGGCAAAGCGGGCAGGTTGCAAATGGGACTGTCGGGGGCAATTAGAATAATACCGTTCAAATCGCGCGGGATCGAATTGCAATGCGCACGCGTCAGCATGTTGACCTGCAGCGGGCCGAATTTGCGCCGCAAAACCAGCCGGCCATCCTGCAATCGTAGCGGCGTTCGCCCGATGTGGCGAAGCGTTGCCTCAAATTCAGCGCTTTGCTGAAGCGGGATAGGCGAGGTGGTGGGGGCTGCATCAAACATCAACGCTATTAACCGCATAGAAACCTAAAACGTGGTTAACATTGACCATGAAAAAACCTGTTTATGACATCACGGCCCCTGTCCAACGCATGACAAAAACCGCCGCCTTTTTAGTGGCGACGGCTCTGTCCATTCCGGTGTTCATCATGCTCAGCGTGATTGAATGGCTGTGGCTTTAACCCAATTGGACCAGCGCGTGACGTTTTTTGCCCGCTGATAATTTTATTGGCGTGGCTAATGCGCTGGCGTCAATCATCATACCCGCGTCCGTCAACGGCGCGTCATTTAGACGTGCGCCGCTTTCGGAAATCAGGCGTTTGGCCTCTTTGCCGGATCCCGCAAGGCCGGATTTTACGATCAGTTGTACGATCGAAATGCCATCGCCCACGTCTGCGGCAGACAAAGTCAGGGTCGGCAAATCATCCCCGACGCCACCTTTTTCAAAAACCGCGCGCGCGGTTGCTTCGGCAGCCGCAGCCGCATCTGCGCCGTGCAGCAATGTGGTCACTTCATTGGCCAAACGCACTTTGGATTCGTTGATGTCCGCCCCCTCTAGCGCGCCAAGACGGTCACACTCATCAACCGGCAGCTCTGTGTACAGTTTTAGAAAACGGCCAACATCGGCATCCGTCGTATTGCGCCAGAACTGCCAGAATTCGTAAGGCGACAGCATGTCAGGGTTCAACCAGATCGCGCCAGACAGGGATTTGCCCATCTTTTTACCGTCAGACGTGGTTAACAGGGGTGAGGTCAAACCGTAAACTTCGCCGTCAATCACACGGCGGGTCAGGTCGATCCCGTTCACGATATTGCCCCACTGATCAGAGCCACCCATTTGCAGCACACAGCCATAGCGGCGGTGCAGCTCCATAAAGTCATAAGCCTGCAAAATCATGTAGTTAAACTCAAGGAACGACAGCGATTGTTCGCGATCAAGGCGCGATTTCACCGATTCAAACGACAGCATCCGATTGATTGAAAAATGCCGCCCGATGTCGCGCAGGAAATCGAGATAGTTCAGACCATCCAGCCATTCGGCGTTGTTAATCATTAACGCATCTGTCGGGCCATCGCCGTAGGTCAGGTAGGCCGAAAATACCTTTTTGATGCCGGAAATATTGTCGTCAATTGCGGCGGCGTCCAGCAGCGGGCGTTCGTCCGCGCGGAATGACGGATCGCCAACTTTGGTTGTGCCGCCGCCCATCAGGGTGATCGGTTTGTTGCCGGTTTTTTGCAGCCAGCGCAGCATCATGATCTGGATCAGTGATCCGACGTGCAACGATTTTGCCGTCGCATCAAACCCGATATAGCCCGGCTGCGCGCCTTTCAGCAGTGCCTCGTCCAGCCCTTGATAATCGGTGCAGTCGGCGAGAAACCCGCGCTCCATCATCACTGCGACGAAATCCGATTTTGGGTGGTAGGTCATATGCTTGCTCTTGGTTTGAATTACTCAAGCACGTATAAGAGCGGTGACAGCAAAGGAAAAGGCCTCAAAGGGCCACGGGCGGGCGGAATACATGAGCAGTTTCAGGAAAACCACGCACCCGTTGCGGGCTTTGGGCGCGATGAGCGGCACGTCTTTGGACGGCGTTGACGTGGCTGTGCTGGACACAGACGGGCGCGATATTGTCGGTTTTGGACCGGTCGGCTATCGACCCTACACACCCGCTGAGCAGGCAACAATCGCAGCCTGTTTTGGCCAATGGATCGGGGCAGAGGTCGAGGCAGCTGGCAAAGTTGTCGACGCGGCACACGCAGAGGCATTGACGGGATTCGAGGGCATCGATCTGGTCGGATTTCATGGCCAAACACTGGCCCATGCACCGCGCGCCCAAGGCACGTTGCAGGTTGGGGACGGGGCCGCTTTGGCCGATGCGCTGAACACTCCGGTCGTTTGGGATTTCCGCAGTTCGGATGTCGAAATGGGCGGCGAGGGCGCGCCTTTGGCTCCGTTTTTTCATCACGCCTGCGCGCGCTACATCAACGCGACCGAGCCATTGGCGTTCCTGAATTTGGGCGGCGTGGGCAACATCACGTGGATTGATCCGCGCATCACAGAACCCGAAACACAAGGCGCATTGCTGGCCTTTGACACGGGCCCCGCCAACGCGCCGATCAACGACATGGTGCAGGCGCGCTGTGGTGTTTCCTTTGACAAAGACGGCACAATTGCCGCCTCTGGGCGTGTGGAACAAGGCGCGTTGGAACTGTTTTTGGCCGAGCCATACTTTGCGCGTATCCCGCCTAAGTCTATGGACAGAAACGATTTTTCAGAAATGATCGGATTGGTCGGCGAACTTAGCGACGCAGATGCCGCCGCCACCCTTACAGCCATGTGCGCCGCTGGGGTGGTCGAGGCATTGACCCACTGCCCAAGCCCGCCATCGCAAGTTTTGGTTACAGGCGGTGGACGCCGCAATCCGGTGTTGATGCGCATGTTAGAGGTGTCGCTGGATTGCCCCGTCGCGCCAGTCGAAGCCGTGGGTCTGGACGGTGACATGCTCGAGGCGCAAGCATTTGCGTATTTGGCCGTGCGTGTGGCGCGTGGTTTGGCGACCTCATGTGCTGGCACCACCGGCGTGCGCGCGGCCGTATCAGGCGGCACGCTCAGCCGCCCAACTGCCTAGCGCGGGATTTCAAATCCGACGTCGGCCAGGACAAATCCATCAAAGCTAAATCCGGGTGAAACCGTGCAACTTACCAACGTGTAATCGCCCGTGCTGGCGGCCGCTTGCCAGTGGTTTTCTGGCACGATCAATTGCGGTTCACCTTCGTTCAGATCAGGGGTCAAGATGTGGTCCGTTGCGGGCCCTGCGTCCGTTGCGGCCATCGACAAAACCAGCGGCGCACCGGCATGATACAGCCAAATTTCAGTGGCATCGACCTTGTGCCAACGACTGCTTTCGCCCTTGGCCAACAGGAAATAAATGCAGGTTCCAGTCGGTCGACCGTCATTTTCCGCGATCCAAGTTTGACGATAATGCCCACCCTCGGGATGCGGAGCAAGGTTCAGGCGGGCGATGATGTCTTGTGCTGTCATTGGCGCAGTTTATGGTGAGGGCGAAGGCGGGCCAAGGGGGCATTTATGCAGGTTGTGATTATTGGAGCCGGCATTATCGGCGCGACGCTGGCGTATCAGCTTGGGTCCATTGGTGCGCAAGTCACGGTGATTGATGCCGCGGGCCCGGCCAGTGGCGCGACAGGGCGGTCTTTTGGCTGGGCAAACGCCAGTTTTTACGCAGACGAAGCCCACTACCGTTTGCGCCGCGAAAGTTTACATGCGTACCGATGCCTTGCCGCAACATCCGGCGTATCCGATATCCGCTGGACCGGCTGTTTGTGTTGGGAGGAGACCGGCGATGCCTTTGACGCCCAAGCGAACGCTCTCAGCGCGTTGGGCTATGATCTACGGGAAATCGACCGCGCCGCATTCGCCGAACTGGAACCAAATGTCAGCCCCCCAAAGCGCGCGTTGATGTTCAACGCCGAAGCGGCGATCGAACCGGTTGCCTTGACCCAAACGCTGCTTGCGCAGTCAAATGCGCGGCTGATGTTTGGCTGTCGTGTCAATGGCATCGTGGTCGAAAACGGTGCCGTGCGCGGCGTGCGAGTGCCCGGCGGAACACTGCCGGCAGATCGCGTGATCGTTGCCTCTGGTACCGGCAGCCAAGCGATTTTGGCGGATGTTGGTGTGCATTTGCCGATGCTGGATCGCCCCGGCGTCATCCTCAAAACCAAACCCGTCGCGGCAATTTTGAACCATATTCTGGTGGCCCCTGGTCAGGAATTTCGCCAACTCCCTGATGGCACGATCTTGGCCCCGACGGCGGCGAACCATCAACGCGATGATAGCGATCATGTTGCTGAACGGCTGGATCAATCTGCTGAAATTGCGATGGAACGGCTGCGCAATTTGATCCCCGATACGGCGTTGGAATGGGCCTCGGTCAGCCTTGCGCAGCGCCCGGTGCCGCAAGACGGCTTGCCGGTGATCGGCGCGTGTGGCCCTAAAGGTCTGTTCACCAGCGTCATGCATTCCGGGATCACGCTGGCCCCGTTGGCGGCTGAAATCCTAAGCAAAGAGGTGCTGGATCAATCGCTTACGAACAGTCAGGTGGACCTGATCGCGCCGTACAGACCGGATCGTTTTCAAAGCTGAATGTCAAAGAACCGCAAGGTGTCTGTGTAGGCGGGATCGGGGTCGTAGAACGGCTGTGACGGCGTGAATCCAACACGCTGATACAGCGAAATCGCCTCGGTCAAAGTATGCACCGTATCCAGCACCATGTGGCGATGACCATCAGCCTTGGCGCGCTTCATCGCGGCGCGGATCAGCTGTTCGCCGCCGCCATGCCCACGCGCGGTTTGATCCACAAAGATGCGTTTGATTTCGCAAGGACCCGTCGGATGCTGGTAATACATCGCGCAACCAACCGGTTTGCCATCTAGATCAGCCACCAGAATGTCACCCATTGGGCGGGCGTGGATTTCTGGCAATTTAGCAATCAGCGCCGTGTAGTCGGACTGCGAATAATAGCGTTCAACCATGTCGGGGACGTGGGTGGTCCGGGTGATCAAAAGGTCGCGGTAGGCCCAGCACAATTTGGCAAGTGCTGGACCTTCGGTTTTTAGATTGATCGGGCGGATCGTTAGCATCTTATTTCAGGATTGAACGGCCCGCGAATTGTGCGGTTTCGCCCAAGGCTTCTTCGATGCGGATCAACTGGTTGTACTTCGCGAGCCGGTCAGAGCGCGCTAAAGACCCGGTTTTGATCTGCCCACAGTTTGTCGCGACGGCCAAATCGGCGATTGTCGCGTCTTCGGTTTCGCCTGAACGGTGGCTCATCACGTTGGTGAAACCCGCACGGTGGGCCATGTCGACAGCTTTAAGCGTTTCCGTCAACGTACCGATTTGATTGACTTTAACCAGCATGGAATTGGCACTGCCGCGCTTGATACCTTCGGCCAGACGTGCCGGGTTGGTCACAAATAGATCGTCACCAACCAGCTGGATTTTATCACCCAGTGCGTCGGTCAATGCCTTCCAACCGTCCCAGTCATCCTCGCTCATGCCATCCTCGATGCTGATGATCGGATAGTCCGCAACAAGGCCAGCAAGGTAGGCGACATTTTCGTCTGATGTCAGTGACTTACCTTCACCAACCATCTCGTATTTGCCGCCTTTGTAGTATTCTGTCGCGGCACAATCGAGCGCTAGGTACATGTCTTCGCCAGGCTTGTAACCGGCTTTTTCGATAGATTTCAGAACAAAATCAAGGGCATCGCGGGTAGAGTGGATGTTGGGCGCAAAGCCACCTTCGTCGCCGATGCCTGTGGATAGGCCCGCGGCAGACAATTCACCTTTGAGCGTGTGGAACACTTCGGCCCCCATGCGCACGGCGTCGCGGATGTTTGTCGCGGCCACAGGCATGATCATGAATTCTTGAATATCGATAGGGTTGTCAGCATGTTCGCCGCCGTTGATTATGTTCATCATCGGTACCGGCAGCATGCGCGCAGAGGTGCCACCGACGTAGCGATACAGCGGCTGCGTCGTGAAATCAGCGGCGGCCTTGGCGGTGGCCAATGACACGCCCAAAATCGCGTTGGCGCCGAGGCGGGATTTGTTGTCAGTGCCATCGAGCTCGATCATTGCGTGGTCGATTTCGACTTGCTCAGTTGCGTCATAGCCCAACAGCGCTTCGGCGATTTCACCGTTTACGGCGGCGCAGGCCTCTAGCACACCTTTGCCCAAGTAGCGCGATTTGTCGCCATCGCGCTTTTCAACCGCTTCGTACGCGCCTGTGGATGCCCCGGATGGTACGGCCGCGCGCCCCATCGTGCCGTCTTCCAAAATCACGTCGACTTCGACCGTTGGGTTGCCCCGGCTGTCGAGGATTTCGCGGGCGTGGATGTCGATGATCGTGCTCATGGGATGGCTCCTTTGGTGACGTTGCCAGCCTCATACAAGTCTGGGCCGCGCAGGGAAAGGGGCAGTTAGCGCTTAGGGCTGTGCTTTGATCCGTCTTTCGCGCCAAACGGTGTAAATGCCGGATGCGACGATGATGGCTGCGCCAATCAGGGTCCATTTGTCGGGGCGGTCGCCAAAAATGCTGGCCCCTAGGATCAGCGCAAAGATCAGGCGGGTATAGCGAAACGGGGTGACAAAGCTGATGTCGCCCACCCGCATGGCCGCGACAATGCCGTAATACGCGACCACGCCGATAACCAGTGCGATGCTCATGATGGCTAAGCTGCGCAGGGACATCGGGGTCAGCACGTCTGGGCCAAAGGCGATCAGGCCCGCGCCGGCTGGCACAATCGCCAGAAACCCCAAAAAGCTAAGTTGCCTTGTGCTGAGTGACTTGGTGGTTTTGCGTGTGGCAAGATCGCGTACGGCCAGCCCGAGCACACCCAAAACCGCAAATAGGGACAGGGGCGTGAACCCGGCCAATCCAGGGCGCACAATCATCAAAACACCAAAGAAACCGATCAAAATCGCGCTCCAACGGCGCCACCCGACAGGTTCGCTAAGGAACACCGCAGCGCCAAGCGTCAAAACCAACGGGGTCGCTTGCAGAATGGCTGAAGCAGAAGACAGTGTGGTGAACACAATCGCATTCACAAAGCCGACGGTCCCGATGATTTCACCCGCAGCGCGCCAGAACCGGGCCGGACCACATGGCCCGTTCAAACAGGGCCCGTCCTTGCAGGCGCACAATCACCGCGAATATCAAAGACCCACCAGTGCCCAGCAACATCAAGATTTGGCCAACAGGCACAGCGCCTGCGAGCATCTTGATGAACATGTCCTCGATGGCAAAGCCCAGCATCGCGAGCACCATGATGGCCGCGCCACGTAAATTGTCCATGTGCTGTCCTCTAAGCTGTCTCGCGCAGGCTTGTCAGAGCAGGCAAGGATTGTCGAGACAGCTTGGGGATTTAACCGGCAGGGCCGAACAAGCCGCGCGCGCTGTCCTCGTTGGACCGCTTTAGGCGGCGATCAGAGGGTTTCAGACCTTCGCGGATTTGGGCATCAGACGTCAGTTCGGGCAAATCCTGTTTGTCACGGGCCAACAAGATGGCGCGCGCACCGGTTGAGCCATCAAAGCGGTGGATGAACATCTCGGGCCAGTCAAAATGACCACCTTTTTGCAAAGCCTGAATGTCGGCAATAAAGTTGTGACATTGATAGTTTTCCATCAGCAACACAAAGCGATCAGAGCTGTTGACCATGTTGGCCAGCCCGACAAAATGGCTGACGGCCGTGTGGATGTGCATCAAAACCGCTTGGGAATAGATCAATTCTGCGCGCGGCCAGTGGCGTGACAACGGCATGGTGATGTCTTGCAACATCAACGATCCTGCCAGATGCGGGTGGCGTTGTTGGGCAAGGTCCAGTTGCGTCTGTCCGCGATCACCACCGGTATAGGTAACGTCAGGAAACACGGTTTTGCCGTTGGCCACATGATCGCCGCCGCCACAGCCGATTTCATGCACAGACTTTGCTTGCAGTCGCCCGATGGCCTCTAGCACCAGCTGGTGGTTGGGATGCAGATCGCGCCCCTGGACCTCAAGCGTGCCGGTGGCAGCGTTGAATTTGAGTTGATCCTGCTCGGCAACCGCTTGGAAATTAGCCTCGATATCGCCAACGATCCGACGTTCATAGCTGTCGGCGGTGTAGGTGTTCCAGTCAAAATCGTCATCGTAAAATTTGCGGGACTGATACAGAAGCCGTCCGAGTAAAGACATATAAATGGGCCTTATGATTATGTTTAGAAATGCTTAGGATGAAAAATGCTTTGGCCCAAGAAATCCCTGTCTTGCGCGGATCATCACAAAATAGTGAGGCAACTGCGCCGCACTTTTGCAAGGCGGCTCAGATGGGATCGCAGGATTTGGGTGCTGCTCGTGCAGGGCCAGAGGTCGCCAGCGCCGTACTTATTTCTTGATCGGGACGCCGAACAGCTCCAACCGGTGCCCGCGCAATTCGTAGCCTAGTTTCTTGGCGATCCGTTCTTGCAGCGCTTCGATTTCGGCATCGACAAATTCGATCACTTCGCCCGAATTCATGTCGATCAGGTGGTCGTGGTGTTTGCGCTCTGCATCCTCATAGCGGGCACGGCCGTCGCCGAATTCCAGCTTGTCCAGAATACCTGCCTCTTCGAACAGTTTCACCGTCCGGTAGACCGTCGCGATGGAAATATTCGTGTCGATCGCATTGGCGCGCGCGTACAACTCTTCCACATCGGGGTGGTCATCGCTGTCTTGCAGTACTTGCGCAATCACACGGCGGGGTGCTGTCATACGCAAGCCGGCAGCTTCGCAACGATCAAGAATAGTCTGAGGCATGGCTTTGGTCTTTGTGCAGCTGATTTGGCGTTTCGTCATAGCCGGATTTCCTCGTACAGGCCAGATGGCAAATGCGTCGCACCGCTTGACTTGGGGGGCAACAAGGCGCATGTGCACCCCAAGCAATGCTGTCTGCCGCGTGAGCAGTCATAATAAGAGCGGGCCAAAAGGCATCCGCCCAGAACCTCGAGGGAGAGGTTTTGATCCAACAGCGTTTGTTTCGTTCCCAAAATCACGCGTGGGGCAAAACGCATTGGACGCACGTTTGGCATTTGGCCTGCGGGCGCGATCCGATTTTGCGTGACCCAAGACGTGTTTGCCCAATGGGGCGGACAAAGGAATGATATGAGCGATTTCGACATGATGGAGCTGCCAGCAGTGCTGGTAAAGCGCCTAAAAGACATGGGTCTAAAAGATCCAACCCCGATCCAGAAACAAGCGATCCCACACGGGATGAACGGGCGCGACGTGATGGGCCTTGCCCAGACCGGTACTGGTAAAACACTGGCGTTTGGCTTGCCGCTGGTGGCACAAATGCTGACCATGGGCTCCAAACCTGCGCCAAAAACCGTGCGTGGTCTGGTTCTGGCCCCGACGCGTGAACTGGCCAACCAAATTCAGGTGCAATTGCGCGCCTTGACGGAAAACACCCAGCTGAAAACCAATCTTGTGGTTGGCGGCATGTCGATCAAGGCCCAGATCAACCGTCTGGAACGCGGCACCGATTTGTTGGTGGCCACGCCCGGTCGTTTGATCGATCTGATGGACCGCCGCGCGCTGGACTTGTCCGAAACCTCGTTCCTGGTTTTGGACGAAGCGGACCAAATGCTGGACCTCGGGTTTATCCACGCATTGCGCCGGATTTCATCGATGTTGCCAGAGCAACGCCAGACGATGTTGTTCTCGGCGACGATGCCAAAGCAAATGAACGAGATCGCCAACACGTACTTGAAATCCCCGATCCGCATCGAAGTGTCGCCTCCGGGCAAGGTCGCGGACAAGGTGACGCAGGAAATCCACTTTATCGCCAAGGCCCAAAAAGGTGCGTTGTTGTTGGAATTGCTCGACAAACACCGTGACGAACGCGCGTTGGTCTTTGGGCGCACCAAACACGGCATGGAAAAACTGTCCAAGACCTTGGAAAAAGCGGGCTACAAAGCCGGATCGATCCACGGCAACAAATCCCAAGGGCAACGGGATCGTGCAATTGCAGCGTTCAAGGCCGGCACAATCAAAGTGCTGGTGGCCACAGATGTGGCGGCCCGTGGTTTGGACATTCCGGACGTGAAACACGTTTACAACTACGAATTGCCAAACGTGCCGGACAACTACGTGCACCGGATCGGTCGTACAGCCCGCGCGGGCAAAGAGGGGGCCGCGATTGCGTTCTGCGCCCCTGACGAGATGAAAGAACTGAAGGACATCCAAAAGACGATGGGCATGAAAATCCCGATCGCGTCTGGCCGGATGTGGGAACCTTCCGAAGAAGAAAAACCAAAACAACGCGGTCGTGGCGGTCGCCCGGGTGGTGGTGGACGTCTAGGTGGGGGTCGCCCCGGTGGCGGTCGTCCTGCGGGCGGTGGTGCCCCCGGTGGTGGTGGCAAGCCCGGCGGTCAACGTCGTCGTCGCCCAGCCAAAAGCGCATAAACAACAAAGGCCCGCAAATGATGCGGGCCTTTTCGTTTTTCGGGTCGGGCGTGGTTCAGGTGTACAGCGACGGCACGCCCATTTGCGCATGCACATTGTTCACAGCCGCTGCATTCAGACCCAGACCTTGCGCCAGTTGGTGCAGGTATTTCGCCTCGTCTTGGCTGTCGAGATTAATTGCCATGACCGACACTGCGTAAATTTGCTGCTCCATACCGTTTGGCACTTGCGCGACCAAACCATCGACATCCACAGGCGATTGCAGTTCGGATTGCACAAACGCAGCCTCGTTGCTGTCAACGTCTTCGCCCAGCTGGCCAATCAGCTTTTCCCGCTCTGCGTCGTCCTACGTGCCATCGGATTTGGCTGCCTGGATCATCGCGCGCAGCATCAGACCTGCCGCGGCCTCTTGGTCTGCGGTTGGTTCAATCGCGGGCTCCGGATTGGCATCAAAGGCGGAATTCAGAACCGAACCAAAGCTTGCGTTATTGTCAGCAGGGCGTTGTTTCATCGCGGCACCCATCAGTCCACCGGCACCCGCAGCACCTGCCAGACCACCCAGCAACCCGCCAAGGCCACCGGTGCTGGCACCTGTAGATCCGCCGCCACCAAGGCTTTCGAGCAGACCGCCCAAACCACCGGACATACCACCCTGCGTACTGCCTTGGGTGCCAGCTTGCGCGCCGCCCATCAGGCCGCCCAACATGTCTTGCAGACCGCCACCGGTTGATCCCGCCGCACTGCCGCCGCTCAAACCGCCCAGCATACCGCCAAGACCACCCCCCGCAGCGCCACCACCGGTCAAACCGCCCAGCAGCCCACCCAAACCGCCCGAAGACGCCTGCGATTGACCGCTACCTTTGTTCATCATCGCGCCAGCACCCTTGGCAATCGCCACACCGATGGCAACTTTGGCCAATGTTTTCATCAAGCTCATGTTCATGTCCTTTGACTAAAGATTCGTTGCAGGCAGTGTGTCAGAGTTATGTGCAGTTGTATCGGTGATCTGTGCAGGGGGTTTCCCCTTAAACGGCCAATCCGTCGTCGCGGCACAATTGACATCCGCCCCCGCGCACCCCCTTGATCGCGCATGGAACGCAAGTCACAAATAGACAGCTTTGGTGCTGTCGCCCTTACACTTTTCGCGCTGCATCTGGCGTTCAATCAGGTTGTGGTCAAAGTCACCAACGGTGGCTTCGAACCGGTGTTCGGGGCAGGACTGCGATCACTTGGCGCGATGGTGGTGTTGCTGGCATGGATGAAGTTTCGCGGCATTGGTTGGCGTCTGCCGCGCGCGGCAATGACGGGGGCGATCATTTCGGGTCTGTTGTTTGCGATTGAATTCATGTGCCTGTTTACGGCACTGGATTTCACAAGCGTATCGCGCACCTCGATCATCTTTTATTCGATGCCGGTGTGGTTGGCGCTGTCGGCGCATTTTCTGTTACCGGGCGAACGGCTGTCGGGGCTACGCGTCGTTGGTTTGGCGCTGGCGATGGGAGGCGTGGTGCTTGCGCTGCTGGATCGCAGTTCGGGGCAGGTCAGTTTGCTGGGTGATGCGCTGGCCTTGGTCGCGGCGATCTGTTGGGCTGGCATTGCGCTGTGTGTGCGGGTGACGCCCTTGGCCAATGTTCCGCCCGCGCAGCAGTTAATCTGGCAGCTGATTGTGTCCGCGCCGATCCTGTTGATCGCAGCACCGTTGTTTGGTGACCTGATCCGAAACGTGCAACCAATTCACATCGCCGGCATGGTGTTTCAAATCTTTGCAGTGGCCAGTTTCGGGTTCCTGATCTGGTTCTGGTTGATGAAGCTTTATCCCGCATCCTCCGTCGCCTCGTTCAGCTTTTTGTCGCCAGTGTTTGCAGTGATCTTGGGCTGGCTGGTCTTGGGCGAAACTATTGGCCTGCAAATCTGGGTGGCGCTGGGTCTGGTCGCGCTCGGGATATTCCTGATCAACCGGCGCTAAGCGCGCTTAGGTTCCACAGAACGTCGCAGGCACGATTTCAGAGGACACCGGCGCTTTGCAAAGTGCTGGATCAGAGTTTGCAAAGGGGTCAGACAGCGCCGCCATCAATCGTTCAAACGGGGCGTAGTCATTGGCAAGTGCTGATTGGATCAACGTTTCAATCCGGTGATTGCGCGGAATGATCTGTGGGTTTGCAGTGGCCATGACCTGTGCTGCGTCCGGTGCGCCTTGTAGGCGCGACTGCCAGCCTGTTGCCCACCCGTCAAAGGCGTTGCGATCACTGAACTGATCACGTGCCACAGGCGTGCCAAGGGCGGCAAACGTATTGGTGAAATCAGCGCCATTCTGTTCCATCAACGCCAACAGGTCTTCGATCATCGCTTGATCCGCAGGGGTAGGGGCAGACAAGCCGATCTTGGCCCCGAAACGGCGCAACCACGCAGTCTCGAGTTGGGCGGGCATTGCGTGGATGATTGCGGTGGCTTCCTCAACCGCGGCCTCTTTGTCGTCCATGGCTTGGATAAGTGCTGTGGCGAACTGCGCCATGTTCCAGACCGCGATGTTGGGTTGGTTTGCATAGGCATACCGCGCGCCTTGGTCGATCGAACTGAACACACGGGTTTCCGCATAGGCATCCATAAACGCGCAAGGGCCGTAATCGATGGTTTCGCCTGCAATGGAACAGTTGTCGGTGTTCATCACGCCGTGAATAAACCCAACGGCCATCCACGCGGGGATCAGTTTTGCCTGCGCGGCACAGACAGCACGCAGCAAATCCATCGGCCCTTTGGCGTCAGGGTAGTGGCGGTTGATCGCATAGTCCGTCAGGGTCTTGAGCTGCTCGGTCTGCCCACGATGCGCAAACACTTGGAATGATCCAACACGCAGATGGCTTTGCGCCACGCGGGTCAGCACGGCACCGGGAAACGCCGCCTCGCGGTAGACAGGTTGGCCAGTCAGAGTGGCAGCCAACGCACGGGTTGTGGGAATGCCAAGGGCATGCATCGCTTCGGACACGACGTATTCACGTAACACCGGACCCAGCCACGCCCGCCCGTCACCGCTGCGCGAATAGGGCGTTGGGCCAGACCCCTTAAGCTGGATGTCACGACGGATACCATCGGTGCCAATGATCTCGCCCAACAGCACAGCACGCCCGTCACCTAGCTGCGGATTGTAACTGCCGAATTGATGACCGGAATAGAGCTGCGCAAGGGGGATAGCCCCGTCGGGAACTTCATTGCCGGCAAAGACACGCGCCTGTTCATCCACATCGCCCGCAGTGATGCCCAGCAGCTTTGCCAGATCGTCATTGAAGGCAATCAACGACGGCGATTGCACCGCAGTCGGGTTTTGCGCCGTGTAGAAATCGGTCGGCAAAGCGGCATAGCTGTTGTCAAAGGGGATATGCAGGGGCATCTGGGGGTTCCGTTACAGTTCGCGCGTCATCAGCTGGTACTTATCACGCCGCGCAAATCCGGCACGGGCGTACAACCGCTGGGCGGTTTCATTCTCGGTGTCGATCTCAAGGTGCAGCGCTTTTAGTCCTGCATCCCCCAAAGCCCGCGGCAAGCTTTGCAAGGTTTCCGACGCAATGCCACGTTTGCGCACACCGGGGCGGATGTAGAGTTCGTCAATAAACCCATCCATGCCGCCAAATTCCACAGACCAGCCGAACGTCACAATGATATAGCCAATCGCGGCGCGAGGCGGACCGATCAGATAGGCGACACCGTGGGGGATACCATCTAGCAGGGGGGCGATACCGGCGCGGCGGGCGTCATCGGTCATCACAATGCCTTCTTCGGCGTGAAACGCGGTCACGAGGGTCAACAAGCGGTCCAAATGGTCAGGGGTGCCAAGGGTCAGGGCGGCGCTCATGTGTGATGTTCCATTGTTGTTGCTTTGGTTCTAGCGGATGTGCAGACAACTGTAAGTTGGCCACTTGGGGTCAAGGATTGGGGTCAGGAAAATACGTGCGCTCACAACCGGCCAATGCGTTCTGCCAGCAATGCAAAGAATCCGTCGGCGTCCAGATCACCGATGAACGTCGCGTTGGGCGCACGGTCGGTGACACCCCACCAATCGGCAACTGTCATCCCCAAGGTCAGCTCTGACTGGGTTTCGATTTCGACGTTCACGTGACGACCCGTAAAGAGTTCAGGTTTGATCAGATAGGCGGTCACACAAGGGTCGTGCAGCGGGGCACCGGCAGAGCCGTATTTTTCCTTGTCAAAACGCTCAAAGAAATCAGTCATTTGCGCCACAGCGATGCCCGCGGGCGTGCCGAGATCACGAAAGGCGTCGTTGCGTGCGCGAGTAACCAAGGCTTTGTGGGTGACATCCAGCGGCATCACAACAATGTCGATGCCGCTTTTGAACGTGATATCAGCGGCTTCTGGATCGACGTAAATGTTAAATTCGGCGGTGGGTGTAATGTTACCAACCTCAAAATACGCGCCACCCATCAACACGATTTGTTGAATACGCTGGGCGATGTCTGGGGCTTTTTGCAAGGCCGTCGCGATGTTTGTCAGAGGGCCAAGCGGGCACAAAGTCACTGTGCCACTGCGCTCTGCGCGCAGGGTGTCGATGATAAAATCAACGGCGTGCTGGCCTTGTAGCGGCATCTTTGGATCAGGCAGATCAGGGCCATCAAGGCCGGTTTTGCCGTGCACATGTTCAGCCGTCACCAGATCACGGCCCAACGGGCGGTCACAACCTGCGAACACTTTTACATCAGCTTTGCCTGCTAGTTCACAGATAATGCGGGCATTTTTCTGGGTTAGGTCCAGCGGCACGTTGCCTGCTACAGCCGTGATACCCAGCACGTCCAGATCCTCGGGACTGGCAAGCGCCAACAGGATCGCAACCGCGTCGTCCTGACCGGGGTCTGTGTCGATAATGATCTTGCGCGCAAGCGATGCCATATAAAACCTGTTGTGATGAAAGCGTTGATTGATGTCTGCATGACCCTCGCAAGACAGGCCCGGGATGTCCAGACGGGCTATGGCCGATCAGCGACAGTTTTCCGCGCATTATTCGCGCAAGGTTAAAGATGATATCGGATAGAATAACATGACCTTACGAGTCGAAGTGATTCTGAGAAAGTATGAGCATGGCGGCTGAAAAAGCATTTTACATTCATGCAGGCGCGCACCGCACGGGGACGTCCTCGGTGCAGATGTTTTTGTATGACAATCAGGCCGAAATTTCCAGCCAGGGGTTCGATGCTGCCTATCCGGGGCGCGATGATATTCCCAGCGGCAAACTGGGGTTGCGATTGCCCAGCCTGCGCCAAGGCGAGACTCTGCAGCAGCGTTTCATTCGAAAAGTGCGTCTCGAAATCCGCAGCATTTGCCCTGATCCAACCCGCGCGCTAATCCTGTCCGAAGAGAATATTCCGGGGCGTATGATCCATTTTTATGGGTCCGAATTTTACCCCGCTGCCGAGGCCCGCATGAAGGCGCTGCACGACGGATTAGAGGGCACGCTAAAGCGTGTTTTGTTCGTCGTGCGCCCGTATGATGCGCTGTATGTGTCAGCGTTTCGCAAGCGCGCCGAAGACCTGTTCGTCGACCCGTTTTCCGAACAGCGCGCGGCCTTGATGCAGATGAACCGCGGCTGGCCTGCGTTGATCAAAGCCATGCGCGACATTTTGAAAGCCGAGGAAACGGTTGTCATGACAATGTCTGCTCGCGGCGATAATCGTAATGTAATCAAGCATTTGGTGCCTAATTTGGATCGCAAAAACCTGACCGAACCGGCACAGCAAATGAATGTGTCTGCCACAGATACTGCGATGGATGTTTTGCAAGCGCGCTATAAAGCTGGGCATGCACTGGACCGCGAGGCGTGGAAAAACATCATTGCCCAGCATGCGGACACCACAGACAGCACAGGGTTTGCAGAATTCACAGCGGATCAAAAACAGCAGCTGCGCGACACCTATGAACAGGACTGCGACGCTTTGGCTAAGCTTAAAGGCATCACTTTTTTGCGCTAGCTTTTGCCGCTTTTTCTACGATTTTGACCTGATCCCAGATCGCATCCATTTCCGCCAAATCGCTTTGCTCTGGTGTTTTGCCTTTGTCGGCCAGTGCGGCCTCGACCGCCTCAAAGCGACGGGTGAATTTGGCGTTTGCAGCACGCAAGGCGGCCTCAGGCTCGATCCCCAAATGCCGCCCCAAGTTGGCCATCACGAACATCAGATCGCCAAATTCCTCGACGGTTTCGGCGTGGGTCAGGGTGTCACGCGCCTCGACCAGCTCTGCGGCTTCTTCCTGAATTTTGTCGATCACCTGATCGGTGCTGGGCCAATCGAACCCAACACGCGCCGCCCGTTTTTGCAATTTGTGCGCGCTCAGCAACGCCGGCAACCCCACCGCAACGCCGTCCAACGCGCCGCCTTGGGCTTTGCCTGCACGCTCGGCCGCTTTGATCGCTTCCCAATCAGCGGTCTGTTGCTCGGCAGATTTTTCGCGGGATTCGTTGCCAAAAACATGCGGATGACGCGCGACCATTTTGTCGGAAATATTGCGCACAACCGATTGAAACGTGAAATGCCCCAACTCTTCGCCCATCGCTGTGTGGTAGACGGATTGCAGCAACAGATCGCCCAATTCGCCCTCTAATTCGGGCCAATCCTGACGCTCGATGGCATCTGCAACTTCGTAGGCTTCCTCAATCGTGTAGGGCGCGATGCTGGCAAAATCCTGTTCAATGTCCCACGGGCAGCCTGTTTCGGGATCACGCAGACGGCGCATAATCTCAAGCAGGCGTTCTATTCCTGCGTCACTGTCGTGTATTAGTGCATCGCCCATTGCAGCCGATCTCCGTTCCATGCCTAGATGCACCAAACATCGGATCGCTCAAAGGAGTCCACCCCATGGCTATCGTCAATCGCATCGCCGCCTACGCACCAGAAATGGCTGAGTGGCGTCAGCACCTGCACACGATCCCCGAGTTGGGGCGTGAATGTCACAAAACGGCGGCGTTCGTTGAGGCCAAGTTGCGTGAATTCGGTGTCGACGAGATCCAGACAGGCTTTGCCACAACTGGGATCGTCGCGATCGTCAACGGCAAAGGCGAGGGGCCCACGATTGGCCTGCGCGCCGACATGGATGGGCTGCCAATCGATGAGGCAACCGGGCTGGAATATGCGTCGACCCACGAGGGGCGCATGCACGCCTGCGGGCACGACGGGCACACGACGATGTTGCTGGGGGCAGCGAAATATCTGGCGGAAACGCGCAATTTTTCAGGCCGTGTCGCGCTGATTTTCCAACCGGACGAAGAGGCCACAGGCGGGGCCGAGGCGATGGTCAACGAGGGTATCATGGATACCTTTGACATCGCCCAAGTCTACGGCATTCACAACGCGCCGGATTTGCCTGCGGGCGGGTTTTTCACAACGCCGGGTCCGTTGATGGCCGCGGCAGACGTGTTTCACATTACGATCAAAGGGCGCGGGGGGCACGGGGCCAACCCACAGGATTCTGTTGATCCTGTTGTGGCCGCCTGTTCGATCACCCAAGCGATCCAAACCATCATTAGTCGCAATCTGGATACGGCAAAACAACTGGTGATTTCGGTGACGCAAATCCACACCGGTTCAACCGACAATGTGATTCCGGAAACCGCCTACATCAATGGCACTGTGCGAACGTTTGATGCCGAGGTGCGCGATCTGGCAGAGCGGCGTTTGTCTGAAATTGTTGCAGGTCAAGCCGCCAGTTTCGGCTGTGAGGCTGATTTTGAATTCGAACGTGGGTATCCGCCAACGGTTAATTCCCCAGCTGGTGTGGTTTTGGCAGCGGAGGTAGCGCGCGATGTCGCCGGTGATGATGCGGTGCAAGACAACGTTGATCAGGTCATGGGCAGCGAAGATTTCTCTTACATGCTTGAAAAACGCCCCGGTGCGTATTTGTTCATGGGGCAGGGCGAAAGTGCAGGGCTGCACCATCCCGAGTACAATTTTAACGATGACGTCGCCCCGGTTGGCGCGTCGTTCTTTGCGCGTTTGGTCGAAACTGCACAGCCTGTTGGCAAATAAGGGACTACCAAAATGGGTCTGGAAGACGCAAAAGAACAGGTCGATCACGCATTCACACGCAATGATTTACGGGGTCTGAGCAACGAAAACACGTTTGGCGGTGCGACCTCGTTTTTGCGCCGCCGCTACACCAAAGACCTCACGGGCGTCGATATCGCCGTTACGGGTATTCCGTTTGATCAGGCCGTCACAAATCGACCCGGCACGCGGCTGGGGCCAAGGGCAATTCGCGAGGCCTCGTCGCTGCAATCGCCGGACGCACCATACGGTTGGCCGTTTGACGTGCTCAGCGAAATGGCCATCGTCGACTACGGCGATCTGGCGTTTGACTACGCGAATATTCCCGCGTTTCCAGCGGCTTTGCAGGCGCATATCGCGGGCATTCTTGCTGGTGGTGCCGCGTCTGTTGCGATGGGGGGTGACCACTACATTACGTTTCCGATCCTCAAGGCTTACGCTGAAAAATATGGCCCAATTTCGCTGATCCAAGTTGACGCGCACACCGACACATGGCCCGATGACAACATGGACCGCGTCGATCATGGCACGATGTTTTACAAGGCCGTCAAAATGGGGATCGTTGATCCGGCGCGCTCGGTTCAGATCGGCATCCGCACGACGAACGAGGACACATTGGGCGTGAACATCATCGATGCGCGCGAGGTGCATGAGATTGGGCCCGCCGAAGTTGCACGACGCGCCCGCGAGATAGTCGGCGATCATCCGACTTATTTGACCTTCGACATTGATGGTCTTGATCCCGCGTTTGCACCGGGCACAGGCACGCCGGTTTGGGGTGGCCTTAGCTCGGCTCAAGCCGCCGTTTTGCTGCGCCAACTGGCAGGCATCAACATCGTGGGCGGCGACATTGTCGAAGTGTCACCACCGTTTGACACCACGGGTGCGACCGCAATCGCAGGTGCGCATGTTGCGGTCGAACTGTGCTGCTTGCTAGGCTGGAGACTGCGCAATGAGCGATAAAAACCAACCCATCAGCGGCAATGATCTGGCGCGCTTTTCAGGGCCAAACACGTTCATGCGTCTGCCCAGTGCCAACGATCTAAAAGGGCTGGATGTGGCCGTTCTGGGTGTGCCGATGGACATTGGCACCTCGTGGCGGTCCGGTACGCGATTTGGTCCCAAACAAGTGCGCGCTGAATCTGCAATGCTGCGCCCCTATAACTTGCAAACAGGGGCGGCACCGTTCGACAGTTTGCAGGTCGCAGACATTGGTGATTTAGCGATCAATACGTTTTCCCTACAGGATAGTTTGCGCATAATTGCAGAGAGTTACGAGGCGATCCTAAACTACGATGTGATGCCTATGGCGATTGGCGGCGATCATTCGATTACCCTGCCGATCCTGCGCGCCATGGCGAAACGTCACGGCCCTGTGGCGCTCGTGCATGTGGATGCCCACGCGGACGTCAATGACGAGATGTTCGGCGAACGTGAAACCCATGGCACAGTGTTCCGGCGTGCGTATGAAGAAGGGCTGATAAACCCTTCTAAAACTTACCAAATCGGGCTGCGAGGTACGGGATATTCGGCAGAAGATTTCACCGAAGCTGCCGGTTGGGGGTTCCAGCAATTTCCGAGCCACGAATTGTGGCACAAACCGCTTGATAACTTGGGCGCTGAGATTCGCCGTGACATCGGTGATTTGCCGACCTACATAACCTACGATATCGACAGCTTGGATCCGGCTTGTGCGCCCGGAACCGGTACGCCTGAAATAGGCGGTTTGACCACTCCACAAGCGCTGCAGCTGATCCGCAGCCTCAAGGGTTTGAATATTGTCGGTTGTGATCTGGTCGAAGTGTCGCCGCCCTATGACACCAGCGGCAATACCGCACTGACGGGGGCGAATATCCTGTACGAGATGATGTGCGTTTTACCCGGTGTTGCATATCGCTAAGGCGCGCGACTTGGTCAAAATAAACAATGGATTACGAAAAATGATGCTATGGATTCTGGCAATAATTGTGGTGGCGATGTTGGCCTATATTCGGCTTGCGCCCAGTGATGCGAACCGCTGGCATCAACCGGTTGTGGGCGCGGCAGACAAAGATATGGCTGGCGGCGCAATTCGGGTGATCGATGCGGGGCCTGACGGGTTAGAACGTCTCGATGCGATTGCCCGCGATCTGACGCGGACCACGGTTCTGGCAGGGTCAGTGGCAGAGGGGCGCGTGACCTATGTGACACGGTCGCAGATCATCGGATTTCCCGATTACACAACAATTGAACAAGACGGAAACACCATCCGCATGTTTGCGCGGCTACGTTTTGGGCGTCGCGATTTCGGGGTCAATGGCGCGCGATTGCGGCAGTTGGCGCGCGGGCTGGACTGAACTGCTGAGGCATCCGGTTTGCACTTCGCGCCACATCGGGACGTTTAGGGACATCTGGCATTGCGCCATGAACATGCGTCCATCCACTTGTAAACAAATGGTTTCACCCAGCTCGATCCGGCTGCCAGAGCGGTCGGTGCAATAGCAGTCAATCGTTTTGCCACTGGGGCTTGTGACGTCTGCGAAGGCGGGGGTAGCAACAAGGCTAAGCGTTAAAATAAATCGTTTCATTCCGACAATCTAGCACAGCCGCTGCACTTGACCAAACCTCTTCAATACCGCACACCAAACCCCATGATCCCAGGCCATCGTTTAGAACAGATAACCCAACGCTTTCAGTTTCTTGAGGCCTCTATGGCGGATGGGGCTGCCGGTGCTGATATTGCGACCTTAGCCAAGGAATATTCCGACCTGAAACCGGTCGTCGATCAGATTAACGCGTATCGCCAAATTCTGTCCGACATGACCGAGGCCGAAGACATGCTCGCTGATCCCGACATGGAGGAGCTTGCGCGCGAGGAATTGCCGCGTCTCAAGGCGATGTTGCCAGAGGCCGAGGATGCGTTGCAACTGGCGCTGTTGCCCAAGGATGCCGCCGATGCCAAGCCCGCGATGCTGGAAATTCGCCCCGGAACGGGTGGGGACGAGGCCGCGTTGTTTGCTGCCGATTTGTTCCGCATGTACCAACGCTACGCCGAGGCGCGGGGCTGGAAGGTCGACATCATCGAGGAACAGATCACCGAACTGGGTGGGCTGAAAGAAATCGTCGCGCATGTCAAAGGCGTGAACGTCTTTGCCCGTCTGAAATACGAAAGCGGCGTGCACCGTGTGCAGCGCGTGCCAAGTACCGAAAGTCAGGGGCGGATTCACACCTCTGCCGCGACAGTCGCTGTGCTGCCAGAGGCCGAAGACGTCGACATCAAAATCGATCCCAGCGATCTGCGCATTGATACGATGCGCGCGTCAGGGTCGGGTGGTCAGCACGTCAACACCACGGATTCGGCTGTGCGCATCACGCACTTGCCCACGGGCACGATGGTCACCAGCTCCGAGAAATCCCAACACCGCAACCGCGAAATCGCGATGCAGGTTTTGCGAGCGCGTCTGTACGACATGGAACGCTCGCGCATTGATAATGAACGCAGTGCTGATCGCGCGTCTCAGGTGGGGTCGGGGGATCGCTCCGAACGCATTCGCACTTATAATTTCCCGCAAGGTCGCATGACGGACCACCGCATAAATCTGACGCTGTACAAGCTGGACGCGGTCATGGGCGGTGATCTGGATGAAATCGTCGATGCACTGACGGCGGACGGGCAGGCGCGCTTGATGGCTGAAATGGGGACATGAGCCCGCATCCGCAGACCGCGGCCCAAGCGATGGTAGCTGCGACCGCACGCCTGCGCGCAGCCGGCGTTCCGAACCCTGCACGCGACGCCCGCGTTCTGTTGGCCCACGCTGCAAAGGTCGACGCCGCCCGCGTCACCTTGATCGCCCCCGAAGACATCGCGCCCGACATTGCCAAGCGTTTCGAGCAATTGATCGCCCTGCGAGTCGTGCGTGTGCCGGTGTCGCATCTGATTGGCGAGCGTGAATTTTACGGCCGCCGTTTCAAAGTCAGCCGTGATGTTCTGGACCCGCGCCCCGAAACGGAAACCCTGATCGAGGCGGCCTTGGCTGAACCTTTTGGATCGGTATTGGACATCGGCACCGGATCGGGCTGCATTCTGGTGACGCTGTTGGCGGAACGTGAAAACGCAGTTGGCACGGGCACCGATCTAAGCGAGGCGGCGTGCCTGCAAGCCTCTGCCAATGCGGTTTTGTCCAAGGTTCAGGCGCGCGCTGACATTCATCAATCCGACTGGTTCGGATCTGTGCAGGGGCGTTACGATTTGATTGTCAGCAACCCGCCGTATCTGGCGATTGAAGAAATGGACGACGTCGCCCCAGAGTTGCGCGATCACGAGCCACGCATGGCTCTGACAGACGAGGCCGACGGGCTAACAGGCTACCGCATTCTGGCGGATCACGGTCAGGCGTATCTGGAACCCGAGGGGCGTTTGCTGGCTGAAATCGGATCGACCCAAGGGGCCGCTGTTGTGGCTTTGTTCCAAGTGGCAGGCTGGCAAAACACGCGACTGCTTCAGGATTTGGATGGTCGTGACCGGGTGGTTTGTGCGGAAAAACCCGTGCGCTAGGCTTTGATTAAGCAAATATGCACCTATTGAAGCGATTAAATGCGGATTGTTCGGTATTTACACTTGCCCAACTGCGATTGGCGTGGTTATTCAAACGTGTTGCAGCGGTGGATGATCGATTGATCGGTCCCGCGCGGCTCTAAGCCCAACATTCGCAGATCCGATTTATTGTCGCAAAGGGCGCGTTCGGACATCGCGAAACGTATTCACCATGGATGGCACGAAGGCTGAATTGTATTTATGAAATCGTCTAGATCACGCTCGCGTTCTAAGAACAGTCGCAACCGCAGTAACAATAACAACAACAGCGGCGGCAACGTCGTCAATCGCGTGTTCGATAGTTCTGGCCCAGAAGGCAAAGTGCGCGGCACGCCGCAGCAAATTATCGACAAATACAACCAGCTTGCGCGTGATGCACATCTGTCCAATGACCGCGTCGCGGTCGAGAATTTCCAACAACACGCGGAACACTATCTGCGGATGTTGTCCGAGGCGCAGCGCGAAATGGACCAGCGCCGCGAAGAACAAGAACGCCAGAACCGCGAACGTCAACAAGAGCGGGATCGCGATCAGCGCGACCGTGTCGAGCGCCAAGAACGCCATGCCGCAGCGGCCCCAGCATCTGATCCGGCAGATGCGCCGCAGCCAGATGTGGTCGAAACACCCGCAGCGCAAGACACTGGACTGGTTGAAACACCAGAAAGCCAACCCAAGCCGAAACCGAAACCACGCACACGCAAGCCACGGGCCCCAAAGCCACAACAGCCTGCGGAAGATGCCGGTGACGCGCCTGAGGCTCCAGAAGCCGCAGAGTAGTCTGCGCCTTCGCTATCCCTAAAGTACTAGAATTTGCTGTGTCGGCCCTTTGAATTCAAATGGGCCGCACATCTTTGGTGACTGCGCGCCATGCCTCGCAACCTTCACCAGCCAGACTTTAGGTCTGCAGCACGGCGCGAGCCAATGCGCAAAATTGCTCAAGACTAACTTGCTCTGCGCGCTCGGTTGGTTTGATGCCTGAGGCGATCAGCCGATCTTCGATATCAGGGGCAATACCCTTTAACGACGAGCGCAGCATTTTGCGCCGCTGATTGAATCCAGCCGCGACAATGCGCGAAAGCGTTGCGGCGTCTGCGGGAAACCGTGGCTCGGGCAGGGCGGTCAGATGCACGACGGCACTCGACACTTTTGGGGGCGGCGTGAACGCTTCGGGGGGTAGGTTGATCACAATGCGCGCATCGGCCCGCCACTGCGCCAACAAGGCCAATCGCCCGTAGGCTTTGGACCCCGGTTCCGCGACGATCCGTTGCGCCACTTCACGCTGAAACATCAACGTCAGGCTTTGCCAGAACGGCGGCCATTCTTTGGGCGTGAGCCAGCGCACAAGCAGTTCGGTGCCGACGTTGTAGGGCAGATTGGCGGCGACACGGATCGGCGGTGTCAGATGCGCCAGCGGGTCAATCGCCAGCGCGTCGCCTTCGATCACCTGCAATTGGCCGGGGTAGGCATCAGCGATTTCCGCAAGTGCGGGCAAGCAGCGCGCGTCTTTTTCGATGGCCAACACACGGCGCGCACCTGATGCCAGCAAACCGCGCGTCAGACCACCCGGACCGGGCCCGATTTCAAGCACATCGCAGCCCGTCAGATCACCTGCCTGACGCGCGATTTTTGCCGTCAGGTTCAAATCCAGCAGGAAATTTTGCCCCAAGGATTTGCGCGCGCTTAGACCGTGGGTTGCAATCACACTGGCCAGTGACGGCAGATTATCGATGCCGCTCATGAGGAGGTTCCCGCCATTTTATGCGCCAATTTCAACGCTTCGATCATGCTGGTCGGGTTGGCAATGCCCTGTCCCGCGATATCAAATGCAGTGCCGTGATCGGGCGAGGTTCGAATGAACGGCAAGCCCAGCGTCACGTTTACACCGCGGTCAAAATCAAGGGTCTTGATCGGGATCAGCGCTTGGTCGTGGTACATGCAAACAGCGACGTCATAGCCTGCGCGCGCGCGGGCATGAAACATCGTGTCGGCTGGCAACGGGCCTGTAAGATCAAAACCTTCGCCGCGCATTTTGACTATCAAATCATTGATCCAATTGAGTTCTTGTTGACCCATCGCGCCGCCTTCGCCTGCGTGCGGGTTCAAGCCAGCTATGGCAATGCGTGGTTTGGGAATGTGGAACCGCGCGATCAGATCGGCGTTCGTAATTTCGATTGTGCGACGCATAAGGTCGGGGGTCAGCGCCTGTGCCACTTGATCCAACGCGATGTGGATCGTGGTCGGGACCACGCGCAGTGCGTCGCTGGCCAGCATCATGACCGCCTGTCCGCTGCCCGCCAACGCCTCAAGGTATTCGGTGTGGCCGGGGTAGGCGAAATTATCGCCATCCTTCAGCGCTTTTTTGTGGATCGGGGCGGTACACATTGCTGACGCAGCACCGCTTTGCACCAAGTCGACGCAGGCCGCGATCACATCAATTACGCCTTGCGCGTTTGCAGGATCGGGCCGGCCAGCAATGGCGTCGCCGTCAAAAGCATGCGCCAAAACGGGCAAGCCATGACGCGCGGCCTTGTTGGCCTCGCTTAGGTCATTGATCAGCGACACCGGTGTGCCCGCAGGCAAGTGTCGTGGATCGCCCAGATAGGCCATTGCCACGTCGTTTTTCAATGCATCAAACGCTTTTGCAGCCACTTCTGGCCCGACGCCGGCTGGTTCGCCGCAGCTGATGACGACAGGCGCGTACGACGTTGATTTCATTGGCGTGAAATACGGGATTCCGCGCGCAATTGTTCCAGCAGGCTGTCGGCAAAACCAGACAGACGCTGTTGGCGCAACTGAGACGAAATAGCATCGCGACCGACATCTTCGTTCAGGGTGGCGGTGCGTCCGCATAGCATCAGAAACACGAGGCTTTGACCGTTGTTGCGGGTCAGGTTTGTCGAAACTTCGCCTTCGTCCAATTTTGCCAACTCAATCGCAATATCCTGTGGAATTTCGGCTGGTGGCAGTGCGCCGCGATCAAGCGCTTCTTTGGGCTGGCCATTGGCGACGCCATACAGATCGTCGCAAACGTCGATGTTGTTTTTCAGGCGTTCTGCAGCCGCAAGGGTTTCGGGGCTGCGCCCGCCCGCCATGTAGTAGGCGGCGTATTCGATGGCCGAAAACTCTTGTGTGGGGGCGTCGGTTTCCTGAATGTCGCGCAGTTGGAACAGGGCGATTGCGCCAGGGATCGGCAGGGGATCAGACACCTCACCAGCGCCTAGCCCAAGAATCATGCCGCGCAGCTGCGGTGGCAGATTGTTCAACGGAACCCAGTCCAATCGTCCGCCCCGTGAACGGGTTGCTGTCGCTGAGAAACGGCGCGCAAAGGCGGCAAATTCGGCGATAGAGGTCGCTTGTGCGGCTTGTTCGGCTTTGGCCTGGGCGCTGGCCAGCTGTGGCGGTGGGGCAGGGATGATGATTTCGGACAGCAGAACGCGAATGCTGCTGGAACTGCCAGAGGCGGCCTGCGCGCGATCAATTTCCGCTTCGGAGATTTGCACCCGTGAACCGTAGCGGGCACGGATCAAATCGCGCCACAGGGTGTTGATGCCGACAAAATCACGGAAGGTTTCAAACGATACACCAGCTTGCCCCAATGCGGTGACAAATTGTTCCTGGCTTAGATTTGCGCGACCTGCGAATTCAGTGAGTTCGGCATCGATGCCTTCGGCGGTCAGTTCCAGACCGGCGTTTCTGGCGGCTTGCTGACGCAAACGATCATCGATTAGTGCGTCGATTGACGCGTTGCGGGTGGCCCCCGGCGCATTGAGGATTTGCATGAAACGGGTTCGTTGGCCCACTTCAAATTCGGTGATGACAGAGTCGTTCACCTTTGCAACTGGCGCAAACAAGTTTTGTGCAGCGACAGGCAACCCCAAGGCGGTTACGGTGACGGCGGCGAGTGCAATTCGTTTTATCATTCCGGTCCTGCTCAATTCACGTCTCATTTGCTATCCTGCTCATGCATCAGTTTGTACGGTTCTTGCATGATCGTTCGTAGTTGGTGGATCCGTTGTTGGCTGAAAAGCCACGCAAGGACACTGTAAAGCCCAAACTGGTCGAAGGCTCAATACTTGTTGACGATGTATAGCTGCGGTCAATGGTCAGGTCGACCGAAACACATTCATTGTTGTATTCAAAACCGACGCCTGCGCTGACGGCACGGCTGTCTTCGATATCATAGCGCCAATCGGCATTGGCCGTCCAATTGCTATTGATGGCGTATGATCCGTCAAATGTCACTTCTGACACGGGTGTTGCGCGATCCTCATCCGCGTCAGCAGTTAGCCAGATGTAGCTGGTGCCGATTTGCGTCTTTTTGCCGATCCAGTCGCCGCGTACTTCTGCTTTGGCGATGATAAGGTTTTCGTCAAACAGCGTACGACCGATGATCGAAAGCCCATTGTCAGAACGGATCTGACCGGCCAGCAAGAAATCTGACGCGGTGCCAGACAATCCGGACGTGTCGGTGAAATCATCATCGCTGTCGTTGCGGAAAATTTGCCCAAAGCTCAGCTTGGTGTCCCAGCCATTGTTGCCAAAGCGGGTCCATTGCCCCCCCATGGCGACTGATCTGCCGCGATCGCGCCGGTCAGGGCTGGAAAAATGCGACAGGCTTAGCAAGTTGCCCTCGTCAAATTCAACCAGCGTGCTTTCCTCGATGGGGATGTCCAGATCGTTACCGCCGACATAGGCCACTTGCAAAACCGGTTCCAAAACCTGGCGTGACCGCGCGGTTTGACGCACCATCGGATAGCGCAGCGTGATGGCCGTACGCGGAGAAAACGCTGAGTCGGTGTCCGGGTACGTGTCGTCTTCGTTGATCTGGAATGCATCGGCCGCAAACCCGATTTGGGTTTCAAGCAACAAACCGCTGCTAAACGTCCACTGCTTGATCCAGTCCGCTTCGATGTTCAGACGCAACACATCGCGCCCATCGACAATGCCGTCCCCGTTGGCGTCCGTGGGTTCATTTGAATCGCGAAAGTGTGAATGGGCATAGCCCGAAAGCCGGAATTCACCGCCAATGGCCACCGGGAACAGGCGCCGCTCGTAGGTTGCATCAAACACGTTTGTCGGCAGGGTTTCGTTGTCTTCGCCGTCGCGCAGGGTTTTATAGTTCACATAAGACAGCTGCACATATTTGTCGCGACGCGTGCGGGAAATGGCGATTTGACTGTCGAGCCGGTCTTTGTCCGAATAGCCGTATTCGCTTAGATAGGCGTCATCAGAGGTCGCCTCGATGTCGAAATCCAACACATACCCGCGGTTTAGATCAAACGAACCGGTGCCAAAAAGATACCCGCGCGTTTCGCCTTCGCGTAGTTCGTCGCGTGTAATTGCCCCTTCAAAACTGATATTCCTCTTGCGGAATGCCTGACGATAGCGAAATTCCATCGTCGTGGTGCGAGACGACAAATAGGGGGTCAACGTCAGATCGCGGTGATCGCCAATCTTGATAAAATAGGGTATTTTCAGCCCGGTCGCCAGTTGCGACGTTGTGGCCAGCGACGGGATCAAAAAGCCTGTCGCCCGTTTCAGGGTCGGGTCAGGCAGCCGCAATCTTGGAAAGTAAAACACCGGTGTGTTGCGAATGCGCAATTGCGCTTTATCAAAATACAACTGCTGTTCGGCTTGATCGTGGACCACCTGTTTTGCCCGAATTTGCCAGAGCGGCGGGCGGCCATCATCGCACACGTCGCACGACGTTACGGCGGTTTTATAGAGCTGCGTGTAGCGCCCGTTCACGCGGTTCATTTCGACCGACGCCAGCTGCAATTGCTGGTTCAAAACCATGCGCGCGCCGGTCAGCAGACCATTCTGCAAATCGCGGCTGAGTTCAGCTTGATCCGCAAGTATGACCACATCTGCGCCGTCTTGAATGGTGATCGGGCCAACAACGGTCAACTGACCAGAGCTTTGATCAAAGATAATCTGGCGGGCGGTAAGGCGGGTTGTGCCTTGAAACGCCTCGACGTTGCCCGTCGCTGTTAACACCCGCTGAGAGCTAAGGCTGACATCATCAGCGACAAGCACGGCAGGAACAGGCGATGTTTCCTGGGCGAACGCCGCCACATTCGTCATGGCCAAAAACACAGCTGACAGGATTAAATTGCGCACCACGTTAACCATCCTCGGAGTGTAATAGCGGGCCAAGAGCCAAACAGATCGCTGCAATCGGCGGGGCCCATGCGGCCAGAGCAATCGGAATTTGCCCGTTTTCGCCAAGGATTTGCGCAAAGCTACGGATGAAATACACACCAAACGCCATCAAAATCGCGGACAACACAGCCGTGCCCGTTCCCCCAAATCTGGTATGGTGCATGGTGAAGGCGCTCGCAACCAGAACCATCGCCATCAAGAACAAAGGGCGTGCCAATTCGGTTTGAAACCAGACTTTATGGCGGCGCGCGCTGAAACCCGATTGCTCAAGCTGGTTGATAAAATACTGCATATCCCAGATCGAAATGCTGGACGGGGTCCCAAGGCTTTCGCGGATGCTATCTAGCGTAAGTGTCGAGGGCCCCTTTAGAATTTCGTGGGTCGCGGCATTTCCCTCGGGGTTTAGACCCGAAACCAGCGGCCACACTTTTGCTTGTCGCAAGGACCATTCCCCATCGCCAAGGGCCGCACTGGCCGCTTCGATCCGCCGGATTGGTCCGCTTTCGCCTGCAAAATCGATGAACGTCACATCATACAGCACCGAGGCGTCGGCATTGGAGCGGGCCGCCCGGATCACCGTTTGCCCATCCAGATTACCTTGCCGCAGCCACAGCCCTTCGAAACTGATCGACAAGGCCGATGCGCCACCAGAGCGATAGGTTTCCGCAAGGCTTGCGTAGCGTTTCGAGGTCGCCGCAACAATCGGGTTCAACATACTGACCGCCAAGACGCCAACGATTAACGCCACAACCAATGGGGCCATTAACGCACGAATGGCGGAGCGACCGGCAGCGCGTGTGACAACCAGTTCTGACGACCGTGCGAGCCCTAAAAACAGCACGATGGTTGCAAAGAAAATGATCAATGGCAGGATCAGGTTGATCGCCTCAGGCACGTTCAAAAACGTCAATTCTATCCGCTGGCGCAGGGTCACACCAAAAGCTGAAAACTTGCGCGTTTGATCCAACAGATCGAACAGCATGATAATCGCGTAGAAAATACCGGTCAGATACAGAAACGCCATCGCAAACCTGCGCGCGAAATAGATGTGCAGGATCATACGCTTACCCTTCGTCGCCACCAGCGGGGGGCCGAGGCATGTGTTAGCATACCCACCACGATGCACGCCCCCAGAGCTGACGGAAGATAGATCATCGGCCACATATCTGCATCCTGCAAGACCGGTGCGGCAACTGTATTTCTGAGGCCGTCAATAAAGATCAGCAGCACAAACGCCACTATGATTTCGCGCCACACACCCAGACGTGAAAAGCCGCCAAGCAACAAGGTTGAAAAGCCGATCATCGCGGCGATGATGCAAAACAACGCTTGGGCAAAACGCACATGCAATTCTTCGGCGATTTGACCTTTGGTGGCACCGGTGTCTTCGCTGATCAGATCCCAATCGGTAAAGAATTCGTGCGACTTCATGTGTAGGATCGACGTCGGTTTGGTGACGTCCGAGTTGACCAGTGACTTGATATTAAAGGAAAAATCCTGAAATTTCGCGGTAGACAGCTGCTTGTTTTCTGTATCAAGGCGCTGTGCCAACCCATCAACCATGATCAAGGTCGTACCGGTTTGCCCGCCGGTGTCATTGCGCACAAGATACGCCTCAGAGGCGGTGTAGGTGATTTCCTCAAGCGGATCACGGCGGTCAGACAAGAACACATCCCGCAAAACGCCGTCATCACCAATCGTACGCGTGTAAAACGTAACCCCATTGGTCGGGTGCAAAAACGTGCCCTCTTTCAGCAATCGGGACGTGATGTTTCGAGAAATGTCAGCTTCGCGCTCGTTCAGTTGCGCTTGGGCTGTGGGTAGCAAAACATGGCTCAGGATCGACATCATCAGCGCGGTAATCACACCGTACAACAAAACAGGGCGCGCCAAACGCCACGGGCCAGATCCTGTGGCCGACATGACCGTCAATTCAGATTCGTTGTTCAACCGGTTGGTCACATAAACAGACGAGGCAAATGCCGCCAAAGGCAGCACCGTTGTGATCAATTTTGGCAGGCTTAGCGCGGTGAATTCCAGAAACACCATGGCCGATTGCCCGTCGCCGATCAGACGGTCAAACAACACAACAGCGCGGTTGATCCAAAAGACAGCGACCAGTACCAGGGCAAAGAACCCAAACAGCACCAGAAGTTGCGACAGCATATATCTGTCGAATTTCGCCACTGCACTCCCCCAAGCTCTGTCGTTTCTTATTGCCAGTATAGTAAACGAAGAACCGCCTGTCTAAAACTGTTATCTGGTTTTTTCGGCAAGAGCGCGCTACCTCTGAGATCACAGGCGCGCCACGGCGCAAAAACCACTGAATCATTAAGGAAAATCCATGCGCACACCTACAAAAATCACCTTTGAGGCCGTTAATCTGGACCAAATGGCGACTCATACCGGGCGCGTGGCGATTTTTGTTGATGCGGAGGCAGCGCTTAGTGCGGCCGCCGATCAGGCCAACACGTTGACGCAAGGCGCTGTTGCGCGTGTTGCGGGCAGTGCGCAATTTGCAAAGCTACCTGCGGGCAAGGCGACAGTGGTGAATATGCCGGTGGGCATGGCGGCCGAGGCGTTGGACATCGTCTGCCTACCGGCAGGGGCGAGCATTGCACAAGCGCGCGCCGCAGGTGCCAGCTTGGCCAAAGTTCGCAGCGACGCCAACTTGCTGATTGTAACGGGCGATCCGACGCATGCGTCCGACATCGCTTTTGGTTTGGCCATGCGCGATTACACGTTCGTGGATCACAAAACCAAAGCTGACGCGCTGAGCGGCGATGTCACGATGATGTGCAGCGATGCGGATGCAGTATCCAAGGCTGCCGCCCCGAAACTGGCGATTGCCGAGGGCGCGTTTATGACGCGGGATCTGATCAACGAACCTGCCAACGTGTTGACGACAACCGAATTTGCCGACCGCCTGGCAGAGATGAGCGCGCTTGGGCTTGATGTTGAAGTATTGGATGAAGAAGAGCTTGCAGATCTTGGAATGCGCACGCTTTTGTCGGTCGGGCAGGGCTCTGACAGCCCATCGAAAGTGGTGGTGATGCGCTGGGATGGCGGCACCAAAGGCGATGCACCACTGGCACTGATTGGCAAAGGCGTTGTGTTCGACACCGGCGGCATCAGCATCAAACCCGCCGCTGGCATGGAAGACATGACCATGGACATGGGAGGCGCAGGTGTTGTGGCGGGCGTCATGCGGTCCTTGGCGCTGCGCAAAGCAAAAGCAAATGTCGTAGGCTTGGTCGGCTTGGTCGAAAACATGCCGTCTGGCAACGCGACGCGCCCCGGTGACGTGGTCACGTCCATGAAGGGCGACACGGTCGAAATCATCAACACCGACGCCGAAGGCCGTTTGGTGCTCTGCGATGTGATGTGGTACGCGCAAGAGCGGTTCAAACCGTCGGGCATGATCGATTTGGCAACGCTGACAGGCGCGATCATCATCGGCTTGGGTCATGAAAACGCAGGCGTGTTTTCGAATGACGACACGCTGTGCAACGCATTTCTCAAGGCAGCGGCGGACGAGGGCGAGGGGGCGTGGCGCATGCCTTTGGGTCAAGCCTATGACGACCTGTTAAAATCACGCATCGCGGACATGAAAAACATCGGTGGCCGCCCCGCTGGATCTGTCACTGCGGCGCAATTCTTGCAGCGGTTTGTGAAAGGCGGCATGCCGTGGATCCACTTGGACATCGCAGGCGTCGCATCGGTAAAATCCGAAACAGCATTAGCGCCAACGGGCGCAACAGGTTGGGGCGTAATGGCGTTGAACCGCCTGATCCAAGACAATTTTGAAAGCTGATCATGGGCGCTGCGTATTTTTACCATCTGACCAGAAACCCTGTCGACGTGACCTTGGCGATGTTGCTGGGCAAAGCGCGTGGGGCAGGCTGGCGTGTGGCGGTGCGCGGCACCGATCATGGGCGCATGGCGTGGCTCGATGAAAAGCTGTGGATGGGGGCCGACGACGCGTTTTTACCGCATGGATTAGCGGGCGGGCCGCAGGATGCAGATCAACCGATTTTGTTGACGACGTCTGGTGATGATCCCAACGGCGCGCAGTGCGTCATGAGCATCGATGGCGCCACAGTCAGCGCCGAGGAAATTGCAAAACTGGACCGCGTTTGCGTTTTGTTTGATGGTAACGACGACGAGGCGTTGAACGCGGCGCGGGGCCAATGGAAGGCGCTAAAAGACGCAGGTGCCGCCGCACAATACTGGTCCGAAGAAAGCGGACGTTGGGCAAAAAAGGCCGAAACCGGAAGCGTTTAGCGCGTCAACGTCAGCTGGTCACCAGAAATTTCGATCCGTCCCCAGCGTTGCAAATAGCCCATGCCCAAAAGCGGTTCGCGCATTTCTCCAGCGGTCACAACCGCAGCAACATTCGTGTCCGTCACTTCGCCAAGGGTGATCGTGTCCAGCTGAATATAGGCGGTTTCCACAACACCATTGGCCGTGGATGCGCGTCCGCCATAGACCAATTGATCAGGATCAAGGCCTGCGCGCTGCGCTGCGGCACGGTTCAAAACGATATCGGTCGCACCTGTATCGACAACAAATTCCATCGGCGCGCCGTTGATGATCAGCGTCAGATAATAGTGCCCATCACGGCTGCGTGGCACGGTGATTTGGCCCGAACCATCGGTGCTTGTGGATTGAAATCCGAGATTGCGTTGCATGTCCTGCCACAAGCCAACAGATGCGATGGCTGCGACAAAGATCAAAAACCAGATTGCGATATGCTGTAGCGTGCGACTGATGTTGTTGCGGGCTTGGGTCCAGAGCCCGGCCGCCAAAAGCAGGCCCAACAGGATGAGATAGCCCATCGTTGCAATCATATCGCCGTTCATAAACGCGCCGCCTGTGTCGTTGCTTGGACTAATATAGGCGCGTTTTGGGCGATGTCATCCCGCCCCCGGGCCAAAGCCGAAAGCGGACAGGCCGTCGAGCACAAATTGGACGGAAAGTGCTGCGAGCAACATGCCCAACAGACGTGTCACAACCGTGATGCCGGTTTTGCCCAAGGCACGTTCCAAAAGCGAGCTGGCAAGAAACATCGCGAGGCAGAGCAAAAGCACGATGGCTGTGACGCCCAAAACCATAACCAATCCTTCGGCACCCGGACGTTGGCCCGTCAGCAGAATGATGGATGCAATGGCACCCGGGCCCGCGATCAACGGAATCGCCAATGGGAACACCGATGGATCATCGCTGTCGTCCTCATCGGACCCTTCGGCCTGATCTTCGCGGCGTTTTGTGCGGCGTTCAAACAACATATCAAGCGCTGTGATAAATAGTAAAATGCCGCCGGCGACCCGGAAGGCGGGCATCGAAATACCGATAAACCCAAGAACGGCTTCACCCAATATTGCGAACAAAACCAACAGGATCATGCCCAACCCGCAGGCGCGCAGAGCGATACGTTGACGTGAGCTGGGTGAGCGGCCTTGGGTCATTGCCACAAACAACGGAGCCAGTCCGATAGGGTCAATGACCACGAACATGGTGACGAAGGCCGTGATCAAAAAAGTGGTGTCGAGCATTTTTCGTGTCACCGGGGGCTGGCCCCCGGACCCCCAGAGTATTTCAGATCAGAAGAATCTACGCGGCTTCGGCTTTTTCAAGTTTTTCGAGTGCCTGCATCCAAAGGGCTTCTGCGCGATCGAGTGCGTCCATGACTTCGGCGTATTTCTTTTGCCAAACGGCCATTTCGCCGATCTTGCTGTCTTCGTAGAGCGCAGGATCCGCAAGTTTCTTGGCCAGCTTGTCGCGCATTTCGTTCAGTTTGGTCACGCGCGCTTCGGCTTTGCGGGCCTCGGAGCGCATGGCAAGGATTGCATCGCGGCTCGGCTTTATGACTTTGGGGGCGACGGGTTTGACTTTGGCTGGTCGTTCCGGGTTCAGCAACATCTTGCGGTAGGTTTCCAGATCGTCGTCGTAGGGTTTGACAGTGCCATCAGACACGAGCCAGAGGCGATCTGCGACCAGCGACAAAAGATGCATGTCGTGGCTGACCAGAATGACGGCACCGGTGTAGTTGGTCAACGCTTCGACGAGCGCCTCGCGGCTTTCGATGTCGAGGTGGTTGGTCGGTTCGTCCAAGATCAGCATGTGCGGCGCATCAAGCGTGGCCAGCAGCAGCGAAAGACGTGCTTTTTGCCCACCAGACAGGCGACCGACTTCGGTTTCTGCTTGATCAGGACCAAGGCCAAAGCCTGCCAGTTTCGCCCGCAGTTTAGAGCCCAAAACGCCGGGGCGCATGGTTTGCAAATGCTGCAACGGTGTCTCGTTGACGATCAATTCATCGACTTGGTGCTGGGCAAAATAACCGATCCGCAACTTTGTCGATCGCCCCATTCTGCCGGTCATCAAAGGCAGGCGGTCTGACAGCAGTTTGGACAAGGTTGATTTGCCCTGACCGTTTTTGCCCAGCAGCGCGATGCGGTCGTCCTGATCAATGCGCAGGTCCAGTTTTGACAACACTGTTGTTTCGCCGTAACCTGTTGATCCACCTTCGATATTGATGATCGGTGGTGATAATTCTTCGGGTTCGGGAAAGGTGAACACGCGCTTTGCAGCCTCTTCGGGGGCGGCGATCATGTCCATCTTTTCGATCATTTTCAGGCGCGATTGCGCTTGTTTGGCCTTTGATGCTTTGGCCTTAAAACGATCCACAAACGACTGCATGTGGTCTTTGCGGGCCTGCTGTTTCTTGGCCATCGCGGCCTGCACAGCGCGGCGTTCGGCACGTTGGCGCGCGAACTGATCGTAGGGACCGGAATAGAATGTCAGGTTCTTTTCTTCGAGATGCAAAATGCCCTCAACCGCGCGGTTCAACAGGCCGCGATCGTGACTGATGATGATGACGGTGTGCGGATATTTGGCGAGATATGCCTCGAGCCAAATCGAGCCTTCGAGGTCTAGATAGTTGGTCGGTTCATCGAGCAGCAACAGGTCGGGTTGCGCAAACAAAACGGCGGCCAAGGCCACGCGCATGCGCCAACCGCCCGAAAAATCGGAACACGGCATGTGCTGTTCTGCGTTGTCAAAACCAAGCCCCTTAAGGATCGCTGAGGCGCGGGCCTCGGCGGACCAAGCGTCGATGTCGGTTAGGCGGGTTTGAATTTCAGCGATGCGCGTTGGGTCTTGGGTGGTGTCGGCCAGCAACTCGGCGCGTTCGGTGTCTGCGGCCAGAACCGTTTCCAAAAGTGAGGTCGCAGAGGCGGGCACCTCTTGGGCGACGCCACCGATTTTAGCCTTGGAGGGCAGGGTGATTTCGCCTGCGTCCAACACCAATTCGCCGCGGATCAGCTTGAACAAGGTGGTTTTGCCAGCCCCATTCGCGCCGATTAGGCCAACTTTGTGCCCATCGGGAATGACTGCGGTTGCGCCGGCCAACAAAGGGCGGCCAGAGACGGAATAGCTGATATCAGTGATGCGTAACATGGGCGCGGTGTGGCGCAGGCGCGCGGCACTGTCAATTGGGGCTAAATGTTCTTTTCAAAGTCAGCCCGCCATGTTACCCGCGCCCAAGATTTACGGTTGGGCTGTGCAATCCAGCAGGGCCCACCAACATTAGGAGAAAACCCATGGCGCTAGAGCGTACTTTTTCGATCATCAAACCAGATGCAACCAAGCGTAACCTGACAGGCAAAATCGTTGCCAAGTTCGAAGACGCAGGCCTGCGCGTTGTTGCATCCAAGCGTATCCAAATGACTTTGGCTCAAGCCCAAGAATTTTACGGTGTCCATTCTGAGCGCCCGTTTTTTGGCGAATTGTGTGACTTCATGATCTCTGAGCCAGTTGTTGTTCAGGTTCTTGAAGGCGAAGGCGCAATCGCGAAAAACCGCGAAGTTATGGGCGCAACCAACCCTGCAGACGCAGCACCGGGCACGATCCGCGCTGAATTCGCACAAAGCGTTGGCGAAAATTCGGTCCACGGATCGGACGCACCAGAAACAGCCGCAGTCGAAATTGCGTATTTCTTCTCTGGTCTTGAACTGGTGGGTTAAGCCACATTTTCTAAAGATTTGAACGGGGCTGGCGTGTTGCGCTGGCCCTTTTTCTTTGCGTCGAGGTTATTTGGCCAGAATGCCGATCTGGTTCATCATTTGCTCGAACGCTGACCGATCCTGGTCAAACGCGTCGGCCTTGATGGCGTCGAACCGAACGCGCAGCTGCTTTTTCTCGTCACCTTTGCAGTCATTCCACGGGCGGCCTTGCAGCGCCATGACCAGCACATAGTATCCGATAAAGTGCGGTTTGGTGCCAGCCTGTAGCAGGCGACGATAGGCTTCATCCGCACCTAAATCGATCAGTGCTTCGGCAGAATGGATGCCGATTTCTGCTCAACTGGCCTCGTAGGCGGGGCCAAGATTACGAATGGAAGAAACAGGAGCCGTCATCGGGCAAGTCTAGCCGGGCTGAACAGGCCTGTCATGTCGATGTAGCGAATTACAAGCTGGCGTAATCCGTGATGATTGGTGTCGGTTTGCTTGGCGTTTGTGCTGTTACCGGAGTGCGTGCTGCTGCACTTGGGGCCTGTGTCGGAGTTTGTGCTCGTACCATTTTGTGCCTCTTTTCCAAAGGGTTTCAAAAGATGTACGTGCAGTTGGACACACAAGAATGCCGACATCATGCCGCAATTGTGGCAAATTTGAGGCATCAGTCAGCGTACCTAATATTGTACCGGGTTTCTTGCCGATAGACATCCCCTACATCTATGAAAATACTAGGAAAATTGTCGTTATTTGGGGCGTCAGGCCAGCCTTGTGGTTCCAGCGCTATCGCTGCGTTGGCTTGGCATTTACTGCCAAATGTGCGGTTTTTTGCCAAATCAGGCAGGCCAGATCCGGCATAAACCTGTAGACCGGGTTCCGTTGTTGTGATGTCTAACGTTAATCCGTCGACGGCTGTTAGGCTTGCGGCGTGATGTGGGATGCTGCGGCGGCCATTGGCCAAACAATAGTTGTGATCAAGCTGGGATGCTTTGCCGATTGGCTCTGCATTCCGAAAATCAAATGGCGTGTCCGCGACGGTCTTTATCGCCCCCGTAGGCAGTCCAAAAGCATCAACTGGCAAGAAATGTTGCGCCGCTACTGTAAGTTTCGCCAGCGCCAGATCCGTTTCCAACGTCCAATAGGGATGGTGCGCAATGTTCATGGGGGTCTTGGCGTCGCTGCTGGCTGAAATATTGACCTGCAAGCCGCTGCGATCTAGCAGATATTCGACTGTAATAGTGCGATTTCCAGGTAGGCCGCAGGCTTGGTCTGCAAGAATGAATTCGAATAAAACTTGATTTGATTGTTGGTTAACGACATTCCATCGTTGCGCATGCAGGCCATCATCGCCCGAATGCAGCGTTGTTTCGCCATTTTCATTGCGCTGCATTTGATGGGTTTGGGACGAAATTTGAACGCATCCATTTGTAATGCGATTGGCCACAGGACCAACGATTGCGCCTGCGTAAATGGGAATCGTCAAATGGTCTGATGGGTCTTTGAAGCCAAGCACCAAACCCCGGTCATTGTATTGGAACCTGCTAAGGGTTGCGCCCAAAGGCAGAAGGCGGGCGGTAAAGGGACCGCAGGAAATCTCGATGGCATCATTCATGAGATACATGAATGGCGCAAATCGCTGGCCGACGCCAGCCATTTGCAACTTGACCAAAGGCGTAAAACCGCGCTCTTTGCACAAAAGCGAACCGAGCCAAAAGAGGATGCAAGATGCCTGAGAATGACCATGTATCGACGCATGACGCACCTGAAGATGTGCGCAATGCCGACATTTTGATTTACGTTGATGGTAAATTGGTTCCGCGCGAACAGGCGGTGGTGTCGGTCTATGACAGTGGTTTTATGTTAGGGGACGGTATCTGGGAAGGTATGCGTGTTTACGACGGGCATATCGCGTTCATGGACGAACATTTGGGCCGCTTGTTCGAGGCGGCGCTGTATATCGATCTGGATATTGGCATGACCCGGCGAGAACTCGTGCAAGCTGTTCAGGAAGTTCTGTCGGCAAATCAAATGCAATCAGACGCACATATTCGATTGATGGTCACCCGCGGAAAGAAACGAAAACCATTTCAACACCCGCATCTTAGTGTTTTTGGATCAACAATTGTTATCATTGCAGAGCATTCCAAGCCCGACGACAGTGTGATCGAAAAGGGAATTCGTCTTCACACCGTGCCGCATCATCGTGGATTGCCACTTACACAAGACGCCAAGTTAAATTCACATTCCAAACTTAACTGCATTATTGCGCTCAATCATGCCATCCGTGCAGGGGCAGACGAAGCATTAATGCTCGACCCGTTTGGTTTTGTGAACACAACCAACGCATGCAATTTCTTTATTGTCAAAAAAGGCCAAGTTTGGACATCGACAGGGGACTATTGCATGAATGGCATTACGCGCCAAAAAGTCATAGATATATGCCACAAAAACGAAATTCCTGTGTTTGAGCGTAACTTTTCTTTGGTAGACACTTATAGTGCTGACGAAGTGTTTTTGACAGGTACGTTTGGAGCACAGACCCCAGTTTTCGAAATCGACGGTCGAGTAATTGGAGGCCGAAAGGCCGGCCCAATTTTCCATCGAATTCGGGAACTGTACAAAGATATGATAGCGTCAGAACGGTAAGCTGTATTTCAGCAGTGAAGTATGCAAACTGGCACGCCGGACTTTGTTAAAATAGATCGATGTTTCCGCTTTGGTGTGTGCTAGTTTGTATAGATTGTCCTCGAACCAAAGCTCGCGTCGTCTCCAGCTTCAAGCTATCGACAAACTCTGTTTGTTTCCGGCACCCGCTACTGAGATAGCTCAGTAAGGTTGCTGTATCGGTCATGGATTGGTGCAAGTAGTCAAGGTTTTGGACATCCTGAAACATGTTTGTGTCATTTGCCAACACCTCGTTGAAATGATCCGAAACCGCTGTTTCAGTAATAGCCAACGTTTCTGCTAGATGTGTCATGTGGTTTGCAACACGTGCCAAAACAACGTCAATTAACAAGTCTGTTTCCAATGATGTAGAGCTTGTCATATCTAAAGTGGCCCAACCACAGTTTTGATGCATTGTCGAAGGGCAGCGGGAGTATCCGAAACTCTGTGTATGAGGCTTAGCCCATGCGGTTTCGACGGGTCATTTATTGAACCGTTCTGGGTATAGGATAGCGAACTGATTGCGCG
>JAQXDI010000023.1 GCA_029251465.1 Ascidiaceihabitans sp.
CTGTTTTGATCTGATGTTTCATTGTGGGTAGCGTTGTAGGTATAAATTTTTCTTTTTATTAAATTTAAATAAAACCAGCCACTTAATGCGTATATATATTTCGGTGTCTACAAACCAGACGACGAAAATCTAAAGGCTTTGGACGGCCTCCTCGCCAAGCACCAAAAAACCGCTGGTTCGGACACTGCGTACACCTTCTTCGACAGTGAAAATGCCCAAGTTTGGGGCGCTTGAACTAGTCGGGTCAATCGGGCGAGGAGATCCGCCACCACACAAAATATCACTGAAATTTGCCTTTGCAGTAAACCGTCGCCTTTACGCGACCACTGGAACGTTCAGAGACAGCTTAGTGAGACCCGCTGCACGCCAAAGCACAAACACCTGCGCTCTCTCGCGCACAACCACGCCGCCCTCGGGTGTCTCTGCTCGTTTCGATAGCGGTCGAACCTGCCTCAACTGCGGCGCAATCAATTTTTGGCAAGCACCTGAAAAGGCGCGCCTTTTTGAATGCGTCTCGATTTGGGTGAAGGGCGGGTGAAAAGAGACGAAGGCCGTTCAGAGACTGGTTTAGGCCCGAAGGCCAGTCTCCGAAAGTCGGATGGCTCCGCTAAACCCCTTTGAATCAAAAACAAAAAAGGTCCGCCTCGGGACCTCATATCGGGTTCGCGAATGGTTTGTGGCGGATCGACAGGGATTCGAACCCTGGAGACGGTCTCCCGCCTACACACTTTCCAGGCGTGCGCCTTCGACCACTCGGCCACCGATCCGTTGGCGGCGGTTTAACAACGGCGCGCCGGGGTTTGCAAGAGGCAAATTTGCTCTTATTCGTCAATCGTCCAGATGAAGGTAAATACGACGGTTCATCCGGCCCTTTTTTTCGATCTTTCCAAGGCGGATAGCCCCGATTTCGCCGGTGCGCGCCACGTGTGTGCCGCCGCAGGGTTGCAGGTCAATCTGGTCTTGGCCGACGCCTATCCGTACCAAACGCACGCGCCCTGCCCCTCTGGGTGGTTTGACGGACAGCGTCTTGATCAATTCGGGGGCCGCGTCCAGCGTCGCTTGGTCGATCCACTCTTCTGAAACGACCACATCCATATCCACAAAAGCCTGCAATGCTTGTTCAATGACATCGCGATCTTCGGGCGCGTCGGGCATGTCGAAATCAAGACGACCGTGGCCCGCGCTGATGGATCCGCCGGTGACGCCAAAAGGCACAACGACAGACAGCAAATGTAGCGCCGTGTGCACGCGCATGTGTTTGTAGCGACGTTCCCAATCCAGTTCTTGGGTGAGGATCGCCCCCAACGGTGGCAGTGCCTGTGGTTCGGAGGGCACCAGAACGATCTGGTCCTTGTCGCCTTTGACGGCCGTGGCGATGGGCAAAACCCTGTTGTCCCACAACAGCCGTCCACTGTCGCCGGGCTGACCGCCGCCTTTGGGGTAAAAGATGCTGGCGTCCAGAATGATGCCACCTTCGGCGCTGTGGGCGACGACCTTGCCGCCTGCGTCACGCAGGTAGGCATCGCCCCGAAATAGCATATCGCTCATGCGTCACCTTTTGCGGGCGTGTCCGGGTCAGTTTTGGGCCCAACCGCCGCGCTGTTTTGGGGCGGTGCCTGTCCTGCCAATGCTTCGGGATTGCGCAGCCAGACATCACGCTGAGCGAACGGGATTTCGATGCCGTGTTCCGCGAATTTCTCAACGATCGCGTGGTTGACGTCGTTGCGCACGCTGATGCTCCAATTTATGTCGCGCAGCACCATTCGAATTTCGAAGTCTAACGAGTCCGCACCAAACGCGCTCAGCAGCACAAACGGGGCCGGTGTGGCTAGGGCCATTGGATGCGCATCCGCAATTTCCTTGAGGATTTTTTCGACCTTACGCGTGTCGGTACCATAGGCCACGCCCACAGGAATAATGACGCGGCCAACAGTGTTGCCGCGCGTAAAATTGGTCACGGTGCCACTGACCAAATCGGCGTTTGGCACGATGACGTCAGTGCGATCAAAGGTTTCGATCCGGGTTGAGCGTACAGAAATAGCACGCACAATGCCTTGTTGACCGCCGACCTCGATCCAGTCGCCTTCGGAAATCGGACGCTCGATCAACAAAATAATACCGGACACAAAGTTGGACACGATGTTTTGCAAACCAAAACCGATACCAACCGACAAGGCCCCTGCCACAATCGCAAGTGACGAAAGATCAATGCCAGCGCCGGTGATCGCGATCAGTGCCGCGAGGAAAATACCCACGTAGCCCAAACCGGACACGATGGCGTTGCGCCCGCCGGTATCGATATTCGTCTTAGGCAGAACGTTGTTGCGCAGCGTGCCTTGCAGCAGTCGTGTCAGCAACAAGCCGATCGAAAAGATAACCACAAAGGCGATGAAATCTGTGGGCGACACCCGTGTTTCGCCAATCGCAAAGCCGCGCGAAAATGCTGTCCAAAGCTCTGTCAGGTCAGCGACCCGCGCGCCCCAGATCAAGGCCAGCACCGGGATGAACGCAAGCAGCAACGCAAAGCTTGTCAGTACCGGCACAAGCGTATCGCGCCCGGCCACGCCAAGCCCGCTAATCAAGCAATAGATGTCCGCAAAGAAGCGCTGTAGCGCCATCACCAGACCCAATACCGCAAGGCTGAGGACGGTGGGATAGACCATCGCACTACCCGCTTGTTCGTAGCCAACGGCGGCCATCACCGGCCCCACCACCGACACAACCATCGCGCCAAGCCCAACGAGACGCAGAACACGCACAAACGTCGTTACCCGATCATCGGCTTCTGGTTGATAGCCGGCTTTTGATGCACCGCGTAAAATTTGCCCCATACGAAACAGAACGAGGCCGGTAACGACAAGCAGGGGAAACGACAACACGGCTGGCGTCGCTGCAGACAGGTTCTTGCCGTAGCTTAGCATCATATCGAGCGCACCGCGCAGCACCAGAAACAACGCCAGCAGCGTCGCATAAAGGCGCGCTTCGCTGCGACGTTCGGCACGCGTCATGATCAATGCATCTTCGTCCAGACGCGAGAACAGGCGTTCGGCCAACCAACGCGCTCCCAAAAGGGTCGCTCCGGCATACGGAATGGCATCAACCAATTGCTGACCGCGCAACCCAAGCATGCCCGTCGCATCCAACGCACGACACAGCGCCAAAAGGCCCAACAAAGGCAACGCAATCCGCATCAGTGAAATCACAAAGCCCCACAAGCCCAATCCACGGCCACCCAAGCGGCGCAAAAAGTCCGCGATGATCGCAGACCAGCGACGTCCTCGCGCCAATAAAACGATAGCAACCGCAAGCAGCAACAACACCAACGGCGTCGATTCCCGGAATGTGGTGCGCGCGTCAGGGTCAGACCAAAGACGGCTTTCTGCTGACAGCTCAGACAGTCGTTCGCGGAAATCCGTCAGGGCCGGCCCCCAATTCACCGGATTAACCGGCGATGGACCAAGGGCAAGCAAGCGTTCGGTTTGACGTTCGCGGATGATGTTGTCGATTTCACGGATCAGCCCGTCTGCACGGCTATAGGCCGCCTCGGCGACCTGGGCGGGGCCCTGCACCTCTGCCAACGTCTGCGTCAGCTCTGCGCGGCGGGTGGCCACGTTGGTGGGCTCCGAACCCGTCTCGGGAACTGGACCAAGGGCCGCCAGTTGCGCTTGCAACGTTTGGATGCGTTCTTTGTTGGCGGTACGCGCGGCTGCAAATTTCGCACGGAAATCAGTGATCCGAACGCGCAGCACCTCGAATACTTCGCTAGAGTCAGTACCCGTATCAACGGCCGTTTCAGCACGACCCGCAACGCTTTGCCAAAGATCGTAGTTTGGCGCCGCAGTTGCAGCAGTCTGCGCGTTTGCAAGAACCGGCAGGCAGACCAGACACAGCAGCGCCAGCCATTGGTGGATCGATTTCATCAGGCTTCAGTCACATCAGGCAGTTTGGATGCACGTGGTTCCAACCAATCAGGGATCGGCAAGTTCTTTTCGCGCAAGAAACTGGGGTTAAACAGCTTGGATTGGTAACGCGTGCCGAAGTCGCACAGAATGGTTACGATGGTGTGACCCGGCCCCATTTCTTTGGCCAAACGGATGGCCCCTGCGACGTTCACACCCGATGAGCCGCCCAAACACAGCCCCTCGTGTTGCAGGATGTCAAACACGACAGGCAAGGCTTCGGAGTCTGAAATATTGTAGGCGTGATCGGGCTTGAACCCCTCAAGGTTGGCTGTGATGCGCACCTGTCCGATGCCCTCATTGATCGAACCACCGTCGGTCATTTTCAACTCGCCGTGGTTGTAGAAGTTATACAGCGCAGCGCCATCCGGATCCGCCAAGCCGATCGTCACCCCTTTGGGCTGCAAGACCTGCGCAACGCCCGCCAACGTGCCCCCTGACCCCACTGCACAGATAAAGCCGTCGACTTTGCCATTTGTCTGTTCCCAGATCTCGGGCCCTGTGGTTTCAACGTGGGCCTGGCGGTTGGCGGTGTTGTCAAACTGGTTTGCCCAGATCGCGCCATTCGGTTCGGTTCTGGCAAGCTCAGCCGCCAAACGCCCTGAGTAGCGTATAAAGTTGTTCGGATTGCGATAGGGTGCTGCGGGCACTTGAACCAATTCGGCCCCTGCCAGACGCAGCATGTCTTTCTTTTCCTCAGACTGGGTTTCAGGGATCACGATGACCGTTTTGAACCCCATCGAGGCCCCGACCAAGGCCAGACCGATGCCTGTATTGCCCGCTGTGCCTTCGACGATTGTGCCACCGGGCTTTAGGTCACCACGGGCAATCGCGTCGCGAATAATGAACAGGGCCGCGCGGTCTTTGACCGACTGACCGGGGTTCATGAATTCGGCCTTTCCGAGAATTTTGCAGCCAGTTTCTTCGCTGGCTTTGTTCAGACGGATAAGTGGGGTTTTTCCGATGGCCTCTGCCAGATCATTTGCGATGTGCATGATGTTTCCTTGCCTCAAAAATGGCCACAATACCGGCCGGATGTTTGTATTTGTGTACCCTTGCGCGAGGCCAACCTCAAGCCAATCCGCGCAGCCGTTCACGGTGACGTGCGACCCAGTAGGCCAGCAATGCCAGCGGGCCATTTGCGGCCTGCATTGTGTCGACCATCTCGAGCAGCGCATCGAGGGTCATGACATGCGTGCGGATATCTTCGTTTTCGGTTTCAAGGCCGTTAATGCCTTCGATGTCGTCAGGCAAATCTGCCAAGCCTACGTAAATGTAGTAAAATTCGGTCGAGGTTCCGGGCGACGGATACAGTTCTGCCACGGATTCGAGCACGGAAATGTCCAAACCCGCCTCTTCTTTGGCTTCGCGGATGGCGGCCTCGGCACCGGTTTCGCCGGCGTCAATGCGGCCCGCGATCGGTTCGTATTGCCACATTTTTGGATCACCGCGCCCGATGGGGCCCATACGGAATTGCTCCACGACCAACACGCGGTCACGCACTGGATCATAGGGCAAAATGATCGTTGCATCCGCCGTCACAAACACCGCGCGGTCCAACTGCGCTGACGTGCCCCCGTTGAAGGTTTCATGCGTCAACTCGTACCGGTCTACGGCAAAAAAATCTGTGTAAACTCTTGTTTTGGAGAGGACATCGACCTTCCCATCCAACGTGCCTGCCCCGTGCTTGCTGTGCTTTGCAGCCATGGTTGAGCCAGCGCGCGCCCGGATCATTGGAAACATAAGGGCGATTTGTTTAGCGGTTCGGGTCTTGCTAAACGTCATCGCCTCAGTCGCGGCCAAACAGGTCAATTCGCCCCATTCGCGCACCCAATCCGTCAATGACCACGCACGCGTCGGCGTCGCGGCACCGGGTTCAGGAAAATACACATCAGCGGTTGCACCATCAGCCAAGGTTTTGACCGCCAGAAAGTAATCATACCCGCCTTCGTAGAAATCCAAACGGGCAACATCCTGATCTGTGAGGTCACGCAGCAAAATGCCGGATGCCTGTGCGCCCTGTTGTTCGATGATGACAGGAAACGCGCCCTCGGCGGCCCAGTAAATCGCATGATCAGGCAAAGTGGTCGCGATTGCATTGATGTATGACGCGCGCTTGCCCAAAACGATTTCGAGCAAAGGCAGATGACACAGCGTGCCATAAAAGAACAGGTCTCTCATCTGACTAGCGCCACCGGAACCAGACCACCTCGGTGATCAAACCGGCAACAACGCCGCCTGCGATTGCAACGCCCCAAATCGGAACAGTGGACATCAAAAGGAAATAACCCATGCCGATTTCCAGCGCAGCAAAAAGTGCTTCGAACGCGTTGTCGTAGCGATTGCGCATGGCAAGGCGCAGCATTTCATTAACGCCTTGAACAAACAGGCTCAGAAAAATCAAAGACACCATTCCGGTCACGCCGTTGTTCACCGCCGCAGTGATACCGCGACCCGCGCGCCGGCCAACCATGGTCCAGCCCACGAACAAACCGATGAACACGTTGACGTAGTTAAAATAGCCAAAGTGAAAATCTTCTTCAAACAGCGGCTTGATCATGTCGGACAGGACAAACGCCAAAGCCCCCAAAAACAGGGCTGCGACCAATCTGGCTGAATCAGGCACTGTGTTGCTCACTTGTGCCTGAAGGGTGCTGTTTCATTATCCGGGTCTTTTGATTGTGATCTGCGTTACGTCACAGTTGGCACTTTCAAAGGTCGCAGCACAAGAGGTGAGATAAAAATTCCACATTCGGCGGAACCGGTCGTCAAAACCCATCTCGGCGATTTGGTCCCATTTTTCGTTGAATGTCTCATGCCAGCGGCGCAGCGAAATGTTGTAGCTTTGGCCAAATTCGATGGATTTTTCGACCGCCATTCCTGATTTCACAACCTGTTCACGCAGCGCCTTGGGGCTTGGCAACATGCCGCCGGGAAAGATGTATTTCTGGATGAAATCGACACCGCGTCTGTACACGTCCCAGCGGCGATCTTGCACCGTGATGATCTGTAGCGTCGCGTTTTTACCGGGCTTCAGGCGTTCGCGCACTGTGTCGAAATACGTTGGCCAGTATTTCTCGCCCACAGCTTCGAACATCTCGATGCTGGCGATGCCATCATAGACGCCGGTTTCGTCACGGTAGTCTTGTAGCTTGAACGTCACCATGTCGGAAAGTCCAGCTTTTTCAATGCGCTCTTGCGCATAGTTAAACTGCTCTTCACTGATGGTCAGGCCGGTCACTTTGATCCCGCGTTCACGCGCCGCGTATTCAGCAAAACCACCCCAACCACAGCCGATTTCCAGCACGTGATCCCCCGATTGCGCGCCCATTTCATCCACCATGCTGGCGTATTTTGCGATCTGCGCGGCCTCGTGGCTTTCTTGGCCTGTGACAAACAAGGCCGACGAATAGGTCATCGTTTCATCCAGCCAAAGGCTGTAGAATTCGTTGCCCAAATCATAGTGATAGCTGATGTTTTTGCGCGCCTGTTCCTTGTGGTTGCGTTGCAGCCAAAACCGGAAATTTTCGAACGCCCGCACCAGCGTCATGCCCGGAAAACCATCGTAGATATTTTCGTTGTCTGCGTGCACCAGATCCATGAACGCTTGCAGATCCGGCGTGCTCCACCACTCGTCCAGGTAGGCGTCACAGAACCCCAGATCGCCTTCGCGGATCAAACGCGCAAAAATATCGTCGTTGTGAATGTGCAATTCAGCCACCGGACCGGCGTTTTTACCCGTCGCGCGAAAGATCCGCCCATCGGGCAGCACAAAATCAATACGCCCATTGTTCATCTCTTTGGTCATGGCGAATACCCGCGAAAAGTAGCGCGGCAGGCCTGTTTGCCCGTCCGTCGTGTCTAGGATCATGTTTCTTTCCGTTTCTTGTTGTAACCAACCTTGCGCAGTCTCCCCCCTGCAAAAGGTCAGCGTGCGCTTGGTGCGCCGCCATGTTAAAGATAGCTTATCGCGTCCCTAAAAGTTTCAAAAGTCCCTGTTTTCATATGCATTTAGCGCGTTTTTGCGTCCCTGCTCCGGCGTTACGACCGCTGCGGGATATTGGTCTAAGGCCGACAACTTCCAGCTGCGCGGAATGGCGTCGAAGTACGATTGTGCGTCCGCGTGCGGGTTGCTGCGCCCTTCGGCAAGCCAGCGGTTTATGTAGTCGCGGTTTTTGTCGAATTTATCGAGCTGCGTGACCGGGTTGAACACCCGAAAATAGGGCGTCGCATCAGGGCCAGAGCCTGCGGACCATTGCCATCCCATCGCGTTGCTTGCGGGGTCCCAATCGGTCAAACACTCCTCGAACCACTTTTGCCCGATGCGCCAATCGGTCATCAAATGTTTGGTCAGATAGCTGGCCACAATCATGCGCCCGCGGTTGTGCATTTTGCCGGTCACGTACATTTCGCGCATGGCTGCGTCGACAAACGGAATACCGGTACGCCCTTGTTTCCATGCGATAACTTCGGGTTTGGTTTCGTCTGTGTTCCACGGAAAGGCGTCCCAGCCTTCTTTCCAGTTCCCCGTCAAAATGCGCGGCGTGTGGTGCATCAGATGGTAGGCGAACTCGCGCCAGACGATTTCCTTGAGGAACACTTCGGCACCCTGCTTGCCTTCATGGCGCGCGCGGCTGCCGGCCTCCCAGCATTGCAGCGGGCTGATTTCACCCAAGGCCAAAGAATCCGACAGGTTTGAGGTGCCGTCTTTCCACGGCAAATTGCGCCCGTCGATGTAGTCGGCGACGATGTTCTCAACAAACATGCCAAGGCGGTTTTGGGCCGCGGCTTCACCCACGCGCGCGTGGGTGTGCATCACCAACGCACCGCGATTCATGGCAGCGCCCATGGCCCAATCCGCCAGCGTTTCGGAAGTAGGCCAAACATCAGGCCCGGGGATTTTGGCAGGTGCAGCCAAAACAGCGCCATGCGGGGTGTTTTTTACGTTGTTCCAAAACGGCGTGTAGACCTTGTAGAAACCACCAGTTTTGGTTTCGACAGTCCACGGTTCGTACAACAAATGCCCACGATAGCTTTTGGCCTCAACCCCATCTGCGCTCAGGGCCGCTTTCACCTCAGTATCACGCGCAATCGAGGACGGATCATACAGGCGCGACCAGTAAACCGCCCCTGCCCCGGTTTCAGCAATCAACGCCTGCAACACGTCCAACGCCGGACCACTGCGTAGGATCAACTGGTGCCCTTTGGCGGCGAGCGATTGCGCAAGACTGTCAACCGACAGGCCCAAACGCCACTTTGGCGCAGCGCCTAAATCGTCAACCAAAGCGTCGCGAATGAACACAGCAATCACAGGTCCGCCGCGCGCAACTGCTGCGGTTAAGGCCGCATGATCGCTCAGCCGTAAGTCACGGCGAAACCACATAATCGTGGGTGAGGCACTGCTCATGTTAGGTTAAGTCCCTGTCTTTTAAGAATGATACGTCGCCACGTCGTGCTTGGATCACCCAAAAGACGTCACAAACATGTATCTAGCGCGTTTAACAGCTGATCCACCTCGGATTGCGATGTGTAGTGGGTAAAGCTGAGACGCAGGACGCCTTCGTTTTCCGGATCGATCCCCATGGCTTGCAAGGCGCGCACGGCGTAAAAATCACCGCCCCCCGCCATGATACCATGTTTCACCAGGTCCGCCGCGACAGGTTCTGCGGGCCGCCCAAGCGCGAGCGCGACAGTCGGCGCCCGGCTCGCAGCCTCGGTCGGGCCTAAAACGCGTACGGAATTACGACCGGTCACGGCCGACATGACTTGGGTCAGCAGTTGGGTTTCATGATCACGCATCAGATCATGCACCGCCATGCCGCGCACGTTGGCCGCAGCGGGCGCATCAAAGTGGTGATCATACAGCGCGTCAACGTAGTCAGCCATGCCAGCACAGGCCGCGATTTGCGCGTGATCGGGACCTGCAGGCGTGAACCGTTTGTACAGCGATCCTTCGTTGAAAAAGTGCCCTTGGTTGGGCAGCAACATTCCCAAGGCGCGGCGCATGACCATCAGCCCTTGGTGAGGCCCGTAGGTTTTATAGGCGGAAAACAGATAAATATCCGGCCCCAGCGCGCCCACATCCGCAAAACCGTGTGGCGCGTACGACACCCCGTCGACGCAGACAAACGCGCCGGCGGCATGGGCCAATGCGGTGATTTCAGTGACCGGATTGATGTGCCCAACCACGTTCGAGCAATGAGGAAAGCAGACCAGCCGCACGGAATCGTCCAGCAAATCTTCGAGATCCGCGGGGTTCAGCATGCCGGTTTCGGGGTCAATCTGCCATTCGCGCACTTCGATGCCGCGATCCGCAAGGCGGTGCCACGGGCCGGTATTGGCCTCGTGATCTTGATTGGTGACAATGATCGCCTCGCCCGGCGTTAACATCTGCCCAAAGGCCTGCGCCAAAACGTAGGTGTTTTGCGTGGTGGACGGCCCAAAGCTCAGCTCGTCGTCATCGACACCCAAAATCGCGGCCATGCGGGTGCGCGCCTCGTCCATTTCTTCGCCGCCCAAACGGGATGCCTCGTAGGCCGAATAGGGTTGTACTTTGCGCTGCGTGTAAAAACGGGTCAGCCGGTCAATCACCGCACCGCAGGTATAGGACCCGCCTGCGTTCTCAAAAAACGCTTGCCCCTGCAACGCGCTTTCGGAAAATGCCGGAAATTGCTGGCGTACAAAATCAATATCCAAGGACATGCGGGCCCCTCCTTTGAGGTAAAAGAAAAAAGGCCCCGACCATCGCTGATCGGGACCTGATTATGCTACCTGAGTGGCCCCGAAGGGCAACCGTATTATGTGACTATTTCGCTGCGGAAAGGCCGTTTCCGGTGGCCCCTTCAATTTCGGAATGCACCGCTGGGACGCCTGCGTTTTCACGGCGACCATCGTTGTAGATCGCTTTGATCAACGCGATACACATCAGCGCCATCACCACAGAGAACGGCAGCGCGCCGATCACCATCGCGGTTTGGATCGCACCGGTGCCGCCAGAAATCAGCAGACCTGCCACAACCAGACCCAAGGCAGCGCCCCAGAAAATGATGTGTGGACGCGACTTTGGACCTTCATCGCCAGCCGCGTTGATGGTGTTCACGATCAATACTGCAGAGTCAGCAGAGGTAACCAAGAACGTCATCAGCAAGACCACGATCAAAAGTGCCATCGCCCAAGCCAAAGCATCGGCAATCGGTGCCAGCATGAATTCGGTCATGGCAAAGATCTTATCACCATTCGCGGCATCAAAGATCACACCGTTTGCTCCGCCATTCAGTTCCAGATCGATGGCAGTCCCACCGGCCCAAGCGAACCAGACAAAGCACATCAGCGCAGGCACGATCATGGCACCCAACACGAATTCACGGATTGTGCGGCCACGTGAAATACGCGCCAAGAACAAGCCGACGAAAGGTGCAAATGCGATCCACCAAGCCCAGTAAAATACCGGCCACCAGCCCTGCCATTGCGACAGCAAGAAGGCTTCGGAACCCTCGACACCATCAGAACGGAAGACATTAAAGCTAAGTTGTGGAAGGGCGACCAAATAGTCCCAAAGGCCAACAATCATCGCTGTTGCGCCAAACCATGTGGCACCAAAGATGATGAAGAACCCAAGCAGAACAATCGACAGAACCATGTTGATGTTGGACAGCCATTTGATGGCTTTACCAACGCCGGACAGCGCTGACAGGGTCGACGCACCCATGATCACCAACAGGGCCACAATGATACCCACCGTGGTTGCACCACCGTCTGCATTCATCAAACCACCAATGCCGATACGGGTTAGACCCGCGACGAACTGTTCAACCCCAAAGCCAAGCGTTTGCGCCACCCCAAGGATGGTTGCAACAACAGCCACAATATCAATTATGGTGCCCAAGATGCCGGACAATGCGGACCCGAACAAAGGTGTCAGGCCAGAGCGGATCGTCAGTGGCAAACCACGGCGATAGCTAAAGAACGTCAGTGACAAACCGCAAATCGCGTAACAGGCCCATGCGCCTAAACCCCAGTGCAGGAACGACCATTTGTAGGCCATACGCACGTTGTCTGCGGTGCCGCCGTTGGTCAGCCCTTGGATGACTTCTGGGTTGTTGCCAAAGTGTGCAACCGGTTCGGCCACAGCCCACGTCAACATGCCGACACCGATACCGGCACCAAACATCATCGAAAACCATGAAAAGTTCGAAAACTCTGGCCGCTCGCCCGGTTGGCCCAGCAGCAAACGCCCCGCCGTCGGCCAAATCGCCAGACCGATACAAACGATCACGAACATTGCCACGACCCAGATGTACCAAGCTGCAAAGTTCGCCAGAATGGCCGTGTTCCAATTGCCAAGCACCGTACCCGCGCTGGTGGGCCACACGATACACCACACAACCAAAAGGCCGATTATTATTTTACTGACGACTGTTACATCGACGCTGAACCCTCGATAAAACCCCGCACTTGCGGTTTTAATCGGCAGCTCCGTCATTGGAGGCTAAATTGACATATTAAACTGTCCCTTTTTTCTTTTGACTAATGAAAAGGTAACAGCTTGGTGACACTTGTCAGTTATTTTGTCGCAGCAAGGGTAGATTAAATGCGATCAGGGCTGATTCACGCCACTCGATACAACGTATACGTCACAATCGGGCGGCGGTTTTGGGCTGCAAAGGTCTAAAAGCGACATTTAGTTAAGAGAATCAGTCGCGCCCGAGCTGAATTGTCGCAAAATGCTCAACAATCTGCCGGATCGGGATCATCGATGGACGTTAATCTGACAGCGCGTTGCGAATAGCCTCGGCGTTGGCTTTGATCTGATCCATGTCGCCCATCACGCCCGGTGCGCGAATAGCCACACCTTCGTGGCGCGGATGGATGTGGAAATGCAGGTGAAAGACTTCTTGCCCGCCTGCCGCTTCTGAAAACTGCCACAGGGTGACGCCATCGGCGTTGAACGCAGATTTTGCAGCTTTGGCCACCTTTTGTGCGGTCTTTAGACACGCGGCCAGTTGTTCCGGCGTTGCATCCAGCAGATTGCGGCACGGCGTTTTGGGGATCACCAGACAATGCCCCGTCGTGCGCGGCATGATGTCCATGAAACACAGGGTGTCGTCGTCCTCAAAAACCGTGAAATTCGGGATCTCGCCCCGTAGGATTTTAGCAAAGATATTCTGGTCGTCATAAGCAGTCATGAAAGAGGCTCCAATCTGTCTTTTGGGTCGCGCAAGGTCACCGGAAAATCGGTTCCGACGTTTCGGCTTGCGCTTTGGAGCCTCTCATAAACCGCTTAGGCGTTCACGTCGACAACAACGCGCCCCTTTACCTGACCATTCAGGATGTCCGCGCCCAGTTTTGGCAGATCAGACATAGTCGCTGGCACAACCATCGCCTCAAGCTTGTCCATCGGCAAATCTTTGGCGATCCGTTCCCATGCACGCAGACGGTTTTCGTAGGGTTGCATGACGCTGTCGATCCCCAACAAGTTCACGCCGCGCAGCAAGAATGGAATGACAGTTGCAGGCAGACCGGCGCCACCAGCCAACCCCACGGACGCCACTGACGCGCCGTACTGCATTTGACCCAACACGCGCGCCAGCATTTCGCCGCCAACCGCATCGATGCAACCGCCCCAGGTTTCGGCCTCCATCGGGCGTTTGATGGTCTCGTTCAATTCCTCGCGCGCAACGATTTGGGTCGCGCCAAGGGATTTCAGGTAGTCACCCGTTTCGGGGCGCCCCGTGACGCCTGCAACTTGGTGACCAAGGGCTGCCAAAATCGCAACAGCAACAGACCCGACGCCGCCCGCAGCGCCTGTGACCAGAACAGGACCGTCTTTGATCCCGTGATCTTCAAGCGCCATGACCGACAGCATTGACGTGAAACCAGCGGTGCCGACAGCCATCGCTTGGCGTGTGTCCAAACCTGCGGGCAGCGGCACCAACCAGTCGGCTTTGACGCGGGCCTTTTGGGCGTAACCACCCCAGTGAACTTCGCCAACGCGCCAGCCGGTCAGCACAACTTTGTCGCCTGCTTTGTAACGTGCGTCGTCCGAAGATTCGACCGTTCCTGCAAAATCAATGCCACCAACGTGCGGGTAGTTGCGCACCAAACCGCCGCCTTTGGGGCTGAGGCATAGACCGTCTTTGTAGTTCACTGTGGTGTATTCCACGTTCACAACCACATCGCCGACCGGCAAATCATCAACGGTCAGCTGTTGCATCGCTGCGGTTGCTTTGCCGTCTTCGCCTTGGGTCAAAACCAGTGCATCAAACATAATAGTCTCCATTTCGGGGTTGCCCCCAGTTACATCAAGAAACGGCCCTAAACATTTGGACCATTTCGTTTATTTCAAATCCAGAACTTGTCCTGCACAACCGCGGGGCGCATGCCATCGGGCGTTTCGACCTCGATTTTGGTGCCCGCATCCCAGTGGGTCATACGCACCATGCCGATCGCGACGTTGGTTTGGAAGTCGGGCGACCACGCAGCCGAGGTGATTTGCCCCACCCGCTTGCCACCGGCGCGCAACGGCCAAACGCGATCGCAGCCCTGCACAGCGTCACCGCCAATCGAAATGGGAGCGACCATCTGCACGGGCCCCTCTTTGGCCACGCGCAACAACGCGTCACGACCGATACAGCCAATCGCGGTTTGCGTGTCGCAGAACCGGCCCAAGCCACATTCGTGCGGTGTGTTGTCGTCGGTCATGTCGTTGCCATAAGACAGCAAGCCGCCTTCAATCCGCTCGATCCCGTTGGGACATCCGGCGCGCACATCGAGGTCTTCACCGGCCGCAAACAACGCGTTCCACAGCGGCATGCCGATCTCGCTGTTCTCGACGTAAATCTCAAAGCCACCCTGTTTGGAATATCCAGAGCGGGCAATCGCCAAGTCCTGCCCCATGAATTCAAACATATCAAAGCGGAAAAACCGGATGTCGCGGACACGATCGCCAAAGACGCGGGCCATCAGCTCGTCTGCTTTGGGGCCTTGGATCGCGAGCGGGCTGATGTCTGGTTCATCCACCAAAACATCCAAGCGATAGCCGTTGGCGATGCCTTTAACCCACAGCAACAAATCGCTGTCGGCAATCGAAATCCACCAGCGATCCTCGGACAGTTTTACCGCCACTGGATCGTTCAGCATGCCGCCGGTTTCATCAACGATTGGAACGTAATAGCATTGTCCCGGCAGCATCCTGCGCAAATCGCGCGGTGTCAGCATTTGCATCAGCCGCGTGGCGTCAGGGCCGCGCAATTCGACCTGCCGTTCGGCTGCCACATCCCAAACCTGCACGGCAGATTTTAGATGATGATAATCGGCCTGCACGCTTTCAAAAACCGTGGGCAACAGCATGCGGTTGTAGACAGTGTAGGCTTTGACGCCCGCCGCTTCGACACCATCAGAAAAGGGTGTGCGGCGCAAACGGCGTGAAGGAGAGATGAGTGTCATGATCGAAAACTCGGTTATTGGAGAGGTGGCATATAGATCAAATCACTGACGGGGGCGTCTTGGCCTGCTGCTGTCAGCATGGCGTGGACTTGTCCGCGGTGATGGGTCTGGTGGTTGAAAAAACCGATGACGCAAGACGCCATGGGTTTCGTCATTTCGCGATCCTGCGCGCGGTTATGCATGGTCAGATCACCGATCAGATCAATGGCTTTCAGACGTTCGGCCCAAAGAGTGATCCGCCCATCCGTGCGAAAGCGTTGCGCGCTCCATTCGGCAAGCGTCGGATACAATGTCAAACTATGCGGCATTGCGGCTTCGGCTGCGAGTACGCTGGGATCAAACCGGTTGAGCCAGAGCGTATCGCCCCACAAAAGATGGTTTAGCGTGCCAAAGATAGATCCAAAGAACGCACCGCGCTCTTTGGTCAGGTCGTCAAACGTCATTGCATTAAGAATGGGCAACAACTGATTGTTTTGCCACGCATTATATTTCGCCATGGCGCGTACGTAGGCAGGGTCTATCAAGGCTTTGGACCTTTCCAGTCGATCGGGCAAATCTCGGCTGACATGCCGTCAAAATCCCAGACGCGACCGTAATCGCGCACCTTGGATTTCAGGCCTTTGGCCGCAATGATGTCAGGCCCCATCCAGTATTTGGAATTGGACACCATCACCGGATGCGCTTTGTCCTTGCCGGTGATCATCTCGATCTCGCCCTGGATTTTGCGGCCAATCATGATGGAGCGTTTGTTGCCTTCACGCACGATTTCAACGGGTGCGCGTTCGGCCCCAATGATCTCGGACACCAGCATGGTAAACAGGCCAGTTGTGCCGCCTGCCGCACCGCTAAAGATTTGCAAAATGCCGTTGTAAGCTTTGCCCGAGGCGCGTTCATCGACGTAGGCAGCGACCTTCCAGTTGCCCTCGCCCATGCGTCCCGGAATGTCGACCAGCAGACCAACGTTCAGGCCTGACAGGTCTTCGCCCTCGTAGTGGCCCTCATCGATCGCAATCGCCATCCACGCGTGGCAGTGGCCCTCGGTGGGAGGATGCGCGCCAAGGCTAACAACGCAAGGGCAGAACATTGTGCACGAGCAGTTCAAGAACAATTCGCCCTTGATCGACCATTCGGTCGGCGTCATTTGGCGACGCCCCGGATTTGGCATCCGGCTGTCGATCCGCTGCGAAATCGGCAGCTTGTCTGAGTCTTTTTTCCGTGTCACAGCCATGCTTCAAGCTCCACTGATAAGGGGGATGCGATGACAGCCAGACCGGCCAAAATCAGCGCAAACCCCATTGGTTTTGTAATAACATGCCCGATTTGGGGCAATTTCTCTAGCACCATGAACAGGGTTGCGGCCCCCATCCAAAGCAGGCTCATGACGCCGCCGACAAAGCCAAGCGCCATAAAGCCCCAGCAGCAACCAACGCAAAACACACCAAGGCCCAGCCCCATGCGCAATCCGCCCAGAGTGCCGGTTTTCCAGTTGCCGAGGAAATACATCATCGGGGAATGGCAGACGCCGTGGCAAATTTCTTTGGCGCGCGTGAATTGGAATAGGCCGACAGCGATCAACAAGGCCGCCGTGACCCAGCGCGATTTGGCCATGCCCAGCATGTCGATCACACCGCCGTAAAGCAGTGCCAATTGCACGCCTGCGATCAGCGCCGCAAAGGCGATCCACACGATCGCGTAGCCGGCGATCACGCCCAGCCACCCTGCCCGCGTGCCGTCTGCCGACACCATCAGGTCTTCGTAACTGCGCAGCGTTGGCACCATGGTTGGCAACATCATCGCCGCCATCATGATCGCCCACATCGCAAACAACGGGCCAAACCGCGCCATCGGCATACCTTGGGGCATATCCATCGACATACGCGGATCCAACATCGCCATCTTTGCGGCCATCTCGCTGGGGCGACCAATCAGGTCCAACCCCATCGACATGCTCATCATATACATCATCGCCCAGGCCGCGAGGATCAGGCCAAAAAAGCTAAGCCAAAGGGCCGTGCGTGTGACGTGTGACATGGTTCGACCTTTCCAAACTTGGCTGCGAATCTAGCGTTGCAATTCAAATGCCAGACATTTAGATTTCTGACAAACATTAAATGTAAGACATATGAAAATTGATCCTTCCAGCAGCGCCAATCTTTCTGCGCAAATCGCCAAAGCCATCCGCGATTCCATCATCAGCGGGGCGTTGATTGTTGATCAGCGCCTGCCCTCAGAGGCGGAATTGGCGGACCAGTTCGAAGTATCGCGCCCGACTGTGCGCGAGGCGTTGAAACGTCTGGCGGCGCAATCGCTGATCCGCACGCAGCGTGGGGCCACGGGTGGTGCGTTCGTCAACAAGCTAAGCTTTGAGGAAGCGTATCCGCAGCAAATTACCACTTCGACGCTGCTGTTGTCCATGAACGCCGTCAGTTTCGAGACAGCCTGCGAGGCACGCTATGCGCTGGAGCGCTCTTGCGCGCCCTTGTCTGCACAACGCCGCAGCGCCGATCACTTGGCCACAATGCGCGCCGAAATTCACCGCCAAGGGCAGCCGGGCCTGACGGACGAAGCGTTCTGCGCATCAGACGTCGCATTCCACCGCGCACTGGTGGACGGTGCCGGCAATCCGGTGCTCAGCTACCAGTTGGCCGGCGCGGTCGAGGCCATGCAGCCCTTGATGAACATGATCACGTTTTCCGCCCGCGATCGCGCCAGAATAATCGAATTACACACACAACTTGCAGACGCCCTCGAAGCACACGACGCCAGCGGTGCAGACACGACATTGGCAGAACTCGAACACTACACCACGAACCTCGCAAGATCCGTCATGGAAAAACGCCAGAAAACGACGTGATTTTGGGCTTTGCCTGAGGCGCGCCCATCAACGTAGGCGGCGACCTTCCAGTTGCGCCACTTGCTGTTGCCAAGGTGAAATCGCATCATTCAAATTAATGTCGGCGGCCTTACAAGCATCTTTGTTGTGCAAGTCAAATATTGGCCCACCAACAACTTTAACTGCAATAACCTCTTGATGTGTAGACCTGTTTGCTTTGTGTCCACCGATTGCAGCAGCCATACCCTCAAGCGTGGCGCTAAGGTATAGCGTTGGTTGCTCGACAGATGAAAAACGACCTGCCAGCCTAGAACCAGAGATCACACTGGATTTGTAAGCTGGATCGACAGTCCGATAGAACGTGCCATCGACAGAGTGAAATATATCAGCTTGCGCGTTGGCTGTTGTAAAAGGTTTCATCGAAATCTCTCGTCCGTTGATCGTATTTATCAACCTGCAAAAGCTGTCGATCAATGACAGCATTCAAAGCACAGAGATCACCAAAGCCCCCCTTGCCTCTTCGCATTGCTCTGCTACCTATCAAAACATGACAGATATCATCAACATCATCGCAGCGCTGCTGACCATCGGTTTTGGCCTGTTCGGGTTCCTTGCACCGCGCTACACCGCGTCTAACCTTGATCTGGAAACCACAAAATCCACCATGGGCCTCAGCGAAATGCGCGCCTCTGTAGGTGGCTTGTTTGTGATCTTGGGGCTGGCAGCCATCGCAATAAACCAACCTCTGGCGTATGCGATGATCGGCTTTGCCTTTGTCGGTGCCGCTATGGGTCGGGTTCTCTCGATCGTTCTGGATCACCCGCCGCTGCTCAAAGCTCTGGTGTTCAGCGGCATCGAAGCGGCCCTTGCGGCATGGCTGATCGGCGCCAATTTCTAGCTTACCGCGTTGTTCTGATCAAAAATACTCAAACCACCATTTGCAACACGGCCACACCTCACCTATATAAACATTGTCCCTCGGGACTATGGAAATAAACGCGCTTGTAATAAACGGATTGGACCCGGGGGCGGTACCCGGCGACTCCACCAAACATCCTTTATTTGGGGATCATGGGGTCGAAATAGGATCGACAAA
>JAQXDI010000052.1 GCA_029251465.1 Ascidiaceihabitans sp.
GAGGAGGCACAGGATCAGGCAACCGAATGGCTCTGGACTTACAACAACGAACGACCCAACATGGCAATCGGCGGCATCACACCCACCATGAAACTGAAAGCAGCTGCGTAAATTCTACGGCTGAGCCCCATTAAAAACGGGGGGATTACCCTTTGGGCCTCTACGACTTAGGACGTAAAAAACGTCGAAACCAACCCGTTCATTGAGGATTCTCTTGTTGCACGCTCTCCAAATAAACCATCAGCGCGGCAAGCGGTCTCGGCACCGGCGACATGATCCCGCCCACTTCAAAAGGCACGGTTTCTCCGCGCAGCAGCAACCCGAACTCCGGCATTTCGTGGTCCTCGAACGGCGCGCGCGTGTAGCCGTCAATCATCGACAAAACCTGAGTTCGATCAAGCCCGCGTGCGTATAACGTCGTCAAATCCGGCGGCGCGCGACCCAATTCCGGTGGCCAATCCCCTCCGCCTGTTGCAGTCGCACCGTGACACTGGGCGCAATTTTCGGTGAACAAAATCCGCCCCTCATCCGCCTCTGGCATGTCGTTCACAGCGCAGGCAACCAAGCCCAGCGCGCCCATCACAATCAGTAAAAATGTCCAACGCATCAGTCCCTCCAATTTTATTCAAATTGGCACTGAACGTCTGACCACGCCCTGATCCAGATCAAAACGAAACCCACAGCACGAACAAAGGGCGACACCAAAAGCGCCGCCCCAATACTCACTACCATGAAACCAAAACGCATCGCGCTCCGTTACCCCTTTAGTACCGCCCTAACGGTAAACAGAACCTTACCAAATCAAGGTCATGTTAAGGCGTGAGTCTTTCTCGCAACACCGCACACCACACATCCCCTTGCAACATCCACGCGTGGCAGTAGGTTAACCATCATTACAACTCGAAAGCCGCCCATGACGCCTGATCAAGCCCAAGCTATTCTCGATGAAAACTTTGCGCCTTGGGTGCTCGCTTTGCATCCCAAAGTCATCGCGATCAGCGCTGAGCTGGCTGTCTTGGACATCCCAATCACCGATCAAATTACGCGTATGGGCGATATCCTTTCGGGACAGACCATGGCTACGCTCGCGGATACGGCTATGGTATTGGCCTGCCTCGGAAATCTCGGACAAATGGAGCCCGTGGCAACCGTCACGTTAGACACCCAATTCTTGCGCTCCGGCACCGGTGACACCCTGCGTGCTACCGCTGAAGTCACCCGTAAAGGCCGCGCGTTGATATTTGCGCGCTGTGTGTTGACCACATGGCCATCCGGCAAGGACGTGGCCCATGCAACCGCAACCTTTGCACGTCCGACATGAAGCCCCTGAAGGCACTTATAGCGTTAACCATAATAGCCGCTTGTGGACGACCATTAACGCCGCAAGAAATTGCATTTTCCAGAACCATTCATGGCCCGGAACTGAACATCGACAAAGTTCGCCTGCACGACGGGGCACCGACCCGCGCTGTGACATTCAAGCGCAAAGCGCGCCCTCGCACCACGTGTCGCGAGCTAATTCTACCGCCCGCAAGCGAAGAAATTGTGACGGCGAAACCCGCTGCTGTCGCCGTATTCAACACCGTTCTCTTCGACAAAGATTGGTATCTGGGCAATTATTTGCCTGACTACCCCGATCAGATCGGTTTGGTCGCAGCGATGCTGCTTAGTCACGAATTGACCCACGTTTGGCAATGGCAGAACCGCAAAAAAACCGGCTATTCGCCGCTGCTTGCCGCCTCTGAACATGAGCAAGGCAGCGACCCGTATTTGTTTGAAATTGCGACCACACGCACCTTTGGCGACTACGCATTTGAGCAGCAAGGTGCGATCGTTGAGGAGTTCGTCTGCTGTCGCGCGCTGGCCCCACAGGCACCGCGCACCAAGCGGTTGCACACGCTGATTTCCGGTGCGATGCCGGTTGCGCCCCTCCCTCAATCACGCGAATATGACGTGCGTATGCCTTGGGATGGCGTAGAGATTAGCGGCATTTGCGGGTAGGAAAAACCATGCGCGACATCCAAGATATTCATGCTATTTCGTTATCTCGCAAGGGCGAGGCAGCCATGCGTGATCTGTTGACGCCCTCAAAATCCGCAACCGATCTTGCCCAAATCCCAGAGGACCGGTGGTTGGCGCAATTGACCAAAGGCGTGTTCCAAGCCGGCTTTAACTGGAAGGTCATTGAGGCAAAATGGGACGGGTTTGAAGAGGCGTTCAAGGGCTTTGATGTCGGGGCCTGCGCCTTTTTGGATGACGAATGGTTTGACAGTTTGCTGTCCAACAAGGCCGTGGTGCGCAATGGCACCAAACTAGCGACCGTGCGCGACAATGCGGCGTTTTTGATGGGCCTGCGCGACCAAGGCGGCGCCGGTCACGTCATCGGCGGCTGGCCCTCGACAGATTTCATCGGTTTGTTAGATTTGATGAAAACCAACGGAGCCCGTTTGGGCGGCACGACAGCGCAATATTCACTGCGATTTATGGGGCGCGATTCCTGGGTCATGTCGGCGGACGTGATCGCACGGCTCATCGCCGAAGGGGTCATCGACAAGCCGCCAACCTCAAAGGGCGCGCAGCGCGCCGTGCAGGCCGCATTCAACGAATGGATGGATCAATCGGACTATGGTCTCACGCAGATCAGCCGCATTTTGGCCACCAGTTTGTGAGCATCCACCTGGCAACGCACAAACCTGTAATAGATTGAAAAAAAAGGAAAACCACATGACCCAATATGCGTTGATCGTGTTGCTGGCAGGCATCGGCATTCCGCTGTTGGCCGCTTTGAACGCGGCACTTGGCCAGTACATTGGATCACCTGCGACGGCCGCGACGTGCCTGTTCCTTGTCGCATTGATCAGCACTGGCGTCGTGATGATTGCGACTGGATCAGAAGGCGTCGCGCTCCTTGCCTCGGCCCCCAAACATCTGTTTGTCGCAGGAGCATTGATCGCATTTTACGTGCTTACCATCACCTACATCGCGCCGCATTTCGGCATCGGAAATGCGGTCTTTTTTTGTGCTGCTCGGCCAATTAATCAGCGCGGCTGCCATCGATCATTTTGGGCTGTTCGGAGCGCAAATTTCACCGGTCAATCTAACCCGTGCTGCTGGGGTTGCCGTTATGGCATCTGGTGTTTGGCTCAAGCAACAGACGTAAGGTGGGCCTGTGGCCCATCCCCTTTTGATCAACCTTCAGCCAGACCGATGGCTTGCGCCCAAACTGCATCTGGCACGTCCACAGGGTCTGCGCCAACCCGACCCTGTCCGGGCATCCTTGCCCCTTCGTCTGCGCTGACAGCCTCGGCAATCCGTTCTAAACGCTCAACAAATCCATCCGACACCACAGGGTCCATGATGATGTAGTACTGCCCCAAATCGTGATGGGGGCCTTCAGGTGCCTTCAACGGCTTCACATCCCGGCTTAGAACAGAGCCCGTCATACCGGCAGCCAACACTTCGGCCATCAGGCCAAAGCCCCAGCCTTTGTACCCGCCCATCGACACCAATGATCCGGCCAACGCCGCCTCTGGATCGGTCGTCGGCTTGCCGTCTTTGTCCACAGCCCAACCTTCGGGGATCCACGTGCCTGCCGCCTTGGCCATCGTGATTTTGCCAAGCGCTACCATCGTCGTGGATTGGTCAAACTGCATCGCCAAACCGCCTTTGCCATCGGGCACGGAAAACGCGATCGGGTTGGTGCCGATCACGCGCGTTTTGCCACCCGGCGGGGCCACGATGGGCGATGCATTGGTCAGGCCAATCGCAACAAAACCCGCCCGTGCGATCTGTTCGGTGAAATACCCCAAAGACGTGCAAGTGTGCGCGTGTGCGACAGCCAAAGTCGCCGTCCCGAACTGGCGCGCCGCATCCAGCGCAGGTGCCAGCCCATAGGCGAACGCAGGTTGCGCAAAGCCAAATCCAGCATCCACATGCACCACGGCTGGGCGCGGTGCAGACACCAGTGGTACGGCGTCCCCTTTGACCCGGCCAGTCAGCAGTTGTGCGCAATAGCTTTCTAGATAGTACAGGCCGCAAATCCGGTTGCCGTGGCTTTCCGCTTTGCGCACGGCGCGTGCGACTTCGGCTGCGGGAAACGTATCGGCCCCGTGGGCCACAAGCGCTGTCTGAACGACACGCTCGATTTCATCTAGACTAACCTGTGGCATAAAAAAGCTCCCCTTTGTTCGACGTAAAGTCAGATCAAAGGGAAGCTTTTAGGTCAATATACAAAAGGCAAATTGCCTTAAGTTTTAAGGTGTTGCCGTTGGGCCTTCGATCGTGATCAGGCTGGCGTCGATCACACCGTCAACACCCGTCAATGTGATGGTCTGACCTGTGCTTAGCGTGATCAACAGATCCGCACCGGAATCATCCTGCGTAAAGGTAACCCCTGCGGTTTCGGTTTGGACGAGAACCATGTCTTCGACTTCGTCAAAATCGGTAACCGTGATGTTGCCCGCTGTCACGTCAGATGCCAGCGTGAATGTGTCGGCCCCGGTACCACCCGTGGCGGTGTCGCCGGCACCCATGATCAGTTGATCATCACCCACTTCGCCGTTCAGAACATCCGCGTCATCATCTGTCGCGACGCCGTTGCCGGTTCCGCTGATGATGTCATTGCCGCCGCCGCCATTCAGCGTATCAGCGCCCGTACCACCGTTGATCGTGTCATCGCCCACGTTGTCTGTGGAGCTAACCGAGTCATCGCCGTCATTCATGTTAACAAGGTTCGCACCCGCCTCAAGCGCGGCAGCGGTGCTGTTTCCGTCAGCATCGTTGAATTCAGTGACCACCGGATCCACGGTTGGTGTCGGATCTTCAAAGGAGATCAAGTTCTCGTTGATCGTCCCGTCGACACCCGTCAGCGTGATGGTTGCAGCGTTGGACAAAGTGATCACCAAATCGCCATCCGTATTCACCGCTTGGCTGCCAAACGTGGTGCCATCTTCGGTTTGAACGGTGATCGTGTCGGCCGCAGTGTCAAAGTCAGTCAGCGTGACGTTGCCAGTCACATCAGCCGCGACGATGAACGTATCATTGCCGGTGCCACCTGTGCCGGTGTCGCTGTCGCCCATCAGCAATTGGTCATTGCCGGCACCACCGTCCAACGTGTCAGCGTCGGTATCAGACCCCGTGGCTACGTCACCGTCTGTGCCGTTCAGGATATCGTCACCGTCATCACCGTTGATGATGTCAGCGCCCGCGCCACCGTCCAGCAGGTCATTCCCTGCCCCGCCGTTGATCGTGTCAGCGCCAGTGTTACCCGTTGCCGAAACCGTATCATCGCCGTCGTTCATGTTTACAAGGTTCGCACCGACTTCCAAAGCCGCGGTGGTGCTTAGCCCGTCTGCGTCGTTGAATTCGGTAACGTCAGGGTCCACCGGAGGTGTCGTCGGGCCCGCTTCGACAAAGCTGAATTCGCTTTCTTCCAGCGCTTCGGTCACACCCGTCAGCGTCAGAACCGCGCCGTTAGAGAACACAACGTCCAGGCCTGTGGTTGTCACTGTTTGGGTATCGACGGTGACGGTTTCGCCTTCGTCCACCTGCACCACGATGCTGTCTTCGGTCGCATCATAGTCCGTGATCGTTCCAAAATCCGTACCATCGTTCAATAGAACGAACATGTCGGTGCCCGCGCCGCCTGAGGCAGATCCTGTGCCTGCGATATTCAATTCATCATTGCCGTCGCCGCCGTCCAGCGTGTTGTCGGACGCGTCAAGGTTGCCCAAAGCATCACCACCAAACAGCGTGTCATTGCCGATACCGCCGCCCACAAGGTCATCGCCCGCGCCGCCGGTTAAAGAGTCAGCGCCCTGATTGCCGTTAATTTCGTCGTTGCCTTCGCCACCGTCGATCGTGTCCATGCCGTCGCCGCCGCTCAGCGTGTCTGCACCGCCCAGACCGCTCAGGATGTCATTGCCTGTGCCGCCTGCCAAAACATCATCCACCTCGTCCGTGCCGGTCAACATTTGGTCACCGACGCCCGGGTCAACTGTATCGTCTGGGGTGTCGTCTGTTGTTTCAGTTTCTTCAGTGTTCGAACCATCACTGTCCAGAACAGCAATAAGAGGCCCCAAAGCAGCAATCATTAAAATTAACATAGGTGACATAAACGGAGCTCCAATCAAGAACCTATCAAGGTTAACACGCACACTGTGGCGCGCCTATGTCCATAACGAAAACAGAGTGTTGCGTAGTTGGAGACAGAGAAAATTGCGGCCTTAATCGCCGGCGCGCAATTGCCCCGCATCAAGGCGCACAATACGGTCCATCCGCGCTGCTAATTCCAGATTATGCGTGGCGATAACGGCCGCCAAACCAGTGCCACGCACCAAGTCCATAAGCGCGCCAAACACCTGATCCGAAGTGGTCGGATCTAGATTGCCGGTTGGCTCGTCCCCCAACAAAAGCTGGGGTTTATTCGCAAGAGCCCGGCAAAACGCGACGCGCTGCGCCTCGCCGCCCGACAGCTCGGCGGGACGGTGTTGGGCGCGCGGTGCAACGCCAACACGACCCAGCAAATCCAACGCCCGCGAATCGGCCTCTGCCCGAGGCGTTCCAGCGGCCAATTGCGGCAAAACCACATTTTCCAAAGCATTGAATTCGGGCAGTAGATGGTGAAACTGGTACACAAATCCCACATCTTCGCGCCGTAAAGCCGTGCGTTTGCGATCACTTAGGCCATTTACGCGCTGTCCGGCGAACACAACTTCGCCCTCATCGGGGGTGTCCAGCAGTCCAGCCATGTGCAGCAAGGTCGACTTGCCCGCCCCCGAAGGGGCCACCAGCGCAACGACTTCGCCGGCCCGTACTTTTAGGTCAACACCGCGCAACACCTGGACCTCGCCCGCCAGCCCTTTGTTGTAGGTTTTCGACAGGCCCGTCAGCTCTAAAACAACATCATTCATAGCGCAGTGCCTCAACCGGGTTCATCCGTGCGGCGCGCCGTGCGGGAAAGATGGTGACGATAAACGACAGTCCCAGCGACAGGCCCACAGCCTTAAGAACGTCCGACAAATGCAGCTCGGCTGGCAGCGAATACAGCCCGTATTTTTCAGGCGTCCACGACCCACCCACAACCAGCGAAAAGATCGGATCAATGTAGAGCGCAAACAGGCACCCCAACAGCACGCCCATGGCTGTACCGATGATGCCTGTGAACGCACCGCAGATGAAAAACACCCTTAACACCGATCCCTCAGACAGGCCCATCGTGCGTAAAATCCCGATGTCACGCCCTTTGTTCTTAACCAACATAATCAGCCCGCTGACGATGTTCATCGCCGCGATCAGCACCAGGATCGACAGGATGATGAACATCACGTTGTCCTCGATTTCCAGCGCATTCAAAAAGCCGCCCGCAGACTCTTGCCAGGTGAACGACAAGGCGCGATCGCCGCCTGCGCCCAGAATTTCGGGCACTAACGCATCGATGGTTTCGGGGTCTTCCACCATCACCTCGAGTTCGGTTGCAACGCCTTCTTTGTTAAAGAAACTTTGCGCTTCGGCCAGTGGCAGATAGGCGCGTGTGCGGTCGATGTCATAGCGCCCTGCGGTGAAAATGTAGACAACCTCGTAGGCGTTCACGCGCGGGCTGGTGCCAAAGGCGGTTTTAACGCCGTTGGGCGAGATGATCTTGATGCGATCACCGACCGTCGCGCCCAATTCACGCGCCACACCTGACCCGATTGCGATGCCTTGCTCAAAGCGCGCGATGTCGCCGGAAAAGCTTTGCGGGTTGGCCACGCGTGGGATGGTCGCCAGATCGGACGCGGCGATCCCGTAGACTTCGATACCGGCATTGCGCGATTGGCGATTGGCCATGACCTGGCCCCGTACCAAGGGGGCGACGCGGGTCACGCCGGGCACTGCTTTTATTCGCGCGGCCATGTCGACGTAGTCGTTGATGTTGCGATCAAGCTGGCCTGATTGTGTCACCTCGCCAAGGTTGTAGATGGTCACGTGGGCGTTCGAGCCAAGGATCGTGTCGACGAATTCCGCGCGAAAGCCAGAGCGCACAGCCAGCGTTGCGATCAGCGCAAAAACGGCAAGCGTGATGCCCACCAAACTGATCCACGTCATGACACTTACGCCGCCTTCGGTGCGCCGCGCGCGCAGATAGCGCCACGCGATCATCCATTCAAATGGCGCGAATGGTCGGGGCGTTTTGGGCGATTTGCTAGCCATTTTTGGCTCCTGAGACTGCTCGTCTTTTTCATTCGTGACGTTAGGGGGCAAAGTGACCGCATGGGCGCAGAGGGTCAAGCGATTGGTGGCATTCCCGTTGGCGCAGGCCTGCGACGCAGCGCCCAAACCACACCGCGCCCCACAGCGAACAGCGCGCTGAGACCAATCAGCCCCGCAAAAAACCCGAAGGCCACAAAAACAGCGCCCGCCATGTTCAGGGGTACCGCAGGTTGATAGGCTTCCCACGCGGCCGAGGCGACTTGCGTGTCGCTGAACCGCGTCGCGTTGTAGGCGCGCATGAACGGACCCGCGCCCTGCAATGCCTCTAGATCTGCTGACAGGGTTGCGTGCCGCTCAAACGTGGTTTCCATGTCGGCGCGGCGCCGTTCAATGAAATCGGTGCCGGTCATTTGGGTTAAGGCACCTGTGCGATCCAACCCTTCGGCTGCAGCAGAGGCGTCAAAATCCGCGACGACTTGGCCAAGGGCATCAACCGCCCCGCCCAACCGTTGTGCATATTGTTGTGAGAATTCAGGGAATTGCGACAGGCCAGCGCCCGCTGTCAAACCACCAGCCAATGTGAGTACGCGCAAAATCATTGAAAACCGCCCCGCTTAACGTTGCATCAAGGTCGCGCATTACGTCCCATGTCGGGCATATATCATAGGCGGCCACGGCACTCCATTCGCCCTTCCAGCTGACGGCGAAACTGCCGATGTTCGGCCCGTTTGCAAAGCACAGCGCACCGTGGTGCCAATAGTTATGGCCACCCCGAAAGGTGCGAAAAAGCATGCCTTGGCCATAGTGTGCGCCGCCGCCAACCTTGGCATTTGGTCGTGTGAAAGGGTCCAGTTGCGGTGTGAACCAATGGGTCAGGAACGCGGCGTAGTCATCAACCGGCATCTGCCATCCGCCCCACGCGAGATATGCACCCGCCTGTGGGCTGCGCACCGCATTGGCCCCCGCAGGTGTCAAAACCCGATCCGTGCACGCTACCTGATAAGAGGCGCCGCTGACCGCTTGGATCACCAAAGACAGCAGCGCGTAGTTTTCATTATTGTAGTGATAACGGCCAGCTTTCTTGCGTGGACCATCGCGTTCGATCACGTGATCCAGAACGTCATTGGCCCGGTCCATGGGCTGGTTGAGCCACCCGACCATCGAACTTTGCGTGGAATCGTGTTTCAAACCGCTGGTGTGGCTTAGCAATTGCGCCACGCTGATGTCCGGCCCGCGACCGACCAAATCGGCAAAGCGATCTGCGTACGATAGCCTGCCCTCGCGCACCAACTCTGCGATGCAAACGCCGGTTATGGCCTTGCTAAGGCTGGCCATTTCCATCGGTGTGTTCGGGTTCAGGCCGACGCCGGTTTGCGAATGTGGTCGCCCTTTGTAGCGGATCGCCAAGGTGCCACGCGGCGCATCCTTCGCGACCATCCAACCCTCAAACGCCGCGATCATCCGGTCCGCCGTGCCCGCATCTTGGGCGGCGGCCGGTAGACCCGTCAGCACCCAAAGGGAAAAGGCCAGAACCAGACGCATCGCCGCATTCTCCTTGTTGCAGGCCGTTTAGTGGTTCGCGTAAATCTCCGCGATTTTGGCAACTGCGGCGTCTGGGTTCATTTCTTCGCTCTCACCGGTGCGGCGCGAGGTCAGTTCAACCACACCGTTTTTCAAACCACGTGGGCCAACCGTAATGCGCCATGGCAATCCGATCAAATCCATCGTCGCGAATTTGCCGCCTGCGCGTTCTTTGCGGTCGTCATACAGCGGCTCAAGGCCAAGGGCTGTGATCGATTTGTACAGCGCTTCGCACGCGGTGTCTGCTTCTTCGTCACCCTGTTTCAGATTGACGATACCACAGTGGTACGGCGTCACGCCTTCGGGCCAGATGATGCCGTTTTCGTCATGGCTTGCCTCGATGATGGCGCCCAACAGGCGGGACACGCCGATGCCGTGGCTGCCCATGTGGACCGGAACAGGCTTGCCGTCGGGGCCTTGGACCGTCGCCTTCATCGCGTCGGAATATTTGGTGCCAAAGTAGAAAATCTGGCCAACTTCTATGCCACGTGCGGTTTTGCGACGTTCCTCGGGTACTTCGTTGAACAGTGCCTCGTCGTGGGTTTCGTCCGTGCGCGCGTATTTCGTGGTGAATTCTTGCATCACGCCGGCGCATTGTTCGACGTTGTCATAGTCGATGTCACGATCACCAAAGGTCAGGTCGGTGACGGCGCTATCATAGAACACTTCGCTTTCGCCCGTGTCTGCCAGTACCAAAAATTCATGCGTGTCATCGCCGCCAATGGGGCCAGAATCCGCACGCATCGGGATCGCTTGCAGGCCCATGCGTTCGTAGGTGCGCAGGTAGCTGACGAGGTGACGGTTGTAGGCGTGCAACGCGTCTTCTTTTGTAAGATCAAAGTTGTAGCCGTCTTTCATGTAGAATTCACGGCCACGCATCACGCCAAAACGCGGGCGGACTTCGTCGCGAAATTTCCACTGGATTTGGTACATGGTCAGCGGCAAATCTTTGTAGCTGCCGACGTGGACGCGGAAGATGTCAGTGATCATTTCCTCGGCTGTCGGAGTGAACAACATGTCCCGGCCATGACGGTCTTTCATGCGCAGCATTTCTTCGCCGTAGTCATCGTAACGCCCGCTTTCGCGCCACAGATCAGCTGACTGGATCGTGGGCATCAGCATCGGCATGTGACCGGCGCGTTGCTGTTCTTCGTGCACGATGTTTTCAATCTTGCGCAGCACTTTAAAGCCCAGCGGCAACCATGAATAAATCCCCGCAGAGGACTGTTTGATCATGCCAGCGCGCAGCATCAAGCGGTGGCTGACGATCTGCGCCTCGCTTGGGTTTTCTTTGAGAACGGGCAAAAAGTAACGGCTCAGACGCATGTCGCGGCTCCTATAAAGTGTTGCGCTCTGATTAGGCCAAACTGCGTGGTGTCGCAATCGTGAAACACGACCCCTACTTTGCGACCTGCCCGGCGCGGCGCGCCAGATGCAAGGCAAGATCGGTGGCTTTGGCCATGTCCTGCACCGAAATCCATTCAAGGGGCCCATGAATTTCCTGCATGCCGGTGAACAAATTCGGTGTCGGCACGCCCATTTCCGTCAGGAGCGACCCATCGGTGCCACCACGGATAGGTTTTGAAAACGGCTCCATCCCTGCGTCTCTCATGGCGGTGCGGGCAAGCTCGACAGCCGTCATGTCGTCTTCTAGCCAATAGCGCATGTTGCGATACTGGGTAGTGATCTCGCAGCTGATCTGCGCGCGTGGCTCACTCAGGGCGACCGTGTCACACACGCTTTTCACCAAGGCTCCAAGCGCGTCCAGTTCCTCCATTTCGAAGGCGCGCAGTATGAACCGCAGCTCGCAGGCGGCGGCGTCTCCGTTCATTTCACCGGCGTGAATAAACCCCTCCAGCTCGGACGTGGTTTCGGGGGTCATCGTCACATGCGGCAGTGTCATCAAGACCTTAGCCCCCAAATGCAGCGCGTTCACCATGACATCTTTGGACGAACCGGGGTGGATCGAAACGCCCGTGATTTTGACGCACGCGGCATTGGCGCTGAAGGTTTCATAGACCACCTCGCCCGGGTTCCCGCCATCGAAAGTAAAGGCAAAATCAACCGCCAGATCCGCGGGCAATGGTGCGGTCACACCGCGCCCAATTTCCTCATCTGGGGTAAATGCCAGCCGGATTTCACCATGCGCAATGTCCGGATTTTACAGCAAATGACGCGCCGCCGTCATGATGATCGCGACGCCCGCCTTGTCATCGCCGCCAAGCAACGTCAGACCACTGACGGTGATGATATCCTCGCCCTGTTTTTCGCGCAGATACGGCACGTTTTCCGGCGACAGACGCAAATTCGGATCATCCGCAAAGGTGATATCGCCGCCATTGTAACGCCGATGCACAACCGGTTTCACCCCCGTCGCGTTGAATTGCGGGGCCGTGTCGACGTGGGCGAGCCAGCCCATCACCGGGGCCTCGACGCCTTTGGATGCGGGCACCGTCGCCAAGACCACACCGTAGTCCGTCAGGCGAATATCTGTGGCCCCAATGGCGTCTAACTCAGCCATCAACATGCGCGACAAATCCAACTGGCAGGCGGTGCTCGGCGACGTCGGGCTATCTGCGTCACTTTGGGTGTCGACCGCACAATACCGCACCAAACGCTCTTCGAGTTCGCTGTCAAAACACGTGGTCATTTCAGGGATCCTTTGCACAATTCTTGTTGGTCATCTGGCGACCTGAGCCTTGCGATGTCAACCATCGCAACGGCGCGCTGCGCACCACACTGCAGGAATTCGCCCACGGCAATTCCAGACGCTGCGACGGTCAAAGTGGCGGCCACTGTTTGGGTACAGCCGCTGACTATTTGATAACGCATTATCACGGATTCGCGAGCGATGTGAACCATCGCCCGCGTCCCTCCGTACCTTTTTCACAAGTCAAAAGGCTTGGATGCACACAACAGAAAGTAGATATTATGAAAACCATGCGCAAGATTGCAGCGATCACAGCTGCGGCACTTACTCTCGGTACAACAGCTCAGGCGGCAAACATTGTTGAGATCGCGGCAGGCGACGAACGTTTCTCGACTCTGGTTGCAGCCGTATCCGCAGCGGGCCTTGCTGAAACTTTGTCCGGTCCCGGCCCTTTTACCGTCTACGCCCCTTTGAATGACGCGTTTGATGCACTGCCGGCCGGCACCGTCGAAACCCTGCTAAAGCCGGAAAACAAAGGTGATCTGACCAACGTGCTTTTGTACCACGTGGATGATCGCAAACTGACGGCCGAAGGCATTCCTGCTGGGTCCAACTATTTCAAACCGGTGCTTGCGTCCGAGCGTTTGTGCATCACAAAAGGCGCATCCGGCGTGTCCATCGCGGACGGAACGGGCGAAACGGCCAACGTCGTGGTTGCCAACATTATGGCGGACAATGGCGTGATCCACGTGATCGACAAAGTGCTGCTGCCAGGCACGCGTCCTGCCTGCCACTAAACTCGCACATCTTTGATTTGAGGCCCCAGATGCCGTTGGGGCCTCATTGCTTTTTTGCGGCCTATCCAGCGATTTGACCCCGCCAAATTGACCCATTCGCCTTGAAACAGCCGCCATTTTCGACCATGTGTCCCTGAACACTTCGGAGAGCGACATGGGCCTGCCAGTACGAGAACAGCTAAAATATTGGGGCGTCGCAGGAATTGCGTTTTTCGTCATCCTTTGGGTGCTTGGCGATGTGTTGTTGCCCTTTGTTTTGGGGGCCGCTGTCGCCTATTTTCTGGACCCTGTCGCAGACAAGCTAGAGGATCTCGGATGCAGTCGGGTTTTGGCCACAGCCATCATCACGTTGACCGCGATACTTATTTTTGTGGTGGCGGCATTGCTGGTGGTTCCGACTTTGGTCAGCCAAACGGCGGGCCTGATTTCCAGCGCGCCGCAATATGCCGCAGATTTTGGGGCCTTCTTGACAGACCGGTTCCCCTCGCTTTTGGACGAAAGTTCGACCCTGCGCCAATCCTTGAACAGCGTCGGTGAAACCGTCCAAAGCCGGGGTGGCGAATTTTTGAACACCGCCCTCAGTTCAGCCGCGTCGCTGATCAACGTCGTGGTGCTGTTCGTGATTGTGCCCGTCGTTTCCGTCTATTTGCTGCTGGATTGGGACAACATGATCGCGCGGATCGACCAATTGTTGCCCCGCGATCACGCCCCCATTATCCGTCGCTTGGCAGGCGAAATTGATGCAACCTTGGCCTCGTTCATTCGGGGCATGGGCACTGTTTGTTTGATTTTAGGAACGTTCTATGCCGTCGCTTTGATGGGCGTCGGATTGCAGTTTGGGCTGGTCGTCGGGTTCATCGCCGGGCTGGTCACATTCATTCCCTACCTAGGGTCGTTGATCGGCGGCGCATTGGCGTTGGGCCTTGCGTTCTTTCAGTATTGGAACGGCATCGAGGTCGTCGAGAACGGCATCGTAACCTATTCCACAGATTGGCTGAGGATCGCGATTGTCGGCGGGATTTTTGTTGTGGGTCAAGTGGTTGAGGGCAACGTTCTGACCCCGAAATGGGTCGGAAAAAGCGTCGGGCTACACCCCGTCTGGCTGATCTTTGCCCTGTCCGTATTCGGATCGATCTTTGGCTTTGTGGGCATGCTGGTGGCCGTACCGCTGGCCGCATCTCTGGGCGTCATCATCCGCTACGTGATCGAGCGTTACAACGAAAGCCTGCTCTACCAAGGCAAAAGCGGCTTGGGCGATTAATGGCCGAACAACTTAGCTTTGAATTGCCGGTGAAACCCGCACTCGGGCGTGATGATTTTATGGTCGCGCACAGCAATGCGATGGCGCTTGCCATGATCGAAGCGACAGACGCGTGGGAAAACCACAAGCTGGTTCTAAGCGGTCCGACGGGTGCCGGAAAAACCCACCTCGCGCATGTTTGGGCCGGGGCGACAGGTGGCGAGATTGTCCAAGCGCGTGGTTTGGATCAGGCCGACATTCCGGCTCTTGCCACGGGTCCGCTGGTCGTCGAGGACGTTCCGCAAATCGCACAAGATGCAGCGGCCCAGACGGCCTTGTTTCACTTGCACAATTTGATGCAGACTGTCGGGCACCCTCTGCTGTTAACCGGCACCTCGGAACCGCACCATTGGGCGATGTCCCTGCCCGATCTGCAAAGCCGCATTGACGCCTCGGGCGTCGCCACGCTTGAGGCACCCGATGACACATTGCTGGCCGCGGTCTTGGCGAAACTCTTTGCGGATCGCCAATTGATGCCGCGCGCCGATGTGATCCCCTATCTGATCTTGCGCATGGAACGCTCGTTCAAGGCCGCGCGCGACGTGGTTGGGGCAATGGACGAGGCAGGCCTTGCGCGACATGCCCCCCTGACCCGTGCATTAGCCGGGCAAGTGCTGGACAAAATGGCATAACACGCGCAATATCCGTCACTTAACTGTCACAATTGATCGCTAATTGCACCTCATGTCCCATGCAGATTTCCTGACCTCTCCTTTTGATACGCCGGTCGAATTACCAGGCGTCGATATCACGGGACCCGGGCGGTTTCACAACCGTGAACTCAGCTGGCTTGGGTTCAATTGGCGGGTGTTGGAAGAGGCCGAAAACGCCCGTGTGCCCCTGCTTGAGCGGCTGCGATTTTTGTCGATCAGCGCCAACAATCTGGATGAATTTTACACCGTTCGGGTTGCCGGTCTGCGGGAACTTGCGCGCGCTGGTAACACGACCCCTGCCGTTGACGGGCTCACCCCCGCCGAACAGCTGGTTCTGATCAACGAAGACGCCCGCAAACTGATGCAGGCGCAGCAGCGTATTTACAGGCAGCTGTTGATCGAGCTGAAAGAGCGGAACATGTCGGTTCTGAAGCTTGATGATTTAACGGACGACGACCGCGCCTACCTCAAGGAATACTTTCTGACGCAGGTGTTTGCAGTGCTGTCGCCGCTGGCCATCGACCCTGCGCATCCGTTTCCGTTCATCCCGAACACTGGTTATGCCTTGGCGCTGCAGCTAGAGCGTGTCCGCGACAAACGCCCCCTTCAGGCGTTGTTGCCCGTGCCCGCATCCATCGATCGGTTCGTGTCGGTACCCACAGACATCGGACAGAGATTTTTGCCGCTTGAGGAACTTTTGATCCTGAACATTGGTGGATTGTTCCCGGGCTATAAGTTGAAAGAATACTTTGAATTCCGTGTCTTGCGTGACAGCGATCTAGAGGTTGAGGACGAAGCCGAAGATTTGGTTCGCGAATTTGAAGTTGCCCTGAAACGCCGGCGACGTGGCGAAGTTGTGCGTCTTAGCTTATCCGCAGGCGCGCCGCCAAAGCTGAAGGCCGTCGTGATGGACGAACTTGGCGTGGGCGACGCAGAACTGATCGAAATCGACGGCATGATAGGCGTTGACGACCTCAGCGAATTGGTGATCGACGAACGCCCTGATTTGTTGTGGCCGACGTTTACGCCGCGTGTGCCGGAACGCGTCACCGATTTTGAAGGCGACATGTTCGCCGCGATCCGCCAAAAAGATATGCTGCTGCAACACCCCTACGAAACCTTCAATATGGTTGTTTGTTTCTTGCAACAAGCCGCCCGTGATCCCAAAGTCGTGGCGATCAAACAGACGTTGTACCGCACCTCCAAAAAATCCCCGATTGTCGAGGCATTGTGCGCCGCAGCCGAAGACGGAAAATCCGTGACTGCACTGGTTGAGCTCAAAGCCCGCTTTGACGAGGCTGCAAACATTCGCCAATCGCGCCGTCTGGAACGCGCCGGTGCACATGTCGTTTACGGCTTTATCGACCTGAAAACGCACGCGAAAATCAGCACAGTTGTGCGGCGCGAAGGTGCGGATTTGGTCACCTACACCCATTACGGAACCGGAAACTATCATCCGATCACCGCGCGAATCTACACCGATTTGTCGCTGTTTACCTGCGACGCAAAGCTGGGCCGTGACGCCACCAAAGTGTTCAACTACCTGTCCGGATATGCCCAACCCGAAGAGCTTAGTAATCTGGCGATCTCGCCCTCGAACCTCAAGGCGCGGCTGTTAGAGATGATCGCAGCTGAGGCAGAGCACGCAAAGGCCGGCAAACCTGCTGAAATCTGGGCAAAAATGAACAGCCTCGTCGAAAGCGAAGTCATCGACGCGCTGTACGCGGCATCGCAAGCAGGTGTGAAAATCAGCCTTGTTGTGCGCGGTATTTGCGGTCTGCGTCCCGGTGTTCTCGGCCTGTCCGAAAACATTCGTGTGAAATCAATTGTGGGCCGTTTCCTAGAGCATTCGCGCATCGTTTGCTTTGGCAATGGACGTGGATTGCCGCACAAAAAAGCCCGCGTGTTCATGTCATCTGCCGACTGGATGGGGCGAAATTTGAACCGCCGTGTCGAAACGCTGGTCGAGATCGAAAACCCGACCGTCAAAGCGCAGATCGTCAGTCAGGTTATGGCCGCAAACATGGCCGACGTCGCGCAAAGCTGGGTGATGGCCCCCGATGGCAGTTTTTTCCGCCCGCCGGTGACCGAAGGCACGTTTGAATTCAACTGCCACCGGTTTTTCATGGAAAATCCGTCGCTATCAGGGCGTGGATCTGCCGGCGCGTCGGACGTGCCAAAACTAACCCACACCAAAGACTGACCCGGCCCACCAACACAATTGACCGCGCTGCGCGCGATGGTCCAAACTATGCTCCAAGGGGGAGCCATGACGCTAAACACTGTTTCTGGCCAAACCGAACCCGCAAACACTGATTGGGGCCCGTTTGGCCGTCCATTGTTTGAAGACCCAAGCGTGCGCGCCTTGTCGCGTGTCGGGGTTGTCGATGTGGGATCAAACTCGGTTCGGTTGGTGGTGTTTGACGGCGCGGCCAGATCGCCCGCCTATTTTTACAACGAAAAGATCATGTGCGCCTTGGGGGCCGGCCTGTCTGAGACGGGTATTTTGAACCCAAGCGGGCGGGCGCGCGCGTTGTCCGCCTTGTTACGTTTCAAGCATTTGGCAGATAGCATGGGTCTGCCCGCACTTACAATCGTGGCCACGGCAGCGGTCCGGGATGCAAGTGACGGACCTGATTTTTGCGCCGAAGTTCAAGCGCTTACCGGTTTGCGCATTTGGGTCGTCGACGGCAGAGAAGAGGCGCGGCTATCTGCCCAAGGCGTTCTGTTGGGGTGGCCTGGATCATACGGATTGGTCTGTGACATCGGCGGATCGTCAATGGAATTGGCCGAAATTTCGGATGGCCGCGTGGGCCGTCGCGTGACATCAAATCTTGGGCCGCTCAAGCTGACGGACATCAAGGGCGGCAAAAAAGGCCGGTCCGCACACATCAAACAAACCATGACTGAATTAGCGGACGCGATGGGCACGCAAACCGATCGATTGTTCCTAGTGGGCGGGTCGTGGCGCGCGATTGCACGGGTCGACATGCACCGGCGCGGCTATCCTTTGCATGTTTTGCACGAGTACCGGATGAGCCCGTCATCTGTTGTCAAAACCGCCAACTACATCGCTGAAAATGACACCGAAATTATCCGCGCGGCGTGCGGAATTTCTTCGGCGCGGATGTCGCTGGTGCCTTTGGCCGCCGAGGTTTTGAAGCGGTTGGTCAAGACGTTCAAACCAAAAGACATCGCCGTCAGTAGCTACGGTATTCGCGAAGGGATGCTGTATGAACAGATGCCCCAACGCCTGCGGGACCGTGATCCGCTGATCGAATCCTGTCGCTTTTCCGAGGCCAAGGATGCGCGCCTGCCCGGCTTTGGCAAACGGCTGTACGACTTTATCTTGCCCTTGTTCAAATCCGAACCGGAGGCACGAAAACGCCTGATCCGCGCGGCGTGTTTGTTGCATGACGTCAGTTGGCGCGCGCATCCCGACTACCGCGCCGAGGTCTGTTTTGACAATTCGACCCGTGCCAATCTGGGGGGGCTGAAACACTCTGAACGGATATTTTTGGGGCTGGCGTTGCTGCACCGATATTCAAATTCACGTGGCAGTACCCGGTTTGACAACCTTGTTGATCTGATCGATCCCAAGATGCAGCTAGAGGCCGAAATTGTCGGCAAAGCCATGCGATTTGGTGCAATGTTGTGGCTGCAAAAAGGGGCGGAACGCGCTGATTTCAAATGGTTTCCAAAGAAGAAGCAACTAGAGTTGCGCCTGTCTGCGGATACAGCGCCACTTTATGGCGAGGTTGCAGAAGCACGGCTTCAGTCGCTGGCAAATTCCATGCAGGCCGAATTACAGGTCAAGATCAGCAAGAAATAGGCGTCAGATTTCTGTTTCGTCCATTGGGTTCGCGTCGGGTTTACGCCGGATGATGATATCGCCGTTTGGCAAAATTTCTGGTGCTTCGTAAACGCTCCAGTCGTCAACTTGGTCCATCAAATCACCTAGCGCAGGGCCCATCTGGGTCGCAAAATCTTGCAACGATGGGCCGACCTGTTCCGCAAAGCCTTGCAAGCCATCCATCGCCGGTTCGACCTCTTGCAACAGCCCCTCGAAAAACAGCTGAACGCCGCGTTCCATCAGCGACAAACCGTCGATTTCATCGGCCAGCGCGGGGGTGGCGGCGGACATCATAGCGATCAGGGTAATTGCATGTTTCATCAGAACGATATGGGGCCTGTCGCGGAAATTTCAATTCCTACAGGTCGACATCCAAGGTCACCGGGAAATGATCTGACGCGGTCACCAAGGCATCACGCAGCTCCGGGCGTTTCCAACAATCGGGATCATCAAGAGGATGCCAAATACGCCACTGCGCGTCCTTGTTTTTGATTTCAGGCGACACCATCACGTAGTCAAGCAGGGCTTGTAGGAACCTTTTTTCCTGCCTGATCCAAAACCGCGAGGTCGTCGGCATCGCCGCAAGTTTGCGCGACAACGCCATGCGTGCGTGCGGGTCGAACAATTGCGCTTGATCATCGCGACCCAATAAAATCTCGACCGAAGAGCGCCCGAACAGATTTTCGTATTCATCCAGACCCGGACCGTCGTTCATATCGCCCATCACAATCAACGGCGTTCCCGCGTCAAGATGAGCGGAAATCCGTTGGCGCATCCAGATCGCTTGGGCCAGTTGCTTGCGACGGTTGGCGATGGAAAAGCGCATCACCTCGTCGCGATTTTCGGCACCTTGCGGGGCCTTGGATTTCAGATGCGCACCGATAATGTGAAATTCGAAACCGGATTTTGCGGTCATCCTCAGCTCTAGCGGCGGCTTGGAAAAGCGGACCAAATCTTCGGTCTCGTCCACGTCCAGATCAATGCGAAACACACCGTCAAAACGCGGCGCATCACTCCCACCGGATTTGCCCACGATGACGCCTTGCGGGTCATGCGCGGCGCTGAGCACGTCGGGGTCATACAGCATCGCGATCTCTTGCTGCGTGTCGTTGCTAAATCCCATCACAGCCTTGCGGGCGCGCAGATCAAAATGCGCTGCAAAGGTTTCGAGCGCGGCAACTGTGTCGCGTTTGCGATTGTGATCCGGGGCTTCGATGATCATCACGGCGTCTGCGTCCATCGCGCCAAAGACAACGCCCAAAGCCTGCGTTTGCTGCGCACGTGTAATGTTGTAGCGCGCCGACCAGCCACCATCCATCAAAAGCGCGCCCTCGTCATCGAACAGGCTGTTCATCCATTCGACGTTGTAGGTGGCAAGGCGCATCAGGCGGCCCCGCTTTGGATGTCTTCCCACGCGCGGTTGATGTCGACCAAGCGTTTGACGGCAAGTTGCACTGCTTCTTCTGGCACACCGCGGGCGACCATTGCATCGGGGTGGTTTTCGCGCACCAACTTGCGCCACGCTGCGCGAATGTCATCAGCAGCCATTTCCGGCGTCACCCCTAAAACCGTGTAGGGGTCGGTTTCAGCATCTGGCACAAACCGCGCGCGCAATGCTTTGAATTCCGGGGCCCCGACTTCGAAAATCTCGGCGACGCGTTCTAGAAATGCGTCCTCGTTGGGGTGGTAAAACCCGTCAGCCATTGCGATGTGGAACAACCCTTCCATCAAATCACCCAGCGTGTGTGGATCGCCTGCGAACATCGACTGAATGCGGGCGGCGTATTCTTCGAAGCCGGCAACGTCCTGACGCGCCAGATTGAACACGCGCGCGGCCCCTGCTTCGTCCGCCGCGGCGATGTGGAACACTTCGCGAAAGGCCGTCACCTCGTCGCGGGTCACCTGCCCGTCGGCCTTGGCCATCTTGGCCCCCAGCGCGATCACGGCAATTGCAAACGCCACACTGCGGTCAGGTCGCGTGCGTGATTTTTCAAAAACGCTCGACAATCCCTCGCCAGAGGTGAGCGCAGCAAGAGCTTCGGTGATGCGGGTCCAAATCGACATGCGCACATCTTAGCGGGTGGCGCAGGAAGTGTCAGTGGGCGTTTTGCAAGATTTTCTGCATCAGCACCAAATCATGCCAGTCGCCGTTTTTGCGACCAGCCTGTTCAATCACGCCAACATTTTGAAAATCAATCGTTTTGTGGAATGCTATTGCACTAGAATTGGTGCCACTGATCGCGCCCACCATCACGTGATGACCTGCAACAATCGCCGCAGACATTAATGCATGCATCAAGTGCGATCCCAACCCGTTACCCTGCGCGGATGTATGCAAATAAACGGTATGTTCAACTGTATGCGCATATCCGGGGCCACCGCGAAACGGGCCAACAAGGGCAAAACCAGCGAATGCGCCGTTGTGTTGCGCGACATGAACCAATCGGGCTGTGTCGGCAATGATCTGCCGGATTTCGTCTTCGGTCTTCGGGATCGTCGTGAATGTAATCGAGGTGTCCTCGATGATGTTATTCCACAATGCTGTGATCGCGGATGCATCGCTGGCGTTGGCGGTTCGGATCACAACAGGCGCGGCCCGTGCGGCGTATCGAATTCGGCGCGCATTCCGCATGCGCCTACTTCATACGCGATCCGGTCATCGCTGAGCGCTTTGCCAAGGTGATTGGCCAAATCATCGGCCTGCGGGTGTGATACTGTCAAACGCTTCAACCGGCACCCGGACGGAGCCAACCGCGTCGCCGGATGATCGGATGTGTTCCAGCGGATCAACGCCGGACACAGATTGTCGAACGGCAGCAGACCACTGTCCGGCACCACCATGTCCCAACGTAAATCGCCCCTCTGCAAGGCGACCGGAGTACCGATCCCGTCCGGCATCAAGGCCATGTCGTGGGGCAAATCATCAGTGCGGCAAATCCAATTCGTCAGCTGTGCAGGGCCCTTGAACTGATCCAGATTGAACCACCGTGGTTGATCCGGAATTGCCGCATCTGGATTGATTGCAATCGCCTCTAGATACAGTCCGTCCTCTAGACCCACCAGTGTGTTATGCGTGTGAAACACCGCGTGCGCGCCACCGGGCTGCATTTTGACGCCAAGCGCGTCTTCAACAAAAGCTGTGGCCTCGGCCAAAGTTCTGCCAGATACCGCCAAATGATCTAACAACATTATCTGTCCTTTGTGTTCGTCCCCTTTGAACAGCATTGCAGCAAAATTGAAAAAGTACGAGAGGCCTTGGGATTTGTGGCAAGGGAACGCAACAGGTGCCCAATTACCATGCAATTGGGCGGCGCGTATTTAAGGCGAGCTACAAAAAGCGCTATCGTGAGAGCCTAAGCCTGGCACCAACTGACACAAAACCGAACATCATTCGATGAGAAACAATTCCGTCTGGTGGCTTTCGGATTCCGAAATCTTTACGAAAAAATTCCCGTAAATAACTGTAAAAAAAAACCATTTCCAAAATAGAATGAACACTAACATTCTACGTGTTGTTGAATGTTGACAGCGCAGGGGTCTGGATGGCACGGTTTGTGCATGGTTCGTAACGATTAATTAAACTCAAACTTATTTGCAGGGCAAACGCCCAAAATTTATTAGGCTTTTGCTCCCTGACAAACAGGGAAACATAAAATGACAAAACTCAAAACTCTAAGTTTGAGCGGAATGGCAGCGTCTGCTGTACTTGCGCTCGGCTTAAGTGCGGCACCGCAATCTGCCGCCGCACAAAGCTACACAGGCGAAATTTTTCCAGTTGGGTTCAATTTTTGCCCCCGGACGACAGCCGCTTTGGACGGACAACTTTTGGCGATCTCAAGCAATCAAGCGCTGTTTTCGCTATTAGGTACGACGTACGGCGGCGATGGTCGCGTAACATTTGCGTTGCCTGACATGCGCGGTCGCACGACAATGCAACACGGCAATGGCCCTGGCCTTTCAACCCGTCTTTTGGGTCAACGTGGCGGCGACACATTGCTTTATGCAAACGTCAATAATCTGCCTGCACATTCCCACCCAGTTGGCGCTGTCATGCAAACTGGCGACAAACGCGGACCCGGGACTGATTTCTATGCGATCCCTTCGGATGACGCGCTGACCTTCACTGACGGGCCTGCGGATGTTGTCATGGATCCCGCGATGATCCAGTCAACGGGCAGCAGCCAGCCGCTCCAGATTGCACAACCGTTTTTGGCGGTGAACTGGTGCATTTCGATGTTCGGTATTTTCCCATCGCGGTCATGATTTTGGATTTGCGCAACTGCCACGGGCGGCTGCGCAAGAGCATTTTTACCTCACAGACTTTCAAGGCGAACACTCGATTTACGCTCTTGAACCACAAGGAACTAAATTATGAAAATTTCTGTTAAAACATTGATTGACGGCGCAAAAATTGCGGCTGTCGCGACATTGGGCATGATGGCGGCCCCGCAATCTGCGTCCGCTCAATCATATTACATCGGCCAGCTTGTGCCAGGTGGGTACAATTTCTGCCCACGCGGGTCGCTCGCAGCGGACGGACAAATTTTGGCTATTTCGTCCAACTCGGCGCTGTTTTCCCTGATCGGTACGATTTATGGCGGCGACGGGCGTACATCAATGCAGCTGCCTGATCTGCGTGGCCGCGCGCCGCTACATGCTGGCAACGGACCGGGCCTGACATCCCGCCCTCTTGGCCAAAAAGGCGGTGCTGAAACAGTAACCATGACAACGGCCACAATGCCCTCGCACAATCACTTGGTCGGTGCCCGTAACAAACGTGGCGACAAACGCGGCCCGGGGACAGATTTTCCGGCACCATCAAGCGTCACAGAGCAAAGCCTGTACTCTGAAGGTCCGGAAGACGTAACAATGGATCCCGAAATGATTCAAAACACCGGCAGTGGTCTACCGATGCAAATCATGAACCCATTTTTGGCCATTCAGTGGTGCATTGTGACCGAAGGTGTTTATCCATCACGCAGCTAATCCGGCGGATCAAAACATGTTTGAGGGGCCCCATTGCAGGGCCCCTTTTTTTGTCACTTACGTGTTGTGCGAATGATGTCGAGGATTTCTGACGCCGCAATTGGAATATTTGTACCCGGCCCAAAGATCGCTTTGACTCCATTGTCGTACAGATACTGATAGTCCTGCTGCGGGATGACCCCGCCACAGATCACGATGATGTCTTCGGCACCCGCGTCCTTTAGGGCTTGGACCAATTGCGGTGCCAGCGTTTTGTGACCCGCTGCCTGGCTGGAAATACCAATCACGTGCACGTCGTTGTCGACCGCGTCTTGGGCTGCTTCGGCTGGCGTTTGAAACAACGGCCCCACGTCCACGTCAAACCCGATGTCCGCAAAGGCCGTCGCGATAACTTTTGCACCGCGATCGTGCCCATCTTGCCCCATTTTGACGACCAGCATACGCGGGCGGCGGCCCTCATCTTCGGCGAAATCCTCAACCGATTTCTGGATCGCGGCAAAGCCTGCGTCGCCTTCGTATGCAGCGCCATAAACGCCGGCGAGGGTCTTTACTTCGGCGCGGTGACGCCCGAAAACTTTTTCCATCGCCATACTGATTTCTCCTACGGTTGCGCGCGCGCGCGCGGCTTCGACGGCAGCTTCTAACAAGTTGCCGCCTTCGGTCGCGCAGCGGGTGATGTTTGCCAAAGACGCCTCGCATGCGGCAGTGTCGCGGCTGGCGCGGATGCTTTCGAGGCGGGCAATCTGGCTGGTGCGCACGGCATCGTTGTCGATATCCAAAATGTCGATCGGATCTTCTTTGTCGAGCCGGTATTTGTTGACGCCCACAATGACTTCACGGCCGCGATCGATGTTGGCCTGACGGGTCGCTGCGGCTTCTTCGATCCGAAGTTTGGGCATGCCAGACGCCACCGCCTTGGTCATGCCGCCCATTTCCTCGACTTCGCCGATCAGCTTCCATGCGGCTTCGGCCAAATCATGCGTCAGCTTTTCGACATAATAAGAACCAGCAAGCGGGTCGACCACGTTGGTCACACCGGTCTCTTCTTGCAAAATCAACTGCGTATTACGAGCAATCCGCGCGCTAAAATCAGTGGGCAAAGCGATGGCTTCGTCCAGTGCATTGGTGTGCAACGACTGGGTGCCACCAAGGGCCGCGGCCATGGCTTCGTAGGCGGTGCGCACAACATTGTTGTAGGGATCCTGTTCCTGCAAAGACACGCCAGAGGTTTGGCAGTGGGTGCGCAGCATGCTGGACTTCGGGTTCTTGGGCTCGAATTCTTCCATAATGCGGTGCCACAACAGGCGGGCGGCGCGCAGTTTGGATGCTTCCATGAAAAAGTTCATGCCGATGGCAAAAAAGAACGACAAGCGCCCTGCGAATTTGTCCACATCCATGCCAGCAGCAATCGCGGCCCGCACGTATTCGCGACCATCCGCCAACGTAAACGCCAGTTCTTGGACCAAGTTCGCGCCAGCCTCTTGCATGTGGTAGCCAGAAATCGAGATCGAGTTGAATTTCGGCATGCCATCAGATGTGTATTCGATGATGTCAGACACGATCCGCATCGAGGGTTCAGGCGGATAAATATAGGTATTGCGCACCATAAATTCTTTGAGAATATCGTTCTGAATTGTGCCCGCGAGCACCGATTTGTCGTGCCCTTGTTCTTCTCCAGCCACGATAAAACTGGCCAAAATCGGGATCACCGCGCCGTTCATCGTCATGGAAACCGACACTTTGCCGAGCGGGATGCCGTCAAACAGGATCTTCATGTCCTCGACACTGTCGATCGCCACGCCGGCCTTGCCGACATCACCAACAACACGTTCGTGATCGCTGTCGTAACCCCGGTGCGTGGCCAGATCAAACGCAACCGAAACGCCCTGTTGGCCAGCGGCCAAGCCACGACGGTAAAACGCATTAGACTCTTCGGCTGTAGAAAAGCCCGCGTATTGGCGGATCGTCCATGGGCGCCCTGCGTACATCGTGGCCTTAACGCCGCGCGTATACGGTGGTTCGCCCGAAATCGAACCCAAGTGGGTCACATCTGCCAAATCGTCTTTGGTATAGATCGGCTGAACGTCGATCCCTTCCAGCGTCTTCCATGTCAGATCTTCGACGGGGCGACCGCGCAATTCGCCCTCAGCTAGGCTGCGCCATGTGTCTTTCTTGGATGTCATGATTATGTCCTTTGTTGATGGCACCAGCTGGCGGGATTTTCCCTGCTCTTGTCCGGGCCGTGTACTCTGTCAGTGTTGCCAACCCGTCTGCTCCGGCGGTTAACCAGAACATGTCGTCGGCGTAATCTTCGCGCAATGCGGCAGTTTGGGCCGCATCAAATGGATGCCAGCGCCCGATGACCCCATCCAATTCAGGGGCGGCAATTTTCTGGGCTTTCAAGATTTCGCGTAATTCCGTTGTGTTGGGGGCACGGTTCAACCATTCGTCCGTGCCATTTTTGGGTGCATCACATCCAGCAATCGCACGCAGCATTGCGTCGGGGCGACCGGCAAAGCGTTCAAAAGGCAAAACGGCCACGTCCGCAGCATCGACCGCGCAAGACAGATCAGTAATCACGTCACGCCAACTGCGCGTGCTGGCCGTCATTCCATCAAATGCGACGGCGCGTAGCATTGGGTGGCCGCGCGCAACCCCGTATGCCGCACAGGACGCCCAGTACAAATCCTGTGCCCGTGTGTTCAGAACGACGCGGCTGATACGTCCCTCAAATGCTGGGGCAAATCGCGCCATACGCTCACCAATCGCTGGATACAGGCTTCTGCAACGCAAATTGGAACGGACCGATCCGATCATGTTTTCATCGCTCACGATCAGCGTTTTCACACCGTCTTTAGCGGCGCGGTCCAATTGCATTTGGATCCGGCCGTGTGCGCGTGCTTGCGTACTGCGCCCTGTATAAGTGTTGGGTTGGATGCCGGCGAACAGGCCAGAGCGGGTACGCGGTGGTCCCCAATACATCACGCCTTTGGCCCGCAACGTCGATCTGTTGCGCGTCATATAGCTTTGAAAAGTTGTGGATCCGGTGCGGTGTGCGCCAAGATGTAAAATAACGTCCATAGTGCGGCCAGCCCTGTTTCGAACGACCGCCCCGTTCGGCCATGTACCGGGGATTCTTCCCGTCATGACACCAAACCTGTTGCAATGGGTTTAATGTTAAAAATGCGCAGATAGGCCATCGAATTCGCTGAGAATAAGCCTATGTTCGTATCAACAGGAGTTGAAATGAAACGCACATTATCCATTGTTATTGCGACGCTTTTTGCCACTTGCGCCGTCGCCCAGGACACCAGTTTATCGCTTGAGGACACAGTCTTTGTGACGCAAAGTGAAGCCAATTTGAACGAATTTTTCTGGAAAAAACGCCCCGTTGTGGTCTTTGCAGACAGTGATGCAGACCCGCGATACGGCGAACAAATCGAATTGTTGATGGCCAGCCTACCTGATTTGGCCGAACGCGACGTGGTGGTTTTGACCGACACGGACCCTGCGGCGCGGTCCGAATTGCGCACGAAATTGCGGCCACGCGGGTTCATGTTGGTGATCATTGGCAAAGATGGCGGTGTGAAGCTGCGCAAACCTTTGCCGTGGGACGTGCGTGAAATCAGCCGGTCGATTGACAAAATGCCGATGCGCAAACGTGAAATACGCGAACAAAGACTGGTGCCCAACGACGGCTGAGCACCCCGCCTCTTTCCAGAGGCACAGCGCGACAGGCGCGCTATGTTTGTTCGCAATATCATGGAGTTATTCGAATTCCATGATCACTTCGTCCACCGCAAGACTGTCACCCGCGCTGGCGTTGATCGCAGCGACGATGCCCTTCTTTTCGGCGCGCAAGATGTTTTCCATCTTCATCGCCTCGATGGTGCACAGGGCTTGGCCTTCCTGAACCTCTTCGCCAATTTCGACGTTCAGTTTGACCACCAGACCCGGCATCGGGCACAGCAACAATTTGGATGTGTCAGGGGCGACTTTTTCTGGCATCAGCAAGGCCAGCTCGGCTTGACGAGGGGTGCGCACGTGCACCTTCATATCCGCCCCGCGCGTGCGGATGCGGAAACCACCGCTGATTTTGCCGACTTTCAACACCAACGGCGCGCCGTCGACGATCATCTGCGCCAGTTGATCACCGGGCGTCCAAAGGCCTGTCACGCGCATGCACGTGCCATCCTCGAACGTCACGTTTGACCCGTCGCGATCCGCGCTGATCACCATGCCAAACGACGCACCCTGCAACGTCACGTTCCAATCGGTGCCAACTTTGCGTTCGTGATTGTCCATCCGGCCCGTGATACGCGTGCGGCGGATTTCGGACACCCTGTTCATGGCAGCTGTGGCGGCAGCAATACGACGCAAGTCATCTTCTGCCAGCTCAACCCCTTGGAAACCTTCGGGATATTGTTCCTCGATAAAGGCCGTTGTCATTTCGCCAGCGATAAAGATCGGGTGGTCCATGACCGCAGATAGGAAGGGCAAGTTGTGTCCGATGCCTTCGACCTCAAAGCTGTCGAGGGCGACCCGCATCGCCTCAATCGCTGCTTCGCGGGTTGGGGCCCATGTGCACAGTTTGGCGATCATCGGATCGTAGTACATGCTGATCTCGCCGCCCTCGTAAACGCCGGTGTCGTTGCGCACTGCCACGTCCGCAGACGGCGCATCACCCTGCCATTTGTCGTTGTCGAGCAACGGCCCAGCGGCCTGTTCCATCGGTGGGCGATAGCGGGTCAAGCGGCCAATGGAGGGCAGGAACCCGCGATACGGATCCTCGGCATACAGACGGTTTTCGATGGCCCAACCGTTCAGTTTCACGTCGGATTGTTTGATGCTGAGCGGTTCGCCGTTGGCGACGCGGATCATCTGTTCGACCAGATCAACGCCGGTGATCAGTTCGGTCACAGGGTGTTCCACCTGCAAGCGCGTGTTCATTTCGAGGAAGTAGAAATTCTTGGCCCCGTCCACAATGAATTCGACCGTGCCAGCGCTGGCATAATCGACCGCTTGGGCCAAGGCGACGGCCTGTTCGCCCATGGCTTTGCGGGTGGCTTCGTCCAGAAACGGGCTTGGGGCTTCTTCGACGACTTTTTGCTGACGGCGCTGGATCGAACATTCGCGTTCGCCCAGATAAATGCCGTTGCCGTGGCTGTCGCACAGGACTTGGATTTCGATGTGGCGCGGCTGGGTGATGAATTTTTCGATGAAAATCCGGTCATCGCCAAAGGAATTCGCCGCCTCGTTTTTAGACGATTGAAATCCTTCGCGGGCCTCTTCGTCGTTCCACGCGATGCGCATGCCTTTGCCGCCGCCGCCTGCGGACGCCTTAAGCATGACGGGATAGCCGACCTCATTTGAAATCTTGACCGCCTCGTCCGCGTCCTCGATCAGACCCATGTAGCCGGGGACAGTGGAAACACCGGCCTCTTGGGCGATCTTTTTGGAGGTGATCTTGTCCCCCATCTTTTCGATTGCGCCCACAGGGGGGCCGACAAATGCCACGCCTTCGGCAGACAGGGCTGAGGCAAATTTGGAGTTCTCGGACAGGAAACCGTAGCCCGGGTGCACGGCTTCTGCGCCCGAGGATTTCACCGCTTCCATCACTTTGTCGATGACGATGTAGGATTGGTTGGCCGGGGGCGGACCGATGTACACCGCCTCATCCGCCATTTGCACATGCAAAGCCTGCTTGTCGGCATCAGAATAAATGGCGACCGTGCCGATGCCCATTTTGCGGGCCGTTTTGATGACGCGGCAGGCGATTTCGCCCCGATTGGCGATCAGGATCTTTTTGAACATGTGCAGTCCCCGGTGTTTGAGAATTCGTGTGAGAATGTTTTTTGATTGGACAAACGCAATTGACCGCCCCGAATGAACGGGACGGTTACTGCGATTTTAAAGGGTGTGGCCGCCAGAAGCGGCCCTTGGATCAGTTCGCCGTGAGCGGGCCCAGCGGCGATATCGTGCCACGACTGGATGCGTCGGGCTTGGTGCATGCGCCAGCCAACATGGCAGCGGACACTGCAAAAATGCAAATTACTCGTTTCATAAAACTTGCCTCTCAATTGGGCTTTTGGTGCCCATTGAGTGCAGTCTAGCACAGGCTTACGCAACTTAGGCGTGCGTAAGCCAGAATTTATGAAACGTGGCGCGCCTGCATCAGTTGCATTTGCTTGGGTAGGCTTGGCAGTACAAGTAGTTGCCCGCAGCGCCGATGGCCGCACCCTTAAGCGGGCTACCGTCTGTGATGACGGCCACACCCGCGCCTGCGGCACCACCGATAAGCGCTTGGTCTGTGCCTGTGTCTCCGCAGGCTGATAAGCCCAAAGTTGCGGCGGCGACGAGGGTCCATACTTTGAATGACATTTTACTACTCCTGTATCTGTTCGCACATAAAAGTGCGCAGACATCAGATGTGGCGGTGTCTTGCGATCTTGTCCAGTAACGGGTTTTGAATCGGCAGAAGACCGCCAATGACCTGATTTAGAACAGAAAAAGACGGGCGAACAAACGCGGGGTAGCGCCTGCCGCCCGTCAGGGGAAGGGGTTCGAAAATGGTGCGCATGTGCCACATAAATCTGGGACATGACCCGTGCAAATTCAGGTTTGCACGCCATCACCGATCGCGCCATAGCAATACACGCTATACGCGTAAAATCGGCGGAGCCCTGCCGTTTTTGGGGATGCGCAAGCAACAACACGCCTAAACCTCGCCCATACTCTCGGGAAACGACGCGCGCGCGATGTTGGGATCAATCACCAACAGTGCCTCGTAGTCCTCTGGATCAAAGTCATCGGTCGCAGGAATCACTTCGCGCCCGAACAGCCAACACAAACGGCCTGCATCCAGGTTGCCGCGCTCGAACGGTTGTTCGCCGAATTGTTCCCACAACGCTTTCATGAAACCAGCATCAGCGCGCCGGTCCGCAGGCTTGCGGTCGCGCTTGCGTTCACGACGTGTGATCGGCGTCACCCCTTTGGGGTTGGCGCGGCGTAGGGTGAATTGAAAATCTGTACCGGTCAGACGGCCCGGAAACCCGCGATGCTTTAGCATGGCGCACCTCCTGTCAAAAGGAGGCTGGTCGGGGTGGGCGCGAACGCCCGCCCCGTAAGTTCGGTATTACTTGTATTTACCGGTGTATGTCGGCTCAACCGAGATCGGCTCTGGATCAACCACGACAAATTCTTCGACCTGCTGCTCGCGCGCACAGGCAGCAACCGCGGCGATAAAGCCGAATGTTGCCAAAAGTTTGATGCTCTTTGACATCTGAGTCTCCTGTCACTTAAAAAATGACGAATGGACGAAACACGCGCCCCTCGCCTTGTTACTGAGGTAAGGAAATCTTGGATTTTCCTTGGGGCATATGTACTGGAAATTGTGTCAAAAAGATATCCACAGGCAACAGATGCGCGGATTTGTGTCGCCAGCGCATCAGGTGCCCCTTTGGATGAGTTGTGTGGCGCAACATATTGTGGTTGCATTAAAAAGCCTCCCAGATGCAGGTGTGGTTTTCGACCCTAAAGGCGTCGAAAAATTGTGTGGCTTCGGGATTTGTTGCCCCGAATTCCGTGACTTGGTCAGACAATGAGATAATAATCATGTCCGCGCTCAGGTCATATTCGCTCATGTAAGGCAAGGCCATGGTTTGGCAAAGATGCTCCATGTCTGGTCCTGCTTGTGCATAGGTGATGTCGCCGTCTTCGCGCGCAATTTGTGGCGCGATGAACCGGAAACGCAGCCAGTCTTGCGCGTTCACATCGTCGATCAACACCTCGTGCAAGGCGACAACCTGACCTGATGGAACGTCTTGGGCATGCGCAGCGGAGGCCGTCAACAAAAGGGCGATCAAACGTATCATGGGGCGTCTTCGCCTTTGGTGGCGAATTCAGCCGGAGAAATTATTTCGATCAGTTCCATATCGTCTGAATGGCGCACCTCTCGGTGGCGAATACCAGAGGGCTGCAACACGCATGACCCCGCGCGCAAAGTGTGCTCGCCAGTGCCTTCGTACTCGAAAACGACCCAGCCTTGGGTGACGTAAACCATCTGGAAATTCAGGTCATGGGAATGCCATTCTGCGGGGCTTTCCAAACCCGGGACGGCGCGAATAACATGCGCCCCATAAGCCCCCGCCGTCGCAGCGTTGATCCCCAGGTCGCGGTATTCAAAAAACGGACGCAGGCCCGCGCCGATGAATTTGCCGTCATCCGCATGCGAGATCGTGAAGGCTTGATTGTCGAAAATGGCATTGCTCATCTAGGGTCTCCGGCGATCTTGCGAACAGCGCAGCCAGCGGGCACGGTTCTGTGGGTCTTCCAGCACAGCTTGGATCTGCTCAATGGTTTTCGCGCTTGTGGTGCCCAAGATGCGCCCCCCTGCGATAACCTCTAGCTGATCGCTACCTTTGGTGATCTGCACCACTGGTGAAAAGCCACGCAGGTTTTGTAACGCACGCCACAAATCCTGACGGATTTGACTGACCAAACGCACCATGTTGGCGTGCGGCAACGTGGTTGCTGCTTGTACATCAAAACGTGCGGGCAGCTGACGGCTTAACGTCACTTGCCCCTCGTCTTTTTGAATATGCCAACCACGTGCCATCAGATTACAACGGAATATTGTCGTGTTTTTTCCACGGGTTTTTCAATGACTTGCCCCGTAACGAAGCAAAGGCGCGACTAACACGTTTGCGGGTAGAACGTGGCTGGATCACCTCGTCGATAAACCCGCGTTCGGCTGCGACAAACGGGTTGGCAAAGCGCGCCTCGTAGTCTGCGGCATGCTGCGCGATTTTATCGGCGTCGCCCAAATCGGCACGGTGAATAATTTCGGTGGCACCTTTGGCCCCCATCACCGCGATTTCAGCCGTTGGCCATGCGTAGTTGAAATCACCGCGCAGGTGTTTGGACGCCATAACGTCGTAGGCACCGCCGTAGGATTTGCGTGTAATTACAGTGACTTTGGGCACAGTCGCTTCGCCGTATGCGAACAACAGCTTGGCCCCGTGTTTGATAACGCCGCCGTATTCCTGTGAGGTGCCAGGCAGGAACCCCGGAACATCAACAAGCGTCAGGATCGGAATTTCAAAAGCATCGCAGAACCGCACGAAACGCGCCGCTTTGCGCGAACTGTCGATGTCGAGGCAGCCCGCCAGAACGGTCGGTTGGTTGGCGACAACGCCCACCGATTGCCCTTCGAGCCGGATGAAACCGGTGATGATATTCTTGGCGTAATCCTCTTGGATCTCGTAGAAATCCGCCTCGTCCGCGATTTTGTGGATCAATTCTTTCATGTCGTAAGGCGTGTTCGGATTTGCCGGGATCAACGTGTCCAGCGATGCCTCAACGCGGCCCGGTTCGTCAAAGAACGGGCGGACAGGTGGTTTTTCGCGGTTGTTCAGTGGCAGGAAATCAACGAGGCGGCGGACCTCGGCCAGTGCTTCAACGTCGTTTTCGAACGCGCCATCTGCCACGGATGATTTTTTGGTGTGGGTCGACGCCCCGCCCAATTCTTCGGCTGTGACGACTTCGTTGGTGACGGTTTTCACCACGTCAGGGCCGGTTACAAACATGTAAGACGTGTCTTTGACCATAAAGATAAAGTCGGTCATCGCCGGACTGTACACAGCGCCGCCCGCGCATGGGCCCATGATCAAGCTGATCTGCGGCACGACGCCAGAGGCCAAAATATTGCGCTGGAACACTTCGGCGTAGCCCGCGAGGGATGCCACGCCTTCTTGGATTCGCGCGCCACCTGAGTCGTTGATGCCGATCAAAGGCGCGCCATTTTGCATCGCCATATCTTGGATTTTGCAGATCTTTTGCGCGTGAGTTTCAGACAACGACCCGCCAAAAACGGTAAAGTCCTGAGAAAACACATAGACCATGCGCCCGTTGATTGTGCCCCAGCCCGTGACAACACCATCACCCGCAGGCTTTTGATTTTCCATACCAAAATCGGTGCAGCGGTGGCTGACGAACATGTCGAACTCTTCGAAAGAATCCTCGTCCAACAGCAGCTCGATCCGCTCGCGCGCCGTTAGTTTGCCACGCGCATGTTGTGCGTCGATCCGCTTTTGACCACCACCCAGACGCGCTTGCGTACGACGGTCGTTCAACTCTGTCAGAATATCTTTCATCATCAGCCCCACTAGCAATTTCGTAACAATATACGTGTAAAAGGTGCAGGCTCCCAGCGCCATTGCGCATATTTGCAAAGTTTATGCAGACGGTCTTTTGCAAAGTGCAAATGTGCAAATATTTGACCTAATGATCCGCTCTTGGTGGACAACCCTACAAACGCGGAATAGCTGTTAACACATGCAAAACAAACCAGTGATCCGGTTTCTAGATCGCAGCACTCCGCCTCATATTTTCACACTTATCTTCATGGCTGGCATGTCCGCTATGGTGATGAATATGTTTTTGCCAAGCTTGCCGCAAATGTCCACGTTCTTTGGCGTTGACGATGGGGTGATGGCGCTGTCGGTACCGTTGTTTTTGTTCGTCAGCGCGATTTTGCAAATCTTTATCGGCCCAGTGTCGGACCGCATGGGGCGCAGGCCCGTGTTGCTGGTCGGCATTGCAATTTTCATGTTGGCGACCATCGGCTGCATCTTGGCCACGAACATCACGGTATTTTTGATCTTTCGCATGATCCAGGCCGCCATCGCCGTCTGCATGGTGCTAAGCCGCGCGGTCATTCGCGATTCATTTGACCAAGAACAGTCGGCCTCAATGATCGCTTATGTCACGATGGGCATGGCCGTGGTGCCAATGATCAGCCCGGCAATTGGTGGGTTTTTGGACGAATTATTCGGATGGAAAGCTAACTTTTGGGCATTTTTCTTTGTCGGCGGCGCGTTGTTTGCACTGGTTTGGCGCGATTTGGGCGAGACGGTCAAACCGTCAGGCCTGACGTTAACCCAGCAGTTCAAAGAATACCCCGAGCTGCTGCGCTCACCCCGCTTTTGGGGATACTGCATGGCATCGGCCCTAAGTTCGGGCGCGTTTTTTGCCTATCTTGGCGGCGGCCCTTTTGTTGGATCCGTGGTATTTGGCATGTCGCCAAAATGGGTTGGCATTTTCTTTGGTGCGCCAGCTGTTGGTTATTTCGCGGGCAACTGGATCACCAGTCGCAATGCAAAACGCCTAGGCGTCAACAAGCTGATTTTGTGGGGCGCAATCGCGGTCAGCTGCGGCACGGCTTTGATGCTGGGCTTGTTCTTGATTGGCTTTGGTTCGCCCCTCACCTTCTTTGGGCTAATGACGTGCGTTGGTTTGGGAAACGGAATGGTCATTCCAAACGCCACAGCCGGCATGCTGTCCGTGCGACCACATTTAGCTGGCACGGCATCGGGCTTGGGCGGCGCAATAATGATCGGCGGCGGTGCAGGATTGGCATCGCTGGCGGTGTTTTTGCTGAAACCCGAAACCGGGGCATACCCTCTGATCCTGATCATGATGTTCACGTCTATGGCAGCGGTCGTCGCGATCCTTGGGGTGTACCGACGCGAGGCGCGCATAAAGGCCAGCGGCAACTGATCGTTACGTCCTTGCGCCCTTAACTTTGCAAAGCTACGCTAAGCTATCTGCAAAGTTGCAAAGGTGCCCTGATGGCGACCCAAAAACTATACGCTGGCGCCAAGCTGCGTGAATTGCGCACGCGCATCGGTCTGACCCAAAAGGATTTTGCCGCCAAATTGGGCGTCTCCTTGCCCTACCTCAACCAGATGGAAAACAACAATCGCCCCGTCAGCACGTCGGTGGTGCTGGCCCTTGCGCGCGAATTCGGACTGGATGTGACCGAACTTAGCATCGGTGACAGTGAACGGCTGGTCAGCGACATGCGCGAAGTTTTGTCCGATCCGGTTTTTGCATCCGACATGCCGCCAATGGCTGATCTGCGCCTGGCTGCATCCAACGCCCCTGCCCTAGCCCGTGCGTTTATCGAACTGCATCAATCCTATCGCCAAACCCACGAAAGGCTCGCGTCACTGGACGAAGCATTAGGGCGCGAAGACGCCCGCGCGCGGCCCAGTCCGTGGGAAGAAGTGCGCGATTTCTTTCACTACTGCGACAACTACATCGACGCGATGGACCGCGCGGCCGAACATTTTGCGAGCTCCGAAGGCGGCTATGACAACATTCGCGTGGCCGCCGTGGCGAGCCTAGGCCAGATCGGTGCAAAAGTTGAATTTACCGACACGGACCGATTGCGCAGCTACGATGCCAACACAAAGACCCTGTCGATTTCGGTGCGCGCCGCCCCTGAAACCCAGACATTTCAATTGTTGCTGCAGGTTGCGCTGCTACGGCAAAACCCGCTGCTAGAAGCGACGTTGGATCTGGCGCGTTTTCAGACTCCTGCCGCACGCGATATCGCCAAAATCGGCCTTGCGAATTATTTTGCCGGTGCCGCGCTGATGCCCTACACCGCGTTCTTGCAAGCTGCCCAAGACAGCCGCCATGACGTGGAATGGTTGGCCGGGCGTTTTGGCGCATCGATCGAACAAGTCGCGCACCGTTTGTCGACGTTGCAGCGCCCTGCGGCCAAGGGCATTCCATTCTTTTTCGTGCGCGTCGATCAGGCAGGGACAATCACCAAACGCCATTCGGCAACACGCCTGCAATTTGCCCGATTTGGTGGGGCTTGCCCGTTGTGGAACGTGCACCGCGCATTCGAAATGCCGGGGCAGTTCCTGCGCCAGATGGCAGAAACACCCGACGGTGTACGCTACATCAGTTTGGCCCGCGATGTGTCCAAACACGCTGGCCGCTACGGCGCGCCGGTACGTCGTTTTGCAATCGCGCTGGGTTGCGAAGTCGGGCACGCAGGGTCGTTGGTTTATGCAGATGGGTTGGATCTAAACCGCGCTGACGCCTTTGAACCCATCGGGATTTCCTGCCGGATTTGCGAACGCAAGCAGTGTCATCAACGCTCGGTTCCGCCGTTGGAACGGCAATTGCATGTGGATGCGGACACCCGCGATGTGTTGCCTTACGAGGTCCGCTAGCGGCGTGACGCGCGCCAGCCTGCTTTGATTGCATCGCTGGATGAACAAAACCAGCGTTCGCCATTGCGCGTGTTGATCCCGGTGCGATCGTAAAACGCTTGGCCCGGAACGTGGAAAATTCGCGTCCCATCGACCGAGATATTGCCCTTGATCACGCAATCACGATCGCGCGGAATACGCCCGTTTGTCTGCGTGTTGCGAAACTGGCTTGGATTCTGAACATGGCTCGCGTGCAGGCCGCGATTACTGATCATCGCGCCCTTTTCATCAAGGTCATAAGCCATCGAATATTTGCGGTAGGCAAAGGCAAGACCGTCCGCCACAAAAGCGCGCCCAATATCTTGGCCTGCGACAGAGCAAGTCGCAACCACGCGGTTGTACCGGTCGATATCGGTTTGAACGCAGTGCGCAATTTGACCCTGAATGCGCTGGCGCACCTGTTCATTGACCCATAGCCCACAGGCCCAATCGACACCTTGTTCAGACTGGCAATGCTGGTCTTTTTCCGGCGCATCAATCCCGTGGATACGCACGCGCACAGCACCCACGTCGATCGTGTCGCCATCAATCACCAGCACACGACCAGAAAACTCGGCACCGGCAATACTAGGCAACAAAAAGAGAACAAAAGCTATACAAAATCCAAACATAAAGCACAGATGCGCGTTCTTTGCACACTTATCAAGGGAAACCGACCAACTTCCTTAACACTGCGTCAGAAAGTTGGTCGCCGTTAACGTTTGCCGTTTACCTTTGGGATGTTTCCCAATCGGGATTTAGCCACGGTTCATCGTTCGATTTAGGCAACGGGTCACGCCCCAAAATGTGGTCTGACATCTTTTCACCAACCATAATCGACGGCGCGTTCAGGTTTCCGTTGGTAATGCGCGGAAAGATCGAGCTGTCAGCGACACGCAAACCCTCGACCCCGATCACGGTGCCATGCGGGTCAACCACCGCCATCGGATCATCACGGCGTCCCATTTTGCAGGTACCACAAGGGTGATATGCGCTTTCCACATGCTCTGAGATAAACGCATCTAATTCTGCGTCTGTTTCGACATCGGCACCGGGTTGGATTTCGTGTTTTACGAAAGACTTAAACGCCTTTTGAGCAAAAATTTCGCGCGTGAGGCGGATACAGGTGCGGAAATCCTCCCAATCTGAGGGATCAGACATGTAGTTGAACAGGATTTTTGGCGCGTCCGCAGGATCAGAGGATCGCAATGTGACCGCGCCGCGAGACACCGATCGCATCGGGCCTGTGTGCGCTTGGAAACCGTGCCCTTCGGCGGCGGCCTGACCGTCGTATCGCACTGCAATTGGCAGAAAATGGTACTGAATGTCAGGGTAATCAACACCGGGTTTCGAGCGGACAAAAGCCGCACTTTCGAATTGGTTCGATGCCCCCAAACCGGTCTTTAGAAACAGCCACTGCGCGCCGATCACTGCTTTGGACAGCAGGTTCCAGTGTTTGTAGAGCGTGATCGGTTTGCTGGCGGCCATCTGAATGTAAAGCTCCAGATGATCTTGCAGATTTTGACCGACACCGGGGCGATCCGCGATCACCTCGATGCCGTGTTCTTTCAGGTGCGCGGCAGGCCCGATGCCCGACAGCATTAGCAGCTTGGGCGAATTGATGGACGAGGCGGCGATGATCACCTCGCGGTTGGCTGTGACGGTCTTGCCGCCAGCCAAAGCGACACCGGTTGCGCGCCCGTCCTTGATGATGATCTTGTCGACCAAACCGTTCATCAACGTGCAGTTCTCATGCTTTAACGCGGGGCGCAGATAGGCATTGGCGGCAGACCAACGGCGGCCTTTGAAAACGGTTTGCTCCATCGGGCCAAAGCCCTCTTGTTTTTGGCCGTTGTAGTCTTCAGTTGCCTCATAGCCTGCTTGTTTTCCAGCCTCGACAAAGGCCTTGAACAACGGATTGTCGCGCGGGCCTCGGGTGACGTGCAGTGGTCCGTCAGAGCCGCGCCATTCAGCGTCGCCGCCCTGCCCGTTGTCGTCCCAGTTTTCCATGCGTTTGTAGTAGGGTAGCACGTCGGCGTACGACCAACCGTCAGCGCCGCTGTCGGCCCAGTGATCGAAATCTTTGGCGTGACCGCGCACGTAGACCATGCCGTTAATCGAGGACGATCCACCGATGACTTTGCCGCGAGGACAGGCCAGTTTGCGCCCCCCCAAATGCGGTTCCGGTTCGGATTCGTAGCCCCAATCGTAACGCTTCATGTTCATCGGGTACGACAGCGCGGCAGGCATCTGGATCAGCGGACCAGCGTCGGTTCCACCGTGTTCGATGACCAACACGGATTCGCCCGCTTCGGCCAAACGGTAAGCAATGGCGCAACCCGCACTGCCCGCCCCTACGATTACATAATCTGCATTCATTTAAAACGGAGCCTCGACGTCACCCATGCGCACATAGACGGATTTCAATTGGGAATAGTGGTTGATCGCCGCCTTGGAATTTTCGCGGCCCACACCGGACTGTTTGGAACCGCCAAACGGGGCCTCGACCGGCGCGTCGTTGTAGGTGTTGATGTAGCAGGTGCCCGCCTCAAAGTTGGCTGCGACACGGTGCGCGCGGCTGATGTCTTTGGTGAATACGCCTGCGGCCAGCCCGAATTCTGTGTCGTTGGCGCGCGCCATCACGTCTGCTTCGTCCTCGAAATCAAGGACTGCCATGACGGGGCCAAAGATTTCTTCGCGTGCGATTGTCATGTCGTCTGTGACGTCTGCAAACACTGTCGGTTCGATGTAAAAACCGTCTTTTTCCAAGCGGTTGCCGCCGTAGGTGATGCGTGCGCCTTCAGCTTTGCCTTTTTCGATGTAGCCCAACGTGATGTCCAATTGGCGCTGGCTGACCATCGGGCCAAAGCTGGTGGCGGGATCTTGGGGGTCGCCGATCACGGCGGTGGCAAGGCGTTCGGACAGCCGTTTCAGAAATGCCTCTTTGATCGATGTGTGCACGAACACGCGCGTGCCGTTGGAACAGACCTGACCGGAGGAATAGAAGTTGCCCAAAATCGCGCCGCTGACGGCGTTTTCAATGTCTGCATCCTCGAACACGATCATCGGGGATTTGCCGCCCAGTTCCATCGTGACGTGTTTGATGCCAGCTGCTGCTGCTGCGTACACCTTTTTGCCAGTCGGGACTGATCCCGTCAGCGACACTTTGTCGACGCGATCGTCTGTGACCAGTGCAGCGCCCACATCACCCAAACCTTGGACGACGTTGTAGAGGCCCGCAGGCAGGCCTGCTTCATGCAGAATTTCAGCGACTTTCAACGCGCACAGCGGTGTGGTTTCGGAGGGTTTGAATACAACGGAATTGCCGCAGGCCAGCGCAGGTGCGCCTTTCCAGCAGGCGATTTGCGTAGGGTAGTTCCACGCGCCGATACCGACACAAACGCCCAACGCTTCGCGGCGGGTGTAGACCCAGTCTTCGCCCAGTTGGATGTGTTCGCCGGTCAAGGTCGCAGCCATGCCGCCAAAATATTCCAACGCGTCTGCCCCGCTGGTCGCGTCCACGACGGAGGTTTCTTGATAAGGTTTGCCCGTGTCAAAGGTTTCCAAGACCGACAGGTCGTGGTTGCGTTCGCGCATGATTTCAGAGGCGCGGCGCATGATGCGGCCGCGTTCTGTTCCGGTCATCGCGGCCCATGCCGGTTGTGCGGCTTTGGCGGCGGCCAATGCTTGGTCGATGATCGCAGGGGTCGCGGAATGGATCGTTGCGATCTTTGCGCCCGTGGCAGGATAGATCACATCAAATGGCGTGCCGGCGGTGTCTTCGACGTATTGACCGTTGATGAAGTGGCTGGCGGTGGGTTGCGTTGGATAGGTCATTTAGGTCTTTCGCCTCCGGCGGGAGTTGTTTTGTAAGATGAAAAGGGCCGCACCAATCCGATTGGCGCGGCCCGCAATGATTTATTCTGCGGGAACAGATCCCGTCGATGTAATGCCAGTCAGCGCGTCACGTTTGGCAAAGGCGATGTAGCCCAAACACCCGACGTAGAGCGCGATCACGACCGTGCCGACCCACTGGATTTGCAACCATTGGTTTTGGAACAACAGCGTCAGCACAAACAGCACGATGGTGTTGCCGCCGACGTAGGCCGCTTTGCCCCAACGTTCGACCGTCAGGCTGAGGTTGTCCGTGTACAGACGGATCAACGAGTCAAACGAGTTGATCACAAAAGTGATGCCCACAATCGTCATGGCCCAGTTCGCAATACCTGCGGTTGGGATGCTTTCCAGATGGTAGAAATACAGCACCGAAAACCACAGCGCGAGCGGGATAGACGGGATCACCAACAAGGCCGCCAGCAGCTGCCACGTGGTCAAACCACCGATAAAGCGCGAGGTGAATTGCCCGATCATGATCGACCAAGCAAACCACCAGAACAGGTAGAATTCGTGGTAATCCGTCAGCGGCACGACGAACTTGTGGATGTTTGCGAAATAGCCGCCAACGTTGCTGGCTGTGCTTGCAAATTCACCGATCCCCATGCCTGCGTTGATCCACATGAACGCGATCAGCGCGAGGAACAGGAAGGTCGAGGCGACCGACAATACCTTAACGTATTTGATGTCGGTTGAGGACAAAACAGCCACCAAGATCACCAAGAATGCGATGATGTAGAACGCCGGTAGAATTGTCTCGCCGTCGCCGACTTCGGCAATGTAGTAGGGCATGTAGATCAGGAACAATGCGCCGGTGAATGCGCAGGTCGTGATGATGACGATGTTGTTCAGCAGCTTGACCACAGGGATTTTAAAGAAACCAACACGCGGATCAATTGCGCAGAAATAGAACGCCCAGATCAGAAAGCCCCAAAAGCCGAATTCCAACGCCAGTGGATTGGTGAAGCCGTAGGCCGGTTCGGTCGCCACATCCGCATAAAGTGGATAGTCAAACGCCAGCGGAAACATGATCAAACCAACGTCCAAACCGGACGTGAACAAGATTGCGATAAAGGTGAAAAGCCCAACAGGCGTGGGCCCAATCAGCCGCAAATTCCACCACTTGATGGTGCAGAAGATCACCAGCGCGAACGCCAACAATACTCCGAACGAGATAATAGATGTCATCATAAAAAGTCCCTCTCTTTTTGCCCGTTTCAGGCTTTATTCAGCACGTTTGACTATTCCCCTCTTGGGAACCGCGCATCGTCTTCAACGTTGTTCAAATCCATGTGGTTGCGCCTGTAGCGTTCGGATGCTTTTTGCAGCGGTTGGTAGTCCCATGGATAATAGCCGCCCTCGCGCAGGGCCTCGTAGACGACCCACCGGCGGGCTTGGCTGACGCGGACTTCGGCGTCGTATTTATCAAGATCCCAGCGCGCTTCGGATTTCGCACGCAACTGGTCCAACGTACCTTTGTGCGCAGGCACATCGGCCAAGTTGGTTAACTCGTGCGGGTCATTGTCCAGATCGAACAGTTGATCCGGGTCCAGCGCACAGCGATTGTATTTCCACTTACCATACCGCAGCGACACCATCGGCGCATAGGATGCTTCGGCCGCATATTCCATCGCAACGGGTTCAGTGCGCTCAACACCCTGCCCCATGGGTTTGACCGATTGGCCCGTGGTCCAAGGTTCAACCTCGGCCATGGACACGCCAGCAAGATCGCACAACGTCGGGCAAACGTCGATGTTGGACACTGGCGTGGTGATCAGGCCCAGTTCCATGTCCGGTGCACAAATCATCATCGGCACGCGCGATGAGCCCTCATAGAACGACATTTTGAACCAAAGGCCGCGTTCACCCAACATGTCGCCGTGATCGGAGACAAAGATGATGATCGCCTCTTGGCGGGATGCTTCTAGCGCCTCGAGCACCTCGCCGACCTTGTCATCAAGGTAGCTAATGTTGGAGAAATAAGCGCGGCGCGAGCGTTTGATGTCTGATTCAGAAATGTCAAAACTGCGCCAGTCGTTGGCATCAAAAATGCGCTTGGAATGGGTGTCTTGATCCTCGTACGGGATGGCCGGAACCGTGGGCAGCAGATGCTCGCAATTCTCGTAGAGGTCCCAGTATTTCTTGCGGGTCACATACGGATCATGCGGGTGGGTAAAGCTGACGGTCAGGCACCAAGGGCGCTCGTCTTTGCCACGCGACAGATCGTAAATCTTGCGGGTGGCGTTGTAGGCAACCTCGTCGTCGTATTCCATCTGGTTACTGATTTCGGCAACCCCTGCCCCCGTGACCGAGCCCATGTTGTGATACCACCAATCGATGCGTTCACCCGGTTTGCGGTAATCCGGCGTCCAGCCGAAATCAGCCGGATAAATGTCGGTGGTCAAGCGTTCCTCGAACCCGTGCATCTGGTCAGGGCCGACAAAATGCATCTTACCTGAGAGGCAGGTTTGATAGCCCGCGCGACGCAAATGATGGGCGTAGGTTGGGATCGACGAGGTGAACTCGGCCGCGTTGTCATAAACACCCGTGGCCGATGGCAACTGTCCCGACATAAACGCCGCCCGCCCCGGCGCACACAAAGGCGACGCTGTGTAGGCGTTCTGAAACCGCGTCGATTTCGCCGCCAGTTTTTTCAAATTCGGCGCGTGCAGCCAGTCCGCTGGCCCATCAGGAAACAGCGTGCCATTCAATTGGTCGACCATCAGGATCAGGATATTGGGTTGGGTCATGGGTGGCGTCCGATCATCATGTTAAGCGCGCGCAGGGCGCTGTTTTTGGCCTCGGTCGCATCGCACCCCCGCGACAAGGCCGCCCGCAGATACAGCCCGTCGATCAGGGCGGCCAGCGTTTGTGCATCTGTGGTCGGGTCATTGCTCAGCGGGCGCAGCGCATGGGTCAGGTTTGAATGCAGGCGCCACTGGTAGAGCTTGAGCAATCGTTTGGTTTCGGGCTGCGTTTGCGCACCTGAATACAGCGTCATCCACGCACTGATGATGGAAGGGTCGAAACACGACGGCGCAAAGCTGGCCTCGATAATTGCACTGGCGCGCGCATAGGGCGTGCGGGCAGCGGCGAGGGCTGCGCGCACTTCGGCCCCGAATTCGCGCAAAATGTGGCGCATCGCAGCAAGGAAAATCTGGTCTTTTCCGCCAAAATAGTGGTGCGCCAAAGCGGTCGACATACCGGCCCGTTTTGCGATCTGACCGACAGTCACATCCAGATGCCCCGCCGCACCAATTTCAGCAATCGTGGCCTGCACCAGCGCTGAGCGGCGGATTGGCTCCATCCCGAGTTTTGGCATCATGGCCCCCCTTGAAAACTTGGGGGACGGTAATCACGGGGATATTGACTCGTCAATCAATAAAAAACGCGTGTCGTTAAACTTTGGTCGCGTTTGTGGGTGGTGTGATGGGGGATCGCTTTAGCGTGGCCTCGCGCCATGTGATGAAAGTGACGGACGCAAGGATCACCACGCCGCCAATTACCACCCAGATATCAACAGGTTCCGCGAACACTAGCAGGCCCAGCAACGTCGCCCACACCAATTGCAAAAACGTAATCGGCTGGGTCACGGTCACGGGGGCGGCGGCAAATGCCAGCGTCATGGTGTAATGTCCCGCTTGGGCAAACATCGCAACGACCAGCAGAATTCCGAGGTCTGACCAACTAGGGCTGACCCAGTTGGCAAAGGCGAACGGGGCCAATGCCAGCGTCACAAACAGCGACAGCATGGCGACGACAACGGTCGGCTTCACCTCGTCCGCGAGGACTTTGGCCAGCAAATACGACCCTGCAAAAACAACGGCTGCGATCAGCATCGCGAGATGGCCCGGGTGGACCTCGCGAAAGCCGGGGCGCAGGATGATTGCGGCCCCAAGCAGCGCGATGATCACCGCCATAATCCGGCGCAACGCCAGTTTTTCGCCGAGGAAAATCGCCGCCCCGATTGTCACGTAAACCGGCGCCAGATAGTTCATCGCGGTGACCTCGGCGATCGGAATGCGGGTCATCGCAAAGAACCACAGCATCACCCCGAAGGCGTGGAAAAATCCGCGCAGACCGAACAGCTTCCATTGGCGTTTGGTCACTGTCGCAGTTCGCAAATCCTTGATCATCGGCAACAAGAAAACCAAGCCCAGCAAGTAGCGCAAAAACGCAGATTGTGCCGGCGGCATGCCGGGGCCCATCCATTTGACCAACGCTGTCACAGCGACAAAAAACAATCCGGTCGTCAGCATCCAAAAGATGCCAACCATGGGGCGGGGCGGGGTTGATGGGTTCATTTTGCTATCAACACTGAAACGCGCAAGGGCTGCAAGCTAGGACAACAATAACTTTGCGGCAATCGCCCACATTATCAACGCAATACACCCATCCAGCACTTGCCACGCGCGCGGATTGGCAAACAACGGGCGCAACAACCGCGCCCCATAACTCAGGCTAAAGAAGAACGTGAAACTCGCGACGACAGCCCCGATCCCGAACGCCAGTTGGTTGTCATACTGGGCCGAAATCGACCCGACGAACACCACCGTGTCCAGGTAAAGATGCGGGTTCAGCAGCGACAAGGCGGCCAATGTGGTCAAGGCTTGGCGCAGGGTTTGCGCGTCGTCCGTTGCGGCCTCAAGGGCATTGCCACCGCGCCACGCTGATTTGGCGTTTTGCCAGCCATACCAGATCAAAAACGCGGCACCGCCCCACAGCAACACAGTTTCGAACCACGGGGCGGCTGTCGCTAAGGCTCCGAAGCCCAAGATGCCCGCACAGATCAAAATCGCATCCAGCACGCTGCACGCCAATGCGATCCAAAACACATGTGCGCGCCGCAACCCCTGGCGCAGCACAAATGCGTTTTGCGCCCCAACCGCGAGGATCAGAGAAAAGCTGACGGCAAAGCCGGAAAACAAGGAATACATACAAATGCCAGTTCAAAATCGACCCCTGATGGCTATGCCCTGCCCCATGCGACATCAATCGAAACTTGCGCTGCGTCGGCGAAAAAATAATTGTTACACTTTTTTCGAGGTGATCTGATGCAAGGTCATTGGCGTATCCCATTGGACTGCCCAGATAAAAGGGAAGCCAAAGCAAGGACGCCGCGAAATGTTAGAGACAAAAAACTGCGTAGATTTCAGTGAACACGATCTGGATTTGATCGATTCTGCCTTGCATACCCAAGAGAAAATCTTGGCCGTTCAAAGCCGGGCCAGCGGAAACAACACCGCCAAAGTCCGCCTGAACGAGCTAAAATCCGTGCTGCGCCGGGTGCGTCGCAAAAACGCAAAGGCCACACAAACGCCCTGCCGTTCAGGTGGTGGCCTTGGCGGATTTGCGCGCGCATTGTTTGGCTAAGGCGGCCTAAGCATTTGTGAATTCATAAAGAAAACCCTCTGACCTGACGGCAGAGGGTTTTTTCGTTTCTCGGGATCGCAGTGGTCGTTTAGCCCAACTGCTCCATCACTTCGTCGCTGGCATCAAAGTTTGTCGTGACGCGCTGCACGTCATCGTCATCCTCCAATGCATCGATCAGACGCATCAGTTTTTCCATGCCCTCAAGATCCATCTCGGTTGTGATGGTTGGCTTCCAGACCAGCTTGGTGCTGTCGGATTCGCCCAGCTCCGCCTCGAGCGAGGTTGAAACCTCGTTCAGATCCGTGTCCGCACACCACACGACGTGCCCGTCCTCTGAGCTTTCGACGTCTTCGGCACCAGCCTCGATTGCGGCCATTATCACGGTGTCCGCATCGCCCACAGAAACGCCGTAAGACACGGCACCTTTGCGATCAAACATGAACCCGACGCTGCCGGTTTCACCCAGATTGCCGCCGCATTTCGTAAAGGTCGAGCGCACAACTGAGGCCGTGCGATTGCGGTTGTCGGTCATCGCTTCGACGATCACAGCCACGCCATTGGGGCCATAGCCTTCGTAGCGGATCTCTTCGTAATCTTCGCCCTCGCCGGCTTGCGATTTCTTGATCGCGCGGTCGATCACGTCCTTCGGAACCGAGCTCGACTTGGCCTCTTTGACGGCCATACGCAGACGCGGGTTTTTATCCGGATCAGGGTCGCCCATTTTCGCGGCAACGGTGATTTCCTTTGCCATTTTCGAGAACAACTTGGCGCGCAGCTTGTCCTGACGCCCCTTGCGGTGTTGAATATTTGCCCATTTTGAGTGGCCTGCCATCAGAGCCTCCGAACGTTAATGTGTCTGATATGTTTGGCATGGGCTATAGGCCAAGCAACCCTATGCGCGCAAGCCCGCAGCCCTTTCGCACGAAATTTCCCCCTAATTAGCGCTGGCACCTGCACGGGGCGAGGCATAGATTGCCCAAATGAGCCAAGATCAAATCATCCTGTTTTCGCTGTTCGGTGCCGTCTTTGCTTTGCTTTTGTGGGGCAGATTTCGCTACGATATTGTCGCGTTTTCAGCCCTTGTTGCAGGCGTCATGCTGGGCGTTGTCCCCGAAAAAGAAGCGTTTTCCGGCTTTGGCCACCCTGCGACGCTGGTTGTTGCCTTGGTTTTGGTGGTCTCGGCAGGTTTGGTACGCTCGGGCGCTGTCTTTTTGATCACGCGCACGCTGGTAGATGCCAGCCGGTCCTTGGGCGCACACATTACATTGATGGGGGCCGTTGGCGGCATCCTGTCCGCCTTCATGAACAACGTCGCAGCCCTTGCGCTTTTGATGCCCGTCGACATCCAGACCGCGCGCAAAGCCGGGCGCAGTCCAGGCCTGTCGCTGATGCCGCTGAGCTTTGCAACGATCCTTGGGGGCATGGTCACGTTGATCGGCACGCCCCCCAACATCATCATCGCCGCCATCCGCGAAGAAAGCCTTGGCGCGCCGTTCAAGATGTTCGATTTTGCGCCTGTTGGTGGCATCGCAGCTATCGCGGGTCTAACGTTTGTGGCCCTTGTTGGCTGGCGCCTGATCCCTGCGCGCGACGACAAAGGATCAGCGGCCGAAGACCTGTCGCAGTACATCGCCGAGCTGACCGTGCCTGACGACAGCAAACACATCGGCAAGCGTTTGGCCGAGCTGGACAAAGATGCCGAAAAAACCGATGTCGCGGTGATCGGTTTGATCCGCGACGGCAAGCGCCGCTATGGTCAAGCCCGCAACGCAACCTTGCGCGCCGGCGACACGCTGGTGCTAGAGGCCACGCCCGATGCGCTGGATGAATTCCGCACAGCCCTTGATCTGGCCCTGTCCGACACCGAACGCACAGAACGTTTGACCGCTGGCGGTGACGGCGTCGAAGTGATCGAAATTGTCGTGACCGAAACCAGCCGTCTGGTAGATCGTACCGCCGAGACGGTAGGCCTTGCGTGGCGCCAAAACGCTGTCTTGATGGGCATTTCGCGCAACGGACAAGCCGTCAAAAACCAGATCCGCAAGACCCCGATCCGTACGGGCGACATCTTGTTGCTGTTGGTGCCGCGCGATACTGGCCCGGACGTAACGGTTTGGTTGGGCTGCCTGCCTCTGGCGGATCGTGGCCTCGCCGTGACGGAAAATTCCAAAGTCTGGATGGCCATCGGCATGTTTGCCGGTGCAGTCGCCGCCGCCAGTTTTGGTCTGATCTATCTTCCCATTGCATTGGGTCTGGTGGTTGTCGCCTATGTGCTGACCAAAATCGTGCCGTTGTCCGAACTTTACACACACATCGAATGGCCGGTGATTGTGCTGCTCGGGTCGATGATCCCGCTCGGGGCGGCGCTAGAGGCGTCGGGTGGCACCGAATTGATTTCGGGCAAGCTGATCGGTTGGACCGAAGGGTTGCCTGCATGGGTGATCCTGACGGTTTTGATGATCGTGACCATGACGCTGTCAGACGTGCTGAACAACACGGCCACCACAATCGTCGCGGCCCCTGTCGGCATCCAGATGGCACAGACGCTGGACGTATCGCCTGACCCGTTCCTGATGGCCGTCGCGGTTGCCGCTTCATCAGCGTTTCTGACCCCCATCGGGCACAAGAACAACACCTTAATTCTATCCGCAGGTCAATATTCTTTCGGTGACTACTGGCGTATGGGGCTACCATTAGAGATCATAATTGTGTGCGTTTCGATACCTTCGATCCTGTACTTCTGGCCTTTGTAGCATGGAAAAAATGAGGGGATCAGCAACCTGACCCTAAGAACGTCTCAGCCTCACCACAGCACACCTCACGCCCCATCACAGCCCCGCTGAGGAGCGCCTCTGGGGTATGCCACGAACCCCAACTGAGGGGGCAGCACCCCGTCCCCTTGGCGATAACTCAGGGATTACGAGGGGGCCGAGGGGGTAACAGGGGAAGGCTCACGTATATTAAGGGGCTTAGATTTTGCATCAAAAATCCGATGCCCTTTCCGGTAATCATTTCTGGTGGTACTAACATTTGATGTGATGCGACGGAGAGAACATTGAAAATTAAGAATATGATCAACACTGGGATACTTAGCGGTGTCGCTTGTATTGCCTTTGACGCCTACTATGATTTTGAAACTGGGGTTAGCCGTTTTGCTGCATTGCTAATAGGTGGTGCCATTGGTGTTGGGATCGGCTCAGAAGCTCAAAAAGAAGAAGATAGAGCATACAACGAGCGCAGGGCCGAACAGAAAAATATGCAAATGGCGGAACAAGACGATCGGACATTAAAAGACTAGGAGTGATGGCTTGTACTGGTTGACTTTCAGGTTCTCGCCGCAATCGCTTCACGTATCCGCCAAAGTGACACCTCTCAGCACCCCTTAGAGGATCACTGAGAGGCTGTCGCGGATGGCTTGGAGTGTACGCTTGCTTACACTCTCCCTATCACTTCACCCCCGCTCAGGCATCGCCAAGTTGGAGGAACGGGCTGTTCGGGATAGCTCCCAATCCAATGTGCTTTCGACGTCTCGCAGGAAGCCTACGGTTCCGGCGACTACACTGGCCTCTGCGATGAATGTGCGGTTTGGATTGGCTGCAATGATTGCGGCATGTTCAGTTCTGCCTTTAGGTATCGGGTTGGCATGTAAGGGGCCGTGCCGGTGGGCAGCGACCGCTTACATGAATGACATGGGGCTATGAAATATTGAGGGAACATCTCTTCGCCCAAGATGTACCGACCGCCTTTTCAGACCGCCGAGACTAGCAACGATACACAGGGCGGGAACCGGACCTTCGCTGCGTCAGTACTTCCCAA
>JAQXDI010000054.1 GCA_029251465.1 Ascidiaceihabitans sp.
GTCTACCAATTCCGCCACACCCGCACATGTTCTATTCGAACATGGCAGCATTTAGCAAAGCTTGCCCACAGATGCGAGCAGAAAATGCACAGCACCCGAAATCAGAATCCGACACAAAAAAATAGGCGACATTAAACATATATTGTCATATGTTTTTCATAACCTAGAGGCAGGTTGCATAACAAAAGAGACGCCCATGAAACCGAAAACGGTCGGGCGCGTCGAAAGCGGACAGGATCCGCAGGCACGCGCATTTAGCACGCATGCCGGCATTGTTGCTGGCAGTATTATCTTTACATCCGACGGGGAAATCCCCGTGGAATACCTCGCGCCGGGGGATCGCATTGTCACGCGTGATGCGGGCATGGTCGAGCTGCGCAATATCACGTCCTTGCGCATCACCGCCCCTGCGGTCGCAATCAAGGCGGGTTCACTTGGGCACACGCGCCCATAACACAACGTGATTTTGCCCGCAGCCCAGCATGTTCTGGTGCGCGATTGGCGGGCCCAATCGATGTTTGGGGTTCCAAATGCGGCGGTTCAGGCCGGTCAATTGATTGACGGCGAATTCATCACCGACCTTGGGGCGCGGAACATGAATTTGTTCCACCTGACCTTTGACAAAACCCATGTGGTCTATGCCGATGGTCTGGAAATTTCGGTCCCCTTGGTTGGCGTTGCGCAGTCAGTCGCCGCCTAAAGCAGGTACTACCGATGAATTGCTCAAGGGCGCGAGGGTTTGTACCTCTGCGCCCCTTCATCGATTGTGCGATTCTGAAGCCCTGAAACAGGCGCCGCATCACGCTCAATTTCAGCGATTCACTTTCGCCTAAAATTTAGGCATTATGCGCAAAAATTAATCGCACTCGCGCAAATTTACGCCTTTCCCCCTGCCCGCGTCGCCCTTTTCTGGACGCTGAAATCACAACCTGAAATGCCCAAGCTAGCACAAGCCGGAATACTCCGGGGCTTTGGGCCGGGGTTTTGCGCCGAAATTTCGGGCCACAAATTTAGCCAGGGGAGGCACTTCATGAAAAAGATCGAAGCGATTATCAAACCGTTCAAGCTGGACGAAGTCAAAGAGGCTTTGCAAGAGGTGGGCGTTCAGGGGCTTAGCGTCATCGAAGTCAAAGGCTTTGGACGTCAAAAGGGCCACACCGAACTCTACCGCGGCGCTGAATATGTTGTCGATTTCCTGCCCAAGGTCAAAGTCGAAGTTGTTCTGGACGACGATCAGGTCGATGCCGCCATTGAGGCCATCGTAGACGCCGCCAAAACTGAAAAAATCGGGGACGGCAAAATTTTTGTCACCCCAGTTGAGCAAACAATCCGCATCCGTACCGGCGAAACCGGTTCAGACGCGCTGTAATTATTATCAAAACTCCAAAAGGACACATCGAAGATGAGCAATAAAACTCTCGATATGATCAAGGAAGAAGGCGCTGAATACGTCGACATCCGTTTCACAGACCCACGCGGCAAACTGCAGCACGTCACGCTTTGTGCTGACCAAGTTGACGAAGATTTCCTCGAGGAAGGCTTCATGTTTGACGGCTCCTCAATCGAGGGTTGGAAACCAATCGAAGCATCAGACATGAAACTGATGGTCGACGTGGACAGCGCCTATGTTGATCCGTTTTACGCCGAAAAAACCATCTGCGTGCACTGCTGTGTTGTTGAGCCTGACACCGGCGAAGCCTACGATCGCGACCCACGCGGCACCGCCCAAAAAGCCGAAGCGTATCTGAAATCCACCGGCATCGGCGACGTCGCCTACATGGGTCCAGAGGCCGAATTCTTCCTCTTTGACGACGTGCGTTATTCCAACACAATCAACAAAGTATCCTACGAAGTTGATGCAACCGACGCGTCCTGGAACACCGATACCGAATACGAAATGGGCAACATGGGCCACCGTCCGGGCATCAAGGGCGGCTATTTCCCTGTGAACCCGATCGACGAAGCCCACGATCTGCGCGGCGAAATGCTGTCGACGATGAAGCGCCTCGGCATGAAAGTCGACAAGCACCACCACGAAGTTGCGTCCTGCCAGCACGAGTTGGGTCTGATCTTTGACTCGCTCACCAAACAGGCCGACGAGCTGCAAAAATACAAATACGTGATCCACAACGTCGCCCACGCCTACGGCAAATCCGCGACGTTCATGCCAAAGCCAATCGCAGGTGACAACGGCACCGGTATGCACGTAAACATGTCGATCTGGAAAGACGGAAAGCCTTTGTTTGCAGGCGACAAATACGCGGATCTTTCCCAAGAAGCGCTGTATTTCATCGGCGGTGTTCTGCACCACGCCAAGGCCCTGAACGCCTTCACCAACCCCGGCACAAACAGCTACAAACGCCTGATCCCAGGCTTTGAAGCGCCGGTTTTGCGCGCCTATTCTGCGCGTAACCGTTCAGGTTGCGTACGGATCCCGTGGACAGAAAGCCCGAAAGCCAAGCGCGTCGAGGCACGTTTCCCTGACCCGTCCGCCAATCCGTACCTGTGCTTTGCAGCGCTGTTGATGGCGGGCCTTGACGGCATCCAAAACAAGATAGATCCGGGCGAAGCCATGGACAAAAACCTGTATGACTTGCCTGCCGAAGAACTGGCAGACATCCCAACGGTTTGCGGTTCCTTGCGCGAAGCTTTGGACGAGCTGAGCAAAGACATGGACTTTTTGTTGGCCGGTGACGTGTTCACCAAAAGCCAAATCGAAGGCTACGTTGCCCTCAAAATGGAAGAAGTCGAGCGTTACGAGCACACGCCGCACCCGGTTGAGTACGCGATGTACTACTCTTGCTAAGGGGCTGCGGGTTCGCCCGCGCACCACTAAATTCATCAAAGGCGCAGCTTCGGTTGCGCCTTTTTTGCGTGCAGTCCCCTGCCCCCTTTACCTCTGGCCCCCTTAACCTCTGGCAACACCCGCGCCATCATGTGGAAAAAGTTCAGGGAGTAATTGATATGCCAATTTTCAAACGTGCCGCGATCGTCGCCGCACTGGCACTTGCAACAACCAGCGCGCAGGCCGCAACCTGCGGCAACACCAGCGCCGGGTTCAACGCATGGAAAGCCAGCTTTGCCACCGATGCCAAAAAAGCCGGCGTGAAAAAACGCGGTTTGGCCGCCTTGGCCAGTGCCAGTTATGCCAGCAAAACCATCGCCGCAGACCGCAATCAAAAGTCGTTCAAATACTCGCTCAGCAAATTCATGCAGGTGCGCGGTGCCGACACAATTGTCGCCCAAGGCAAGAAACGCAAAGCCCAAAACGCCAACCTTTTTGCAGCGCTGGAAAAACGCTACGGCGTGCCCGCCGGCGTGATCATCGCGATCCACGGCATGGAAACCGGCTTTGGCGGCTTCATGGGATCTAGCCCCGTTGTGTCCGCAATCACCACGTTAACCTACGATTGCCGCCGCTCTGAATTCTTTAAACCGCACGCAATTGGCGCCCTGAAACTGGTCGACCAAGGCGCAATTACCGCCAACACCAAAGGTGCCAAACACGGCGAATTGGGCCACACGCAATTCCTGCCCGGCAACGCGCTGCAATACGGTGTGGATGGCAACGGCGACGGCCGCGTTGATTTTTACAACCAGATCGACGCGCTGGCCTCTACCGCGAATTTCCTGCGCCAAAAAGGCTGGAAACCCGGCAAGGGTTACCAAGAAGGTCAAGCCAATTTCAAAGTCATCAAACAATGGAATGCAGCTGGCGTTTACCAAAAAGCGATCGCGATCATGGGCGCACGGATTGACGGCTAACCCGTTGCTTTTGCGATTCTAAATGAACCGCGTGTCTGCCACACAGATGCGCGGTTTTTCAATTCAGAGGGATCACAGCATGCCCACACAAAACCCGTTCAAGGCGATTACGGCCGTTGATTACACCGTGATTTACGCGCGCGATCTGCCTGCCATGATCCAGTTTTACGAAACGGTTTTGGGCTTTGATTTGACCCGCAGCCTGTCGTCCACTTGGCGGGAATACAACATCGGGGCCAACATCTTTGTGCTGGCAAAACCGGGGCCTACGGCGACCGATCAACCCGTTCCTGATGGCACAGCCGCGCTGCAACTCGCGTTCAAAGTCACGCGCGAAATCGTTGATCTTTGTGCGGCCGAACTGACCCGCCAAAACGTCGAAATTCTGTCACCACCCACGGACCGTGACTTTGGTCATCGCACGCTGTTTTTCCGCGACCCCGACGGCAACTTGCTGGAAATCTACGCCGAGATTTGACCGCCACCCCACCCCTTGCAATCCAAATTCAACGCGCCTACATGCCTGTTCCAAGGCCCTGCGGCCTGCCGTTCGCATTTTGGTGAAGCGTTGAACACGATAATTCCTGATCCCTTACGTCGCTCATGACGTTTGGCAATGCGAGCACCCGAATACCGCTCCGCGACAACAGGAGACACTGGAATGGATATTTCTCTTCCCTCACGCGCCGCGCTTAAGGCGCAAGCCAAACGCCTGCGATCCGGCCTTGCTGACACGGGCCAGCCGATCAGTCATGCCCAAGCCCTCGAGGCCGTCGCCCATCAATGGGGTGCGCGCGATTGGAACACCCTGCACGCGCAGGCGCGCGATGCACCGCAGCCGCAATTCACCCCTTCGCAGCGTGTGACGGATCTGTATTTGGGGCATCGGTTTGCCGGCAAAGTCAAAGCGGTCAACGCTAAAACTGCCGGGTTTTGGTCGCTTACATTGGTGTTTGACGAACCGATTGATGTTGTGACGTCTGAATACTTCAGCTCGTTTCGCCGGCAGGTCAGTTGCACTGTCGGGTCGGATGGAAAGACTGCTGAAAAGACATCAGACGGGCAGCCGCATGTGGTGATTGACACCCATTGGTCACACCCCAATTAACGGACGGGGGCGTATGGTTTGTGCGCCCCCGTTCGCTATCCGATGTCAAAAACGACAGGTATTTACGTCGGTTTTTGGCAATCATACCGCGCCGGTTCCGCGCACCCTTGTACGCAACACTGTGACCAAGGATGCCCAAATGAACCAGCACCACCGCGACACCCGCAAGATTGATCCGACCAAAGGCGCAACGCTGGCAGATGGGTCGCCCAACGATATGGATCGCATTGAAATCGGGCCGACGCAGCTGGCGTTTGGCGAATGGGAGGCCGCAGGGCTGACCGTTCCCAACCTTGAAACAATGCGCGCATATCGGCACAAACGCCTGACCCAACACATCGTGGATCGCGGCTATGGCGGCCTGCTGATGTTCGACCCGCTCAACATCCGCTACGCCACCGACAGCACCAACATGCAGCTGTGGAACACCCACAATCCGTTCCGCGCCGTGCTGCTGTGCGCCGATGGCTACATGGTGATTTGGGACTATAAAAACGCGCCTTTCCTCACTGGATTTAACCCGCTCGTGCGCGAAGTGCGTGGCGGTGGTTCGATGTTCTACTTCGCAACCGGCGACAAAACCGACGTCAAGGCAGACGCCTTTGCCAACGAAGTGCGCGAGATCATGGCCGAGCACGCAGGCACCAACAAACTGCTCGGCGTCGACAAAATCATGCTGCACGGGGCCCACGCGCTCGAGGCCCAAGGGTTCACTTTGAAAGACGGCGAAGAAGTCACCGAAAAATCCCGATCCATCAAATGCGTTGACGAAATCCACGCCATGCGCTGCGCCAATCACGCCTGCGAAGCCGCGGCCACTGCCATGGAAGATTTCGCGCGCGCCAACGTCGGGGATGGCAAAACCTCCGAAGATGATATTTGGGCGATCCTGCACGCTGAAAACATCCGTCGCGGTGGTGAATGGATCGAAACGCGGCTGCTCGCTTCTGGGCAACGCACCAATCCGTGGTTCCAAGAATGCGGGCCGCGCATCACGCAACCCAATGAAATCATTAGCTTTGATACGGATTTGATCGGATCTTATGGCATCTGCATCGACATTTCGCGCAGCTGGTGGATCGGCGATCAAAAACCGCGCCCAGACATGATTTACGCCATGCGCCACGCCCACGAACACATCATGACGAACATGGACATGCTGAAACCCGGTGTCACGGTCCCGGAACTCACCGCCAATTCCCACCGTCTGGACGATAAATTCCAAGCGCAAAAATACGGCTGTCTGATGCACGGCGTCGGGCTTTGCGACGAATGGCCTCTGGTCGCCTACCCCGACAAAGCAGTGCCAGGCGCCTTTGATTATCCGCTCGAGGCCGGCATGGTCCTGTGCGTCGAAGCCGCCGTCGGCGAGGTCGGTGGCGACTTCACAATCAAGCTCGAAGACCAAGTGCTGATCACCGAAGACGGCTTTGAGAACCTCACAACGCTAGAATTCGATCGCGCATTGATGGGGGCATGAGGCGAATGAGCGCACGACTTTAACCACCGGCTCTGCTTCGATACCCTCCTGAGGGTATTCATTTTTTCAAATATAGAAAAATTCACTTAAGTGTTTCACCATTTTCGAAATTTGGAGATAGTTCAAAGAAACGTATTTCGAGGTTAATTTAAAAATGTCTAATGCAAATGTAACCAGAGTTGGACTGAGCAGCCCCACTTGAGTGGTCCAAATTGAGAGTTAGTGCATGATTGGCCTTTGGTCCATCGGAACGATGGCTTCTGGCGCAGGTGGGCGGTAGCCCAAAGCACTATGGGGTCGTTTGGTGTTGTAGTGGTTTCTCCATCTTTCGATGATAATTTGGGCTTCTCGCAACGAGTAAAAGATTTCGCCGTTTAGCAACTCGTCGGAGAGTGTCCGATCTTCTGTGTATGAGTAATTTGGGCCATGCTTTCAAACTGAAGGAGCATGACGACAATGACGATATCCAAGGAAGTATTAGACGAGCTGCTGAGCGGCGTTGAGAACGCAGACGATCTGCTGGGCAACCAAGGCCTGATGAAGGAACTGAAGGTTCGTCTGATGGAG
>JAQXDI010000056.1 GCA_029251465.1 Ascidiaceihabitans sp.
TGGCCGCAAGTCGCGCAAGAAGACCATCAAGTATGACAAACGCCGCTACAAAAGGCGCAACCGTATCGAGAGGATGTTCGGCAGGCTCAAAGATTGGCGACGCGTAGCTACACGCTACGGCAGATCCCCAACCGTCTTTCTCTCCGCAATAGCTCTCGCAGCAACCGTTATCTTTTGGTTATGAGTCCTGACCCTAGTCTTGCGATCCACCCAAGCGCGAATTGTTGCCGTTTTTTGGCTCTGGCGGGGAAAATTCCCCGCCCCTGTCAATTATGAGGTAATTCCGTCTTTAGTCGTGAAAATCTTTTGTGTTTGCTAGACTTTTGACACAATCAAGCTGTATCCGACGCGCGAAAGGCCGAACACGGTCCACCTGAGGCAATAAAAAAAACGAGACGCAATATGACACCGATGAGTAACCTTGCTCCGATCCCTGAGCTATATGTATCCTATGAATCCGCGCAAAAGCTAAAGGCTGAAGCCGGCGATCTGGTCAGCCATGATTTATCCCCGCGCCAGATTTGCGACATTGAACTGCTGATGAACGGTGGGTTTAACCCGCTCAAAGGCTTTCTGACCGAAGAAGACTATAACGGCGTTGTCGAAAACATGCGTCTGGCGTCAGGCGAACTTTGGCCAATACCGATCACGCTGGATGTGAGCGAAGAATTTGCCAGCAAGCTAAAGCTGGGTCAGGACATTGCCCTGCGCGACCAAGAAGGCGTGATTTTGGGCACCATGACGGTGACTGACCGTTGGGAGCCGAACAAAGCCCGCGAAGCCGAAATGGTCTTTGGTGCCGACGACGATGCGCACCCTGCCGTCAACTATCTGCACAATACAGCTGGCAAGATTTACCTCGGCGGCCCGATCGTCGGTATCCAACAGCCCGTGCACTATGATTTCCGTGCCCGCCGCGACACGCCAAATGAAATGCGCGCCTACTTCCGCAAAATGGGTTGGCGCAAAGTTGTGGCGTTCCAAACCCGCAACCCCCTGCACCGCGCGCACCAAGAACTGACCTTCCGCGCCGCACGAGAAGCGCAAGCCAACTTGTTGATCCACCCTGTTGTTGGTCTGACCAAACCGGGCGACGTTGACCACTTTACCCGCGTGCGCTGCTACGAGGCGGTCCTGGACAAGTATCCGCAAGCCACCACAGCAATGTCATTGTTGAACTTGGCCATGCGCATGGCTGGCCCTCGCGAGGCGGTTTGGCACGGTTTGATCCGCAAAAACCACGGCTGCACGCACTTTATTGTCGGTCGCGACCACGCTGGCCCCGGCAACAATTCCAAAGGCGAAGATTTCTACGGCCCCTATGATGCCCAGGACCTGTTCCGCGCACATCAAGACGAAATGGGCATCGAAATGGTCGACTTCAAACACATGGTCTATGTGCAAGAACGCGCCCAATACGAGCCAAACGACGAGATCGCAGATCGCGAAAACGTCACGGTTCTGAACATCTCTGGTACCGAACTGCGCCGTCGCTTGGCAGAAGGTCTTGAGATCCCTGAATGGTTCTCGTTCCCTGAGGTCGTCAAAGAATTGCGCCGCACTAAACCACCGCGTTTCAAACAAGGGTTCACCGTATTCTTCACTGGTTTCTCTGGCTCCGGCAAATCCACCATCGCCAACGCGTTGATGGTCAAACTGATGGAAATGGGCGGCCGCCCGGTGACCTTGCTCGACGGCGATATCGTCCGCAAAAACCTGTCGTCCGAATTGGGCTTTAGCAAAGAGCACCGCGATTTGAACATTCGCCGCATCGGCTATGTCGCGTCAGAAATCACCAAAAGCGGTGGTATCGCAATTTGCGCGCCCATCGCGCCTTACGCCACAACGCGCCGCGCCGTACGTGAAGGCGTTGAGGAATTTGGTGCCTTTGTTGAGGTCCACGTGGCCACTTCCATTGATGAATGCGAAAAACGTGATCGCAAAGGTCTGTACAAACTGGCACGTGAAGGCAAGATCAAGGAATTTACAGGCATTTCAGACCCCTACGACGTACCCGCCAACCCAGAACTGAGCGTTGAGACCGAAAATGTTGCGGTTGATAACTGCGCGCATCAGGTGTTGCTAAAGCTGGAAAGCATGGGTTTGATCGCTGCGAACTAAGTAGCGTGCCATCAGACTGACGAAGAAGGCGGGGTAGATTTCCCCGCCTTTTTTATGTTTCGTTCTGAAGGCTTTGAGCCGCCAAAAGTTGGTAGTCGCGCAGGCCAACCGCTTGGTCTTTGGCCCGTAGCAATCCAGGTTTCATCGCGTCATATCGGGATGCGTTTACGCCGCGCACGGCATTCACAATCTGATCGTGCGTTTCACAAACGATCATACCGCCGGGGTCAAAATGATCGGCAACATCAGGTGCCCCCCAGTAAATCGGAATGGTTTCGCACAACAGCGCATCAATCAATTTTTCAGTAAAATATCCAGGGCTGCGGATGTTTTCAATCACCACAGAAAAACGGTATGGCGCGAGGCCTTCGGACTTTTCATCAAACGGGCGATAGGCGCGCCCCATCACGTCTACATCTATCCCTTGGGCACGAACGTCATCGACAATTGCATGACGCAAACGGTGGCCTTCTTGATCCAGTCGGGCAGACGCAATCAGTGAAACATTGTCCGTTTTCTTGATTTTCAAACCGGCATAATCTTGCACCCATGTGCTGGCCGCTGGCAAAAATCGCGCGTTTGGCAAGCGCGCCAATGTGACTGCATCATGGGTAAACACGCGGTGAAACCGGTGATGCGACAAGCGGAGGGCCTGCAAATGTCGGGCATGAATTAATCGTGGTTCAACAACCATCAAAGACACTTTGGCGCGTGTTCCCCAACGTAGTTTTGTGTGCATCGAAAACTTGGGAAAAACGATCAAGTGATCATTTTTGCCCAAATCACTCACGCATCCGACTGCCCGTTTGGGTCGCCCCACAGGCCACTTCAACAAGTCCAACGACATGTCTTTTAGGTGCGTTCCCAGGCTATAGCCGTAGGGCAGAATGGCGATCGCAGCATCAGTCATCTAGGTTCGGTCCTGTTGAAAAGCCTCTTAATCGGTCAAATACACCTGACCAGACATCAAGACAAACCCGGATCCCCCGACATCGACGCCTGTGATTGCATCACGTGGCCCTAAAACTTTGACTTGTGCCTGTCCCGGCCGGCCCATGCTGTGCCCTTGCTCGGCAATAAAGGCAGGCGTTTCGATCGCATCTTTGGCCCACAAATACGACGCCATCGCCCCAGTTGCAGAACCTGTAAAAGGATCCTCAGCCGGGCTCGGTGGTGCAAGCAACAAGCGTGCAGAGGTATCACCAGCCTGTGTGGCACCGGTCAGCGTGACCCAAAATGGTTCCATTATGTCGATGGTGTTTTGGCCCAAAAAGGCGCTGTACTTTTTAAATGCATCTACGTTCAGCGCCACCTTTTCCAGAACCTCGCGCGATTTCACCACAGTCACACAAAATGGCAGGCCTGTGGACACGACTTGTGGTGCAAACAAGATGTCATCCGCATCAATGCCCCCGACCTCAGCAACAATTTCGCGCGGCACTTCGGCGCCAAATTCCGGCGGTATTTGGGTCATAGTCACATGCGTCCCGTTGACGATAACAGGCACCAAACCGGCCATAGTTTCCAAAACCAGCGGTCCGTCTTCGATCAAACCGCGATGGCGCATGGCCACCACAGTTGCCAAGGTCGGGTGCCCGGCAAACGGAATTTCACGAGATGCCAAAAAATAGCGAACACGCACATCAGCCACGTCTGACGGGCCGGTAAATGTGCATTCGACAAGAGATGTTTCACGCACGTAAGCCATGCAGATTTGGGTGCTGAGGCCAGCGCCGCCATGTACAACCGCACAGCCGTTGCCCCCGAATGCTTGGTCTGTAAAGGCATCTACCCAGTCGAATTCAAAGCTCATGGCGTTCCCTTTTTGATGTATTTACGTGCAGCGCCAAAATCACGGCGCACGGTTTCAAACTCGACCTCGAATGAACCCAGAGACTGACCAAACACCTGTCGAAATGCAGCGTCGCGATCTTCTGTATCGTCCAGCGCGCGAAAATAGTCGAACAACGATTGCACCCCATGCTTTTGCGCCAGAATATAGGCCGCAAAACGAGCAGTCCCATAATCAGCACTGTCGTTCACTGCGCCGCTTTTGTTGAGATCGGACAGAAGCACACGCGCTCGTCGCGCAGGTTTTTGCATCGTGAATAACGTGTTTCCATCACTGGTTTGCGCATCCGCGTTCTGAAATATTTCTTCGACCACCTCGGCGCTGCCTTCGATCATCCAGGACGGGCCAAGCAGCCAATCCTTGTTGTTCGACAACCGACGCGCAGGGATATCAATTGCCAGTTCGTACTGCGTTTGGTGCATGAATTCATGCACCAAAATTGCGGTCAGGCGCGGCGAGATCTGATTTGCCCAAGCAGAATTATATGCGTCCGGTTTTTGCCAGCACATGGTGATGAATTCACGATTGGCCGCAGCACCAATTTTGCGTCCCTGACATATCTTTTCGAAATCCAGCGGCGACTTGCGGGGTCGTACCCCCCTTTCAGCCAGCGCCGTGTTCAACAGCGGGTTTACGTGTTCAGGGTCTTCGGTGCCAATCAGGGCAAAGCTGCCCGCCAAACTTATGCCAAACTGATCTTTAAAGAATTGACGCGCAGTGGCTTCGGCTTTTGAAAGCATCGCCTGCTTTAGCGCGTTTTCAAACTGATCCGTATAAATGCAAGCTGCGTTTTGCGATGGCCATGCTGCCTGCAAATCTACGTTACCCAGACCCAATTGGCGGCACCATTGGCCAGCACGCCGATCATCGAATGGCAAAATTAGTTTGGTGTGCTCGCCTATGTCGCGAAAGGCAGCGCGCGTTGCTGTGCGCGTTTGTGGTTGGATTTGCCCATCAATCACCCCGATGTCGTAGCCTAACGACGCCAATTGGGATTGAACGCACGCGATCCTCTCGCTTGCGAAAATCGGGGCTGCCATCATGCAAAACGCAAATGCCAAACCCCGCCATAACATTTAGGTCAGTGCACGGCCTGAGGTGCGTAGTCGTGCTGACGCGCCAGATCAAACGCCATGCGCCGATCAGCGACGAGGGCCAATTGCTGACCTTCGGGATCGTGCACAGAAAACAACTGCTCAGTGCCTTCGATCTGCTCGCGCACTTCGGCCGGTAGATCAGCAACCTCAACAGGTTTCACGTAGACCATTCCGCCTGTGACGCTCGAAAAATCAAAATCAGTATTCATGGCTTAGCCTTTCTTTATGTTGATGGTCTGAACGACAGTTTCGGGTTTGGAGCGGGTCAAATCGATGTGCAATAGCCCGTTCTCCATGATTGCTTCGCCAACGTCCACCCCGTCTGCCAACACGAACGAGCGTTGAAATTGTCGCCCAGCGATCCCGCGATGCAAGAACACACGTCCCTCGATGTCTTCGTCCAACCGACCACGGATAACCAATTGGCGATCTTCGACAGTGATGGTCAGATCGTCATCACCGAAACCGGCAACAGCCAGCGTGATCCGATAGGAAAAATCAGAGGTTTGTTCAATGTTGAAAGGCGGATAGCCTTCGTTCCCAGTTTTCGCCGTGCGTTCCAGCAGGCGTTCCAACTGCTCAAATCCCAGCATGTGCGGGTATGAGGCAAGCGTCATTTTCGTCATACGACACGTCCTTTTTAGGTCAAGCGACATCTCATTCTTCGGTCCCATCAGCGGCAACCGTTGGAAATCATATGGGTAGAAACCATGTTGTGAACAAGGGCTAGGCGCAATTCACTCCACTCCTTATATGTAAACCTCTAACAACTGGTAAGAATCATCAAATGAATGCGCAATCTGACATTTCTATGAAAACGGACGATGTTTTGCGCGTCGAACTTGAAGTGTTTCGCCGTGAACACCGTGATCTAGACGAGGCAATTGCCGCATTGATTGAAAAAAATACTGCCGATCAACTGACGATCCGCCGACTGAAAAAGCAGAAACTGCTGCTTAAGGACAAGATCGCTATGGTCGAAGACCGCCTGACCCCGGATATTATTGCCTAAAATTGGCGCAACAAAACGCCCCATTGCACGAGCAACCCATCTGGCTATAGTGCCCGCTTCCGTATGAAGGGCCAAATCGCGATGACAGTTCAAACGCCTCCCGTCGGCATAATCATGGGCAGTCAATCAGATTGGCCCACAATGCAGGAAGCCGCCCAGATGCTGGATGCGCTCGACATTCCATACGAGAAAAAGATCGTCTCGGCCCACCGCACCCCTGACCGGTTGTGGGATTACGGCAAAACGGCTGCGTCGCGTGGCTTGCAAGTGATCATCGCGGGTGCCGGTGGCGCTGCACATCTGCCCGGCATGATGGCGTCAAAAACCCGCGTGCCCGTCATCGGCGTGCCTGTTCAAACCAAAGCCTTGTCTGGCGTTGATTCCCTGTATTCCATCTTGCAAATGCCGCGTGGATTTCCAGTGGCGACTATGGCCATCGGGGCTACTGGTGCTGCAAATGCCGGCCTGATGGCCGCTGGCATTCTGGCGCTGAACGATCCCACCTTGGCCCAGCGCCTTGATCAGTGGCGCGCCGACCTGTCAGCCTCAATTCCGGAAGAACCAATCGATGACTGAGCAACTGCAAACCGGCGCGACGATTGGTATTTTGGGCGGTGGTCAGCTGGGGCGCATGTTGTCCGTGGCGGCCAGTCGTTTGGGGTTCAAAACCCACATCTTTGAGCCGGGCGCGAACCCGCCTGCCGCTGATGTCGCGCATGCTGTGACCACAGCCCCCTACAAAGACGAGGCCGCACTGCGCGCCTTTGCCAGCACTGTTGACGTCATCACCTATGAATTCGAAAACATCCCAACAGCCGCGCTTGATCTGCTGGAAACCCTGCGCCCGATCCGTCCGGGACGAGAGGCATTGCGCATTTCCCAAGACCGTTTGACCGAAAAAGCCTTTCTTGAGGGCCTCGGTCTAAAAGTTGCGCCCTTCGCTGACATCCCAGACGCGGCCGCCCTAAGCGAGGCGATGAAAACCATCGGCGCACCGTCGATCCTGAAAACCCGCCGCTTTGGGTACGACGGCAAAGGTCAGGCGCGGATCATGGATGTGGCAGACGCGGAAAAGGCGTTTGCGGATATGGCAGGTGCCCCCGCGATCCTCGAAGGGTTTGTTGATTTCAGCCACGAGGTTTCTGTGATTGCTGCGCGCAGTCCGGACGGCGACGTCGCCTGCTTTGATCCCGGCGAAAACGTGCACCGCGACGGCATCCTGCACACCACTACGATCCCCGCGAAACTGTCCGCGTCCCAACGCACCGATGCTATTTTGATGGCCGCGAGCATTCTCAACCGGCTCGATTACGTGGGCGTTTTGGGGGTCGAACTGTTCGTCACATCCGCAGGCCTGATCGTGAACGAAATCGCCCCGCGCGTGCATAACTCTGGTCACTGGACGCAAAATGGCTGCGCCGTGGACCAGTTCGAACAACACATCCGTGCCGTTGTCGGCTGGCCTTTGGGTGATGGCAAACGGCACAGCGATGTGGTGATGGAAAACCTGATTGGTAATGACATGGACCGCGTCGACGCCTTAGCCCGTGAACCCAACACAGCCTTGCATCTATACGGCAAGGCCGAGGTCAAAGCTGGTCGCAAGATGGGGCACGTCAATCGGGTGGTCAGCTAAAGCACGACGGCACCCTTTGGCAAATCAATCCCCGCACCAAATTGGCTACTGCCAGTTTCTGTCAGCATGCCCTGCTAGGTTTCTCTTGCAAGCACACAAGCTCAAGGGAAAAACAACATGGAACATGATCAAATCAATGCGACAATCGACGCGAACAATGCAGCTGTTGCCGCAGGCGACATGGACGCGATCCTCGCCACTTTTGAACCAAACTGCGCGCTGGTCGGTGAACCCGGCATGCTCGCCCAAGGTACGTCTGCATTGCGGGATGCCTTTACCCAATTTATCGGGATGAGCCCGCAGATTTCCGTGACCAACCACGAAATCATTCAGGCCGATGATATCGCCCTGCACTCTTCCACCTGGAAAATGTCGGGCAAAGCGCCTGATGGCTCAGAATTCGAACAGACTGGGTTTTCCGTCGTCGTTTTGCGCAAGCAACCGGATGGACGTTGGTTGATGGTCATCGACAATCCATTCGGCGATCATCTGGTGAAAAGCAGCTAAAATTCGTTAATTTTCGAAAGGCGCCGCATGAGTTTTCATTCGGGGCTTTTTTTGACTGAAATGATTGGACCAGTCGTAGCCCACACGAAGGCTAAGCCACGAACCGCGCAGCGATGTCGCCTGACATGTAGCTAACTTTACCTGCACAAATCGTGGCAGCCACACGGTCTTTTGCATCCAATATCACCAGATCAGCGCGGTAACCTACATCAAGTACACCGCGATCGTTCAGGCCCAGCACACGGGCGGGTCCTGCCGATACCAAACCCCACGCAGCCCCAAAATCCAGCACGCCTGACGCCGCCAGCATCAGCGCAGCCCGACGTGGGCTGGGGTAGTGATAGTCAGAGGCGATAGCGTCGCAGTAGCCCATGGCGATCAATTCCAGCGCGCTGGCGTTGCCTTTGTGAGATCCGCCTCGCACCACGTTTGGTGCACCCAAAACCACACAATCGCCTGCGTCTTTTGCCGCTTCTGCGGCCTCCAGCGTTTCGGGGAATTCCGACACCGTTACGCCCCGTGCGCGCCAGATTGCGCGGTGTGCAGCGGCACTTTCGTCGTGGCTGCCCATTTGCAAACCCATGGCCGTCAACTCTGCACACAGTGTATCCAACGCCGCCGGGACCTCGTTTGTGCGCGCATGCATGTCCAGCAGCATTTGAAAATGCACATCCGGATTGCGCTGCGCCTTAAGCGCTTGGCCCACCAGACGTGGCGGCTTGCGCCCTTCAGCCAAACGCGCGTGCGGCAAGTGATCGTTAAACACGATGTAGTTCACACCCCAGCGGGCAATTTTAGCGGGCAGATCCGCGTAGTCATCGAGCAGGTGCGTTTCGAACCGCAACTGCGCGCGCAAATCCGTCACGACCGATCCACGGGAATCGCGAATGGCGCTTAGGACTTGATCGGCGAAATCCATGCCACGCAGCCCGCCTTCCCAGCTGACAAATTGCGCGAGAACGCCAGTGCTGATGCCGTTGGCGGCCAGTTCAGCTTCGGCTGCGACCAACCCTTCGGTCATTTGTTTCATGGCACCGCGACGCGGCGCAAGGTGGCGTTCAAACCCGTCGCCATGCGGATCAACAATGCCCGGCAAGATGCGGTATCCTGTCAGATCGACCGCGCGCCCCGCCCGCGTGTCCACGACCAAACCGTCGGCAATCGACAGGGTCGTTTTGGCCAAACCGTCAGGCCCAAGCACCTGAGCGCCGGTGAAATCAAGGTTTAACATCGGGATCCCCAGACAGGCAGTTGCCGTTTTCACACCCCAGATGTTCAAGCACCGCGTCCCCCCAGCTGAGCGTTGGATCAAAGCGGCCGGTTTCCAGAAACAACAGCGTTTCGCTGATCACACGCGGGTTGTTCATCATGAACGTATGCGTGACGGGCAAAACGATGTGGTCGGTCATGCCGGCGACTGACGTCGATTGAACAGACACTTTGCCATCATCAGCGCCAGGCAAAAGCGACGAGAAATACGGGTTCAGCGATTGATTGCCCGCGATGACCCCAACGGGGTAGTCGACGCGGGGCAACTCGCGCGGCAAGCCTTGGTCGTCCGTGCCAAGCTGTACACCCGCCGGCCCATTGAACAGGCCGAAAAGGTACAGATCGCCAAAGCGGTCGATGACTTCGCTGCCTTGATTTGGCGGGGCCAGCATGACCACGCGCCCAAGGGTCGCAGGGCGGTTCGTGGTCAGCCAATCGCGCACAAGGATGCCGCCCATCGAATGGGTCACGAAATGCACAGGCCCTTGGGGGCACGCAGCAACGGCGTCGGGCAAGGTTGCCGCAGCAAGCGTCGGGATGTCTTGTTTGGTTGAGGCATAGCCCGGACGCACAACAAAGTATCCCTGCCCCTCGAGCGCGGTTTCCATCAATGCAAACGACGCTTCTGTGCGTGCCAATCCATGCAGCAAAATGGCGCAACCTTTGGGATCAGCGGCAGCAGCGGCGGCCGAGGCGAAAAGCAACGGGATGAGGGCGAGGATCTGTTTCATGGTCTTACAAATAGGGGCTTGGGGTGTGCGTTGGAATGGGCGCAAAGCCCAAGTGCCGTAACGACAATCACTGCGCAGGCCTAGAGGTGACAGCCAAAGCGATGCCGCCCACGACCAAAAGTGCGGCGAGACCAATGACCAAGGTTACAGTTTCACCAAGCAAAAGTGCACCGGCTGCAATCGCAATGATCGGCACGCTTAGTTGCACAACTGCGGCGGTGCTGGCCTGCATGCGCGGCAAGACGGAATACCACAGCGCGTAGCCTAGGCCAGAGGTCACAGCACCTGCGACGACCGCCAAAACAGTGCCATATGCGGACAAATTCAATTCCTGACCAATCAGTGGCAACAACATCAAAGGTGTGGCGAGGATAAAGTTGGCGGCGGTTGCGGCAAGTGGCGCTTTGGCCCCGCGCCCTGCCAAAGTGTAGGCAGCCCAGCCAAGACCTGCGACGACCATCAGCGCGGCACCCATCGGGTCTGTTGAGCTGCCCTCGGCCGGCCACAAAGCGACGGCGAGACCGCCAAATGCAATGCTTGCCCCACAGATCTGGCGCAGTGTTGGGCGCGTGCCAATAACGGCCCCCCAAACGAACATCGCGACCTGAACCACGCCGAACAGGATCAGCGCGCCCAGACCGGCATCCAGCGAAACATAAGCCAGCGAAAACCCGATCATGTAAGCGGCAAGGCTAAGAGTTCCGATAATCCTTGATCGTTCGAACAAGGGAAACGCGCCACCACGCGCCATCAGGATCACTGACAGCGCAACCGCCCCTGCCAGCATCCGCACAGCCGCAAAGCTGGCGGCATCGATGTGCCCGCCGCCGACAGCCATCCGGTTCAAGACGGAGTTCGAGGCAAAGGCCAGCATGGTCAGGATGGTGAGCAGGATTAAACGCATACGCTCCTTTAGGGGCAAACGCGTGGTGGGCCAAGGACCACCTTACGGATCTGCATCAAACCTTTTCGTGAGAAGTGCGCCAATCGGGTTTATGCGAGCAATCAAAGACTCCGCCCCGGTTGGACCGGTTTTTGATTTCCCAACTGTTGACTCTGCGTCGGTCACTGCCTAGCTAAGCGTTGTTAGCACTCGATGATCTTGAGTGCTAACGATCCCACCAACGGGATCATATCGGAAACTTTGAGCCTTAAGGAGCTGCAAAGATGGCATTAAAACCGCTTCATGACCGCGTGCTGGTTCGCCGCACGGAAAGCGATGAAAAAACTGCTGGTGGGTTGTACATCCCAGAAAGCGCAAAAGAGAAACCAAGCGAAGGCGAAGTTGTTGCCACGGGCGAAGGCGCACGTAAAGACAGCGGCGAATTGATCGACATGGCTGTAAAAGCTGGCGATACAATCTTGTTTGGCAAATGGTCCGGCACAGAAGTCACCGTCGACGGCGAAGAGCTGTTGATGATGAAAGAATCCGACATCATGGGCATCATCGAGTAAGCGACCGCGCTGCTTGATACTGGGTGCGCTGCGGCGCGCCTTTCCCAATTTCTAAATACTCTTAAGGAGAATATAAATGGCTGGTAAGGACGTAAAGTTCGGCACAGATGCCCGCAACCGGATGCTCAACGGCGTGAACATCCTCGCGGATGCCGTCAAAGTAACACTGGGCCCAAAGGGTCGTAATGTTGTCTTGGACAAATCTTTCGGCGCACCGCGCATCACCAAAGATGGTGTATCCGTGGCGAAAGAAATCGAACTCGAAGACAAGTTCGAAAACATGGGCGCACAAATGGTTAAGGAAGTTGCTTCCCGGACCAATGACGAAGCTGGCGACGGTACAACAACCGCCACAGTTTTGGCCCAAGCGATCGTAAAAGAGGGCATGAAGTCGGTAGCGGCTGGCATGAACCCGATGGATCTGAAGCGCGGCATCGATCTGGCAACAAAAACCGTTGTTGAAGCGATCAAAGCGGCAGCACGTGAAGTCAGCGATTCTGCAGAAGTTGCCCAAGTCGGTACCATCTCTGCAAACGGCGAAGCCGAAATCGGTCAGCAAATCGCAGACGCGATGCAAAAAGTTGGCAACGAAGGCGTTATCACTGTTGAAGAGAACAAAGGTCTGGAAACAGAAACCGATGTTGTTGAAGGCATGCAATTCGACCGCGGCTACCTGTCACCTTACTTTGTCACAAACGCTGACAAAATGACGGTTGAGCTGGAAGACTGCATGATCTTGCTGCACGAGAAAAAACTGTCTTCTTTGCAGTCCATGGTGCCATTGCTCGAGCAAGTTATTCAGAGCCAAAAGCCTCTGATGATCATCGCCGAAGATGTTGAAGGCGAAGCGCTTGCAACTCTGGTTGTGAACAAACTGCGCGGCGGCCTGAAAATCTCTGCAGTCAAAGCACCTGGTTTCGGCGATCGCCGCAAAGCCATGTTGCAAGACATTGCTGTTTTGACCGGCGGTCAAGTGATCTCCGAAGATCTTGGCATGAAGCTTGAGTCCGTCACAATGGACATGCTGGGCACAGCCAAGCGCGTCAACATCACCAAAGATGAAACAACAATCATCGATGGCGCTGGCGAAACTGCAGAAATCGAAGCGCGCGTATCCCAGATCCGTCAGCAAATCGAAGAAACAGACAGCGACTATGATCGTGAAAAACTGCAAGAGCGCGTTGCCAAATTGGCCGGCGGTGTTGCTGTTATCCGCGTTGGTGGCATGACCGAAACCGAAGTTAAAGAACGCAAAGATCGCGTTGACGATGCATTGAACGCGACACGTGCCGCTGTTCAAGAAGGTATCGTTGTCGGTGGTGGTGTTGCTCTGGTTCAAGCCGCGAAAAAGCTTGAAGGTTTGACCGGCGTAAACAACGACCAAAACGTTGGTATCTCTATCGTTCGTAAAGCCATCGAAGCGCCTTTGCGTCAGATCGCCGAGAACGCTGGTGTTGACGGCGCGGTTGTTGCTGGCAAAATTCGCGAAAGCGACGACCTGTCATTTGGCTTTAACGCACAGACAGAAGAATATGGCGACATGTTCAAATTCGGCGTTATCGATCCGGCCAAAGTTGTTCGTACAGCCTTGCAAGATGCGGCATCCGTTGCATCCCTGTTGATCACAACCGAAGCAATGGTTGCAGATCGTCCGGCAAAAGACGGCGGCGCACCAGCGATGCCTGACATGGGCGGAATGGGCGGCATGATGTAAGAAGCCTTTTCGCTTTTGCGAAAGACTTGTACGTCGAAATTATCGCAAAGGGCTGCCTTCGGGCGGCCCTTTCTCGTTTGCCATAGACGTCCAAATCCAACAGCAAGACGATTTTTAATGTACATGCTGAAACGGGTCATTTAGGTCCACTTTCAAAAGCCAGAACGCCTTTAGCACACAGGAACACTTTACCATGACCGCCAAACCCCGCCTCGTTCTGTCCAGCGATCACGCCGATATTCCAATGCGCCAAACGATTGCCGATCACATTGCGGCGCAAGGTTGGGAGGTGATCGACATCGGACCAACAACACCCGAAAGCACACACTATCCCAAACACGGTGAAGCCGCAGCACGGCGTGTGGCCTCTGGCGAATGTCAGCTTGGGATCATCCTGTGCGGCACTGGGCAAGGCATCATGATGGCCGTCAACAAAGTAAAGGGCATCCGCTGTGGTGTGTGCTCTGATACATTTTCGACCCGCATGATCCGCGAGCACAACGATGCCAATATGCTCTCGCTTGGGGCACGTGTGATTGGCTTGGGCCTAGCGCTGGATATCGTGGATGCATTTTTGAGCGCAAAATTTGAAGGTGGCCGTCATGCCACACGGGTCGATATGATCAAAGCAATTGAGTCGTAACGCGCTCTAAACCAGTAGCTTGGATTACACATGCTTCAGTTTCCCGATCATGCCCGCGAGATGCGCAAAGGCGAAGAAGACGCCGTCGATGCGTTGTTAAAAATCGCGTTCGATAGGAACGACGAAGCTAACCTTGTCCACGCGCTGCGCAGATCCGGTGACATCGCGGGCGAAACTGTGCTGCCGATGGGCGAGCGGATCGTCGGGTATTATGCGCTGTCAAAAATGGTCGCCCCAAAAGGCTGGCTGTGCCTCGCACCGGTGGCCATCGCGCCAGATGTCCAAGGGCGCAACTATGGTTTGCGAATGATGGGAATGTTGTGCGAATGGGCCAAGCTGAGCAATCAAACTGTTGTGGTTTTGGGGGCCGTGCCGTTTTACGAACGCGCAGGATTTTCATTGGCCCAAGCCAGAAAGCTGACCACGCCGTACCCGATTGGCCACACGATGGTTGTTGGAAATGATGCTGATGCGCCCACCGGTACGTTGATCTACCCTAAGCCATTTGCCAAATTGGAGTGAGGCCAGATTGCTGTGCGACACGCACACCTTACCCGTTATCCTCCGAGAACCGCGTCTGTGAGCGCGACTGCCTCGGCCCCCTTTGGCGTCAATCCGTAAACACCCTTGTCGACCTTTTCAAACCAGCCGTAGTGGTCATCGCGCATCATTGTCGTCGCCCGCTCAACCCCGGTTTCGCGTGCAACATCCGCCCCTTTGCTGGCCCCGATTTCAAATAAATGCAGCGCCAGTTTCACCGCGTCTTGGCGGTAGGCCGTGATCAAGCCACCGCGGGTTTGCCCGCCATCATTCGGATCACCAACACGGCGCGCGAATTCCTTGAGCAGCTGGCCTTCGCGCTTTTTGTTCTTGCGCGGCACGTAGGGGCCGGGGTCGCAATGGACCTGCACCAGTTGATCGCGCAATCGGACCGTCAACAGGCCGATCCCCAACCGGCGCGCCAGCTTGGTCATGTTTTTGAGCGACTTTTGAAACGGTTTACCTTTGCCCGTGGCCACAGCCATGTAGACATCGTCCGTGACGCCCAAGCGTGCGACGCATTGGTGCACCAGTGTCAGCGAAAACCCCAACTTCAGTTCGACGATCACAGGTGCCTCGGCCCCACGAACCGCAACAACATCGGCAGCCCCGACTTCGGATTTCACCACATAACCTTGTTCCTCAAGGAACCCTTTGATGGGCGCGTAAAGATCGGTTTCGCGTGGCTTGGGTTTAACACTGCTCATGATTTCGATTTAACAGCATTTGCACGGGCAGCCCAAGCCTCTAAACTGCCCACATGAATCGTGACGAGTTCAACAGCTTTTGCCAAAGCCTGCCGCAGACAACCCATGTGGTGCAGTGGGGCAATTCGGATGTTTGGAAAGTGGCAGGCAAACTGTTTGCGCTGTGTGGGTGGGCCGACGACGAGCCAGCGTTCACGTTCAAAGTCACACCTTTGGCGTTTGAAATCCTGCCAGATTTAGACGGCGTGCGCCCTGCCCCCTACCTTGCGTCGCGCGGCATGAAATGGGTGCAGCATTACAAATCCCCTGGCCTGTCGGACACGGAATTGCGCAATCACATCACCTATTCCTACGAGATGATTGTCGCCGCACTAACCAAAAAGAAACGCGCGGAATTAGGCCTGTGACACCATGGCGCGCGCGCGCAGGTGACAAGTCAGGATTGCCCCCCTATAAGGCGCGCTAATCCTTTGACTTAGTAACAGGAACAACGTCATGAGCACGCTCGTTTTCGGCCACAAATCCCCAGACACGGACAGCACTGGCAGCCCGATCATTTGGGCTTGGTATTTGAATGAAATCAAAGGGGTAGCTGCAAAACCTGTTTTGCTGGGCGAACCGAACACCGAAGCGGCGTTTGTCGTGAAACGCTGGAATTTGGACAAGCCGGAAATCGTGACCGAGGTGGCCGATGGCACCTCTGTTGTGATCGTGGACACGAACAACCCGGCGGAGTTACCCGCAAACATCAACGCATGTGACATCACCGCGATCATCGATCACCACAAGTTGGTGGGCGGTCTGGAAACAGCGGGCCCGATCGACATTCGCATCGAACCGCTGGCGTGCACGGCGACGATCATGTGGAAAATGATCGGCAAGGACATGGCGCAAATGCCCACAAACGTGAAAGGCGCGATGCTGTCATGCATCTTGTCAGACACGCTTGAGTTCCGCTCACCCACCACAACGGACGAAGACCGCGCCATTGCGCATGATCTGGCCAAAGATTTGGGCATCGACATTGCAGCCTACGCGGCGGAAATGTTCGAAGCGAAATCCGACGTGTCGGAATTCTCGGACGCTGAATTGCTGCGGATGGATTCCAAAGAATTTACTGTGGATGGCAAGCAGCTGCGCGTGTCGGTTCTGGAAACCACGGCGCCAAAAATCGTGCTGGACCGCAAAGACAGCCTGATGGCGTCGATGACAGATGTGGCAACCGAGGATGGCGCTGATCAGGTTTTGCTGTTCGTGGTCGACATTCTGAACGAAGAAGCGACATTGCTGGTGCCGAACGATTTTGTAAAAACCGTGGCCGAGAAAAGCTTTGGCGCGACGGTTTCTGGCGACACGGTTGTTCTGCCGGGCATCATGAGCCGGAAAAAGCAGATCATCCCGAACCTGAAGGTTTGACAACGGCGGTGTGCGACACGCACATCTTACCCGCATGAAACAATTGTAAGGCGCGCTGCGGTGCGCCTTTTTCTTTGCGCGCAGCCTTAAACATCCGCTCGCAACCCGCTACAGACAAGGCAACCTGTTTAGCGAAAGCCTTTCTATGACCCAGATCATCTCTGCCCTGTCCGAAATTTCAGCCCGATATGACGCGCTTTTTGTCGACCTGTGGGGATGCGTGCACAATGGCGTGCAGGCGATCCCATCGGCCGTGGCCGCACTGCAGGATTACCGTAAACAGGGCGGCAAAGTCATTTTGGTTACCAATTCCCCACGCCCGCGCGCGAACGTCGAAATTCAGCTCGAGACCTTTGGCGTGGCGCGTGATTGTTGGGACGATATCGCAAGTTCCGGCGACAGCGCGAGATCAGCGTTGTTTCGCGGCACAGTTGGTTCAAAGGTCTACTTTATCGGTCAGCCCCACGATCAGGCAATCTTTGATCCTATCGAAATTGTCCAAGACCCGATTGAGGTGACCCAAGTGCCTTTGGACCAGGCGGAAGGCATCGTTTGCATGGGCCCTCAGGACCCTCAGGCTGATCCCGATGTGATGCGTCCACAGTTCTTGTTGGCGAAACAAATGGGGCTGAAACTGCTGTGTGCCAACCCTGATTTGATTGTCGATCGCGGCGATGTCCGTGAATGGTGTGCCGGCGCGTTGGCGCAGTTGTACACCGAAATGGGCGGCGAGAGCCTGTATTTCGGCAAACCGCATCCGCCGATCTATGATCTGGCCCGTCGTCGCTTGTTCGCCTTGGGCGCGGATGTGCCTGATGCCTCAATTCTAGCCATCGGTGACGGTGTCCTGACGGACGTTGCAGGTGCCATGGGCGAAGATATTGATTCTCTGTTTATCTCGGGTGGGTTGGCCGCTGCCGAGACAAAAACCACTCACCAACCGGACCCTGAATTGCTAACCGCCTATTTAGAAGTCGAAAAATCTAATCCGACGTTCACAATAGGACATCTGCGCTGACCCATTTTTCGCTTGGAATTTCTGCACGTGCAAAGTAATAAAGTTTCAACAGCCGTAACGGCATCTTGTTGAAAATTACCGGAGTGTGAAATTTTGGACAATCTACCCCGCGGCACAATCTGCATCGAAGACATCGAAATGGGCATGACCCGTTACCTGCGCAAAGTCGTGACCGACGAAGACATCGAGAAATTCGCCGAGATCAGCACGGACCACAACCCGGTGCATCTGGATGATGATTACGCCAACGACACCATCTTTGAGGGGCGCATCGCCCACGGGATGCTGACGGCGGGTTTGATCTCTGCTGTGATTGGTGAACAACTGCCGGGCCATGGAACGATCTACATGGGTCAATCGTTGAAGTTTTTGGCCCCCGTGCGTCCGGGCGATCTGGTCTATGCAGAAGTAAAAGTCACCGACATCGAGTTTTCCAAACGTCGTGTGAAACTGGATTGCCACTGTTCTGTCGATGGCAAAAAAGTCGTCATCGGCGAGGCAACAGTCATGGCCCCATCGCGCAAATTCGACTGATCCAAACGCAGTTTTTCAAAGTCAAAAGGGATGCGGTTCTTGCGTCCCTTTCAGTGCCCCGTTAGGCACTGATTATGCGTATTATCCGTGACTATCAATTTGTCGAAGACCAAGACCGCGGCGCAAGCGTTGCCATTGGTAATTTCGACGGCGTCCATCTGGGTCATCAGTCTGTGATTGACTTGGCCCGCGATGCCGCACCGCACGCCCCTTTGGGCATTCTGACGTTTGAACCCCACCCCCGTGCATATTTCGCGCCGGATGCCCCCGCGTTCCGCCTGATGAACCCAGAGGCGCGCGCCAGCCGTCTGGAAAAGATCGGCGTTGATCGGCTCTACGAGATCAACTTCAACACTGGCCTTGCGTCTCTGTCCCCGCGGGAATTTGCGCAAACAGTGATCTGTGATGGCTTGGGATTGGCGCATGTGGTTGTTGGCGCTGACTTTTGTTTTGGCAAAGGACGCGCAGGCAAGGCCGACGATTTGGTCGTATTTGGCGCTGAAATGGGGTTCGGCGTGACCATCGCCCCCCTGCTGGCCCAAGACGTCGACACGGTGTCATCAACCGCAATCCGGCGCGCATTAACCGAGGCGCGCCCCGACGACGCCGCCGCAATGTTAGGCCACTGGCACCGCATTGAAGGCCCCGTGATCGGCGGCGAACAACGCGGACGCGAGTTGGGGTATCCGACAGCAAACATGTCGATCGATGGCCTGCACCCACCTGCCTTTGGCGTCTACGCCGTCTTGGTCGACGTGCTGGACGGGCCGCACGCGGGTTCATACCAAGGTGCCGCATCAATGGGTGTGCGTCCGATGTTTGGCGAAAACCGCCCGAACCTGGAAACCTTTATCTTCGATTTTTCCGGTGATCTGTACGGCGCGCATTTGTCTGTCGCTTTGGTCGCCTATCTGCGCGGCGAAGAGAAATTCGACGGGTTGGATGCACTGATCACTCAGATGGATGCTGATTGCGTCACCGCCCGCCAAATTTTGGGCGCATTATGAGCAAGCTTGCCAAGCGTTTCTGGGAACGCAAACCGCTGACCAAGATGAACCCGGATGAATGGGAAGCACTGTGTGACGGCTGCGGCAAATGCTGTTTGAACAAACTAGAAGACGAGGACAGCGGCGAGGTTGCCTTGACCAATATCGCCTGCCGTTTGCTGGACGATGCGACCTGCCGCTGCGCGCATTACGACAATCGCCACCAATTTGTGCCCGATTGCATCGTACTGAAACCTGAAAACCTCGACACGCACGCCTATTGGATGCCGCAAACCTGCGCCTATCGGCTGCTGTGGGAAGGCAAACCGCTGTATGACTGGCACCCGCTGATCAGTGGCTCGGATCAATCCGTACACGAGGCTGGCGTCAGCGTTCAAAATCGCACACTCTCTGAATTCGACATTCCCGAAGAAGACTGGGAAGACCACATTATCGAGGAACCACTTTAGATGTTTTTTGCCTCAGACAACGCAGGCCCAGTGCTGCCCGAAATCATGCAACGCCTGAATGACGCGAACACCGGCTACGCGATGCCTTACGGCAACGATGACATCATGGACGAGGTCCGCGCGGCAATCCGCACCGCGTTTGAGGCCCCCGAGGCCGCCGTCTATCTGGTCGCCACCGGTACCGCGGCAAATTCACTGGCTTTGGCGTGCTACACGCAGCCTTGGCAGACGATCTTTTGCACCCCCGTTGCCCACATCCACGAGGACGAATGCAACGCACCCGAATTCTACGCAGGCGGTGCCAAACTGACGCTTGTGCCGGGATCCGACAAGATGACGCCGGACGCTTTGCGCCGCTCGATCGAGGGCGAAGAAGTGCGCGGCGTTCACGGCCCCCAACGCGGGCCTGTGTCGATCACTCAAGTCACCGAACGTGGCGGCGTGTACACGCTGGACGAATTGCGCGCGTTGACGGCCGTGGCCAAGGAATTCGACCTGCCTGCCCATCTGGACGGCGCGCGGTTCACAAATGCGATGGTTTCGCTGGGCTGTACGCCTGCCGACATAACGTGGAAATCCGGCGTCGATGTTGTCAGCTTTGGCGGCACCAAGAATGGGTGCATGGGCGTCGAGGCCGTCGTGTTTTTCGACCCCAAAAAGGCTTGGGAATTTGAATTACGTCGCAAACGCGGGGCACACCTGTTTTCCAAACACCGCTATCTGTCGGCCCAAATGGCCGGCTACATGGCGAACGATGCGTGGATCGATGCGGCGGCCAAAGCCAACGCAAACTGCGCGCGACTGGCCAAAGGGTTAAAGGCCAAAGGCGCGACCTTTTTGCACCCTGTCGAGGCCAACATGATCTTTGCCGCCTTCCCGCGATCTGCACACCAACGCCTGCATGACGCCGGCGCGATGTATTACATCTGGGAAGGATCGCTGGAAGGCGATGACCCGGACGAAATGCTCGCCGCGCGCTTGGTCTGTGATTGGGCTGGAACGGATGAAAACACCGACAAATTCCTGTCCTATTTGTGATGCGCGCCCATGGATGACTTTGCCGAAATTCCGGTACTGGATATTTCTGCCATTCATGGATCAGATCCTGACTCCCTCACGGTTTTGGCGAAACGCGTGCGCGACGTCTACGCAACAACCGGATTAGGCTACATCACCGGACACGGCGTTGACCAAGCACTGATCGATGCGGTCTTTGCCGCCTCTGCCCGCTTTCACGCCTTGCCACACGCCCAAAAGATGCAGATCGCGCTGGATGAAAACCATCGCGGGTTCATCCCGATCAACACATCTACAGACGTGACTTCGACCTTGGCAGAGGTCACGCGCCCAAACCAATCCGAGAGCTTTATGATGATGCGCGAAGACATCTGCGCCGATCCAAAAGCCTATTTGTCCGGCCCCAACCAGTGGCCGGACGTGAGTGACTTTCGCGCAGATGTCACGGCCTATCACGATGCGATGACTGCGTTAGGACGCAAATTGGTACGGGTGTTTGCATTGGCGCTTGGCGCGCCTGAGACGGACCTGAGTGGCGCGTTTGAAACGCCAACGACGTGGCTGCGTCTGCTGTATTACCCGACGACAGATGCAGCGCAAGGTGACGATCTGTACGGGTCCGCCCCGCACACTGACTTTGGGTTTCTGACGTTCCTCGCCCAAGACGACGTCGGCGGTTTGCAAGTTCAAACCCCGTCCGGTGCGTGGGTTGATGCCCCGAAAATCGAAGGCAGCTTTGTGCTGAATGTTGGTGACGTGTTGCACCGTTGGTCAGGTGGCATCCTGAAATCGACGCCGCACCGGGTGATCAATCGTTCCGGGCGCGCGCGCTATTCTTACCCGTTCTTTTTTGACCCGCATGTCAGTACAAATATCGCGCCCCTTGCGTCGTGCAAAACCGAAGCTGTGTTCGATACGATCAACTTCGGCGAATTCCTACGATCCGAACTTGAGGCCGGCTACGACGCCCATAAAACCGACACGCCTTAGCTGCGCACCAGCAGAGCCCTAATTGCCGCAGCCACAGGTTCAGGGTGCGTGATCGGGGCCATGTGCCCTGCCCCGTCAATCACGACGCGGCTGACATTCGACAAGCGCCGTTCGATCGACGAATTGATCGCGTCAGCCACGTCGCCTGACGTGCCACCTTCGATCAAAAGTGCAGGTGCGATTGCGCGCGCGAACATTCCCGGCTGTAGCAATCCCGCACTATCATCCCCCAAGAACGGGCTGCTGCCTGCAACAAAATGGATGCGGTCAGCCATGTATTGACGGGCTGTTTCGGCAAAATCATCCCACGGCGTTCCGTCGCCCCACGCACGATTGAACGCACGCGCAGCCCCCATGCGATCGCCGCGCGCCATTGCGGTTTCGAAATGCTGATGACCTTCCATGGACTTGGCAAACCGTTCAGGTTCATCCAGCGCAGCAGCCGCCCAGTAAACCGGTTCGACCATCGTGAACGACCGGACCAATTCAGGGCTTTCGATGGCCAAACGCAGTGCAACAGTTGCCCCGAACGAGTGACCGACCAGATCGACAGGTTCATCAATCAGGTCGCGCGCCATGTCTGTCGCCAGATCGTGCAAATTACCCGTGCCGTCCCAATCGCCCGAACGGCCGTGACACGGTAAATCATAGGCCAGCGTCGTCAGCTGATCACCCAACGCTGTGGCCACCCCCGCCCACGTGCCCGAGTGGGCAAGCGAGCAGTGGATGGCAAGGGCGCGACGTGGCCCTTGCCCGAATTCACGTGTGTGCGTGTGGATGTTCACGCAAGTGAAGCCAGATGCGCGTCGAGGTCTTCGATCTTGTCCTGCCCCCAGAAGCGTTCATCGCCGACGATGTAAAACGGGGCACCAAATACACCGCTGTTGTAGGCATCTTCGAGGTTGCGACCGTAGGTTTCGGCGCCCGCTAACAAACCGCTGTCGGCCAAAGATGCATCAAAACCAGCCTCGGTCAGGCACGCTTTGATCACGTCATCTTGGGCGATGTCTTTTTCCTCGACCCAGCACGCGCGCATCAGCGAATGGGTCAACGCGCCCAGATCACCGCCACCAGCGTTTTGCGCCGCGATGATCGCATAAGACGACGGGGCCATGTTTGTCGGCCAATGGGCAGGTTTCAGATTGAACGCCATGTCCAACTTGGCCGCACTGCGCACCAGATCGATGGCGCGGTATTCAATACGGCTGATGTGGCGATCTTTGGGGGCAACACCACCTGTGCGCCCGAACAGCTGCATCAAATCCATCGGTTTGTACGCAACTGTCGCGCCGTGCTTGGCCGCGACCGCCTCCATGCGTTGACCGGCCAGATAGGCGAATGGTGAAATGGTTGCGAAATAGTAGTCGATATGAGCCATGAAACTTCTCCGATTTTCGGGCCAAGAGCGACCCTGTGCTTTGCCCACAGGTATAGGCGTGTTAAGCGAGGGCGACCATCACGAATCTGTCACAATCCTGTTGCTGCCCCGGGGACCTCATCACATGCCATCTATCGTCGAACCAAAGCTCATTACGGGCAATGCCAACCAACCTTTGGCGGCCGCAATCGCGCGACGTATGTCGATGCACCGCGGTGTGCAAACCGGTCTGGTTGATGCCCGCGTCGAACGGTTTAACGACGGCGAGATCTTTGTCGAAGTGTTCGAAAATGTGCGCGGCGAGGATATGTTCATTATCCAGCCCACGTCGAACCCTGCCAATGACAACCTGATGGAATTGCTGATCATGTGTGACGCGCTGCGCCGCTCTTCGGCCTCGCGCATCACGGCTGTGATCCCCTACTTTGGCTATGCCCGCCAGGACCGCCGCACCAAAGCGCGCACACCGATCACCGCCAAAATGGTCGCGAACATGCTGGTCGGCGCTGGCATCGAGCGGGTCCTGACGATGGATTTGCACGCCGCCCAGATCCAAGGGTTCTTTGATATTCCGGTGGACAACTTATACGCCTCGCCGATCTTTGCGCTCGACATCAAAACCCAGTTCAAAGACCGCATGGACGATTTGATGGTTGTGTCGCCTGACGTGGGTGGTGTGGCGCGCGCGCGTGAATTGGCCAAGCGGATCAACTCGCCGCTGTCGATCGTCGACAAACGTCGCGAAAAAGCCGGCGAAATCGCTGAAATGACCGTCATCGGTAACGTCCAAGACAAGGTCTGCCTGATCGTCGATGACATGGTCGACACGGCTGGTACGCTTTGCAAAGCCGCCGAAGTGTTGATGGAAAACGGGGCCAAAGAGGTCCACAGCTACATCACCCACGGCGTTATGTCCGGCCCTGCGGTTGAGCGTGTAACAAGCTCAGTGATGAAATCGTTGGTGATCGCAGACACGATCCAGCCAACCCAAGCGATCATCGACGCGGCCAACATCCGCATCGTGCCCACGGCCCCAATCTTTGCCCAAGCGATCTTGAACATCTGGAACGGTACGTCTGTGTCGTCCCTGTTCGAGGCCGAAAGCCTTGGCACGATTTACGACGGGACGTATGCGGCGGAGTGAAAGCAAACCTTTCTAGACGGTGTAGAATTTAGAGAACTCTCGGGGACAGTATAGTCTATGTCCGCATTGAGCCCACATTGCCGAAACTTTGCAACGCAGCGAATGTCTGTCTCAAGTCAACCGTTCTTCGTTTTATCGACCTGACCGGCGAGGTCCGGATGCGCATAGGCCTCTGGATAGGACATTGGCTTGAAGGGCCCCAGAGGCACGACATTGTTCCAAGATCGGCCAAAGTAACCCTGACGGCAGTGAAGCAACGAGTTGCTGTCAGCGACACCTGGCAATGCGTAGAGGCGGCAAAGCCAGCGCCACAAATGCGGGTAGTCTAGAATTCTTGCAACGTTCAATTTCATCCTTACATAGTATACCGGATCATGTCGATAAAGGGTTGGGAACAATCGCAGGTCAGCCTCGGTGAAGGTATCACCAGTTAAGAATGGTCGATTATCTGAGGCAAGCCGTGCTTCCAAAGCTCCAAGCGTTTCAAAGTATTTGGAAAAGGCCGCAGCATAGATCGCCTGATCTGATGAAAAGCCAGCTTTATAGGCTCCGTTGTTGATGGCGACGTAGATTTGGTCATTGAGCGCGTCGATGTCCCGACGTTGCGCGATATGTTCGTCACCCAACGGATACAAATTTGGCCTCAGTCCATCCGCAAATGAACTGCCAAGAGCTTTCGCTTGCGCGTTCAGCATCCGGACGATTTCGGCACTTTCGTTCGCAACGATCCGTTTTGTTTTTTTGTCATATAGGATCGGGACAGAGGCCTCATCCGACCCTTCAGCCTCATATATTTGCTTAGCAAGACGAAAGTTCTGCCCTGTTGCGGTTTCGTTTGTGCACTCAGGGAAAGTCGTGCCCGTCAGGGACGCGACGCGGGTCGGGTTGAATTCCCAACGGTTCGGTTCAATCGGATCATTGTCTGTTGTGCGACTTGGGAATGCCACATCCATTGCGATGCTGTCCTGCAGGCCCAAAACATTTCGGGCCAGCGTTACACGGTGGCACCACGGGCAATTTAAAGCGACGAATAAGTGATATCGCCCTGTTTCTGCGGGAAAGTCCGGGTCTTCGCCAATCACGGATCTAAACCCACTGACGCCGCGCACAAACTCGCCTTTGGCGCGGCGCGTGGTGGCATTTTTCTGAGACTCTTCAACAGATGCTTTGGTCACGTTTCTCTCCTGCTTATACGCTGGTCGCGTCAATGTCCGCCTCGAGCCCAGAGCGTTTATTGCCGCGTTTTGCCCCTAAAACTGTGAACCTCGTAGAGACGGCATTCCCCCTACACTTTCGGGGATAATCCAAGTGCTGCGCTGGTCACCATTGCAGAGACGCCACCGTCAACCAGAATGTCTTCACCTTTGATCCAGCTACTTTTTTCGCTCGCAAGAAACGCGATGACCTGCGCCACCTCATCAGGTTTTCCCGCGCGCCCGGGCAAGGCTATTGCTTGGGCTGCGCGTTCGCCCAAAGCCGTCATGAAATCATCCAGAATGTCAGTGGCGACCGGTGCGGGGCTAACAGAATTGATACGGATGTTTCTAGCAAGCAGCGGTTTGGTCAACGCCTTTGTGTAGGCGATCACTGCCTCCTTTGAGAGGTTGTAGGCCCGCGTTGGATCAATACCTCGTGTCGTCAGAAAATCGGGCAAAGCGTAGGGGTTATCCAAGTCCAGTAGCGCTTTCACTTCTTCGATGTTGTCTTGCCACATCAATCCAGCACGGCTGGCCGTGTTCACAATGCGCGCCCCGTCAGTCAGTTTAGGAAGCATAAGGCTGGTCACTTGACGCAAACCAAAGACATTGACGCTTAGCAATTGGATTTGGTTGTCGGGTCGTGGCGGCAAACCGGCATTGTTGATGAGCACATCAAACGGCCCGGCAAGCTGCGCACAAGCTGCTGTGATTGCGTCCATATCGGACAAATCAACCTCGACCCATTGATCAACATCAGCGGGTTCTACAATGTCCAACGCGCAGATTTCATGGCCTTCTTCTTTCAGAATGCGGACCGTTTCTGCACCTATTCCAGTCGCTGCACCGGTTATGACAACACGCATGGTCGAAGTCCTTTGAAATTGGATTAACCCTGTATCCGGACAGGTAGCTTTGCGAATGCGCAAATTGAATTGTTCATCGCTATTGTAGGCTTACCAACTTGAACAGCAGGCATCTGCTGCGTCATTGCAAGGATCAAACATTCGATCTCTAACAAGGCCAGATGCATGCCGGCACACATGTGAATACCGGCACCAAAGGCAAGGTGGCGACGCGCATTGCGGCGCTCAATATTGAATTGCCCGGCCTGCGCAAACACCGCTTCATCGCGGTTTGCGGATGCATAGAGCATCATCAACCGCGCGCCTTTGGGGATTTGGTGGCCTGCGATCTCAACAGGTTTGGATGTGTGCCGACTAAATGAACGGATAGGCGTTCCAATCCGGATCGCTTCATGGGCTGCGTTCAACGCTAGCGACGGGTCTTCCTTCAGTTTAGCCCACGTGTCGGGATTTGATCCTGCGTGGTAAATGAAGTGCCCAATCGCAGAGATCGTCGTGTCCAGGCTGGGGTTGATGTAATCCCTGATCGAAAAAGGCACTATTTCGGGGTCGATCTCTCCGTGCGCCGCCATTTCGGTGATCCGATGAGACCAGCTTCCTGGTTTCAACGTTTCGGGTGTCACGCCTGTTGCGATGAATTCTTTCATTTCGGCAATCACGGGACGCGCGGCTTGGCCACGCGCATTCTGGATGCCTTGCATGTCAAAAGCCGCACTCGCCCATTTCAGCATATTTTCTCGACCAAAGTCAGGTAATCCAATCAGGTCGCGCACCACGGTCAGTGGCAGGGGTTGGGCAAGATCTGTGATCGCTTCAAAACTGCCTTTTCGCACACAAGCCGCGACGATGTCATCGGCGACACTTTGGATGTGGGGCCGTAGAGTCGCCACATTATCGCGCAGCAAGGGAGGTAGGATCGCCTCTCGCAACATGGTGTGGCGTGGCTGATCAGAGGCAACCGTATTACCGCGTTGATGGGTGCAGCCGAAATCATCTGCGGCGGCTCCAAGGCTAGAGATGTAGGTTTCATGGTCGCGCAAACCGTTTCGGACCGTGTCATATTGTGTGAAGGCATAGTTGCCCAATGCTTCCATCCAGACGACCGGGCCTAGTTCGCGCAAACGTTCGTAATCTGGCCAAGGATCACGAATAACATCATCGTCATAGAGATTTACAGGATCGCTGGAGCCGTTCAAATTCTGCGCCTTTCAATTCATATGCGTCATGCGCAGGCCAGCGCCGAGAAGGGGCGCGGAAACCTTTGAACACATGTTAAGAAATTTGATGCAATCAGTTGGTTTAAGCAAGTTGCTTTAGGGGATGGGTCTATTAAGGCACCCGCAGCAGTCTCAGTCCACACCACTTATCTTGCTGGCGTTACCGTCGTGAACGCGGCCATTGGTTGGATACATGATGAACTGTCGCTTCGTCCGCATGCAGCCATCTATTTATCCAGACCTCAGTCCAATTCCCAATCGTCATCGTCGGACAATTCGCCGATCGCCATCCAGCCGATACGCACGCGGGCAACGCGGGTGCCGCCCCATGTGCGGAACACCAGATCAAAACCATCCTCGGTCACCGCTTCGGCCCCGATGTCAGCGCGGATCACGGTTGCGGCGTCCATATCCCACAGGCTGACGGAGGTGTGTACGGCGGGGGGCGCGCGGTAGGCTTCACCGAACTTGATGCGCTTTCGGCGTTCGCGTTGACCGCGCCCCGTCCACATTTCGCCGTCGGTTTCAAAATCTGAAAACAAGACTGTGTCGCCTTGTTCAATTCCAACTAAATGATTTCGCAGTCGCTTCATAAGGCTTCACTTCAATATGCCACGCTTTGCTAACATGAAACGCATGCGCCTGCGCACCCCCAGAATGCAAAAAAGGCCCCACAATCGGGGCCTTTTCTAACATTTCGCTACGTAAGCTCGAATTACTTCGCGCTCAGGCCAATCTCGTCACCCATTGCGACCATATCGGCCAGCAATTTTGCAGCGTCATCAACTGGGCCAGGCTGGTTGTCAAAGACCTCTTTGACGTTGTTCAGCTCGGCGCGTGCATCGGCAACCATGCTGGCCATGTCATCGGCTGTCATGTCACCTTTGGCGATGGCGCGTTCGGCCAAAACCGAAACGCCTTCTGCATTGATTTCAGCAAAACCACCCGTCACAACATATTCGGTTGTGCCGGCAGATGCCTCAACACGCAGCACACCAGGGCGCAACGTGGTGATTGTGGGGGCATGAAGCGGCATAACCGTCATGTCGCCATCTGCACCCGGGATTTGCACCGCAGTCACTGGCCCTGAGGCCAATGACTTTTCCGGTGAAACCAGATCAAATTGCATTGTGTCTGCCATTGTATCGGCTCCTTAGGCTGCGTCTGCTGCCATTTTTTCGGCTTTTGCTTTCACGTCTTCGATGCCGCCAACCATGTAGAAGGCACCTTCTGGGAGGTGATCGTATTCGCCGGCAACAACCGCTTTGAACGAGGAAATCGTTTCTTGCAGTTGAACCTGTTTGCCGTCAGCACCCGTAAATACTTTTGCAACGTCAAAGGGTTGTGACAAGAAGCGTTCGATTTTACGCGCACGGGCCACGGCCAATTTGTCTTCTTCTGACAATTCGTCCATGCCCAAGATCGCGATGATGTCCTGCAAGGATTTGTAGCGTTGCAGAACTTGCTGCACGTCTGTCGCCACCTTGTAGTGCTCGTCGCCGATGATCAACGGATCTAGCAAACGGGATGTGGAACCAAGCGGGTCAACCGCAGGGTAAATCCCTTTTTCTGAGATCGCACGGTCCAGAACGGTTGTCGCATCAAGGTGCGCAAACGATGTCGCTGGGGCCGGGTCGGTAAGGTCATCCGCAGGAACGTAAACGGCTTGCACAGAGGTGATCGAACCGTTTTTCGTAGATGCGATGCGTTCTTGCATCATGCCCATGTCGGTCGCCAGTGTTGGCTGGTAACCAACCGCAGATGGGATACGACCCAACAGGGCGGACACTTCGGAACCGGCTTGGGTAAAGCGGAAGATGTTGTCCACAAAGAACAAAACGTCAGAACCCGTGTCATCACGGAACTGTTCCGCGAGGGACAGACCGGTCAAAGCAACACGCATACGCGCACCGGGAGGTTCGTTCATCTGACCGTAAACCAGCGCAATTTTCGACTCTGGCAAGTTGTCAGGCACGATAACGTTGGATTCGATCATCTCGTGGTAAAGGTCGTTACCTTCACGCGTACGCTCACCAACACCCGCAAACACGGACACACCGGAGTGTACCTTTGCGATGTTGTTGATCAGTTCCATGATCAGAACGGTTTTGCCAACACCGGCACCACCGAACAGACCAATTTTACCACCCTTGGTGTAGGGTGCCAAAAGGTCGATCACTTTGATGCCTGTTGTCAGGATCTCAGTCGCGGTTGACTGTTGATCAAACGCAGGTGCGTCGCCGTGGATAGAACGGGTTTCAGTTGCAAGCACTGGGCCCTTTTCATCAACAGGGTCGCCTGTGACGTTCAGGATACGGCCCAATGTGCCGGTACCGACTGGAACCTGAATTGGTTCGCCTGTGTCTGTCACTTTCGCACCACGAACGAGGCCCTCAGACGCATCCATCGCAATGGTACGTACTGTGTTCTCGCCAAGGTGCTGTGCAACTTCCAACACCAGCTTGCGGCCGTTGTTGTCTGTGACCAGCGCGTTCAAGATTTGTGGCAGATCGTCTTCGAACTGCACGTCAACGACGGCGCCGATGACTTGGGTGATTTTGCCGACTGCATTTGCCATGTCGTAATTCTCCGGTTCTCTCTAGAGTGCTTCCGCACCCGAAATAATTTCAATCAGCTCGTTGGTGATCACGGCTTGACGCGAACGGTTGTATTGGATGGTCAATTTATCGATCATCTCACCCGCGTTGCGTGTGGCGTTGTCCATTGCGGACATCCGCGCGCCCTGTTCGGACGCTCCGTTTTCCAACAGCGCGCTAAAGATCGCTGTGGCGACGCCGCGCGGCAACAAGTCAGCCAAGATGGCCTCTTCGCTTGGCTCGTAGTCATACAGCGTTGCTGTCGCATCAACCTCTGGTGCCTCGAAAGACGCCGGGATGATTTGTTGTGCTGTCGGGATCTGCGTCACAACGTTCACGAACTGCGCAAAAAAGATCGTCGCCACATCGAATTCGTCCGCATCAAAGCGGGCTAGAACGTCTTTGGCGATGCCTTGAGCATCCGTGTAACCGATCCGTTTGACGTCAGTCAGATCCACGTGGCCGACCGAATATTGGCCAAATTCACGTTTCATCTGATCGCGACCCTTTTTGCCAACGGTCAGGATTTTAACGTCCTTGCCGTCCGCAATCAGTTTCGCCGCATGCGTCTTGGCCTTTTTGACGATGTTCGTGTTGAACCCGCCGCACAGACCACGTTCCGATGTCATAACAACCAGCAACTGCACTTGGTCGCTGCCGGTACCCGACAGCAATTTTGGTGCAGACCCTGATCCACCAACGGACGCGGCCAAACCACCCATCACAGCGTTAAAACGCTCAGTGTAGGGGCGTGACTGCTCCGCAGCTTCTTGCGCGCGGCGAAGTTTCGCCGCGGCAACCATTTGCATGGCCTTAGTGATCTTACGAGTGTTTTTCACACTCGCGATCCTGTTCTTAAGGTCCTTAAGGTTTGGCATTTGCTATGCCCCCTTATGCGAAGTCAGCGACGAATGCGTCCAGAGCGGCCCGGACTGCAGTTTCCAGATCGTCCTTAACTTTACGGTCGTTGTCAGTGATGTCGGCCAACAGGTCCGCGTTGTTTGCGCGCAAGTGCGCCAACATTGCCGCCTCGAAACGACCCACGTCAGAAACGTCGACCTTATCAAGATACCCTTGTGTACCCGCAAAGATGACGCAGACGATTTCCGCGTTTGTCAGTGGGGAATACTGTGGCTGTTTCATCAGCTCAGTCAAACGCGCACCACGGTTCAGCAATTGCTGGGTGGAGGCATCCAAGTCAGACCCGAACTGCGCAAACGCAGCCATTTCGCGGTACTGAGCCAAGGACAGTTTCACTGGACCCGCAACCGAAGACATCGCTTTGGTTTGTGCAGATGATCCAACACGCGAAACAGACAGACCTGTGTTCACAGCAGGGCGGATGCCTTGGTAGAACAATTCTGTTTCCAAGAAGATCTGACCATCGGTGATCGAAATCACGTTTGTCGGAATAAACGCAGAAACGTCGCCGCCTTGAGTTTCGATGATCGGCAGAGCGGTTAAAGAGCCGTTACCGGACGCATCGCCCAATTTCGCAGAACGCTCAAGAAGGCGAGAGTGAAGATAGAAAACATCGCCAGGGTAGGCTTCACGGCCCGGTGGGCGGCGCAAAAGCAAGGACATTTGACGATAAGACACGGCTTGCTTTGACAAATCATCATAGATAATCAGCGCGTGACGGCCATTGTCGCGGAAGTGCTCTGCCATTGTTGTCGCAGCATAAGGTGCCAAAAACTGCATCGGTGCAGGATCGGACGCAGTCGCGGCCACAACGATGGAATATTCCATCGCGCCGGTTTCCTCGAGCTTTTTAACCAGCTGAGCAACAGTGGAACGCTTTTGACCGATGGCCACATAAACGCAGTACAGTTTCTTGTACTCGTCGTCGCCTGCAGCTTCGTTGTAGGATTTTTGGTTCAGGATCGCATCCAGAGCCACAGCCGTTTTACCGGTTTGGCGGTCACCAATGATCAATTCGCGTTGGCCACGGCCAATCGGGATCATCGCGTCAACAGACTTCAGACCAGTCGCCATCGGCTCGTGAACCGATTTACGTGGAATGATGCCCGGTGCTTTTACGTCAGCAACGCCGCGCTTTTTGGTTTTGATCGGGCCTTTGCCGTCCAGCGGATTGCCAAGACCGTCAACAACACGACCCAGCAGTTCGTCCCCAACAGGAACGTCCACGATCGAGTTGGTGCGCTTAACAACGTCACCTTCTTTGATGTCGCGGTCAGAGCCGAAGATAACCACACCGACGTTGTCGGATTCCAGGTTCAAGGCCATGCCTTGGATCCCGCCAGGGAATTCAACCATCTCACCGGCTTGGACGTTGTCCAGACCATATACACGCGCGATACCGTCACCGACGGACAGAACGCGGCCAACTTCGGCAACTTCTGCTTCTTGACCAAAGTTCTTAATCTGGTCTTTTAGAATCGCAGAAATTTCTGCTGCTTGGACACCCATTATCCGACCTCTTTCATTGCATTCTGGAGGGAATTCAGCTTCGAGCGGATCGACGTATCGATCATTTTCGAACCCACTTTAACGACAAGACCGCCGATGAGGCTTTCATCCACGGTCGCATTGATAGTCACAGTCTTGCCAAAGCGCGCTTTGAGCGTCTTGGCCAGTTTGTCTGATTGTGCCTTGGTCAGCGCCTTGGCGCTTGTGACGTCGGCAGTTACTTCACCTTTGGCCTCAGCGATGATGTCGCGCAAGGATGCGACCAACTGTGGCAACACAAACAAACGGCGCTTGGTCGCCATCAGCGCCAAGGTGTTGCTCATGATCGGTGAGAGTTTCATCTTTTTGGCAAGTGCGGTGATCGCTTTGCCTTGCGCCTCGCGGCTGTAGATCGGCGAATGGATCAGCGCGTTAAAGTCGCCACTGTCGGCCATTGTCTGAGACAAGGCATCCAAATCGGTTTCAATCGCTTTGACCTTCTTGCCGTCAACGGCAAGGTCATACACGGCCGTCGCATAACGCTGTGCGATGCCTGTGGAAATCGAAGCTGGTTCTGACACGTCCACCCTTTCGAAGTCTTGCCCTACATCTTATGCACCGTGCATCGTGTAGGGTCGTTGGTCGCCGCCCATAACCACAGACCGGAAGAACCGGTGCGCAAATCACAAAACGACAAAATCAAAGGCGATGTAGCAGACGGTTTGCTCTGTCGCAACATATGATGCCTAAGTGCCCTTTAGGTGGTTTTTCAATGATTTCATAATCTTAACTAGGGTGCGACCGTTTGCGCACTCATAAAATTTCACAAATGCCACCCGAATCTGGCTTTGGACCGGCTTTTCAGCCCCTTTGACGGCGTACCAACGGCCTAACTCGCCGCTGGCTTGACCACTGGCTGACCTAACCCCTCAAGCACACTGACCGCGCGGCGGGTACGTGCGACTTTGCCTTTGGACGGATAGACCAGCTTGGTCGCCTCGACCATGAACGCGCCACCGGCCAGCATGCCCGGCGTGTGGCGCCCCATTTTTTCAAACATCGGCGCAGATTTCATCCAGACCCGCTTGGCCGACGGGATTTGATAGAGCGCGCCGACGTGGCGTTCTGGCAAAAACTGGTGTTTGCGCAGCTGGGTTTCCAGTTGGCTGGCCGAATAGGGCCGCCCATAGCCAAACGGTGTGCGATCACGGCGCGACCACATGCCGGCACGGTTGGGCACGATAAACAGCGCTTTGCCGCCCGGCCCCAGCACTCGCCAGCATTCTTCCAACAAATCGTAGGCGCGCTCTGATGTTTCCAACCCGTGCAGCACGATCAGCTTGTCCACGTGACCGGTTTCGATCGGCCACAGCGTTTCTTCGGTAAGCACGCTGACGTTTGGCTGGTTGGCAGGCCACGGCATCACGCCTTGCGGCCCCGGCATCAACGCAATCACGCGCCGCGCGTCTTTTAGATAGGGACGCAGCAGCGGGGCGGCAAAACCATAGCCAACAACCGTTTGGCCTTTGGCCTCGGGCCACAGCCCCAGCATCCGTTCACGCAACGATTTTTGCGCCGCCCGCCCCAGCGCGCTGCGATAGTAAAAATTCCTGAGGTCTTGCACATCAAGGTGCATTGCGAACCCTGTCCCAATCCGTCACTCTGACACTACTTTAACAAGCATAAGGCAAATGGCCATGCCCTTGACCGTCGTCACAATCCCCTGCCTCTCTGACAACTACACGTTTTTATTGCATGACTCGATCAGCAACGAAACGGCTGTCATTGATGTGCCAGACGCAGGACCTATCAAGCAAGAACTGGATGACCGCGGCTGGCGGCTAACGCAGATCTGGCTGACCCACCACCACTGGGATCACGTCGATGGTTTGCCCGATTTGCTGCGCTCGCATCCCGCCCAAGTGATTGGCGCGCGCGATGATGCAGACCGCCTGCCCGCGCTGGATGCCAAAGTTGGCAACGGTGATACGTTTACCTTTGCAGGCAATGACGTGCAGGTCATGGATGTGTCAGGGCACACGATCGGGCACATCGCCTTTCACGTGCCTGCTGCCAAGGCCGCGTTTACTGCTGACAGCCTGATGGCTTTGGGATGTGGTCGTTTGTTCGAAGGCACCCCCGCACAAATGTTTGACAGCCTGTCTAAATTAGCCGCCCTGCCCGACGATACGGTGGTTTTTTCCGGCCATGAATATACGGCTGCAAATGCCACATTCGCCATAACCATTGATCCCGACAACCCGGACCTGATCGCGCGCATTGCCGACATCACTGAAAAACGCGCAAAGGGACAGCCGACTGTCCCCTCCTCTCTTCAGCTTGAACGCGCCACCAACCCGTTTTTGCGCGGCCATGATCCGCAAATTCAAACAGAACTGAACATGAAAGGGGCAGCGCCCGTGGATGTGTTCACTGAAATCCGGGCGCGCAAAGATCGGTTCTAGCCATTAACTAGCCATTAAAACGTGACGACTGTACTTGAAAAATTTTCGACAAGGCACACTTCCCTTCAAACGTCCACGCAAACGCCATCGGCTTTGCGCCCGCAACACATTTGCCCGCGCTTTGCCAGTTTTCCATCAAATCACGCCCGGCTCACGTCTTTTGTGACATCTTTTTCAAAGAAAACGCTTGTAGCTGGCAAACAATCAACCAAACTCTAACTGTATGAGGCCATGGTAGGCCTTGGGTCGCGATATTCTTCCGGCCCAGGACCGACCCCGATCGACAGGAGCACAACGTGCCTTCATTTTCGAACACCCTAGAAAAGGCGATCCACGCCGCGCTCGCGCTGGCCAACGAACGCCACCATGAATTCGCAACGCTAGAGCATCTGTTGCTGGCGTTGATTGATGAACCCGACGCAAAACACGTCATGCAGGCGTGTTCTGTGGACACGACCGATTTGCGCGAAAGCCTGATGCAATTCATCGAAGATGACCTCTCTAATCTGGTCACCGACGTTGATGGATCAGAAGCTGTGCCAACGGCAGCCTTTCAACGCGTGATCCAGCGCGCCGCAATTCACGTGCAATCCTCCGGTCGCACCGAAGTGACGGGGGCCAACGTGTTGGTCGCTATCTTTGCCGAACGCGAATCCAATGCGGCTTATTTCCTGCAAGAACAGGACATGACGCGCTACGATGCGGTGAACTTTATCGCCCACGGCGTTGCCAAAGACCCCGCATTCGGGGAACCACGTTCCGTTTCCGGCGCGCCCGAGGGCGAAGAAGAAGTGCTTGGCGTGACCGAAGGCGAAAAGAAAGAAACCGCGCTTGAAAAATACTGCGTAGACCTGAACGCAAAATCGCGCGAAGGCGACATTGATCCGCTGATTGGGCGTGATTCCGAAGTCGAACGCTGCATCCAAGTGCTATGCCGTCGCCGCAAGAACAACCCGCTGTTGGTAGGTGATCCTGGTGTGGGCAAAACCGCCATCGCCGAAGGGCTGGCGCGCAAAATCGTTGCTGGTGAAACCCCTGAAATTCTGGCGAATGCGACGATCTATTCGCTCGACATGGGCGCATTGCTGGCTGGCACACGCTACCGCGGTGACTTTGAGGAACGGCTGAAGGCTGTCGTCACAGAGTTGGAAGCGCACGAAGATGCGGTTCTGTTCATCGACGAAATCCACACTGTCATCGGCGCAGGTGCGACGTCTGGCGGCGCGATGGACGCGTCCAATTTGCTAAAACCGGCTTTGGCTGGTGGCAAACTGCGCACCATGGGGTCAACGACCTACAAAGAATTCCGTCAGCACTTTGAAAAAGACCGCGCCTTGGCCCGTCGTTTCCAAAAGATCGACGTGAACGAACCATCTGTTGATGATGCCGTGAAAATCTTGCGCGGTCTAAAGCCGTATTTTGAGGATCACCATTCGGTCAAATACACATCTGATGCGATCAAAACATCTGTTGAACTTGCAGCACGTTACATCAACGACCGTAAATTGCCTGACAGTGCAATCGATGTGATCGACGAAGCCGGCGCCGCGCAACATTTGGTCCAAGCAGCCAAACGTCGCAAAACCATCGGTCAAAAAGAGATCGAGGCCGTTGTGGCCAAGATCGCGCGCATTCCACCAAAAAGCGTGTCCAAAGACGACGCTGCTGTTTTGAAAGACCTTGAGGCATCGCTGAAACGCGTGGTCTTTGGTCAGAACAAAGCGATTGAGGCACTGTCGAGTGCCATCAAACTGGCCCGTGCAGGTCTGCGTGAACCGGAAAAACCAATCGGCAACTATTTGTTCGCGGGCCCCACCGGCGTCGGTAAAACCGAGGTCGCCAAGCAATTGGCCGACACGCTAGGCGTTGAACTGCTGCGTTTTGACATGTCCGAGTACATGGAAAAACACGCCGTTTCCCGCCTTATCGGCGCGCCTCCCGGCTATGTCGGGTTTGATCAGGGCGGTATGCTGACGGATGGTGTTGATCAGCATCCGCACTGTGTTTTGCTGCTGGACGAAATGGAAAAAGCGCATCCTGATGTCTACAATATCCTGTTGCAGGTCATGGATCACGGCAAACTGACGGACCACAACGGGCGCACTGTAGATTTCCGCAATGTGGTTGTGATCATGACGTCCAACGCGGGTGCGGCCGAACAAGCCAAAGAGGCAATCGGCTTTGGCCGTGATCGTCGCACTGGCGAAGACACAGCAGCCGTTGAGCGGACATTCACACCTGAATTCCGCAATCGTTTGGACGCAATCATCAGCTTTGGTGCCTTGCCTAAAGACGTTATTTTGCGCGTGGTCGAAAAATTCGTTCTGCAACTCGAAGCGCAGTTAATGGATCGCAACGTTACCATCGAACTAACCAAGCCAGCCGCCGAATGGCTCGCAAACAAGGGTTATGATGATAAAATGGGCGCGCGTCCTCTGGGGCGTGTCATCCAAGAACACATCAAAAAACCATTGGCTGAAGAACTGCTGTTTGGCAAACTTGTCAAAGGTGGCTTTATCAAGGTGGGTGTCAAAGGCGGTGAATTGGATCTGAAGATCGATGGCCCGGACAAGCCACGTATTTCTGGCGACAAACCTCCACTGCTCACTGCCGAATGATCAAACGGCTACTCGCCCTTGCGCTCTTTACTTTCGCTGCAGCCCCCGCTGCGGCGAAAGACCTTGTTTTGCAGCAACCAATTGACTGTGAATTGGGCCAAGATTGCTACATTCAGCAATATGTAGATCACGACAAGGGCAGCGGCGCGCGCGATTATCGCTGCCAACCGCTGAGTTATGACCAACACAAAGGCACCGATTTCGCCCTACACAACACAGAACAGGTGTTGCGCGGCGTCAATGTTATTGCCTCTGCCCCCGGAACTGTTCGCAATGTTCGCGATGGCATGGCAGACCGACTTTTTAGTGACGCAAATGCAGAAAACGTCAGTGGCCGCGAATGTGGCAACGGTGTTGTAATCAGTCATGGCGATGGCTGGGAAACCCAGTACTGCCACCTGAAAAAGGGATCAATTACCGTCAAAACGGGGCAGTCTGTCGGAACAAAAACGATCTTGGGACAAGTCGGGCTTAGCGGTCGCACGCAATTTCCGCATGTACATCTGTCTGTGCGCAAAGACGGAAAAGTAGTTGATCCATTTGATCCCAACGGGTCCATCACCTGTGGCCAACCCGATCAAAACACGCTTTGGCAAACACCGCTCGCGTACCAAGCTGGCGCGGTTCTTCAGGCTGGTTTTCACGATAGTGTTCCGAAGTTTTCTGATGTCAAAAATGGACGCGCGGCCAAAAATTCCTTACCCGCAAATGCCCCTGCCATCGTGATTTATGGTTATGCATTCGGCACGCAAAAGGGCGACACAATGCATTTGACCCTGACAGGACCCGATGGCGTCATGGTCGATCAAAAGGTTACGATCGACAAACAGCAGGCACAAATGTTTCGTGCCGCTGGAAAACGGTTAAAGGCGTCTAGTTGGTCCACAGGGACGTATTCGGGATCAGCTGCACTGCTCCGCGACGGGCGTATCATCAGCGTCGAACGTGCGAGCATCCAAGTGCAATAATCTAAGCGATTATTTTTCAGTAAACTTCAGTTCGATCCGGCGATTTTGCGCACGTGCCGCCGCAGTATCTTCATTGTTTACAGGTTGATATTGACCGAAACCGTTTGCTGCCAGCCGCCCCGGCGGAATGCCTAAAAAGTTTGCCATATATTTTACAACAGAAAGTGCTCGCGCTTGGGACAGCTCCCAGTTGTCTGCGAACTCTCCTTGGCCCGACAACGGCACGTTATCAGTATGACCGTCTACGCGGATGACCCAATTGATTTCTGGCGGAATGTCACCCGCGATGGATCTCAGAATATCGGCGATCTTGGCGATTTCGCCTTCGCCTGCTCGCGACAGATCAGCACCACCTGGCGGGAACAATACCTCGGACGAAAACACAAATCGGTCGCCTTCAATCCGAACGCCTTCTTGGTTGCCCAAAACATCGCGTAGGCGTCCAAAGAACTCGGATCGATATTTTTCAAGATCTTGTGCTTCGGCCTCCAAACGTTTGCGTTCGGCCTCTTCTAACAGCCGGTTACGTCGTTCTTCTGCCGCAACCCGCGCCAACGCATTGTTCAAATTCGTGCCCAACGATTGCAATTGCACCTCTTTGGACGCATCGCTGGCGACCGCCTCATCCAGCAAAACTTGTAAACCGCCCAATTGCGCACGCAAGTCCGCCACTTGTTGGTTCAGCAACTCAGTTTGGCGTTGTGCATCAAGGCTGGTTTTCTCTTCATCAGACAGGGCACTTTGCGCGGCCTGTAACAAAGCCTGCCGTTGCTCTGCAGCAGTCAAAAGATCATTGGCCGTCTGCTCAGCACGCAATTTCGCAGCCAAAGCCGCCGCCAACTGTTCGCGAACTGCAACCATATCAACATCTGAGGCCCCTAAAGTCCCTTCAAGCGCCAGTTTAGCAGCCAAGGCCACGGCCAATTGCGCCCGTAAATCCGCCATACTCACTTGGCCCTCAGCAACCTGATCTTCAGCGGACGAGCGCGCCGCCTCAGCTTGTAGTTGTGCATTAAGGGCGGCAGCCAATCGAGAACGCAAATCTTCTGCGTCCGTCGTTCCAGCCCTGATCGCGCTTTGCGCCGCATTCAACGCGGTACGTAATCCGGCCAAATCAGACTCAAGTTGCGCCTTTTCCGCTCGCAACGCGTCCGCTGACTGGCGCGCGGCATCACGGTCTGCCGCAGTTCCGGAAACACCTGTTTGCAATGTTTCGATCTGCAAAAGCGCCGCAATCAATTGCGTATCCAAATCCGCCTGCGCAGATCGCGCCGCCGCCAAAAGCGAGAGCGTGTCTTCGGCGTCTTGGCGCTGCGCCTCTAATGCCAGCGTCATCGCGGTCAGTTCTGCATCGGCATTTTCAAGGCGCGCTCGCAACGCTTCTGCAGCAGCAGCTTCGGCCAATTTGGCCGCTTCTTCGGCGCTTAGGGCACGGGATGCGTCCTCGAGTTGACCTTCCAAAGCCAAAGCACGATCCGTCGCATCTGAATTCTTCGCACGCAAATCCGCGATCAGAGCATCCAATGCTTCACGGCGACTGGCCGCCAATCGCGCTGCCTCAACGCCTTCATCAATTTCGGTACGGGCCTGTGCCAACGCCGCATTTAACGCCTCTTGTTTGGACAACAATCGCGTCTGTTCCCCCTCAAGCTGTGCGACAGTTGCCAATGCCCCGTCCCGCTGACTGAGCAAAGCTGCGACTTGCGCCTCAAAATTGGTCAGTTGAGTGTTCGCATCGGCCAAATCAGCCTGGCTGGCATCCCGCTGTGCGGTCAGATTCGCAATCATTGCAGCCTGCGCAGCCACCTGATCCTGCGCCGTGTTCAGGGTCGCATTCAACGACGTTAATCGTGCGTCCAACTGATTGCCGCGCCGCTCTTCCAAACCCAGCGCTTGGGCCAGGGCCGCAACTTCGCCCGCCAGCGTATTCAGTTCTGTCTCTTGCCCGGAAATCGTTTCGCGCAGAACAAATTGGACCACCATAAAGATGGTCAGAACAAACATTAGCACCAGCAATAAGCCGGTCATCGCATCGACAAATCCGGGCCAAATTGACGCTTGGAACCGCGCGCCGGTGCGTCGCGACAGCGCCATGGTTAGTCCTCACCTTGCTGGTTTTTGCCCTTGGCCAAACGCCGCGCCTGCCCGCGTGGCTGCGACAACGCCTGTGCCAGCGCCGAAATATCCGTGCGCAATTCTGCCATGCTTTCTTGGCGACCGGCCGAGATTTCCTCAAGAATGCGCAACATCTGAACATCAATTGACCGCAAGCGCATCCGGCTTTCGGCATCGATGCCTTCGCCACCGGCACTTGAATGGGATTCGAAATGCGCGACCAATCGCTCTTGGCCAGCTGCCACCCGCTCAAGTGCTGAATTTTCCGCATCGCCGTGTTGCATTTGATGGGTCATGCGATCAACGGATTCAGCCAATTGCCCCAGCCGTTCGTCGACCATTGAGCGGCTCACATCCGATTGCACGAACATCTGCTGCAAGGCTTCCATCTGCTCGGCCATGTGATCCAGCACCCCCGTCATCGCAGCCTGATCCGTCGTTCCTTCTTCGCCCGTTGAGAACCCAACGCGGGTAATCGAGCTGAGCCACTCTTCGAGTTCGCGGTAAAACCGGTTCTGACCGTGGCCGGCAAATAGCTCCAAAATCCCGACGACCAACGACCCCGCCAGCCCCAGCAATGACGACGCAAACGCGACGCCCATACCGCTAAGCTGTGCCTCAAGACCCGTCATCAAACGGCCAAACACCTCAACACTGGCTTCGCCGTCTTGTGGCGCAAGGCTGCGGATCGTGTCGACAAGGGCAGGAACAGTGGTTGCCAACCCGTAAAAAGTGCCCAAAAGGCCTAGAAAAATCAGTGTGTTAACGATGTAGCGCGTGATTTCGCGAGCCTCGTCAATGCGCGTAGAAACCGAATCCAAAATGGAGCGGGTCGAAGTCGTGTTGACCTGCATCCTTGCCCCGCGTGTACGTAAAAGCGACGCCAACGGGGCCAGCAATTGCGGCGCTTTGGAATTCACCTCCGATGTGTCATCAGCAAATCGCTCAATCCAATGCACCGAGCCGATCAATTGGATCACTTGATAAAAACAAGCGACAACACCGATCAAAAAGACAAAAAAGATGAACCCGTTCAGCTGCGGATTTGCTTGAAACACCGGCAAAACCTGCGGCAATGCCACAAAGGCGCCAAAGCTGGTCAAGCCAATGACGATCAACATCAGCGCGATTTGACGCACTGGCTGTGAAAATTGTGGTCGCGCCTCTTGTTTTGGCTGCGCCATGCGCCGTGCTCCGGGCTTTGTTTGCTGCTCTTGCGCTGAACTTAACGAAAATAAATACAAAGCGCCAAGGATTTATGCGCTTAAGGCACGGACCCGCGCGGTCAACCATTCAAGGTCGGGATCACGCAGACCGATCTGCATCAGATGATCCGCAGTGTTGTACAAATATTCCGTATTTGGCCCACGGCCCCCCACGGCACGCGCGATGATTTGCGCCTGCTGTTCCAGTGTTTCGTGGCAATATTGATCGTGGGATTCATCGATCACGTAAGTCACCGCCTGCACGCTGCGCCCATCCGACAGCTGCACCGCAAGCATCTTTTCAACGTAGGCAGATGAAATCAATTCACGTTCGCGCAAGTATGCCAGTGTCTCGTCTTCTTTGCCCGCAGCAACAGCCAAAGCGACCCCAACACATTCCGATTGCGGGGCCTCATCCAACGCCAAAACCAAACCCGGTTTTTCGTCCGTGCCGCGATGATGGATCGAGCGCATGCAGAACGACCGCGCATACCCCGGCAATGTCCCGATTGCTTGCTCTGCAACCTCAAAGCCGGGATTCCACAACAGGCTTCCGTACCCAAACACCCACATTGTCATCGCTCTGGTCCTTTGATTATCGTCTCGGTAAAACCTATTCAGAGCCAAAGCGAAAGGGCTGTTCATGCGCCGACTGATCTGGATTTTGGTAATCTTAAGCATTTTGTGGTGCGCATGGTGGGCCCTGTTCGGGTTTGGGTTAAAAACCGGCCTCGAAACTTGGTTCCAAGATCGCCGCGACACTGGGTGGCAAGCAGAATACAGCCGCTTGGACCTGAACGGTTTCCCGGGGCGGGTGCGCGCCGATTTGACAGATGTCGCGCTGGCAGACCCTTCGGCGGGTTTGGCAATCACGTTGCCAACATTTAGCATCAGCGCACCGACCTATTGGCCCGGCGACGTGACAATCGATTTGCCAAACGCGCCAATTCAAGTCGCCACGCCACAGCAGAAATCCGAAATCGATGTGCAAGGCGGCAAGGCTGATTTGCGCTTGCACCCCGGCACAGCGCTGGAGCTTGAGCAGCTGTCGCTGGTGACATCGCAGTGGGCGATTTCCACAAAAACCGGCGTGCTCTACGGGGCCGATGACATGAAACTGTCGATGGTTCAAAGTCAGAGCGACCCCAACAAATATGCCTTTGTTGCGCGTGCAGCAGGGTTTAGCCCCGGCGACATTCCTCGGTCAAAATTGCGCATTCCGGCGTCGTGGCCAGTGACCTTTGATAAACTTGAACTAAACGGGACCATTACATTTTCGCGCCCATGGGATTTGGACGCAATCGAAGATACGCGCCCGCAACCTCGCACAATTCAATTGAAACTGGCCGAAGCAGCGTGGGCAGATTTACGCGTTTTCTTTGCCGCGGACCTGCGCGTCGACGCGGACGGTGTGCCAACCGGAACCGTTAATATTCAGGCAGAAAACTGGCAAACGATGTTGGATTTGGCCCAAGAAGCAGGGCTGGTGAACCCGACCATGCGGCAACAAGCGGAAAAAGGCCTTAGCCAACTGGCGCGATTTTCCGGCGATCCCAACGCCTTGGACGTCCAGCTGAATTTCAAGGCGGGTTTTATGGCCGTCGGCATCATTCCCATCGGTCCGGTACCGCGCTTGGTTCTGCGCTAAAACAGGCCGAGACGCGTCAGCTTATCGACAGTAGGATCCGCTGCGATATCGCGCCGTGTCGAAATGGAAATGGTCTTGGTGATAGCGATCAGCGTCAGGCCCCAAAACGGTTCCGAATGGACCACAGGCCGCTTTGTGCGCACGTCGGATGGTTCTGCTGTCTGCCCCGTTCCACCCTTGCAGCACCGTAATCGTGCGCCCGTCCACCAAAGTAAGTCCCGAAATATCGATGGCGCGCCCTTTGCCGTGCTCCGATATCTTTGCTCCTGCTTTGTTGTTGCGGGTGCGGCACGAATAATGCGCGGCGACTTTTAGCCCGGCCAATCCACCGCCTTTGGACCCGACTGCGGGCTTGGCACCTTTGTTGATCCAGGATTTCAGCGCCGTTGCCGTGCCACAGTCCATCACGGCCTGTTGGCTCAGGGTGATGCCGGCAACGGATCGCACGCGCACCGCATTATCAACGCCGCATCCGGTGATTTTGCCCGGTACGCGCCCAACCACTTCGCCTTGGATGTCAGGATCGCCGCACACCGCCCCGCGCAACCGATTGCGTTTTCGGGCCATGGCTTTTTCAATGATGCCGCCGGGGCGCACGTTTGGGCGCAGCGACAAATCGATCCCTTGCGTCGTCGCCGCGACAAATTCTAACCGTTCCTGCGGCAGTTGCGGCACGACCACGATATTGCGATGCCCCGTGCCCGCCCGCGCAATCGGACGCAGCGACACACTAGGGCCAGCAATCGCTGTGCTGCCCAAAACCATCGAAATTATGAGGCCAAATCGTATCATTCGTTGCTCGTTGTTGCGCGACCAAAGTTCGGCGCTGCAGTGTCCTGACCCGCCTCGATGATCCCACGTCGGATCGCGCGCGTTCGTGTGAAATACTCGAACAGGTGATCGCCGTCGCCCGTGCGGATGGCGCGCTGCAGGGCGAATAATTCCTCGGTAAAGCGTCCAAGAATTTCCAGCGTCGCGTCTTTGTTGGACAAAAACACATCGCGCCACATGGTTGGATCACTGGCTGCGATCCGAGTAAAATCACGAAAACCCGCAGCTGAATATTTGATCACTTCGCCGTCGGTGACGCGGCCCAGATCATCTGCGACGCCGACCATCGTGTAAGCGATCAAGTGGGGGGCGTGGCTGGTGACCGCAAGGACCAGATCATGGTGATCTGCGTCCATTTCTTCAACATTTGATCCCAACCCCTCCCAAAAGCCGCGCAGTTTGGCGACCGCGTCGGGATCGGACCCTTCGACCGGAACAATAAGACACCAGCGGTTGTCAAACAGCTCGGCAAAGCCGGATTCAGGGCCGGAATGTTCCGTTCCCGCCAAAGGATGCGCAGGAATAAAGTGTACGTTATCAGGCAAGTGCGGGCCAACGACCTCGATCACATTGCGCTTGACCGACCCGACATCTGTCACTGTCGCCCCCGGTGCCAATGCCCCTGCGATTTCGGAAGCAACCGCGCCCATTGCGCCAACAGGCACGCACAAGATGACCAAATCGGCGCCCTCCACTGCTTCGACCGCGCTGTCGCAGACCCGATCGCACAATCCGATTTTACGGGCCGTATCGCGGGTGGCTGCACTGCGTGCATAGCCGGTGACTTCGCCGGCCAAACCGCCGCGTTTCATCCCCCAAAACATCGAAGACGCAATCAGCCCAAGGCCGATCAACGCCACGCGTTTGTATGTCACGCTCATGTGTCTTCACCCGCTTTGAAATTCCGCACCGCATGCACGACACGGCGGCACGCGCTTTCGTCGCCCACCGTGATCCGCAACGCTTTGGGCAGGTTGTATCCTGCGACTTTGCGCACGATCAGGCCGGTTGCTTTTAGATATTCATCGCAAGCGTCCGCCTCTTGGCTGCTGCCAAAACGCGCAAGGATAAAATTGGCGTGGCTGACGTCGGACTGCACACCGATTTCAGCCAAAGCATTGGCCATCCACGTGCGCCATTTCGCGTTTTCGGCGCGGCAATGTTCGGCGTATGCCACATCGCGCAAGGCCGCCTCTGCCGTGTCCAACCCTGACTGGCTGAGGTTGAACGGGCCGCGAATACGGTTCATCACGTCGATGATTTCTGCGGGGCCATAGCCCCAACCGATCCGCAAACTGCCCAGCCCATACAGCTTGGAAAAGGTGCGGGTCATAAAGACGTTGTCGCGGGCGCTCACCAACGCAGCACCGCCATCGTAGCCGTCGACGAATTCTGCGTAGGCCCCGTCCAGAACCAACATCGCTTGGGGCGGCAGGCCGCTCGCCAAACGTTCCATTTCTGCCAGACCGATCATCGTGCCGGTCGGGTTGTTGGGATTCGCGATGAACACCAGTTTGGTTTTGTCGGTGCAGGCGGCCAGAATCGCGTCCACATCCGTGATGCGTTCTTTTTCAGGCACCTCGACCGGCGTTGCCCCGGCGGCCAGCGCGGAAATGCGGTACATCGCAAAGCCGTGTTCGGTGTGGATCACCTCATCCCCTGGCCCCGCAAATGCATTGCACAGAAACGCGATAATCTCGTCAGAGCCCGCCCCGCAGATGATACGCTCTGCGTCCAGGTCCAGCACTTCGGCAATTGCAGCACGCAAAGAAGAGTGATCAGACGATGGGTAGCGGTGCAGGTCAAACGCGGCCCGTTTATACGCCTCGATCGCGAGATCGCTGGGCCCAAGCGGGTTTTCATTCGAGCTAAGCTTGATCGAATTGCTAATGCCCGCCACATGGGCCGCACCGCTCTGATACAGCGAGATGTCCATGATGCCCGGTTGCGGTGTGATGCGTGTCATTGCGCGTGATCCTGTCTTTGTCAGGATTGGTTTTAACCGCGCGTTTGGGTCGTGACCAGCGGCTTTGTCTGCGACCAAGTGCGCGGGTGTGCCAAGTTGCCTAAAGTGGCGAAGTCAATCGGCGCACAAACGGATTGCGGCGCAGGGATTTATCGACGTTTGCCCAGCCGGCACTGGCAGCACCGTCATACGCGATCAGGCCTTTTTCAACACGTTCTTCGGCGCTGGCGAAATTCTTGAAATTCAGGCTGCGCCCAACGCGGAAATACGAAAACCAGACCCATGGGCGCAGACAAAGATTGCGCATCAAAGGCCATTCGAATGCGGCCAATGCCGCTCAACCCCATCAGCCACATCGTTGTCTTGTTCCCAGCGAAAGAAGGCCTCGTAGAGCGCACGTTTTTCAGTGTCTGACGCGGGGTGTCCCGCCATCTGTTTTGCCAAAAGACGGCGAATTTCCAACACGATGTCGGCAGGCAAATCATCAACCATCGCATTGTCGATCATGCCGTCTTTGGCAAAATGCAAAATCGAATAGGCCTTGATCATCACGCGGCGGTTGATGTCCTTGAGCGCGTTTGTGTAGGCGACAAAATGTGCCATGCGGGATCCGATCGTGCCCGGGCCACGTACATCTAGAATTGCCAATCCTAGCGCGCCGATCCGCGCGATTTTCAAATACCACTGTGCCCAGACAGCGCCGTGTGCTGCGATCAGCGCAAAACAGAAAATGCCGCCCGAGGTGCGATAGATGTGGTGATATTGAACCGCGCGTTTGCACAACTTGGACGGCGGGCCTGCCAATTCAGTCGCTTGGGCAAGGATTTGATCGTAGCGCGTTTGCGCGTCGTTCATTGCATTCATCGGTTCACTCGTCATCGGATCACTGGATAGAAATCAGCGTAGCGCAAGACCGTGGCGAAAAATTGACGGGTACCAACGAAAAAGGCCGCCCCAAACAGGAGCGGCCTTTGCGTAGATTAGAACGGCGAAGATTAGGGTCAAGACCCATTAACTGATTGAGCCTGTCGTGTTGTTATGATTCACGACCCCTAGTTGTAGGGGGATATGATGAGCAATTTGTATTGGCTGACTGAGGCGCAGATGCAGCGTCTCAGGCCTTTCTT
>JAQXDI010000066.1 GCA_029251465.1 Ascidiaceihabitans sp.
ACGACCCCATAGTGCTTTGGGCTACCGCCCACCTGCGCCAGAAGCCATCGTTCCGATGGACCAAAGGCCAATCATGCACTAACTTTCAATTTGGACCACTCAAGTGGGGCTGCTCACAGGCACGAAGCGCAAATTCCGTTTAGCTCTTGGGCGCGTTGGTATTATGTCATTTCCTAGGTCAATCAGGGTATCTTCTTGTTAACTTTTGGCGGTGCTGCCTTAATTGCCTATTTGATAAAAATTTTAATATGAACCCCCGCCTGCCCGCTCAAGTTGCCGCGTTAGGGGCAAAATGATTGACCAAACGCATTCACCGCTCTTTCCCCGTCTATCACCAGAAACACTGCAGACACTGCTGCAACCACCAACTAAAGGCAAAAATATGGGTCTTAATTGAAACGGATCTCGACCATGAAATCGGCGATCTTTTTTAGTCATTCATCTGGCTATGGCTCATCGGGATGGGAAAATCACCATTGTGGAGCTGTACGCTGCTCCGTTTTCGTTCCGCACGAGGTTGCTCGAGATGATCCAGTTCCAAGTGCACGCGATGCTGGACAACCCGTCAGCCCAAGAAGCCGCGCTTGTCAAATCCTAGGCCGGTCAGATCAGCGTAGTTCAAAACGAACAAGGTCACCCCGGCGGTGCCCGCCCCAGTTGGGTGATTGGCACGATGGATGTCAGCGGCCCGCCCAAAAACGATCCGCTGCCAACAAAATTGATCGAACCGCTCAAAATGCCGAACCAAGCGGTCGTGCACAAACGGACCGTCACTTTCAAAGGCGAAATTTCGGGGAACACCCCCAAGGCGGACCCCCGCAATGGCCGCTGGCGTGTCTGACACGCTGCACGACAAGGCTTGGATTGTTGGCTTGATTGATGCCAATGCGCCAGCACCTAAGAAGCGTGGACCGTATAAGGAAAAAGATAATTCAAACTGAGACACTACCCACTTTCTCTGTAATCGCCGCAAATGACCAACGCGGTCCGGGGTATTTTTGATCACGATTCAGACAGGTTGCGGACGTCTTTTGCGCACACTGATCAACAATCCAATGGTCAAGACAACCAATGCCGCAAGACTGATCAGGCTAAGGCTTTCGCCCAAAATCAACGCGCCCAAAATCGCGCCGCCCCCCGGCACAGCAGCCAGAATAAACGAGGTATTGCCGTTGCCAATTGTCCGCGAGGCATGCGCGATGAACAGCAATCCGATCAGATTTGGCACAAACCCTTGATAGACCGCCTGCAACAGCAATGGCCCCATCGGCGCGTCAGCAATGCCAGAGGGCAACCAAAGCGCCCAAACCGGCAGATACAGCACCGCATTGACGATTGTTCCGCAAAAGATGATTTGCATCGCGCCCAGCTGCCAGCGCTCTGACAGGATCACGTAGGTCGAGAAAAACAGCGCGCCGATCACAAACAGCAGATCGCCAATCCACGCCGTTTCGCCGCTGCTTACGCTGGCGTCCCATGCCAGTGCGATCGCCGACACAAGGATCAATCCGGCCCCCAAAACCTGTTTGAAGCCGGGCAAAACCCGCATCAGAACCACACCAAAAACGATGCTGATTAACGGCAGCATCCCGTTCATAAAAATCCCCCCGTGGGCGGCGGGCGCAAATAGAAATCCGGAAAAAACGACAAGGATGTAAACAGGGCCCAAAATAAACGAAAGCACCGCGATTTGCATCAAACGCAGCCCACGCCAAGGCTTGTAATACAGGCAAAGTGGCACTGCGACCACCGAGGCCAAACCGTAGCGAAACGCCGCCAAATCATAGATCGTCAAGCCGCTTTGGTTGGCGACACGGCTTACGATTAACCAAAATGACCAGACAAAAACGATGCTCCACGCCGCAGCGTAGCCGGTGACTTGAGAAGAAGAGGAGTTGGTAGACATCAGCAATCAATCTGTAAGCGCGCGGGAAATTCCCTGAGCACAGCAGTAGGTTTACACCCGCACAGAGGCAAGCGCGTACTGCGGGGGCTGGTTTAGGGTCATCGCGTACGAACAGCCGCAACACCCTTTGAAAGGCACACGACGGGTCCGAAAATGTTGTTTTGTGGCGTCCCTGCAGTACAGTTCAGCCATGAGGTCATCTCCGTCTCAAGGACGCACAGTCCTTTTTGCCGCATCAATGGTGGCCATGGTGCTTGGCTCGATCCACGCATTTTCGGTTTTCCTAGACCCACTTGAGACGTTGTTTGCCACCTCGCGCGCGACCGTCAGCCTGATTTACGCCTCGGGTTTGGTGTTTCTGACAACAGCCGTTCTATTTGGCCCCGCCTTTTATTCACGCCTGCAACCGGCAACAATTTACATCATCGTTGCAGTCCTCGGGGTCACAGGGGCCGGCCTAGCAAGCATCGCAAACGGGCTGGACCTGGTTTGGATCGGGTACAGTCTGGCGTTTGGGCTTGCCAATGGTTTGAGGTAGCCTGTTGTCCGAGTGGCTTTCAGATCGGGTATCGCCGCGCCGGATTCTCACAATCCTGCCGCTTCTTGGTGCCGCGGCACTCCTCGCGCTGTCGGGGTTTCCCGGTCAGACTCTTGTGTTTTTGGGGATCGTGGGTTTTGCCTATGGGGGCATAATAGCGGCCTATCCAGCAGCAATCTCTTTGCTCTTTCCAAGTGACGCGGGCCCACTGGCTTACAGTCGTATTTTCACAGCTTGGGGCTTGGCAGGGTTGCTCGCACCATGGTTCGTAGGCCAAATTTATGATTGGACGCAAAGCTATACCCCAGCCCTTTGGGTGGCCGCCGCGCTGAGCGTTTTATCGGCAGTCACCGCCCAAAAATACATCCAACGCGCCTAGTCGCCTTACCCGTCAATCGCCCCGTTCACCGCACCAAACGCGCCAACATCGCCCAACCCGAATTCGACGGCATATTTCCCCAGAAAATGCGTCAGGAACGTATTCAGAGACACCCGCACCCGCGGATCATCCGGCAAATACTGGCCTGATACATCCAGCGTCTGGTTCATCAACGTGACCCAGCGCGCCGCGCCGCGATCATTCATCAGCGCAATCGCATTGTGAGTGTGGTGGAAACTCAGACGGAAATCAGCGCCGTGATAATACGGCCCGCCGCCCATGACATCCGCCCACATCGAAGCTTGGGTATTGATGTGATGCCCGACCCCGCCCACACGGGCAAAAACAGAAGTGAACCAGTCTTCGTCCGCAAAAACGCTGACATAAAAATCCTGCACGATCTGAATGATCGGATCAGGGCCAAGCACTGAAAACAGCTGCCAAAACTGGATCGGAACATCAGGGTCGTTTGACGCTTTCAGCGACACGATATCGGCACGGCGCATCGCATCGCCGGGCAGCAGGCCGCGTTCAATCGCCGATGCGACATACGCGCGTTGCGCGGTTTTGGTCATGTAGCCCTGCTGCGTAGGGTGATCTGGATACGAAAACACGCTTTTCTACGCCTGCCTTGGGTTTTGCGAAACGAAAAAGGGCCGCATCCCTGCGGACGCGGCCCCCGTAAATCACTAAAGTAGAATTTACTCTTCTTCGAGCGCCTCAACGGCCTTTTGCAGCTCGTCTTTGGACACTTCTTTATCGGCGACAGTCGCTTGCTCAACGATGTGATCTACGACTTTGTCTTCAAACAAAGGCGCACGCATTTGCTGCTGCATTTGCTGGTTTTTCTGAACGAATTCAAAGAATTGACGCTCTTGACCAGGGTACTGGCGGGCTTGGTTCATGATCGCTTGTGTCATTTCGGCGTCGGTCACTGTGACTTCGGCTTTTTGACCCAGCTCTGCCAACAACAAGCCCAAACGCACGCGGCGTGTTGCCAGTGTTTTGTGCTCGTCTGTGGTTTCGATCTCTGGGTGATCGTGGCCCTCTACCTCTGGGTTGTCTTCGTGCCACAGCTGGTGTGCGATTTGACCGGCTTCGGCTTCAACCAAAGATGGCGGCAGTTCAAAGCTAACCAAACCGTCCAGTTGATCAAGCAGGCCACGCTTCATGATCGCGCGCGATGCACCACCGTATTCAGCTTCAAGACGCTCGCCGATTTGACCTTTCAACGCGACCAGATCTTCGGCACCAAATTTGGTTGCCAGCTCGTCGTTGATTTCCGCAGCAACAGGTTCTTTGACCTCTTGGATTGTGCAATCAAACACGGCTTCTTTGCCGGCCAGATGCTCTGCTTGGTACTCGTCAGGGAAGGAAACCGTTACGGCTTTTTCTTCGCCTTCTTTCACGCCAACCAGCTGCTCTTCGAAGCCGGGGATGAAGGAGTTAGAGCCCAGAACCAATGGGTACGCTTCGCCTGCGCCGCCTTCAAAGGCTTCGCCGTCAACTTTGCCAACAAAATCCATTGTGACTTGGTCGCCGTCTTTGGCTTTGGAGCCTTTTTTGCGGGCCTTAAAATCTTGGGCAGTTTCGGCCAGGTTGGCCAATGCTTCGTCAATCGCTGCGTCGTCCGCTTTGACAACCATTTTCTCCAGCTTGATCTTGCTCAGATCAACTTCTGGAATTTCTGGCAGCGCTTCGTAGGCCATGTCGACTTGTACGTCGTCGCCCGGCTTCCAGTCTTCGTTGGTCATTTTGACGTCGGGTTGCATCGCTGGGCGATCGCCTGACGCTTCAAAGTGCTCGTTCATGGCGCCATCGATGGATTCTTGCATCGCTTCGCCCATCAGCTTGTCGCCGAATTGCTTTTTCAACAGCGGCATAGGCACCTTGCCCTTGCGAAAGCCCTTCATTTCGACTTCTGGCTGCGCTTCAACCAGTTTTTCGTCCACTTTGGCGTCCAGTTCGGCGGCCGTGACGGTGATAGAATAACCGCGTTTCAGACCTTCGTTCAGCGTCTCGGTGACCTGCATGTGTGCTCCATAGGATTAGGGCGCCAAAACTGGCGCTGGCAAGAATTTGAGCCCTTCTAGTGGCGTGGCACGGCAGGTGCAAGGAAAAGCAGACGTGGTTGAGAAAACAGCACCGAATTGTCCATAAAAGACTGTCAAAAGCCGCGCGGCAAATGTGCAAAGCCAAGCGCGCGCTGCGACCTCAATTCAAATAGATTTTCAACATCTTTTGCGACAGATCCAAAAGCGACAGCGTGATTGGCTCCAAATCCTGCAGCACGTCGCGCGCATTGTCCGGATCCGCAAGGGCAATATCCAACACCGGCACGGCGTTTTCCCACAGGTCATTCATGTCTTGCAGGGTGCCAAGGGCTGCCAGACTGGGCGGGTCAATTATTCCCATATCATAGTCGCCGCTGGCCATCGCATCCATCGACACCGCGAACAATTCCATGGTCGTGCGCAAATCATCTTGCATCGCGGCACGGTTAATATCGAGCGCGGCAAAGCAAAATTGCTGCCCCAGCAACATGGCAAGCATCCCCTGTCGGGCGGCGATATCAATGGTCCGGGTCATTTCCTTTTTGGTGACCAGTTTTTCGCGGTACACAGTTTCGACCAGCTCTGCGGCGGTTTGAATATCGCGCACGATGACAGGACCAAGCGCAAGAACCTGCCGCACCGTGACCGACTGGATGTCGCCCCACGCAATCTGACGGGACGCAGCAGAAAATGTCCGCCAACTGTGATCCACAGCAGTGTAATTCGCCAAAATTTCAGGGTGGGTTTCTGGTGGCAGCGCCAAATCAGGGTCGCCTGCCTGCAGCGCGACCGAAAAGCGTTCGAACATGTCGGCAGAGGTTTTCACCAAAGCCGCGTTTGCCTCTACGTCGACGCCAGTCATGACCATACATGCCGACATCGAAATCTCGACCGCAAGCAACCTTTGCTGCCCGACAAGGTTGATGCGGGTCAATGTTTCAGCCTGATCCGTCAAAACATCCGCATGCCCGACCTGCGCGCACAACACGAGCATCACCGACCAAATGTGGAAAAAACGTCGTCGCATGCTGGCCTAGAATTTCTCTTTAGGCGCACTTCTAAGGCACAACCGTTAACATGTGATTAGACACGGCCCGCGCGCAAAGCATCAAAAACTGACGGGGCGTAAAACCCAAGGTGTGTTGACTCGTCAAAGCCCTGATCCATAGTCTGTTTCACAGGGCGGAATGCTGTTTCGCAAAAACAGCGGCCGCCAGACCATATTTGCTGCGTGTGATTACAGCAATTTCAAGAATTTCTGGGAGGAAATTGTGAACTACTTTACTTCTACAATTGCGGTCTTGGGCCTTAGCGCCACGATCGGTGCCGCGCCGACGCTGCTTGCAGCTCAGGACTTTGAGCTGCCAAAACAGCTGAGCTGGACGGCCTATGGCACCGGTTCTGCGGGCTACAATCAATCGGTCGCGATTGGTGCCGCGTTGCAGGATGCAGCCGGCGTTAATCTGCGCGTTCTACCGGGCAAAAACGACGTGTCGCGCACCGAACCCCTGCGTCAGGGGCGTGTGCAGTTTTCGGCAACCGGCGTCGGTGGCAGTTTCATGGCCCAAGAAGGCGTATTTGATTTCGGCGCTGAAAACTGGGGCCCACAGCCGGTCCGCGTTTTGATGGCCAACAACGGCGGCGCAATCAACTTGGCCGTAGGCGTGGCGGGTGATCTCGACATCAAAACCTTTAGCGATCTCAAAGGCAAACGCGTCGCCTACATCGTTGGGGCCCCTGCCCTGAACGTGAACACCGAAGCATACCTCGCCTACGGCGGCCTGACGTGGGACGACGTCGAGCGTGTTGATTTTGGCGGCTACGGTGCCAGCTGGAATGGGCTGATCGAAGGTCAGGTCGACGCGGCATTCGCCTCCACCAACTCGGGCAAAGTCTATGAGGCCGCAGCCGGCCCACGCGGTTTGTTCTGGCCACCGATTGATCCGGCCAAAACCGATGAATTCGCGAAAATGCAATCCATCGCACCGTTCTTTCAACTGAACAAAGCGCGCGTCGGGGCCAATATCGACGGCACAGACGGCTATCAGGGCGCGGGCTATGCCTATCCGGTTTTGACCGCGATGGAAGCCACCGAAGACGACCTCGTTTACAACATGACCAAAGCGATGGTTGAATTGTTCCCCAAATATGACGGCAATTCGCCGGGCATTGGCGGCTGGGCCATCGACAAGCAAAACATGGAATGGGTTGTGCCCTATCACGCCGGTGCCGTGCGCTATTACCAAGAGGCCGGTGTGTGGTCAGATTCGGCCCAAGCCCACAACGACAACCTGATTGCGCGCCAAGCAGCGCTTGCCGCTGCGTGGGAATCTACCAAAGCAGCAGCGCCCGCAGATTGGGAGGCCGCCTGGGCCGAGGCCCGTCGCAATGCCTTGGACGCTGGCGGATTCAAAATCGTATTTTGATCGCGCGCCAATGATGCAGCCGCCCGCAGCCTAGCTTCGGGCGGTTTGTCCTTGTCCATTCAGTGTGAGCACCCTCATGTCCGATCCCAATACCGCCGTCCCGACAGGGCACGAGCAGGTTGCCATTGATGGTGCCACCCCGTCCGAGCGGCTTGCTGGCCCTGCGCGTTGGGTAGTGGTGATCGGCACGCTGCTGTCGCTGGTTCTGGTCATCAACCAGTTGTTTAACATCCAGCTTTTTGGAGTTGTCCTGATCGAAGGGCGTTACCTTTACATCCTTGGCGGCCTGTTTCTGGCGCTGAGTTTTCTGATCTTCCAAATGCGCGGCGGCAAAGGTGGCGTGCCCTCGCTGCTCGACTGGGCGCTGTTCGCTATCGCCCTCAGCTGCACCGCCTACCTGTCGCAAACCGCACAGCAAAACCTTTCGCAGGGCTGGGAATATGCCCCACCCGAAGTGGCGCAATACGTCTCTGTCGTGTTCTTTTTCCTCGTGCTTGAGGCAACACGGCGCGCAGGCGGCATGATCCTGTTTTGCATCGTCGCGTTTTTCGCGTTCTACCCGACGTTTGCAGGTCACGTGCCTGACCCGTTTTCGGGCTTTCAAAGCACCTTCATGCAGACCGTCCCCTACCACATCTATTCCGCCGAAAGCAGTTTCGGCATCCCGATGAAGGCGTTTGGCGGCGTCGTCATCGGCTTCATTTTATTTGGCGCGGTGCTGCAACGCACTGGCGGCGGGCAGTTTTTCAACGACCTCGCGCTGGGGCTTGTGGGCGGCTACCGCGGCGGTGCGGCCAAGGTTTCAATCTTTGCCAGCGGGTTCATGGGCTCGATGTCCGGCTCTGTCATCTCGAATGTTTTGACCACCGGTGCTGTGTCTATCCCTGCCATGCGCAAAACCGGTTTTTCCGCCAAAACCGCCGCCGCAACCGAAGCCTGCGCGTCAACCGGCGGCGTTCTAATGCCCCCGATCATGGGCGCAACCGCGTTCATCATGGCCTCGTTTCTGTCGCGCCCCTACGTTGAAATCGCGCTTGCTGCCGCCATTCCCAGCGTCCTGTTTTACTGGGGCCTGTTCACTGGCATTGATGCCTATTCTGCCAAGCGTGACCTGCGCGGTTTGCCTAAACCCGACCTGCCCCGCCTCAAAGAAGTCATGCGCGAAGGCTGGCCCTACATTTTTGTCTTTGCCCTGCTGCTGTACATGATGATCGGCCTGCGACAAGAATCCTCGGCCCCGTTTTATTCCACCGCGTTGTTGCTGGTCGTGAACCAGTTCCGCGCGCGGTTCCGTTTGAACCTACAGCGTCTGGGCAACATGATTGTCGGCGTTGGCATGGGGCTGGCGGAATTAACCGCAATCCTGCTGGGTGTTGGTCTGATTGTCGGGTCGTTTTCAGCCACGGGGCTGGCGGGAACGCTGGTGAACGAATTGGTGTTTATGGCTGGTGACAGCACGCTGGTCTTGCTGCTGATGGGCGCGCTGACCGCGTTCATTTTCGGCATGGGGATGACGGTCACTGCCTGCTATATTTTCCTTGCTGTGGTGCTTGCGCCCGCGCTTGAGGCAGGTAGTTTGAACCAGCTCGCTGTGCACCTGTTCATTCTGTACTGGGGCATGGTCAGCTACATCACGCCGCCCGTCGCCTTGGGTGCATTTGCCGCCTCGACGATGGCCGGATCCAACCCGATTGCGACAGGGTTTGAAGCCATGCGCCTCGGCGGTGTCATCTACATCGCGCCGTTTTTCTTTGTGCTGAATCCGGCCCTCGTCGGCCAAGCGCCCGCGTGGGAAATTGCCGTCGCACTCGGGTGCGCCCTGATCGGGGTCGCAATGATTTCTTCGGCACTTCAGGGCTACATCAGCCTGATCGGCCCCCTCACCGGATCAACGGGCCTGCCATTGCGCGTGATGTTGTTCTTTGGCGGCCTGCTAATCGCGATGCCGCAAAACGCATTGGTTGACCTCAGCTACGGACTGTCCTTTGCTATAGGGGCTGCCCTGTGCGCACTGCCGATCCTTGTGGCACGGCGCGCAAATGCCACCCTTAGCCCTGCATGAAACCTATGATCCAGATCACACCGCCACCGCCCGAAACGCCGCCCACCGAAACGATTGTCGCCCGTATTCGCGCCAACGCGAGCGCCCATCCAGAGCGGTTGGCGCTGGTTTGCGGTGATGATCGGATGACGTGGGGGGCGTTCGATCAACGCATCAATCGGGTCGCAAATTCGTTGCTGCAAGCGGGGCTGAAAAAAGGCGACAACATCGCCATTCTATCCGCCAATTCAATTCCTTACGCGGAACTGTTCATGGGAATTTTGCGTGCTGGCGGCTGCGTCACCCCCCTGTCGTCTATGGCCTCGCCGGATGCCCTGCAAAAAATGCTGACTGACTGCGCGGCCACCACAATTTTTGTCGCCGAACAATACCTAGATCTGGTCGCGGGCTTTGTCACCAAAATGCCGATCAACCGCATCGCGCTGGATTTCATGCACCCCGATTTTGCCGACTACGACACCACCCTCGCGCAGGCCGCAACCGCCGATCCGATGATCGATATCGACCTGTCCTATCCCTTTAACCTGATCTATTCCTCGGGCACCACCGGCACCCCCAAAGGCATCCTGCACAATCACTGGATGCGCGCCGCGCAGATGGAGCGTGTATCGCCCAACGGCTACGACGATCAGGCGCGCACGCTGATTTCGACGCCGCTTTATTCCAACACCACAATCGTGTCGTTTGTGCCCACCTTGTTTGGCGGATCGACGGTGCATTTGATGCCAAAATTCGACGCACGCGCCTATTTGCAGATAGCCGAGGCTGATGCGATCACCCACACGATGTTGGTTCCTGTGCAGTACAAACGCATCATGGATGTCGCGGATTTCGACAGTTTCGATTTGTCCTCGATGCGGATCAAATTTTCGACCTCGGCCCCCCTGCGCGCCGACGTCAAAATTGACGTTCTGGCGCGGTTTCCAGGCAAGCTGATCGAATATTACGGCCTGACCGAAGGCGGCGGCGTCACCGTGTTGGTCGCCGACGAAAACCCGACCAAATTGCACAGCGTCGGCAAGGTCGCACCGGGCAACGAAATTAGGTTAATCGACGCGCAAAGCCACGAGGTGCCAGCAGGCCAAGTTGGCGAAATTTGTGGACGCGGGCCTACAATGATGTCCGGCTATTTTGGCCGCGACGACCTAACTGCCGACTACATCTGGCGCGACGGTGCAGGGCAGGTTTATTTCCGCTCCGGCGACATGGGATCGTTCGATGCGGACGGGTTTTTGGTGCTGTCAGATCGCAAGAAAGACATGATCATTTCCGGCGGCCTGAACATCTACGCAAACGATCTGGAACTGGTGCTGCTGGACGATCTTGACGTCACGGATGCAGCCGTGATCGGGGTGCCATCCGATGCATGGGGCGAAACCCCTTTGGGGCTGGTGGTGCTGCGTGAAACAGCGATCCGAACGGGCGCAAACATTTTGGCAGACGCCAATGCGCGATTGGGAAAAAGCCAGCGATTATCAGGGGTTGAACTGCGCAACGCATTGCCCCGCAGCACCATCGGCAAGATCCTGAAAAAGGACTTGCGCGCGCCTTACTGGGCAAAGGAAACCACATGACAGACCCCAAATTGAACCCGAAAATGAACGGGGCCGAAAGCCTCGTGCACACGCTGCTCGCCAACGGGGTCGATGTCTGTTTCACGAACCCCGGCACTTCGGAAATGCACTTTGTTGCCGCCCTCGATCACATCCCCGGAATGCGCTCCGTGTTGGTGCTGCAAGAAGGCGTCGCGACCGGTGCTGCCGACGGATATTACCGGATGAAAGGCACGCCAGCCTCAACGCTTTTGCACCTTGGCCCCGGCCTCGCGAACGGGTTATCGAACTTGCACAACGCCAAAAAAGGCGGCTCTGGCGTGGTTAACATCATCGGTGAACATGCCTCGAGCCACATCGAATTGGACGCGCCGCTGACCTCGGACATCGAAGGCATCGCGCGCCCGGTGTCACACTGGGTCCACACGTCAAAATCAGCGCAAACCGTGGGCGCAGATGCGGCCGAAGCCGTGCAGGCGGCGATGGTCGCGCCCGGTCAGATCGCATCGTTGATCCTGCCCAGTGACACCGCGTGGAACGACGGCGGCGTTGCCCACGACGCAATAGATTTACCAACGCCAAAGCCGTTCGATCACGGCCAATTGGACCACGCAGCCAACGTGCTGTCTGGCCCCGAAACACTGCTGTTGCTAGGTGGTGCCGCATTGACAGAACGCAATCTGGAAATCGCTGGGCGTATCGCTGCAAAAACCGGTTGCAAGCTGCTATCGGAGTGGTCGAATGCGCGTCTTGAACGCGGCGCAGGTCGCGTTTTTGTGGGCCGTGTCCCCTATCCTATCGATATCGCGCTTGAGGTTCTAAAACCTTTCAAACGCATCGTTTTGATCGGTGCGCGCGCGCCCATCGGGTTCTTTGCCTACCCGGGAAAACCCGCGATTCTGACCCGCGATGACGCAGAAATTTTGACCCTCGCAGACGCAGGCGCTGACCTGAGTGCCGCGCTAAATGCCTTGTGCAGCGCGACCAATGCCACCAAAACGCCGCCCGCGCATGTGGTCACCGCCGATCAGCCCGCGCGGCCCACTGGGCCCATCAATCTCGACACGCTTGCCGCTGTGATCGCCCGCGCAATCCCCGAAAATGCGATTGTTGTGGACGAATCCGTGACCACGGGGCGCGCGTTTTCACCCGCCACCAAAGGCGCACCACGGCACACTTGGCTGAACAATTGCGGCGGCTCAATCGGCTACGGAATGCCAGCGGCCATTGGTGCGGCCATCGCCTGCCCCGAGCGCAAAGTCATGTGCCTGACGGGCGACGGATCGGCGATGTACACCGTGCAATCGCTTTGGAGCATGGCGCGCGAAAACCTCGACATCACCGTGTTGATTTTCGCCAACCGCAGCTACAAAATTCTGCGAGGAGAACTGACAAACGTCGGCGTCCAAAACCCCGGCCCCCGCGCCATCGACATGCTAAGCCTTGATCGCCCCGCGCTGGATTGGGTGCAAATGGCACGCTCGATGGGGGTCGAGGCCTGCAGCGTCAGCAATTGCGCAGCCCTTGAAACCGCCCTTGATGATGGGCTGACACGCAGCGGCCCCACCCTGATCGAAGTCTTGCTCTGACCCGTTGATTTCCCACGGCGACAACCCCAATTGACCACGTTTGCGGAGCCTGACGACACAAGCGTTGTGTGAATTTTACACGCTTGGGGCGTCTTGACGTGCTTCACTGAAAACACACTCATTGATAGAAAATTCTCGACAATCGAGAATCTGCCAGCTAGCTGTCATTCAGAACTATATTTTTATTACCAGTCGACTTGATACGAAATTTTTATTTGGACACGACACATTGAGTTCGAACTTTAGAACTAAGTTATTGTATTTTAGCAATTAAACTTCTTCTACCTCGAACTGCGCCAAAGCCACCCGCACATCTTGGGCTGGTAAATGGGTCGTGATTTTGAGGGGAAGTTATGCCACCAAAACCTGCCACACCCACAGATGTCTTCCGTCTGCCAATTAGCAATTTACAAGCTAAAGGCGACTATACTGCGGTTTTTGAAATCGGTGCGCATGACCAGCCGGTGCATTTGCTTTTGGACACCGGCAGCAGTTCGCTGGCGATCAATGTGCACGACGTTGTATCCAAAGATCTGGAACAAACCACCTATCTGGAACACCTCAGCTACGGATCGAATCCGGCAGGTTTTACAGGCCCTGTGGTCAACACCAGCCTGACCATGACCGAGGGCGACAACAACCCCGAAGCCGACCTTGCGACGGTAAATGTCACTCTGATTCCACCCGCCGCCGGGCAACTCTTTGGCACGGCTGACGGGATCATGGGATTGGCCTATGCGCCGCTGAACACCTTCACCGACATTGGCATCAAATCCGCCGCGTGGGCGTACAAAGCCATCGGCATTCCGACGAAAAAGGAAACGGTCAATCTGCCGTCCTATTTCACGCATTTGGAAACCACAGGCGTCGTTGCCAACAAGTTCGCATTTTACACGCACCGCTCGCGCATCCACTACGGCACGGACACGCCAGACACCGATCCGCTGAACCATGGCGAGGTCATTTTTGGGGCCGGAGCCGAAGAAACCGACCTGTATGAGGGTGACTTTCAGGCAGCCCAAATCGTGCACGACGCCTATTACAACACCCACATGATCGCCGTGTATGTTGGTGATCAGCGGATCGAAGTGCCCGACAGCTTTGCAGGCACCCCGTCAAATTCCATCATCGACACCGGCATCGCCGTGCCCGCCGCGCTCTACACGCAAATGCTGGCGGCCTTTGCAGAGATTTCGCCAAAATTCAGGGCTGCGATCAGTGACACAAACCTTGTGCGCACGGCGGCTGATTTAGACGGCTGGCCCGATGTCACCGTCGAACTTCACGGCACAGACGCGCCCATTCGCCTGACCATTCCACCGCAGAATTATTGGCAGTTGAACGCGCACGAGGACGGCTCCGCCTCGTTCACCATCTTTAGCTTTTCCGCGCCGTTCATTTTGGGGCTGCCCCTGCTGAATGGCTACTACACCGTGTTCGATCGCTCTGTCGCAGACGGTCTGGGCGTGGTCAAATTCGCGTCCATAAAACGGCCCACGCAGGCCACCGTCTGATGGGGCGCGTGGACACCATAAACGCAGCCCACCAGACGGATGATTGGCTGACCCACGCGCAGTTGAAAGTGCCGGATCGCTTGAGCGGGCATGAAGCGCTGTTTGATCACCACGGCGTTGCGCGCACCGGTGTGCTGCATTTGGGCGGCTCCATCGGAGAAGAGCTGGAAACCTACATCGCCCTTGGATTTCGCAATATTTTGTTCGTCGAACCGAACCCTGTGCAGTTTGAAAAACTCAGCGCGCATGTGGGGTTTTGGCAGTCTTGGTTGGATCAACTGGATCGACTTTCTGACAGCCCGCGCCACGTCCGCATCGCCGCGGTGTGTGCTGCTGCCAGCGACGCGGATGGCACATCGACCCTGCATTTGGCGTGTGATCCGGGCGAAAGTTCTCTGTGCGAACCGATGCCGCAATTCATTGAAACCCAAGGCAAAGTGGCCGTGGACACCCGCCGAGTCGACGGGTTAATCGCAGCCCAAGGCTTTGACCTAAAAGACTTTGATGTGATGGTTGCCGATGTTCAGGGCGGCGAACTGCTGGCCTTTCAGGGGGCGCCTGCCGTGCTTGCCAACCTGCGCATGATCGTGACCGAAGTGAATTACCAGCCGCGTTATTTACAGTCAGCCAGCGAACCGCAAGTCGACCGCTTTCTGACGGACGCAGGCTACCGCGCCGTACTGCAACGCCGCGCCACACCGTGGGTTGTCGCCGGTGACACGGTCTACGTGCGCAGCACAAATTCGGAGGGGGCGCCATGAACACGCACGCTGCTCTGACAGGTGCGCCGGTTTCAGCGCCGCACCCCATACGCCCCCGTTTGGAACAAGAATTTCAGACGCGTTTTGGTGCAACCGAGGCTGATCTTGATGCCATCGCACGGATCAAACGTTTTACCGACACGTGGTTGGCTGATGCCAAACTGCGCGCGCGTCTGGACGCCGCCGGCTTTGATCTGGACCTGCCCGAATTTGACCTGCCGATGTCGCCCACCGAACTGCGCCCGTATCTGTCGCCGAGTGCTACAGACCAGCCAGGCGACGCCTCGCACATCACCCAGCTGTTTGCCCACTACCTGCAATTTCGCGTCCAAAAACGGGTGCAAATGCGCGATCTTTGCGCACCGGAAAATCCGGCCTTTTGCAGACTGGCGCACAGGGCAAATCGCGCGCTGCCAGACTGAACTGACAGCCGCCTACAACACGGCGATCTTGCACCTGCCCGTCGCGTTTGAACTGACCCAAGGGTGCTCTGTCGGGTACTGGTTCTGTGGGTTGTCCGCGGCAGGATTGGAACAATCGTTTCATGCAAATGACCGCAATGTCGCCCTGTGGCGCGAGGTGTTGCAGGCGATCCACGCCTTTGCCGGCCCCGCCGCAGGACAGGGCATTTTGTTCTGGGCAACGGACCCGTTAGACAGCCCCGACTACGAAATTTTCGCCCAAGAATTCCACGCAATTCTGGGCCGGTATCCCGCCACAACAACCGCACTTGTCCCGGGCCAAATCGACCGGATGCGCGCACGTTTACAAAGCTCGTTCGCGCAGTGTGCTGATTTTAAACGCTTTTCGATCCTGTCACTGCGCCAGCTGCACACCTTGCACAGCGCATTTTCGCCGCACGAATTGCTGTTCGTCGACATCATCCCGCAAAACCGCGGGGCGGCCCAGGCCAAGGCATTAACCGGTCGGGCGCGCAGTGATCCTCGGGCCACGGCGCGATCTGAAATCACCGATGCGCCCGCGACAATCGCCTGCGTGTCGGGCGTTTTGATCAACATGGTGACGCGCCACGCCCGCCTGATTGCGCCCTGTGCTTCCAGTGAAAAATGGCCAGACGGTTACAAAGTTTTGGCGACTGATCG